>DASRHY010000052.1:0-3898 GCA_035650275.1 Kribbellaceae bacterium | reverse complement strand
GAGCAGCTGCCGCAGTTCGTCGAGTGCAATGCTGCGGTTGGGCAGCCCCGGGATGGGGCGGGCGTCGATGGCCAGCGGCGCCGGTTCGCAGGTCAGCAGGCCGAAGGCGGTCTCTGCCGATGACAGCGCCGACGTGGATTTAGTGGAAGGCATAGTCCTTGTCCCCCTCGGAGAAGCGCGCCTCGCGTCGCTGCGGGACGTCGTGCTCCTCGAATTGGGACAGGCCGACCTGACACCGCAAGCGTTTGTCCGATCGGGACAGGTTTGGACAGGTCGTGTTAGGTTCGCGGGCTGTCAGAACCGGCCGCCGACCGCCGTGACAGGTCCGGTCAGGAACCGGGCGGGTTCGATCCGCCTGTCAGGACGGCACTGGGTCACGTCAGAACGCCGTACCGGTCCGGGGGCCAGTGCCCATGACCGACAACACCCACCACACCAGCGCGCCCGTCCCGGTCGGGGACGTGGTGCCCGGCGACCCGCCCGTGCCGATCACCGTCTGGCCCGTGCCCGCCCCGCGACGCGGGGAGACCATGTCCAACGGGCTCGGGGTGCGGCTGGTCCACGGCTTCACCCACCCAGGAAACCTCATCATCGATCTGACCGACGGGCCGCAACTGGCCCGAGCCATCATCAACGCCCGGCGGCGCAGCCACCTCCAAACCCCACGAAATGTGGGCTGGGGAAAGCAGAACGCGGCGCTGATCGTCACCGGCTGGCCAATCGACGTGCCGGACGGCGAGTTCTTCGCCGCCTGCCGCGCCAAGCTGACCCTTGGTGGCTGTGTGGCGGTGCTGCTCGCCCACGGCGACCCGACCCTGCCCGCCGATGTCGTGGCCGCCGCCACGAGCGTGCGGCTGGCGTACCTGCAGCACATCGTCGCCGCCACCGCTCAGCTGTCCATCCACACCGACGTGCTGATCCTGACGAAGAGCGCGTCGGAGGACGGCGGCGCCGATGCCTGAGCCGACGAAGGAGACACTGCCGGTCACGTCGGTCTGGCTGACCTGCCAGCAACCGGCCCGTGACCAGCGAAGGGGCCGCTACGTCCCGCAGACCTCCAGTCACCCGGGCAAGATGCTGCCCAACCTGGCCGCGCACGCCATCTCTTCCTACACCGCGCCCGGCGAGCTGGTGTTCGACCCGATGTGCGGGTCGGGCACCACCCTGGTCGAGGCCGTTCACCTCGGCCGCGACGCGCTCGGGGTGGACATCGAACCGCGGTTCACCGCCCTCGCGGAGGCCAACGTCGCCCTGGCCGCCAGCCAGCGCGCGGCCGGCACGGCGAAGGTGTTCACCGGCGATTCGAGGGGGCTGCTGGACCTGGTGCCCGCCTCAGCGGTCGGCAAGGTGAGCCTCGCGCTCACCTCGCCGCCGTACGGGCGCGGGACCCACGGGCTCGTGCGCGTCACGAGTACCGGGGTACGCAAGCGGGACCACCAGTATGGGGACCGCGACCCCGGCAACCTCGCCTATGCGGGATGGTCCCGCTTGCTCGACGGGTTCGCCGAAATCCTGGCCGCCAGCTACCAACTGCTGCGTCCCGGCGCCACCGTGGTCATCACCTGCCGACCGGTACGGCGCAAGCCCAACGACCTCATCGACCTGCCCGGCGAACTCCTCGCGGTCGCGAAGTCGGTCGGCCTGGTCCCGGTGCAGCGGTGCGCCGCGATGCTCGCCGCCGTCCGCGACGGGCAGATCGTGCACCGGGCCAGCATGTTCGGGCTGATGGCGGTACGCCGTGCCCGCGCCGAAGGCATCCCGGTGCACCTGGTGGCCCACGAGGATGTTCTGGTGCTGCGCCGCTGCTAGCTGGGGTTTCGCAGATTCAGGAAACCTGAAGAAGGCGGGCGGAAGGTCTCCGTCGCCAGCCCAGCGCATCATCGCACATCGGTGGCAGCTCAGCCGCGTCCCGCCCGCACCTGCTTCCGGGCCCGCCCAGGACGCCATCTCGCGATGTGGCGGGTCCCGCTCGATCCCGCGTCCGCACACGCCCGGCGGGACCAGTCCCGCTGGACCGGTACCGCACGGCACCAACCGGTGATCATGGTCCCGGTCCGGCGGGACCCGCAAAGTTGATCAGGTACCGCTTCGGTACGACGGGTCCCGCTCGCGGTCCCGCCGCGTCGGCGGAAAGCGGGACACCCAGCGGGACCGTGATCCACACTCCGGCCGCAGGGCGGGACCATCGGGCGGTCGCCCACGACGCCTTGGTGCGCGGCCCATGCCGCGTCGGGTCCGCCCGCCCGTAGAGGGATCAGCCGGCGTGCGAGCCGGATCATTCGTCGTCGGACAGGTTCAAGCCGCAAGCCGCTCAGCAGCGGTGTCAGGTTATGCCAGGTCACCGAATCTGACAGACCGCCTTCGCAGGCTGCTGCGGCCATAACCTGAATACCTCTACCTCCTTCCCATCCCGTGCTGATCTGTCCTTCCACCTGAGGGCACCACGCCCACCGTTCGCGCGGTCGGCCGCCGCTCACGTCCGGTCAGGTCACCACCGCCTACTGCGCACGCCCCAGCGACCTCCCGCGCGGGCGCGGTAACCCCACCCCTTGAGGCGGTCACTTCGACGGTGGCCGCCTTCTTCATGTCCCGGAGGAACGACATGCTCACACCGGCCTGGTACCTGATCAACGGCGACTACTTCGCCGACCTGTCGCAGGTGCCGCAGCTCAACTCAGCCTCGTCGGCGATCAGCGCGGTCGCGCGCACCCTCGGCGACGACGCCATGTACAGCCCGGCGCTCACCGTCGCCGCGACCTACCTCGCCCTGCTCGCCACCGAGCATCTCAACGACGAGGTCACCGACACGCCTGCCGTCACCCCGTGGCCGAACTGGCCCGGCTGCTGCACGGCCTGAGCTTCCTGCACGCGCACCTCACCCAAACCATCCAGAAGCTCGCCGAACACGCCGACAACGGCGCCTTTCCCGGCCTGAGCGACCTGTCCGCCGCGGACACCAAGACAATCACCCACAACCTCTGCGCCGCCGGCGCCAGCGGCGAGGTCTGCGCCGGACACCTCGATGAAGCGCACCTGACACTGCGCTCCGCCACCAAATAACCCGCCCGCCAACGCAATGGCGCGTGCCCGCGACCGGCCGCGCGCCATCGTCCCCTTTGGAGAACCACATTGAGTCCTGACAACGACACCACCGCCCAGACGGCATCGGCGACAGACGCCACGGCTAGCGGACTGACCCGCATCACGTTCAACGCCACCGCCCGCGCCACCGCCGCCCTCACCACGATCATGGCCGCCAACGGCGACAACAAGACCGACGCGATCAACAACAGCCTGCGCGCCATGGCCACCCTGCTCGGCCTCGCCCACGACGACGGCGCACTACGCGTGATCGCCCCGGACGGCTCGACCCACATCCTGCACCTGCCCTGACCCAATCCCTTTGCCCGAATCGGAAGGCACACGCCGATGAGCCAGTACACCCTGACGCCCAAGCCCGGCTGCGAGCGCTACACCATCCAAGTCGGCTGGAACCCGCACCGCACCTTCTACGCCACCGTGATCGACTTCGCCTGGGATCCGGCCACCGAACCCGACGAGCCCGACGCGGTACGCCTCGGCATCGACGAAACCATCCTCGACCCCACCGACGTCCTGGTCGCCGTCGCACCCTACGCCCTCATCCCCGACGACCTTCTCGCGATGTTGCGCGCCGACAAGACCACGCACCCGCCACGGCGCTAACCCACCCCGGCTCACAACCCGCCTCGGCGAAGGCCACAGCGTAGTCAGCCAAAACGCTCTCAGTCTTCCGGCCGCGCCCGGCCGGATCGCGCAACCACTGGCGCAACTTCCGGGCACGGCCGAAAGCCGTGCCCGGACTCCATCCACCAACCCGCACAGGAGGAATCCGTGACCACCACCACGGCAGCCCGGC
>DASRHY010000051.1:0-15529 GCA_035650275.1 Kribbellaceae bacterium | reverse complement strand
AGCCGGTCGCCGGCCTCGCTCAGGCCGAGCCGGTCGAGCACGTCGCCGGCTGCCGCCCGTGCCGCCCGCCGACCCAGGCCGAAGAGCCGGGCGACCAGCTCGACGTTCTCACGGCCGGTCATCGCCGGCTCGACCGACGCGTGCTGGCCGGCGAGCCCGATGATCCGGCGCACCCGCTGGGGATCGGCGGCCACGTCGATGCCGGCGACCCGCAGCTCCCCGGCGTCCGGGCGGAGGAGCGTGGCGACCGCGCTCACGAACGTGGTCTTGCCCGCTCCGTTCGGGCCGAGCAGCGCGGTGATCCGCCCCGACTCGGCGACCAGGTCCAGCCCGGCGAGCGCGTCGATGTCACCGAACCGCTTGACGAGGCCGTGTGCCTCGATGATGGAGGGCATGCCGAGACACCCGCCGTCAGAACAGCTCGTAGGAGCCGATCACCGTGATCGGCTCGACGATCGGCGGCTCGGCGAGCCACTCCGGGAGCTGGCTCTGGAACTCGCGGAACTCGGGGATGGCCTGGAGCTGGTTGTCGGCCGGGTCTTCCAGCGCCAGGAAGGCGACGGCCGAGACACCGTCGGCCAGGCGCATCGACGCGTACTTCACGCCCCCCGGCTGCGCGGCGTCGATCGCAGAGAACATCTTCTCGGCGGCCGCGTCGATGTCGGAGACGCTCTCAGCCTTCAGCTTGGCCCGAATCATCATCACGTTCATCACGTTCTCGCTTTGCTCCGTGTCACAAGTGCGGGGATGGTCCTTCACCACCTAGACACGCCAGCCGGTCGAAATGTGACCGACGCGAGGTGACAAGCGCAGGTCAGGTCTCCGAGACCGGGTGCTCGGCGATGTCGTGCACCTGGTCGGGGGCCGCCGCCCGTGGCCTGGACCTGGGGGTGAACGTCACGCCGGTTGGTGGTAGGCAAGGACGCGGTCGAGTCGCTTCGACAGCCACCGGGTGAGGCTCCCGGTGCCGTCGATGGCCCACGTGACGAGGGCGCCGTTGTAGACGGTGTACACGGTGTCTGCGAGCTCGGCGGCATCGGTGGGCCTGATCTCGCCGTCGCTGATCGCCTCGTTCAGGAGCTGTGTGATGGCTCGTCGGAGGAGCCGGCTCTGTTTCGCGGCGTGTGCGCCGAGCTCGGGGTCAGTGAGGTCGAGGTGCAGCAACGCCAGATGGTTGGCGATCGCGTCCCGTGAGTCGATGCCGGCCGTCAACTCGAGCAGCGCCGCTCGCAGCGCCGAGAGCGCCGTCGGCGAGTTGCTCCGGGCTCGGTTGAACGGGTCGTCGATCCCGGTGGCGGCCGCTTCCGCGTAGGCCAGCAGCAGGCTCCGCTTCGACCCGAACCGCTGGGTCAACGCGGGGGCCGAGAGCCCGACCCGATCGGCCATCGCCGCGAGCGTCAACCCCGACGGGCCGACCTCGGTCACGACCGCCCTGACGGCCTCGAAGATCGCATCATCGCTGACAGTCCTAGGCCTGCCGGTTCGCATGGACTCACCCTAGCCGTTGACTTTATGAATGGAAAGAAAGTAAGTTGGCGGCATGACCAACACCCCGAAGAACCTCAGCGGCCGCGTTGCCGTCGTCGCCGGCGGCACCCGCGGGGCGGGCCGCGGCATTGCTGTCGAGCTCGGCGCGGCGGGCGCCACCGTGTACGTGACCGGTCGCACCACCTCCGGTGAACGCTCCCCCATGGGGCGGCGCGAGACAATCGAGGAGACGGCTCGCCTCGTCGACGAAGCCGGCGGGACAGGCATCCCGCTACGCGTCGACCACGCCGACACCGATCAGGTGCGGGCGCTGATCGAGCGCATCACGGACGGCCGCTTGGACATCCTCGTGAACGACATCTGGGGCGGCGACCCCCTCACCGAGTGGGACGTCCCGTTCTGGCAGCACGACCTCGCCAACGGCATCGCGTTGCTACGCAACGCCGTCGAGACCCACCTCATCACCAGTTGGTACGCCGCCCCGCTGCTCGCCAGCACCCCAGGATCGATGATCGTCGAGATCACCGACGGCGTCTCCGACCGCTACCGCGGCTCGTTGTTCTACGACCTCGCCAAGTCGGCCGTCATCCGCCTCGCCGTCGCACAGGCCGAGGACCTCCGGCCTCACGGCGTCACCGTCGTAGCGTTGACGCCCGGATTCCTGCGATCCGAGGCCATGCTCGAGCACTTCGGCGTCGACGAGGAGAACTGGCGGGCCGGGATCGACAAGGACCCCAACTTCGCGTTCTCCGAGACGCCCCGCTACATCGGCCGCGCCGTCGCGTCCCTCGCCGCCGACCCGCACAAACACCAGCACACCGGCACCGCCACCGCCACCTGGGAGCTCGCCAAGGCGTACGGGTTCGTCGACCTCGACAGGACACAGCCCGACTGGGGGCAGCGGGCACGAGACCTCGGCGTGTCGCCATGACCACGGTCGCTGCTCCCGCCGGCCGGCGGGCCGTGGTCTTGACCCTCGCAGTGCTATGCGTCGCCCAGTTCACGCTCATCCTCGACGTCGTCGACGTCAACGTCGCGCTGCCTTCGATCCGCGAGACCCTCGAGGTGTCCGCGGCCCGATTGCAGCTCGTCGCCGTCGCCTACCCCCTGACCTTCGCCAGCCTGCTGATCGTCATCGGCCGTGCCGGCGACCTGTTCGGCCGACGCCACCTGTTCCTCACCGGCGTCGCCGTGTTGACCGTCGCCTCGCTCGCAACCGGCCTCGCCAGCTCGGAATGGCAGCTGGTCGCAGCGCGCGCCGCCCAGGGCGTCGGAGCAGCGATGGTCTCGCCGACCGCACGCCCATCACTACACCGAAGGTTTGGCAAATGCGCGTGGACACGGCACTGACCTTGATCAACAAGGGCCTCACCTACCACCCCGGCTGGGTGGTCTGCGCGGAGGATTGGACGCACCGTTTCGAAGACACGGTGCGGGTCACCGTCTATCTGACTGAGGCTCGCCTCTCGGAGCGCGAGAACTCTCCGGACTTCACCAGGCAATTGGATCCGCCCGGGGCCCGGGCTCGGTTCCTGCTCACCGTCGGCGACGTGGCCGACGCCGCGGAACTGGTGTTCCGACTGGTCCGTATCTTCGAACGGAACATGTCGCACGAGATCCGGGAATTCACTCGGGTTCGCGACACCGGCTGGGCGCCGTTGCATCCACACACCATCGACGGCCGGGCCCGCTGGTCAGACCTGTCCGGCGATGCTCCCCTGTATGACCTGACGTTCGGGGTGGCCTGACCCATGGACCACATCCCTGTAGGCGAGATCGCCTCCCAACTGCCGATGTTCATTGATCCGACCATGCTCTAAGGCCAGCCGATGGCGGCGTGGGCCAGTGACAGGTCCACGTGTCCCAGCGCGTCCATTACCTTCACTGACGCTTCGACCGTGGACGTCAGGAGCCGGCCCACCAGGGGTCGGGTTGGACGGCGGGTCTGCGGGAGTGGACCTGTGTTCGCTTGTCCTCAGCGGTGTGGGCCCAGGTGTTGATCATCCGGTTGAGGAGGGTGGTGAGGAGCTCGAGGTCGTGCTCGCTCCAGTCCTCGACGACGGCGGAAAAGACCTCGAGGCCTTTGTCGTCGAAGGCGCGTAGTTCGGCGCGGCCCTGGTCGGTGGCTTGCACCAGGTAGGCGCGTCCGTCGTTGCGGTCGCCGGTGGCGGTGAGGTGGCCAAGGGCGTGGAGGGCCTTGACCTGGCGGGTGATGGAGGAGGGGTTGACGTCGAGCTCGGCGGCGATGTCGGTGGGTCGGATGGGGCCGCGCTCGGCGGCGAGACGCAGCACACCGACCCGGGTGGCGTCGTAGACCTGGTCGCTGCCCCGGCGGTAGGCGTCAGCGAAGCGGGTGCATGCGGCGGAGGCCGCACGGAGCGCATATTTATTTGCTTTCATGGAGCAAACATATAGGCTGCGGCTGATGACGGCCGAGGCCCGGAGGGCGTTGATCGTCGGGGGCGGCATCGCGGGCCCCGTCCTCGGCATGTTCCTGGGGCGGGTGGGCGTGCAGGCGACGGTCTTCGAGAGCCGGTCTGGTCCCCGTGACGAGGCCGGCGCCTTCCTCAACCTGGCGCCCAACGGGCGTGCTGTCCTGGACGCGCTGGGGATCGGCGGTAAGGTTGACGCCGCGGGCACGCCGACCACGAGCATCGAGTTCGTGAACCACCGGGGCCAGCGCCTGGGCCGCAACCCCGACGAGCTGCTATTGATCAAGCGGGGCGCGCTCAACCGGGTGCTGCGTGAGCAGGCCGCCGACCACGGCATCCCGGTCGAGTTCGCCAAGCGCCTCGTCGCGCTCAGCGAGGACAGCGGTCGCGTGACGGCCCAATTCGCAGACGGCAGCGCGGCCACCGGCGACGTCCTGGTGGGCTGCGACGGAATCCACTCAGTGACCCGGCGTGCGATTCTCCCCGACGGGCCCCACCCCGCCTACACCGGCCTGGTCGGCACCGGCGGTTTCGTCCACCTGCCCGACGGTCCGGAACCAAGCCCGGTCATGGAGATGACCTTCGGTCTGCGGGCGTTCTTCGGCTATCAGGTCACCCCGTCGGGGGAGATGTACTGGTTCCAGAACACCCCCGAGCCGACCGAACCCCAGGCGACCAGCAGCGGCGACCACGGACCCTGGAAGGCCCGCCTCATCGAGCTGCACCGCGACGACCACGAGCCGATCCCCACGATGCTGCAGGCCACCGACGGCGGCATCGGCCTGTTCCCCATCTATGACCTAGCGACCCTGCCCGCCTGGCACACCGGACGCATCGCGCTGGCCGGCGACGCCGCGCACGTCATGGGCCCCCACACCGGCCAGGGCTCGGCCATGGCCCTCGAGGATGCCATCGTGCTGGCCATGTGCCTGCGCGACATCCCCGACATCCCCACCGCTCTCACCACCTACGAACACCAGCGCCGGTCCCGCGTCGAACAAGTCGTGAAGCTCACCCGCCGCATCGGCAACACCAAGACCCCCGGACGGCTCGGGCGGGCCGTACGAGACCGCATCCTGCCACTCGTGTTGCCCCTGGGGGTCAAGCAGACCGCCAAGGTCTACGCCCACCGCATCGACTGGGACCAGGCCATGACGCCCGTCAGGTGAACCCGCAGCTCCGACTGTCTGCACCTGCCTGGCCGGCCAGTTGCGTTGGTAGGGAGACAGCTGCGGCAACACGAGCGACCGATGAGCTCACCCGGGCCGGTGCGTCGCACAGCCGGTGGGCCACGTCCCGCCGATCCGCCGCAGCCACATCCAGGCCTGCCTGGCTCGCCCCAGGCCCTACCACTACATGTGACAGCTGGAGCAGCCAAGGGCATACCCCATACGTACGTTCGTGTCGTTGGTGGTCGATTGGGAATGGCATTGGCTGAGCAGTTTCGCGGGCTGGCCGACGGCCTGGTGGTCGCGCAGGTGGCGCTGGTGTCGGATTGGGGCGGTGCTGATCCGGGCTGGATCGTGTACCTGGCGGGTCGCTCCCAGGCACTCGACGGACGGCTGCCTACCGAGTTCGACGCGATGGCAGCCGCCGAGGCAGCGCTGTTTCGGCCGGAGGGTGGCAGCTCGGGCTAGTGCCGCGTCAGACAACGTTTGCCCTGTCCTCCAACGGCACATGGGTGACGCCGCAACGGATCCGTCGACCGCGCGTTCTGGGGCACTCTGGGAGCAGGGATCGTCGGTTCAGCCGCCGTAGCGGAAAGTCATGACGGAGGGCGTCGCTGCGGCGCCCGTCGAGCACTGACCACGGGGTCTGGTCAGCCGGCTCGCTATCCGGTGACGGGGAGTGGTTCGGCGAGGTGCCGCGGGCGTGAGCGGTCTTCGTTGAGGATCGGCTCGGCCGAATACTGCGCGATGTAGACGCGACGGGGGTGGTCGGTGGTGTTAGGGCCGGCGCGGTGAAAGAGGGTGCTTGAGAAGGCGACGAGACTTCCGGCGGGCACGATGACCGGATCGCCGGGGTCGTCGCCGACGTAGCCGATCAGGTCGTTGGTCTCCTCGTCCCGACGATGTTCGACGACGTTGCGGGTACCGGCGCGCGGGTAGGGCAGCAGGTAGACGGTGCCGTTGGCTTCGGTGACGTCGTCGAGAGGGATCCAGCACGTGAGATACGGCGGATGCGGATAGGGAACGAAGCCTGAGTCCTGGTGCCACCCGAACGTCATTCCGCGCTCGGCCGCTTTGACGACGAACTGCTCGTTGAACAGGTAGGCGGTGTCCCCCAGCGCCGCGCGCGCGGTATGCGCCATGAGGTCTGAGAAAAGGAACCGCTTGACCGCTGGGCTCTTGTCGTACGCATGGACGAAGTAGCGCCGGCCGCGGTGGCAGAGATCCAGCGTGTCGACGCCGAGGCGGGTCATCTCGTCGTCGCGTTCGTCGACGAAGCGCTGGCACTCACCGCGCAGGGTCTCGAGATCGGCCGGGGGCACGGCGTCTTCGACGACGAAGTAGCCCTCGTCGCGAAAGCGGCGGCGTGCCTCCGCCATGGTGATGCGCGGAACCGAGACGGCCATTCTGTTCCTCTCTCCACACGGGTGATCACAGAATCTGCGCTGCTGACCCCGATGTCCTCTCACCAGGCCGCGGGTTCCTATCGTTTCTTGCGATGGTCGAGGATCTGGGCCTTCGGGCTGGCATCGATGGACGGGTGGTTCGACACGCGTCGGGCGACCTGCGGCCCCGCGTCCACCGCCACGCCGAGTTGGAGCTCGACCTGGTCGTGCGAGGCAGGGCCTCCTACCTGTTGGGCGAGCGTCGTTACGAACTCACAGCCGGCACCCTCACCTGGCTCTTTCCCGGCCAGGAGCACGTCCTCGTCGACGAGTCCACCGACCACGCGCTGTGGTGGGCGGTCTTCCGGCCCGGCCTCGTAGCACGAATCGCGACGTCCCCTCACACCCGACCCCTACACCAGAGCGATCCGATCGGTCGGTACTCACGCCGCCTGGACCCGCACCGGTTTGAGCGCCTGAGTACGCTCTTCGGTGAGCTGCGCGAGGCCGAGGCGGTCGACGACACCCTCTTCAACCTCGGGCTGTCGTACCTGCTGCTCCGGGCCTGGCAGGCCTTTCTTGACAGCGACGACATCGTCGGGGGCGTCGATGTTCATCCAGCGGTCGACAGGGTCGCTCGTCTGCTGCATGCCGACCCCGACGCCGGCAGCCTCGCCGACCTGGCCCGGGCCGTGGGGCTGAGCGCCTCGCACCTGAGCCGGCTGTTCGCCACCCAAATGGGCCTCTCGATCAGCCGCTTTCGCAACCAGCAGCGACTCCAACGCTTCGTGCGTCTCTACGGCAATGGTCGGCGCACTTCCGCGCTTGCAGCGGCCCACCAGGCCGGGTTCGGCAGCTACGCGCAGTTCTATCGAGTGGTCCGCCAGGAAACCGGCCGCAATCCCTCTGCATTGCGCACCGCAGCCGCCGACGTCCGCCTGAGCAAAACCACACAGGTGGACCCCGTCGCCTAACGACCGCTCGCGCCGCCTCAGACGGCTGACGACGACGCTGCCCGGCCTGTCGCCCGTGGCGTCGACCGCTTCGACATGCCGAGGCGAACGTACATACCGCGTGCGTAGAGCACTCGGCCGAGCTACTGCGGGCGCCCCGCGTACGAAGGCCGGGAAGCGTCCCATAACTGCCACGCCGAGATTGCGCCAGGCTGCCCCCGACCGCCGGCTGGGTGGCCCTGCCACACCGCGACTTCCGCCACGATCGGTGAGTGTGTGCATCACGGGTATCGGCGTGAAGTCGGGCGGCCTGAGTGTCAACGCGCTGGCCTCGGGTGCAGGTGGACCGAGCGGATCACCGGAGGACGGCCTCGGCCGCGGGCTGCCGTCAGATGGAGTAGTCGACTCCGGTGAACTCCTCGGAGACCGTCCACAGTCGCCGCTGGGTGTCGGCGTGGTGGGATTGGCGGCTGGACGCGACCGCGATGGGGTGACCCCGGAGCTCGCGGAAGCCGTCGGGCCCGTAGTACTGGCCGCCGACCACGGCGGGGTCGGTGGCGGCGCGGAGCGTCGGCAGCGCACCCATGGCGGCGCTCTGTGCGATCAACGAACCGAACGCGGCGTTCAGCGCGCGCACCGCCAGCGGCGAGTTGCGGACGAGCTCGGTGTTCGATCCGCCCGGGTGGGCGGCGACCGCGATCGTGGTGGCGCCGGCCTCGGCAAGCCGGCGCTGGAGGTCGTAGGTGAACAGAAGGTTGGCGAGCTTCGACCGACCGTATGCCGCGACCCGGCTGTAGTGGTGCTGGAAGGCCAGGTCGTCGAAGTCGATCCGGGCCCGGATGCGGTGTCCGACGCTGCTGACCGTGACGACGCGCGAGCCGTCGGCCGCGAGCAGCCGGTCGAGCAGCAGGCCGGTGAGGGCGAAGTGGCCGAGGTGGTTAGTGCCGAACTGCAGCTCGAACCCGTCGGCCGTGGTGCTGCGCGGCGTGTACATGACGCCGGCGTTGTTGATGAGCAGGTCGATTCGGTCATGACCGGCCCGCAGCTCGGCGGCCGCGTCGCGCACCGAGTCCAACGAGGACAGGTCGAGTCGCTGGACGGTGACATCCGCGCCGGGGCTGGCCGTAGTGATCGTGACCGCGGCCTGCTTGCCCTTGTCGAGGTTGCGGACCGCGAGCACGACGGACGCGCCGTGGGCGGCGAGTGCCTTGGCGGTCTCCAACCCGAGGCCGGTGTTGGCGCCGGTCACCACGGCGATGCGGCCCGTCTGGTCCGGAATGTCGTCGGTCGTCCACTTGTCGTCGCTCACGGGTCGTCCTCCAGGGCTAGCATTCGGGGCGTGCGTTCCGTTTCCCACTATACGGAACGTACGCCCCGTTTGCTGGTGGAGGAGTGAGTGAGTTCTTGGAGATCGAACAGGCACCCCGGAAGTTGCGCGCCGACGCAGCTCGGAACCGCGCTCGCTTGCTCGACGTGGCCTATGAGGCGTTCGCGGCCGAGGGGCTGGCCGTCCCGATCGACGAGATCGCCCGCCGAGCGGGCGTCGGGGCAGGCACCGTCTACCGGCACTTCCCGACGAAGGAGTCGCTGTTCCTGGCCATCGTGGCCAACCGAATCGCACAGCTCGCCGACCACGCCCGGGCGCTGACCGCCGAGCGCGACCCGGGCGAGGCATTGTTCGCCTTCCTGGCCACGCTCGTGGCCCAAGGCGCCACCGACCAGGGGCTGGTCGAAGCGCTCGCAGGTGTCGGGTTCGATCTCGCCGACGCCGCGCCCGACGCCGAGCAGCGCTTCATGGCCACCCTCGGGGCCCTGCTTGACCGGGCCCAGCAGGCCGGCGCCGTGCGCCCGGACGTCGACCTGCACGACCTGAAGACCTTGCTCGTCGGCTGCCAGGCCATGCAGCGCTACAACAGCGACCCCGACAGCACCGGCCGCCTCCTCGCGATCATCCGCGATGGTCTCGAGACCCGCCCGACATAGCTCGTCCGCACTGTCGAGGCCACCCGCCGGCGACTCCCGGACTCGCCGGTCGAGTACCAAACCGCCGACTCGCTGGACCTTCCGGCCGCATGGATACGGGGTTCGGCGGCGTGGTCGGGCGGCGACCAAACCGGGGCGCACCCGGGACGGCGATCTGCACCCGACTCCCGCCATCGTGCTCCAGTCCAGAATCGGTGATCTGGACGGGCTGAGAAGCGTTGATCCGGCGCGCGACGCCCGGCCCCGGCATCGAGAGGGTGTCCCAGAACGACGCTCCTTCCCGAACCTGCACGCGCCCCACAACGCCGGCAGGGTGACTCCCTTCGGTACATCGGGGACAACGTGACGAAGCTCGTACCCGATGCCGGCAGGGTCTCGTTCAGGAGGCGACGGCCACCGTTGAGGCGTCCGCCGCCTTAACGGGCGGTGGGGCGTCGGGCTGCGCGCGCAGGAGCCGGATAGCGGCGACATCCATGACGGCGGCGGTCAGCCCGTGCACGCCGAACGCCGTGGCAGGGGATCCCCCTCGGCGCAGAACGATGACCATGTCGCCCCACGGCGTGGACGACCCGGCCAGGAGACAGGCACCGAGCGCCCGTGGCGAGCCCCACCGCCACACCGTGAGAAGCACGAGCCCAGACGAGATGTCACGCACTCCCTTGATGGCGGTGAGCGCCCGCTCGTCACCGGCAGTGACGCCGAACCCAGCGAGGCCGGCCTCGGGTCGCACCAGGAAGCGAGCACCGATGCCCATGATGGCGAGCGCACCGGCAGCGGCCAGGGCACGGGCGGTCCGGATCATCGTCGTCTCCTCCGGCGGGCGTCCCAGACGACGCCCCATTCGCAATCGTAGCGCCGAGATCCCATCGGGCTTCGCCGGCGCGCCCCCACAGCGATGACCTCTCGACTGCGGCTGAGGGGGCATCCCAGACCGAAGGTTTGCCGCCGCAGGTTGCCTGGTCTTCCGATTACAAGGAGGACCAGCCATGACCACGATCGAGTCGGCAGCGACGACCATCCGGATGTCCGGGGCCGAGTATGAGGTTGAGGAGGCGCAGCTTGCTGCGATCTCGTTCCTTGCCCGCTACACCGGCCGCACTCTCGAGGCGTACCGCCACGACCTGCGCGGCTTCTTCCAGTGGGCCACCGACCACGGCATCGCCGTCATGGACGCGAGCCGTGCACACATCGAGCTGTTCCGCGCCTGGATGGAAGACTGCGGGCTCGCAGCCTCGACCATCGACCGTCGGCGTTCGACGGTCTGTGGCTTCTACCGGTTCGCGCACATCGACGGGCGCATCCGCTCGAACCCCGCCCAGTACGTCCGCCGACCCCCAGGCGGGCGCCGCCTCGAGGACGGCTGACGGGTCTATCCCTCAGACGCTCGCGGGCTGGATCGCTGCGAGCTCGGCGTGTTCCTGTTCACCGCGGAGCAGTACGACCGTGATCACGCCGCGCTGTCCGTGCTGCTCGGGCTGAATGGGCTGCGCGTCAGCGAGGCCTGTGCGACCAACTCAAGGACCTCGGCGTCGAGCGTGGCCATCGCACGCTGCGGATCGTGGGCAAGGGCAACAAGCCCGCCACCGTGCCGCTCGTACCCAGGAGAGCACGCACGATCGACTTGGCCGTCGGTGAGCGCCACGACGGGCCGATCCTGCGGCGCCGTGACGGCCAACGCCTCGACCGGCGCACCGCCCACCGGTGGGTCCGGTCGATCGGGAAGCGTGCCGGGCTCGCGGCGTTCACCCGCACATGCAGCGAGCCGCGTTCATCATGGCCGCGCTCGACGCGGGTGTCCCGCTGCGCGACGTCCAGATCGCCGCCCGACACGCCGACCCTCGCACGACCACCATCTACGGCCGCCGCCGCCAGAACTTCGACCGCCACGCGGCGTACGTCGTCGTTGCCTTCGTGGCCGGTGGATGATCTCGGCACCGGCCTCAAGCGGCACTTTGAGGGTGGGAGATCGAGGCGCAATTGACCGCACTCGGGGTTCGGGAATAGTGGCCATGTATGTAGTAGCCATGTACTCTAACTCATTGTGAGCAAAGCATCCGAGGGACCGACGCCGGGCTTCCTGGTCTGGCGGCTGTCGATGAAATGGCGGGCCGCGGTCGACCGAGCGCTAGCCCCGCTGGGCCTGACCCACGCCCACTACGCGGTGTTGTCCTCGCTGTTGGGCATGGAACGTGCTGGGCTATACCCCAGCCAGCGCGAGCTGGCCGACCACACCGGACTAGAGAGCCTCTACGTCTCCAAACTGGCCCGCACCCTGGACGCCGAGGGTCTCATCCAGCGCTCCCGCGATCCCGAGGACGCCCGCACGGTGCGCCTGACGCTCACCGACCGCGGACGTGGGACGGTCCGCCCCGCCATCGCCACCGTCCATGGGCTGCTCGACCGGCTCCTGGCGCCGCTCGGCGGCCGCGACGCCCGCCGCACCGCCGCGTTCGTCCGCGACCTGACCGCCCTTCTGGATGCCCAGCTCGATCCGCCGTCCTAACGAAAGGCCCCCGCATGCCCACGGCCAATGTGCTCGACTCGACCATTCACTACCAGGACTCAGGAACCGGGACCGCGTTCGTCTTCCTCCACGGCAACCCCAGCTCCTCACACCTGTGGCGCAACGTCCTCCCCCAGGTCGGACCCGGCCGGCTGCTCGCGCCAGACCTCATCGGCATGGGCCGCTCCGGCAAGCCCGACATCCGCTACCTCTTCGCCGACCACGCCAGCTACCTCGACGCCTGGTTCGACGCCCTCGACCTGGACGGCGTCGTCCTCGTCGGCCACGACTGGGGCGGCGCCCTCGCCTTCGACTGGGCGGCCCGGCACCCCGACCGGGTGCACGGCATCGCGTTCTTCGAGAGCATCGTCAAGCCCATGGCCTGGGACGACCTGTCACCCCAGGCGCGCGAGCGCTCAAAGGCCATCCGCACCCCTGGCATCGGCGAGGAGATGGTGCTCGACCAGAACCTCTTCATCCGCCAAGCATTCACCGGCGGCGTGCTCACCGTGGTGAGCGACGAGAACCTACAGACATACCTCGCCCCGTATCCGACGCGCGACAGCCGCCGCCCCATCCTCGCCTGGGCCCGCCAGATGCCACTTGGCGGCGAACCCACCGAGCTCGTCGCTTGCATCGAGGCCTACGACGCCTGGCTCGCGACCAGCGCCGACATACCCAAGCTGCTCCTGACCTTCGAGGGCTCACCCACGCTGCTCATCGACAAGGAAATGGCCCACTGGTGCGCAACCAACATCGCCGCCCTCGAGGCCGTCTCCTGCGGGGAAGCAGGGCACCACGCCCCCGAGGACCGCCCGGGAAAGATCGCAAACGCAATCGCCGCATGGGCGGACCGGCACATGCTGCGCTAGAACGCTCGCTCGAGAAGCACGCCCTTCGGGTTGGGGCATCGATCGTCCAACACCGCGCCCTTTACCGCCGGGTCGGGGGTCCGATGATTTCCGGCCGGCAGCGGCGTCTGAGGTGGTGGCGACAGCCCGGCGACGTTTGTGCACGGGTGAGACCAGTGATGCCCGCAACGTCACCTGTGCGAGAGGAGTCCAGACATGACTAGACCGTTCCGATTCGGGGTCCTTGCCCCGCTCAGGACGGACCTGCCGACGTGGCGGGACCAGGTGCGCCGCGTCGCTGACAGCGGCTACTCGACGCTGCTAATGCCCGACTTCCCGCAGCTGCAGCCGGCGCCTGGCCCCACGCTGGCCCTCGCGGCGAGCCTTGCCGACTTGCGGGTGGGCACCTGGGTGTATGCGTCCCCGCTGCGCCCGGTTTGGAGCACTGCGTGGGAGGCGCACTCGCTGTCGTTGCTCACCGAGGGGCGCTTCGAGATGGGCGTCGGCACCGGCAGGCCAGGGATCGAGGATGAGCTACGCGCACGCGGCATGCCCGTGGTCCCACGGAGTGAGCGGCTGGCGCAGGTGCGTGAGGTGGTGACGACGCTGCGAGATCTCGACGGGCCCGACCTTCGCACGCCGGTGGTGATGGCCGTGCGCGGGTCGAAGGCTCAGACGGTGGCGGCCGAGGTCGCAGACACGGTCGCCTTCGCATTGATGCCGGGAGAGGATCGGGTCGAGATCACACGGGTGGTCCGCGACTTCCGCGCTATGCGAGACGTCGAGCTCGCGCAGCAGGTGGCGGTGATCGGCGACACCGTCTCGCCACACCTGGCGATTCCCGACACCGACCCTGCTGCGCTTCGCGCGGCGGACTCGCTGGAGGTGCTTCCGGAAGACCCGACGGCGGCCGCCGAGGAGATCCAGCGGCGACGGGAGGAGATCGGCTTCTCCTACTTCGTCTTCGGCGCTAACGCCGCCGACGCGCTCGCTCCGGTCGTAGCCAAGCTGGCCGGACACTAGGCCCAGCGGGCCGAGCCGAGAAGGTGATCGCTGACATCTCGATGTCGCTCGACGGGTTCGTGACGGGAGAGGGTGCCGATGAACAACATGGGCACGGCGATGCACCTCAGCTCCACACGTGGGTGATGCAGCAGGACGCGGCCGACACCGAGATCCCGCCTTCGTCGTGACCCACACGCCGCCGCAAGACATCCGGCTGGAACGCGAGCTGGGGATGCGTTCCACCTTCGTCAGCGATCTGGTCACCGCGGTCGACCCGGTGCAATCCGCCGCGACGTCATCGGCCAGGCGCTCGAACAGGGCCTCGTCGACGAGTCGCGCCTGCACCTCGCCCCGACGGTGCTCGGTGGCGGCACACCCCTCTTCAAGCCAGGGACCCGCCAGATCTACCGGCGACGCGACGTTCGCCCGTCGCGGAACGCCGTGCACCTCACCTATGAACGCGTGTTGATGTAGACGGAGCGTCTGGCACTAGCTCTCCGTCGCGCACCACCACAACGCGCCTCACCCATTGCGCCGTCCCCTACTCGCCCTCGGGTTCGTCGGGTAGCGCGGCGAAGTCACGTTGGGCTTGGCGGTACCACCGCATGCCGGAGATGGGACGCTTCCAACGGCCCTTCATCGCCGTCAGCGCCGGCTCGTGGTCGGTGGCACCGGTCGCGACAGCTTCCTTGAGATGGCGGTCCTGCGCCTTGATGACCTCGTTGGCGTCTTCGCCGTGGTGTGCGACGTCACATGGTCCGCCGAGCTGTCTGCACGTCATGGTCTTCATCTGCGCCGCTTTCGTATCCGGTTCGAGGAGGAGCCGGCCAGTCACATCGGTCGTCGGTCCCCTCGGCGATCGTAGAGCGATGTCCGCTGACGAGGCTTCTTCGATCCTGATCAGTCTTCCGTGATTCGGTCTTCGCCCTGCCGAGCGTTCAGGTCGACCGACGCGCGCCACCGACCGCCGGCTGTAGGCGCGCTCGCTGGGACGAAGGCCTGGGCGCTACCCGCCGCGGAGGCAGTCCCGGAGGAGGTCGATGTGACCTGCGTGGCGAGCGATCTCGTCGATCATGTGGATGAGGATCCACCGAATGTTGACCGGGCCGATCCCGAACGAGGGAACCGCGGCGACGTGGTCGAGTGAGTCACAGCGGGCTTGCGCTGAGCGGCTTCGGTTGCACGCTGACGAGTAGAGCTGAACGATGCCGGTGACGGTGTCGTCCGAGGCCAGTCCCATCGCATGGTCGGGTCGTCGGCGCCTCGCGCATCCCGTTGTGCAGGCCCCGTCACCAGCTCATCCTGGCAGGTTGCCGGGCGCCGCCCACCGGCTCGCGAAGTACCTGCCCCCGACCGCCGGCTGACCGCCCGCAGGTTGGCTGGTCTTCCGATCACAAGGAGGATCAGCCATGACCACCATTGAGTCGGCAGCGACAACGTTCCGGGCACCAGGGATCGAGTTCGAGGACGATGAGGCGCACCTTGCTGCGGTCTCGTTGCTTGCCCGCTATAGGGACCGGACGCTCGAGGCCTGCCGCCACGACCTACGCGGCTTCTTCCAGTGGGCCACGGCCCACGGCATCGCCGTCGTGGAGCGAGCCGTGCGCACATCGAGCTGTTCCGCGCCTGGATGGAGGACCGTGGGCTCGCGGCGTCGACGATCGACCGTCGACTCTCGACGGTCTGTGGCTTCTACCGGTTCGCGCACATCGACGGGCGCATCCGCTCGAACCCAGCACAGTACGTTGATCATTGGGTGA
>DASRHY010000050.1:0-9629 GCA_035650275.1 Kribbellaceae bacterium | reverse complement strand
GCTGTTCGCGCACTGGGCTTGGACCCGCAACTTCTGGATGACTGGATGAGAAGAGCGGAGTGAGGGGAGACCCTCACGCTCCGATCCGTGGGAGCCGGGGAGTGCGATCCTCCCCGGCCACCCGACCAATAGATCTTTCGGTTTCTCAAGATTATGTCGGTGTGCATGTCGGTTCCGACATTTCGCTGAGAACCCGTCGGCGCGGCGCGGCGGTTGTTGGCTGCCGTTCCGCGAGGATTCAATGGTGCTCGCCGATGTGCAGCGTCGCCTTGCGTCTGTTGGGGTGAGGTACCGCCGTACCGGCGGCGAGCTTGTCGAGACCACGCTGGGGCGGGTGTCGGTCGATGAGTTGATGGCGGCCGGTCCGGTGCGTGAGTTCCGCTGGTACAAGGGCCGGACCTTCTACTCGGGCTGGTACTGGTCGGCGACGACCGGTGGCATGGTCGCGTACGAGAGCCGGCTGGAGTTGGCGCGGATTCTGTTGGCCGACTTCGACTCCAGCGTGTGCGGTGTCGTCGCGCAGCCGTTCCTGCTGCAGGGGCTGCCGACGGACGTGGGGCTACGCCGCCACGTCCCGGATCTGCTGCTTGGTCATCTCGATGGGCGCGTGACGGTGGTGGACGTCAAACCGGCGCATCGGCTGGCGGATCCGTTGGTGCAGCAGGTCTTCGCCTGGACCGGCGAGCTGGTCGGGTTGCGCGGCTGGGGCTTTGAGACGTGGTCGGGTGCCGATGCTGTGCTGCTGGGCAACGTACGGTTCCTGTCCGGGTACCGACGCCCGTGGCTGGTGGATCTCGCCTTGCGGGAGCCGATCCTGGAGTCTGTTGGGCCACAGAGCACTCTGGGTGGGATCGAGCACGCCACCGCTGAGGTCGCCAGGACCGAGCGGGTACGGCCGGTGCTGCTGCACCTGCTGTGGTCGGGCGTGTTGGCCACGGATCTGTCCCGCCCGCTGGGAGCGGGATCACCGATCTGGCGAACGGAGAACCGTTGAGCGGCAATGTGATCGGCCTACGCACCGGGGCACGGGTGCTGCTCGACGGTGAGCTGGTGCAGGTGCTGGAGTTGGACGGGACGTGCGTCACGGTCCGCACCGAGCGCACCGGTCGGTTCACCACGATGACGCTTGGCCGGTTGGTCGCCGGGTGCACGTCGGCTGAGCCTGCCGTGCAGACGCTGGCCGCGGGCAGTGTCGGCACGACGCTGGCCGGGCTGTCGAAGGAGCAGCGGGAGCAGGTCAGGCAACGCGCGGGGCATGTCCGCCAGTTGCTGGCCGGGGATGGGTCGAGTCTGCAGGAGCGGTTGCGGGCCAAGGCATCCGAGCTCGGGCTTTCGGTTCGGACGTTGGAGCGGACGTTGGAGCGGTGGCTGGCCGGTTACCGCCGCGACGGCGAGGCCGGGCTGGTGGACACACGAGTGATCCGGGGCCGGGGCAGCACCGTGGACCCGCGGTGGGACGAGGCGGTCGGCGTGGTGATGGCCGAGATGGTGCCCGATTCGACGCCGAGCCGCTCGGCGGTGCTGGCCCGGGCCGTGGCGCTGCTGGAACGCGAGTACGGGCCGGGTGTTGTTGCGCTGCCGTCGCAGGCGACCGCCTACCGCAGGATGGTGGAGCTGGCCAAGGGCACCAACGCGGTGGCGGGCAGTGCGAAGGGGCGCCGGTCGATCGCCGACCGGCCGCAGGGCGTCTACGGCCGGCTATGCGCGATGCGGCCGGGTGAGTACGTCATCTTGGACACCCAGGACCTGGACGTGTTCGCGATGGAGCCGGTGACCTGCCGGTGGGTCGGCGCGCAGCTGACCGTTGCGCAGGATCTGTTCACCCGCTGCATCCTCGGGCTGCGGGTCACGCCGGTGTCGACCAAGGCGGTCGACGTCGCCGGGACGCTCTACGAGTCGGTAGCTGGGCGGGAAGCACCCGCGTCCTGGCCGGAGGACGCGGTCTGGCCGTATCACGGCATTCCGACGAACGTCGTCTTCGACGAGGACGGACCGCCGATGTCCGGGCCGGTCTGCGCGCCGGAGACCCTGGTGGTCGACCACGGGAAGGTGTTCTTGTCGATGCACGTGATCGCGGTCTGCACCCGGCTGGGGATCTCGATCCAGCCCGCCCAGCAGCACAAACCCACCGACAAACAGATGGCTTCATACTGCGCTCCTTCGGCTTTATGCGGACGTGGTTTCGGTGGTATTGGGTTTGCGGGGCGGCCGGCCGATGCGGGGTCGGGGCAGGTTGGGGTCGGGCAGATGGTAGAGGTACTCGCTCTTGTCGTTGGCGCGGCGTCCGGTGAGCAGGCCCTTGTCGCGCCAGGTTTTGACGGTCTTGGACGCGACGCCGAGGTGGCGGGCGATCTCGTTGAGGCTGAGGAGTCCCTGGGCGCGGAGGCGTTGGGTGTGGCTGGGAATCTGGTATGCCTCGCGGATTTGGCGGATGAGGCGGGCGTGCAGGGGTTGGCCGGTGCCGCTGGTGAGACCGCGTTGTTCGAGGATGGCGGCGGTCTGAGAGTCGGTGTGTTCCTCGGCGAGTTCGTCGATGGCGGCCACGACCTCGGGTGGGGTCTTGCGCAGTTGCCAGGACGCCAACGGTAGCGGCAGTGTCAGTGTGTGGTCCTGGCCGCCTTTGAGTCTGATGTGGACGGTGATGGTCTTGTCGCGGCGGATGGTGACGTCGTTGATGAGCAGGCGGACCATGCGTTTGCGTTCCCGCAGCGGGGTGGCCGGGTTGGTCCACAGGGCGGGGAAGTCGGCTGCCAGCGCGGTGATCCGGGCTCGTTGCGTGTCGGTGAGGGTGGCGGCGGTGGCCTTGGCGCGTTCGTAGGCGTCGGTGGCTTCGGCGAGTTCGCGCAGGGCGTTGTTCCAGTCGGCTTCCAGGGTGTCGGCGACGAGCCGGTTGGTGGGGTCGACGGCGAGGTAGCGGCGGCGGGCCTGCTCTGCGTGGTGTTGGGCGCGTTGCACGGTGCTGGCGCGCAGCCGGTCGGCCTGGTCGGCGCGGGCGGCGAGTTCGTCGGCGACGACGAGGGCGGTTTCCAGGGCGAGCGGGGTGAGCGTGTCGACGAGGAGCTTGCCGATCGCGGTGTCGATGCCGGCGCCGGGGATAGCCTGGCAGATGGTGGTGGCGGTGCGGATGCCGTCGTACTGGCAGACGTAGTCGGGCAGGTGGGTGCCGCGGCGGGTGTGGTAGCGCACGGTCATCCGCCGCCCGCACACGCCGCAGACCGCCAGGCCTTGTAGTAGGGCGGGTCCTTCGCGGGGTGGGCCGTGGCGACGGTCGGGGCCGTGCGCGACGGCGAGTTCGGCGAGCCGTTTCTGGTTGGCCTCGAACTGGGCCCAGGTGATGTATCCGGGGTGGGCGTCGGTGATCAGCACGGTCCACTGGTCGCGGGGCAGCGTGACGATCGTGGTCTTGCCGCCGGGTGCAGGCCGGTGGGTGTGCCGGCCGTAGAAGAACGCGCCGGCGTAGCGGGGGTTGTGCAGCACCCGCAGCACCCCGGAATGTTCCAGCGGACCCCACACCAGTTCGCCCTTGCGGTCACCGGAGTTGAGGCGGCGGGGGAAGCGCAGGTTCTGGGATTTGAACGCTTTCACGGTGGCCAACGCCGACCCGGTGGCGGTGAAGGTGGCGAACAGGTGCGCCACGGCCTGCTGCACACCGGTGTCGGGGTCGAGGACGACCTTGCCGGCGGGGGTGTAGACCAGCCCGACCGGTAGCGGCTGGATCAGCTCGCCGCGGCGGGCCTTGGACAGCACCCCGCCACGCAGCCGGCCCTTGAGCAGATGCAGTTCGGCTTCGGACATGGTGCCCTTGAGGCCGAGCAGGAGGCGGTCGTTGAAGTTGCACGGGTCGTAGAGGCCGTCCTCGTCGAGGATTAGGGTGCCGGACAGGGCGCAGATCTCCAGCAGCCGGTGCCAGTCGGCGTTGTTGCGGGCCAGTCTCGACACTTCCAGGCCGAGCACGATCCCGGCCCGGCCCATGGACACCTCGGCGACGAGGCGTTGGAAGCCGTCGCGGTCGGTGGCGCTGGCACCGGACTGCCCCTGGTCGGTGTCGATGACCACGACCTGCTCGGCGGCCCAGCCCAACGCGATGGCCCGGCCGCGCAGGTCGTACTGGCGGTGGGTGGACTCGGTGTTGGTCAGCACCTGCTTGAGCGTGGACTGGCGCACATACAGGTAGGCGCCTCGGCGTAGGTGTTCGGCGGTGACCTTCATTCCAGCGGGGACGGCGGTGGCGTGCATCGCAGGGGTTCCTCCCGGTCAGGTGTGGGCCAGGGCCATCGCGGCCATGACGGTCACGAGTTCGGCGACGGCGGGGCCGAGCGCGTCGCTGCTGGCCCGCGCCGGTGGGGACGGCGTCGGTGGCGGCGCGACGGCTTGGCAGGCGTTCATCCATCCGCTCACGCCCCGGGTGGCCAGGACGCCCAGGCCGTGGCGCCAGCCCTCGGCGTGACCGGCCAACGCGACTCGGCGCAGCTGCTCGTACTGGCCGGTCAACCCGGGTTCGTCGTCCGCCGTGGGCTCGGAGGCGGTGTGGTCAGTCACTTTTGGTGCTCCCACCGCCCTGCCGGCGCCGGTGAAGGGCCCGTTCGATGGAGCGTGGGTGCACCCGCACCCCGAACCGGTCGTGGACCGGCTCGACCAGATCGGCTGGGCGCAGCGAGGAGTCGGCGGCCAGCAACGCCTCGGCGTGGTCGAGGACCTCGTCGGTGAGCTTGTGCCCGGCCCGCGGCCCGGGCTTGGCCGGCAACAGCCCGGGCAGCCCGGCACGCGCCAGCGCCGCGGCGGCCTCGTAGAACGACGGGCGGGAGAAACCGAACGCCGCCGCCGCGTCCACCACCGTCGCCCCGTCGACCTGCACCCGGCGCACCATCTCGTACTTGACCTGCACCAGGTCCCGGGCGTCGAAGAACTCCGACGAGCCGAACTGCTCATCGCGAACAGCGTCCGGCCGCGGGTTGAGCGTGCGCGCCGCCCGCAGCGCCTCCACCTTCGGGTCCCGCTTACCGCGCCGCGCCACGTCAGCCCCTCCCTGAACTCATGTAAAGAAGATTACGTCACACTCGGCGGCGGGTGTCGTGCGACACGCCAGCCTCCTTCACGTATTTCCGTAACTATCACTGCTCCCTTAGGTAGAAGTGAGCCGTTGGCCGACATCAGAGCGTCGACCAGCGGCGTAATCCTCTTAACACTGAAGGCGAAATCTGCCTTACAGCGAGGTCACTCCTCGATACGTGCCCGGAGCTGATGAACGAGATCGGCCAGGTCCAGCAGATCAGCGACCCGGAACGGGCAGCGGCCAGCGGCCATCACCACGAACGCGTCGACGTCGGCCACGTCGGTCCACGCCGTGGACAGCGAACCCAGCTCGCCCCGCTCGTCGCGGTAGTAGACCCGATCCTCGCCCCAGTTGCGGCGGCGGGACACGAACTCGAACTGGCGCCCGAACAGCGGATGGAACGGGTGGGTCACCCGAACAACCCGCCCACCCGACGCATCGGGTGCAGTTGACGACTCGGTCCAAGCCGACCGTCGAGCGGTTCTTCCGCACGCTGCGCGAGGGGCTGATCCAGCACCTGCCGGCCTACAAGGGCCCGGATGTCTACTCGCGCGGTGCGAAGGTCGAGGCCGAGGCGTTCCTGTTCCTGCACGAGTTGGAGGACGTGATCCGGGAGTGGATCGCGACCGTCTACCACCGCAGCAAGCACGACGGGTTGACCGTCCCGGAGTGGCCGCACCTGGAGTTGTCCCCTTCGGAGATGTTCACCATCGGCGTGGGCAGGGCCGGCATGTTGCGCATCCCAGCCACGCCACAGTTAGCGCTGGACTTCCTGCTGGTGGTGGCGCGCACCATCCAGCACTACGGCGTCGAGGTGAACGGGTTGCGCTACAACGGGTCGGCGCTGGACGGCTACCGCAACGCCACCAGTCCCTACGGCGGTTCGCTGGCCGGCAAGTGGCCGATCCGGATCAACCCCGACGACGTCCGCCACGCCTGGTTCCAAGACCCCGCCGACGGCGGCTGGCATCGCCTGGACTGGGAACACAACGCCTTGTTGAACACCCCGTTCTCCGCTGAGGCCGCGACCCATGCCCGGCGGCTGGCGGCCGCCTCCGGCGAGGCGCTGGAGCCGGCGAAGGCCCTGGCCGCTCTGCTGCAGCGCTGGGACGCCGGCCTGGTGGCCGACCGGCGGGAGCGGCGCATGGCCGCTCGGCTGGCGGCCGAGTACGCCGCGCTGCCCGCGGCGCCATCGACGCCGTCGCCAGGTCAACGCCCACCTGCTGATCTGGTGATTGTCGACAGTGACGATGACGACGATCCCGCGCTGGGCGAAGGGTTCTACGACGACGCGTTCGAGATCCTGTCGTGAGCGTCAACATCTACACACTGTCCCGCAAGGAGGGCTGGCGGCGGTGGGCCGACGCATCCGCCCGGGTCCGGCCGGAAGTCCTGTCGCCCAGACAGATCGCCGGGCTGGGCGAGGACGCCAGGGCCGACTACCACGACGCCCGGCATGACTGGCACGCCAACTTCGGCATCCTGAAGACCCCGCAGCTCGCCGCGATCCACGACGAGCTTGACCAGATCGTGGCCACCAACCGGCAGGACCCGGACCGCGTCCGCGGCGCCGCCGTGATCGACGCGCTGCCGGGCTTGGGGAAGACAACGATTGCCAACACGTTCGCCCGGGACTTCGACCGCGTCCAGCGGCGCCGGCTCGGTGATCTCACCGAGGAGGGCCACGAACGCCTGCCGGTGTTCCGGGTCGGGCTGACGTCGCGGACCACGTTGCGCACGCTCAACCGGATGATCTGCGAGTTCTACGGCCACCCCGGCACCGAACGGGCCAGCGCCGCCCAGCTGGCGTCGTTCGCGGTCGACTGTGTGCTGTCCTGCCATACCCGCATCGGGATCATCGATGACCTGCACTTCATCGACCCGAACCGCCGCGACGGGGTCGAGGTGTCCAACCACCTGAAGTGGCTCAGTAACGAGCTGCCCGTCACGTTCATCTACGCCGGGGTCGGCCTGGCCGAGCGCCGGCTTTTCGCCGAGGGGCTCACCGGCGACAGCGCGGTGATGGCCCAGACCGCCCGCCGCTGGACCCGGCTGGAGCTGCCGCCGTTCCACGTCGGCGACCAGGCCGGCCGCCGCCACTGGCAGAGCCTGCTCAAGGCCACCGAACGCCAGCTCGTCCTCGCCAAGGCCCACCCGGGAACGCTGGTCGAGCTGGCCGACTACCTGTTCGCCCGCACGACCGGACACATCGGCTCGTTCATCACGCTGATCACCAGAGGCTGCTACAAGGCCATCCGCACCGGCGTCGAGCGGCTGTCCGAGCAGCTGCTGGACACAGTCCGCATCGATGAGGCGTCCGAGGCCGTCCGCCACCAGCTGCACGCGAGCTTCACCGCGGGGAAACGGACCAGCCGTCCACGCAAGGCCACTGTCGCCTAAAAGACCGGTGGAGACGTTTCGCACGCTGCCGCTGCGCGTCGCGCTGGCCGACCGGGAGAGCCTGCACTCCTGGCTGCTGCGGCTGGCCCCCCGCAACGGCATGCCGCTACTGCACCTGGCCCGGGTGCTCGGCTTCGGCCAGCGGCTGCGCGTCCCGCACAACTACGCGTTGAGCTGGCGGCTACCGGCGCGGTTGTTGCGGCGCATCGAAACCCAGACCGGCCTGGCACCCGGCACCCTCGACGCGGCGGTGCTGGACCGGTTCGACCCGCTGGGCTGGAAACCGATCGCCGGTTCCCGCTACTGCACCGCATGTCTGGCCCAGACGGGCGGTATCTGGGACGTCGGCTGGCAGCTGCCCTACTCCTTCGCCTGCCGGCACCACCGCATGCTGCTGGCGGCGGTCTGTCCCGGCTGCCGGCGCGCGCCGCACAGCGCGGGCCTGTCGGCGCGGGCCGGGCTGGAGCCGTCGACCCGCTGCACTCTGGGCGCCCGCCGTGAAGCACGTCCCTGCGACACAGACCTGCTCACCCATCCGCCGCGACCGTTGCCGCCCAATGACATCCGCCTGGTCGCGCAGGCCTGGGTCGACGAACGCCTCGACCGGATGCACGCCGGCGACGTCATCGAGCTGCGTGACCTCGACGCGTTGGCGATCTGGTTCCGGCAGCGCATCGAGCCCACCGAACTCGGCCACCTCGACCAAGCCACGGTGGCCGCGATGAACCAGTACCGCACCGACAACCACGGCATCAAGCGCGACCAGGCCACCGCACCCGTCATTGCCGCCGCGATGACCGTCCACGCCACCGGCCTGCTATGCGCCGACGACCTGGCGTGTTCCCTTCGATTCCGGCCGCTGCTGCGCGACGTCTACACCAAAATACCGGCACGGGCAGTCGCCGTCGGCGCGGGGACCGATGATCCTGTCCCACAAACGCCTCACCGCCCTGTCCGAACCTTGCAGCGCAAGCTACTACTCAGCGCCGATGCGTATCTGCCGGTCACCGAGCGGCTGCGCTACCGCACGTGCACCCCGGCACCACGGCCTCCCAAACCGGGCTCCACGGTCGCGGCCGACCGCGCCCGGCACATCCCGCAACACCTCTGGCCCGACTGGGTCATCCGGCTAGCCTCGCCGCGCGGCACCCGCACCGACGACACCGCGACCGACATCCCCGTCGCGCTGCTTATCCCCGGCAACCCGACCCGCAACATCCACGCCACCGGCGAACTGAACCCCTGGCGCAACAACATCAGCATCGCCCTGAGCGAGGCCGCCGGGCGGCACCCAGGCATCCTCACCGCGATCTGCAACATCGCCGACTACCTCGACGCGCACGGCGCCCCGATCGACTACCGGCGACGCCGCGCGGTCTTCACCACCGTGGAACTCAGCCCGCCGCAGTGGGACGACATCTGCCAACGCGCCGAAGCCCACCCCGGCACCGCCGTTCGGCTCCTGAACGCCCGCCGTTACATGTTCCAGCTCCTGACCGGTGCCGACCTCACAAACCCGGCGCACCCGCTGGCGTTCAGCAACTCGCTGCAGCGCGAGCACTACCTGGCCTGGCAACGCGACATGCCCACCCCGCTGCGTCAGGAGATCCACCGGCACGCTGCGGGCCTGCTCACGGCTAACGGGATCCAGGAGCCGCTGGCCTGGAGCCCACCCGCCGGCTGCGTCGCCGAACTCGCCCTTCCCGGCCGCGAACCCGACGACATCGACATGGGCAGACTTCATCAGCTGGTGGTGGTCGACCGGCTCAAAGCCTTGGCCGCGTCGCGGCAGCTCGGCGTCAGCATCGAACACGTCCGTTACGCGGCGCAGGAGCTCCACCGCCCGGCACCCGACTGCGCGAGCAATACCGTCGTGGCGGCCCGCAAGGTCCGCGCCCGCGCCGCCGCGCTGCTGACCCGTGTCAACGGATCTTGAAAAATAACCCCTGGGAGTACGGCGAAAGTTGACCCCCTGCGGGTTAGGGGCTGGAATCCGCCAGTACCCCAGGGGGTTAGTTTTCAGCGTCCGGCGAGAGGTCCGATCGAAAACGCACGTTCAGGCCGACCGGAACGACTCGGCCGTGCTGACGGAAGACCAGGTTGTCTGGGTGTCGCCGAGCCCGTTCTCGAAGACGATCGTCGGCGAGCCGATGCCCCTACAGGTCGAATCGGGCTG
>DASRHY010000049.1:0-16795 GCA_035650275.1 Kribbellaceae bacterium | reverse complement strand
TTCTGATCCGTAGTCAGATGCTCTATCCGTTGAGCTACGGGCGCAGGTGCCCGACCAGTGTACATAGCTGATCGAAGCGCGGAGGCTCCGGGATTCGAACCCGGGAGGGGCTTGAGGACCCCAACCGCATTAGCAGTGCGTCGAGGCGGGGTCCGGTGGCGTCCGTGTATGTCCGTGACCTGCACGTTCGAACACGTGTGTGCACCGACGGACCTCTACGAACCGAGACCGGGACTGAGACCGGAATCATTCGCTCGGACCCCCCGCGGCGCCCCGTCGCTCGTGCGCGGCGGACGGTTGGCGGACGCGGTGACCATTCCGACCCCTGTGAGCTGGCACATGATCGCTCCTGTCCTGCGCGTTTGCCATCCCCCGCCGGGAGAGGACCGAGACATGCGGGATCTTGCCGCGACCGTGGTGCAGGGAGTCGGCGGTCAGGATCGCGGACGTCTGGCAGACTTGGGCGGACTCAAGAGGCATCGAGCTGTTCGTCTTGCTACTGGCTAGCCTTCACCAAGGGGATGCGCCCTGTCCTTCGGGAGCAGCGGGCGGAAGGCGCGCCGCGCCCTGGCCGCCCTTCGACTGGCCAGCGGCCGACTTGACGCGGTGGTCATTCTGTCCAGCAAGCCATGGGACACATCGGCCGGAGTTGTTATCGCTCGTAAGGCGGGCGAACTCGTCGTCGGCACAGACGGGTCGCGGCAACGGCCAACATCTATGTCGACGATCGCTGTGGCGCCGCCGACCCTCTCCGAGATGCTCGCCGTCATCGGCTAAGCCATTTGGGACACTCGTTAACGGCTCGCTGCTGTCCAAGACGCATTACGTTCCTATTTCTTACGAGTCGTAGTCCAGCCGAACTTCGAACGACTCCCGATACTGTCGTGCGGAAAGGCTATCGTACGTCTCATAGGCGGTTGCCAGCAGCGCAATATTCACCTGATCAAGACGCTCCCTCCATCCTTCCCATTTACGTTCCCACTCTTTAACAACGCTCTCGGGGATGCGATCACCCGCTCCTATTACAAGGACTCCGGCGCCGTCCGGATCGCCCGGTGGACCTGACAAGAGTAGGCGAACCTCCGCTACTCCGTTGAGCACTGCCGCACGTCGTGCAGTCGACAGCTTCTCGATCCAGCGCCGAATCGGTGTAATCAATGCTTTGTGCAACGAATCGCTTAGCACGGGCCTATCGCGCCGACCCGCAAGGAAGCCCGCAGTCGCGGACCGTGCCTCGTGATCCTTGGCTGTCCGGATCGGCACCTTCCCAACGAACCAGCTTTTCTCAACGGGAAACTCAATTCGAGCATCGACCACCCAAATGCCCGGCGCCAGAAGGTCGGAGTAGACCCGCCTCCAATAGTTGATCCTGCCGCGATCAAGCAGGTCGGCCTGGTTGTCATCTAGTCTACTCGCGACATCATAAACAGGAGCGACAGATACCCACGGTTGCCGAGGCCTCGCACTATCCTCTTCCGTAAGGTCGCACGTCTCGGTCGTAACCATTCCGTACGGCGGGCAGAATTCGCGCGCGACCTCAAGCAGATCGTCAGTCACTTCAGGATCGCCGACATCCTTCGTGAATTGCCAGATACCATAGCGAGGTGAAGCGACATAGAAGAACGGCGGCCTCTCAATCAGGTCTCCCTGTTGGAACACCCTAATGGACGAGAGCACATCGTCCGGCCACGCTTCAGCCAATCCTTCGTCAATCACCGGAAGCTAATCGCCCCCTCTTTGGACTTCGCTTGGCACGCTCAAGCCGCGATCCCCGATCGGTAGGGAGCGGTATGTCCACATCGTCACTTATGGAGTGACCGACAGATCCCGTCCGCACAGGCTGTCGGAAGAGGGTTGCCCTTGCGCGACGCTCTACTGTATCAACACTGCCGGACAGCAAGTTTTGCCATGACTCCGATCCATCGCTGTGGAACCAACGCCGAGCACCGTCCACGCCGAATCGATTAACGAGCAAGGATACGACCGAGTAGACCCTCATCAGGTGTCGCATATTTGTGGAACGTGGCGTAGCGCCAGTCTTGCGCCAGTAGAATAGAGCGCTCCGGCTGATTCCGGTTATTGCCGCCAGCTCCTCATACGTGACTTCAAGCCAGGCGATTAGCCGATCAACTATAGCAATCGGCCCGAGTGCTTCCGCGGGACTTTCGGGTACCGTAGGCCAGACCTGAGCCTCAGTCCATGTACCCGTACCGGTTGGGGCAGGCGATGAGCATGCCAACTCGCCAAACAGCGTATCGGCTTGCGTCAGAAAGGCGAACCTCAAGATGCGATCGAATCGGTACGAGAAGGCACTCTCGAACCGTTGCAGAATCAGCCGAGTGACCGGACCGACTGGCTCCGGTAAAATGACAGTTGTAGGGGTGGTTGTTTGCGTCCAGGCGTCTACCCAGTCGAAGTGAACACTTTCGATGTTAGTATACTGCGGAGCCTCCTGAAGGATCTGACCTACTCCACTCATTCCTCTTACCCCTTCCTGAGCGCGGAGAGGTAGTCTGGCGTGAGCGATCGCTGGAAAAGGCTCAGGGCCGTACGGTTGAAATGATGCGACGCCACGAGAATCTCGTCGGCGTCGAACTTTCGCGGAGACCTCCTAAACACGTCGATGTCAAGCAGGTAACCTTCGACTCCACCACTAGATCGGGGTATGAAGCCGGATCGAATCATACAGTGAATGTCGTCACCTGCATCTAATTCAAGTTGCTGTTGATAGCCGATTGTAGACTCAGCCCAATGCGCCATACTAGTGGGTCCCAGGAACTCTGGAGCGATAGCGCCTATCCAGTCCTTGGGTTCCTGAAATTCTGGTTCTTTTAGGTGATTCACATATCGCAGTCCCAGGCGGTCCTCAATACGAGGTTCTACGTGCGTTGCGACGGCCTTAAGAACCTCCGCCCATCTTCCAGAAAATTCTCCACTCCAGCTCGTGTAGGCGGTCGTCTCCAGGCTAACGAATTCCGGCATGATTGAGGCAATCCAACTCCCGTCGGCCGACTTGAGCCGGTAGCCACGAGCGGGCATCCCCTGGGCGGAACCTATGGACGCCACGCCAGCAGGTCCGATTTCGAGCTGGGTCGCGACGATCTGCTGCGGTTCGATCACGCCATACTGACCAGCGCGTCCACCTAGATCACTATGGATCTTGAGGACGGTTGCGCCGTCGCTCAACGCAAGGTTCTGTTCGTACCTCGCCTGGGCAACGACGACCGCCAACGGTGGCCTGGCAAGGGCCGTGTCGTCTGCCTCGGGCAGCGTCAATGCCATGCGTCCTCCAAAGTTGGACTCTAGTTGAACTGTAGCAACGTCAACTGGAGCCGGGCTACATGCTGACAAGCACTGTCGTGTTGTGGTCCCTGCGCTGTTACCGAGAAGATCGGCTTATCCGGACGACGACGCTGAGAACGGTTAATGGCGACTATATGGTCGAAAGTAGCTAGCGCTACTGATCGCACGGGCGGCGGCGCCGGGGCGCGCGCCCCGGTGGGCTGATCGTCGGGCGGACGGGATGCCCCGGACCGGCACGCAGGTACGTCGCAACCATGATCGACGTTCCCACCATGTTCCCGTGGACTGCCGTTGACAGCCGGATTCCGCCGGACCCAGCCGGACCGACAAGATCGGCGGCCCCTGACCACATTTGCCGAGGTCAGGGGCCGTTTTGGACTTGTGGCTAGTGGAGGATTCGAACCTCCGTAGCGTTCGCGACGGCTCTATAGACCGGGAACCGCGAGACGTGACCAGCATGAACGGTCCGCCGGTCGCCTTCGTTGCCGCACTGCTGCCGTGCCAGCGCACCCCTGCGTGGCCCCACCGGCGTCCGATGCGCCTCCGAATCTCGTAAGCCGCGTTGATCACGCGAACTGTATCCACCCACGACATCGGGTGCGGCATGCCGAAGGTGGACGGTCCGGCGGCCTCATGCCAGGACCACCGGACCGCCCGACCAGCATGTTGTAGCCGGGCCGCGATTCCATCCCGGCGTACAGGGGACCGAACGTGCCGAAGCGACCGATGTGATCCATGCCTGTTCGGTAGGCGATGCCCAGCGGACATTCGGCGGACGGACTAACCATTTCCTGCGTCGGATCGCTGGAAGACCATCGAGAACGTCACTCGCGTTGTCATCCCGCTGGGAGAGGACGAGTCATGCAGGATCTTGCCGCGACCGTGGAGAAGCTTCTCGTTGAGTCGCCGGTACCGCTTTCGCTTGCCAGTCGGCGCGGGGAGCTGGCTGTCAGGATCGCGGACGTCTGGCAGGGCTTCGGCGGGACTCACGAGGGCATCGAGCCGTTCGTCCGCTACTGGCTTGCCTTCACCAACGGGATGCGCCCTGTCCTTCGGGAGGAGCGGGCGAAGGCGCGCCGCGCCCTCGCCGCTGCCCTTCGACCGACCCCCCCGGGCGACGACGCCGCCTGACCTTTCGAGCCGGGCGCGGGCGGTCGCTGCTATCCGCCGCGCGGCTGCTCGCGCCCACCCAGCCCGAGGAGTAGGTCATGCGCGAGGAGATGCGGTTCGACGTGGATGCGCCGCCGGAGGATCCGCCGCCCGGCGTCGCGCATCCGATGTTGTGGCGTGTTGCGGTCCGGGTGAGCCGGGATCACTCCCGGGCAGTACGCGATGCCGCAGACTTGATTGTGTGTCTGCTCTGCCTCCAGGAATGGCCGTGCTTCGGGCGCCGATTGGCGTACCGGGCGCTGGTCGCGGCCTGGCAGGCGGCGCCGGCTGGGGAGTCGCTCGGCGTGGTCCGCCACTCCGCTGAGACGCGACGGTCCGGCGGCTGAGAGTCAAATAGGCGCACGCGCGTGAAGCGTGCGCGTGCCGCATGCGGTTATGCGCCAGTGCCGCGGTACTCCGCTTCGAATGCGGCGACCTCGGCCACGCCGATGTGAGGGGACAGGAGCGCCCGTATGGTGGCAACCCGGTCGACGGCCCGTCGGGAGTGCGCGTTGCGGACAAGGCGCAGGGCTTGTGCGGCGCGGTCGGCTGCGGCCGGGACGTCGCCAGCCTGGATCAGCGCCTCGGCGAGCCAGGTGAGGTAGAGTGCCGCCTCCCGGGGCAGTTCGGTGTCGTAGCCGGCAACAGCGCGTTCCAGGATCGGAATGGCACGGGATGGCTGGTGTAGCTCGGTCCAGACTCGGCCGGCCATGACCTCGACCTCGTCGGTGCTGAGCCAGTAGGTCCACGGAGGGTCGTCCGCCGGGCTCGGAGTTACGTAGACCTCCTCCACCATGCCGAGCGCCCGCGCGGCAGCGGCGGGCTCCCCGGCCCGGGCGTTGGCCCAGGCGAGCCGTTCCAGCGTCAGCGCCTTGACCGTGGCGCGGCCGGAGGTACGCACTCCCGCGTACGCGGACTGAGCGAGCAGGACCGCCCGGCGCAGGTCGCCGACGTTGGCTTCGAGGTAGGCGAGTGAGCCGAGGTTGTTCGCCGCCGACTCGACGGCGCTGCCGGCGTGGGCGGCCCGCATTCCGGTCAGGTGGAGGTGCCTTGCTTCGTCGGGGTGTCCGGCGTCCGCGGCGACGAACCCGGCAAGCTGGCACAGGTCGGCCACGGCGACCAGGAGGCGGTGCCCGAGTCGCTCGGTGTAGGCCGCCTCGCGCACGAGCCGGGCCGTGGCGGCAAGCTCGCCACGGATGATCGGATACGTCCGGTACCCGCCCACGTGGTCATCTAGCCGCCGCAGGTGATGTGCCCGGCGCTCGACGGCGTCGACCGTGCCGGCGCCGATGCGGCGGCCGGCGCGCAGTTCGAAGACCTGCGGTGGCTCCCCGACCAGCCATTCGTGCGCGAGCCGAACCGCGTTGTCCGGGCCGGGGATCTCCGACGCCAGCGCGTCGGCGAGGCGCTCGTTGTCGCGCCATCCCCACCCGTCAACGGCCAGCGAGCGTGGACGGTTGCGGGGATCGGGAACCAGCTCGGCCAAGCGACCCTCCGCGCCCAGGGCATTGTCGATGCGCTGCGCTGTCTCGTACGTCGGCGCCTTCTTGCCCGACGCCAGCTCGTGAAGGTAACTCTTGCCGTAGAACGTCCTCGCTGCCAAGACCCGGTAGGAGACGCCCGTCTCGGCGAGCAGTTCCCGCAAGAGCGCCGAGAAACGGGGATCCACCGTGGCGCCTCCTCGCATCCCACCTCCCCGGCAGCAGACATCTAGACGTATACGCTACCGGACGCCCACGCGGCTATACGTACAGTTACCCCATGATCGCGCCGGATCGCGAAGGTGCTGCGTACAGGCAGCTCGCGAGCGTGCTTCGCGATCGCATCCGTAGCGGACAGTTACCGGCCGGCGGGCGGATGCCGTCGGAGAAGGACCTACACGACGAGTTCGGGCTGGCCCGCGAGACCGTCCGCCGCGCGCTGGCCGTCCTGCGTGCCGAAGGGCTGGTCGAGGTTCGCCACGGCCACGGCACCTTCGTCCTGGAGGCGCCACCAACGGTCGACCTGCACCCCGGCGACCGCGCGACCTCCAGCGCCGCGGTGACCGTCACCCGCGCCAGCGGAGCCGTCGAAACCTACCCTGCCGGCACGACGCTGACCGTCCATCCCAGACGCCGGTCATGACCCTGCATCCCTCTCCCCGAGCACTCCACCCAATCGGGGGCCACCGTGAGCCAACCCCTCGGCAACCCGGTGATCGACCAGTGGACCGGGCGGGAGGCCACCGCCCTCCAGGCCGCCCTGCGGATGTCGCAGGACGAGATGGCCGCCCTGCTCGGCGTCGCCAAGCGCACCATCGCGTCCTGGCACGAACGCCCGACCGTAGTCATCCGGCCCGAGCTTCAACGCGCCCTGGACACCGCTTACGAACGCGCACCCGAGGCCGCCAAGCTCCGCTTCGCCCGACAGCTCAAGGCCGATGACGGCGCCGACATCAAGGCCGCGGGCGCAGCCGTCGCGCTCACCGTCGCGATTGCCATCGTCGTGACGGACACCGACGTGCTCCTCGTGTGCCGCCGCGAGGTCGACCCCAGCGGCATCACCTGGCAGTTCCCCGCCGGCATCGTCAAGCCGGGCGCCTCGGCCGAGACCGTCGCCGTCCGCGAGACGCTGGCCGAGACCGGCATCCACTGCGCCATCAGTTCAGACCTCGGCACCCGGGTACACCCGCTGACCGGCGTGGACTGCCACTACTTCCTGTGCGACTTCCTGGCCGGCGACGTCGAAAACCGCGACGTCACCGAGAACGTCGACGCCATCTGGGCGCCCAAGCGCGACATCACCCGCTTCATCCCCGCCGAGCGGATCTTCCCGCCAATTCTGCGCGCACTCGGAGTAGAACCATGAGCCACGCCGCACAGGCACCGATCGTCGCCGCCATCGTCGTATCCGAAGGACGGGTACTGATGGTGCGGCGACGGATCAAGGAAGGCGAACTGTCCTGGCAGTTCCCGGCCGGCGAAATCGAGCCGGGCGAGTCACCTGACGATGCCGCTGTGCGCGAAACACGGGAAGAAACCGGACTGACAGTACGGCCGACGCAGCGCCTCGGCGAACGCGTCCACCCGGCAACGGGCCGTACCATGGTCTACGTCGCCTGCGACGTCGAAGCCGGCACCGCGCACGTGGCCGACGAGGACGAGCTGGCCGAGGTCGCCTGGTGTGACCGGGCCACGCTCGCGTCGAACGTACCGTCTCCGCTCTACGGCCCGGTCCAGCAGTACCTCGACGCCGCCCTAGTCTGAGAGCAGGTCGGAGAGTCGCGCCCGTACCACGCCGTCGTGGAAGTGTTCGGGCATCGGGACGCCGCCTACCGTGGTGCGGCTCACGGTGACGTCGTCGAGGGTGGCCGAGGGCAGCGTCTCGGCGAGGCGTAGGCATTCCCTGGCGTACCGTCGGGCTTCGGCGAGCTGGCCGGCCTCGCGGAGCCGGATGGCGAGCGCGTACGCGTACTCCGCAGCGCCTCGGTCGTCCAAGAAGTGCCGCTCTTCCTCGTACCGTCGGCGAAGTTCGCTGATGGGGTCGTCCATCAGAACGTGTACCGCTCGGCGAGTGTCTCGTACTGGAAGAGCTCGTCCGGGCGGAACCACAGTTCCACTTCGTACTTGGCCTCGTCGGGGTTGCCGGAGGCGTGGATGAGGTTGGGCACGACCTTGTTGTGCGCCTCGGCGTACGCCTTGGTGGTGTGGGCGAAGTCGCCGCGGATGGTGCCGGCGGGTGCCTGGTCGGGGAAGGTGTTGCCGACGAGCTTGCGGACGTTGGCCACGGCCTGCACACCCTCCAGGACGAAGGCGATGACCGGCCCGGACTGCATGAACTGCGCGGTGAGTTCGAAGACGGACTTGCCGAAGCGCTCCTCCAGATCGAAGTAGTGGCGCTTGGCCATGTCGGCGTTCATCTGCTGCATCTTGACGCCTACGATCTTGAGGCCAGCGTCCTCGAAGCGCTGGATCAGCTGGCCGGCCAGGCCGCGCGCCAAGGCGTCAGGCTTGAGCAGTACCAGAGTCCGCTCGACTGTGCCCATCTGCGGTGCTCCACTTCCCCATGCTGGCTGGAATGTCCAGCTACAGCCTGCCTGACCGCCGCCGCGCCGCCGCCAGCGGGTGCCGAACCGGGTCGACTGCACCGGGAGTGCACCACCACTGCGTCGGCAGCGGCTGTTCGTTCATCGCCGTCCCGCCCGCTTGCCGGTTGACTGGTTCTCACCAGACGGCGACCGGGAAGGAGGTGAGGAGCCAGTGCCCGGCCCATCGACTGAACCGCGGCGGGGCCGCGATGCCTGCCATGCGCGCACGGCCGCGGGCCGCCAGGCCGGGGACCGGCCGAACATCCGGTCCGGGGCGGGTGCCTGCCCCCGGGACACGTAGGCCGCCCAGGTCGCACGGCTGATCGGCGCTCCGGCCGAACGCAGGAACGCCAGCACGTCTTCCGTCGTCCACCAGTCGCTCGGCAGCTCAGCGGTCGTCCCGGACATCAACCGCGAGGGTACGCGACCGCACAAGCGCCAACCCACCAGACACGTTGACCACCATCACCGCTTGCCCCAATACAACGTGCGTTGTACGGTCCGACCCTGAATACAACGCCAAGTTGTACACGACCCGAGGAGATCGACCGTGGAAGACATCACCCCGTACGACGACGAACCGACCGTCGAGGAGCTGGCCGCGATCGAGCGCGAGTCAGGTCTGATCGCCGCCGAGATGGCGTTGCTGGACGCGGAGATCCGCATCCTCGCCGCCGAGGACGAGGCGTCCGATGTGGACTGGCACCGGCTGCGCCGCGCGCTGCGCGACGTAGTCCGGGAGAACGCGGAGCTGCGGCGCGAGCTGGCCGACGAGGACCCCGACTCCGTGGACGGTGAGGCGGCATGAACACGACCTCACCGGCCGACGCCGCAGCCTGGCTGCACACCGTCGCGGAACTATTGGGGCAGGCCGCCCCGGTACCGCTGCGCGTCACCGTGTCGCTGGGCGTCAGCGAGTACCGCACGAGCCTGACCGAGGCCGAGCGGGTGGCCGCCGTGGACGGTCTCGCTTCGGCGCTCGGGTTGTCGACGCAGCCGGCGAAGAACGCCTCGTTCTGGGAACACGTCGTCAAGCGCAGCGACGGCGCCTTCTACCTGTCGGTCGGCACCGACATCGCCCGTCCGCGGATCTGCGCCTGCGGCAAGGCATGCGCGCACGCACAACCGACGTCCACTGTGGAACGTGCGAAGGGAGACTTACGATGGCTCGCCACCGAACCCACGTCCGCGTCGTCCTACTCGGCGCAGCCGTCACTGGCGCGCTGACCGCGGTTTGGGCGTTGGCATTCCTGCTCGCTGCCGGCCGACTCCCGTTCGCGGTACTGGTGCTTGGTCCGGCCGCCGGCATCCTGACCGCGCTCGCCGCCGCCCGGCTGTCGGGCCACCCTGCGCGGCACCCACGCAGCGACGCACCGCCCGCGGCAACGGACAACCGGCTGGCGGTACCGGTAGGGAGTGGCCGATGAACGGAACCACCCGGTCCCCCGGCCGGGCGTGGGGCTACGTCGGCGCGGTTCTCGGCGGCGCCGTGTCGATCGCGGCCAACGTCGCCCACTCCTACGTCCCGCCTGCAGGCGCACCGGCCGACTGGACGCCGCCCAGCGGCGCGGTGATCGGAGCCGTGTTCTGGCCGGTCTCGCTGTTCGTGGCGATCGAGATCCTCGCCCGCACGCAATGGCGGCCGGGATGGCGCTGGGCGGCGCTGCGGTTCGGCGGGCTCGTGCCGGTCGCGGTCGTCGCCGCCGTGGTCTCCTACCGCCACCTGGCCGGGCTACTGGCGTACTACCGCGAAGACCGGCTCACCGTCACCATCGGGCCGCTCGCGGTCGACGGGCTGATGGTGATGGCGACCGCCGCACTAATCGCCACCAGCCAGCGGTACCGGCCGGTGCGGCAACCGCCCGCAGACCCGGCCCGTACCGGTACGCCCCGCAAGCGCCGCACCGGTACCCGTACCGACGCGGAGCTGACCGCCGCGCTCGCCGACGTACCGCGCGACAAGGACGGCACCGTACCGGTACGCCGCGCCGCCGCTGCTCTCGGCACCGGCCCGGACCGTGCCCGCAAGCTGCTGCGCGCCGCCGGACTCCTGCGCACCACCGACTCGACACCGGAGCGCTCGACATGACGCAGCCGCACGACAAACCGGTCCGGGTGGACAGCCCGGCCGCACAACGCCTTCCACGGGTGAGTCTCGCCACGCTGCGCGCCGGTCAGCGCCGCCCGATCGTCCCGGCCTGGCTCACATCCCGGGCCGAAGCGCTGGCGACCATCCGCTGGCTGGCCGGATACGCCTGGCACGCCGCCTGCTATCACGCCGTCCGCATCCCGAAGTACACCGTCAAGCTGGCCCTGCGCGCTCCGCGCGGCTTCGACCGGCTTGTGCGCGGCATCGTGCGGTGGCTGTTCGATATGGAAGGCGAGCCGATGCGGCAGTACAGCGCCCGCGTCGAGGACGCCGACCTGTACCTGAGACTGAGCCGGCAACGCGACCGGCGGGTGCGCTGGCGCGGCCTCGTCACGGCGGTCGCCGTACCGTGTATGGCGGTCGCGACCGGCTGGCTCGCGCTGGCCGAGCCGGCGGTCCGGTACACCGTTCTGCTGGCGCTTGTGGTCATGTGCGGCATCCTCGGCGCCCCGGCCGACAAACCGCTGCTCGACACCGCCGTGGTCAAGGCATCGGTACAGCCGCTGACGTCCGATGTCGTCGTGCGCGCCCTGTCCGTGCTCGGCATCGCCGGGATGACGCAAGCCCTGGCCAAGAACCCCAAGGCGATCGGCTTTCCCGCGCCCATCACCCGCGACGGGCCGGGCTGGCGCGCCGACGTCGAGCTGCCCTACGGGGTGACCGCGACCGAGGTCATCGACCGGCGGGAGAAGCTGGCCGCCGGCCTGGCGCGCCCGCTGGGCTGTGTCTGGCCGGAGGGCAACGCCGAGGTGCACCCGGGCCGGCTGGTGCTGTGGGTCGGCGACCAGGACATGGCCAAGGCCCGCAAGCCCGCGTGGCCGCTGCTGCGCTCCGGTGCGGTCGACCTGTTCCGGCCGACCCCGTGGGCTACCGATCCGCGCGGGCGATGGATCGAGCTGATCCTGATGTTCGTCACGATGATCATCGGGTCGATCCCACGCATGGGCAAGACTTTCGCGCTGCGACTGGTGCTGCTCATCGCGGCGCTGGACCCGCGTGCCCGGCTGTACGTGTTCGACCTCAAGGGCACCGGCGACCTCGCGCCGCTGGAACCGGTCGCGCACCGGTACCGGGCCGGTGACGAGGACGACGACATCGGGTACGCCCTCGTCGCCCTGCGGGAACTGCGGTACGAGCTGCGCCGGCGTACCAAGGTTATCCGCGGCCTGCCCCGCCACCGGTGCCCGGAATCGAAGGTCACCGCAGAGCTGGCCAGCGACCCCGCCCTCGGCCTGTGGCCGATCGTGCTCGGCGTCGACGAGTGCCAGGTCTGGTTCGAACACCCGGTTCACGGCGCCGAGTGCGAAGAGATCTGCACCGACCTGGTCAAGCGCGGACCCGCGGTCGGCATCATCGTCGTGCTCGCCACCCAACGCCCGGACGCGAAGTCGCTGCCCACCGGTATCAGCGCCAACGCGTCCACCCGCTTCTGCCTCAAGGTGATGGGCCAGACCGAAAACGACATGGTCCTGGGCACGTCCCGCTACCGGCAGGGGGCACGGGCCACCACGTTCGCCTGGACCGACAAGGGCATCGGCTACTTCGTCGGCGAAGGCGCCGACGCCCGGATCGTGCACACCGTCTACATCGACGCGGCGACCGCGGACGCGGTCGTGGCCCGTGCCCGGGCCGCCCGCGCTGCCGCCGGCACGGTCACCGGCCACGCGCTCGGCGAACCCACGATCGCCGACCGCCCCAGCTACGACCTCCTCGCTGACGTCCTGGCCGTCATCGCGCCCAGCGAAGCCAAGGTGTGGAACGAGACCGTCGTCGCCCGGCTCGCCGAGCTGCGCCCGGAGATCTACGGCCGGTGGGATCCCGAACAGCTCACCTTCGCGCTCAAGCCGCACCGGATCACCGGCGGGCAGGTGTGGGGCACCGACCCGACCACCGGCAAAGGCGCCAACCGGCGCGGCATCACCCGCGCCCACATCGTGGCAGCCATCACCGAACGTGACGGCCGATCCAAGGCCGGCTAACCCCCGCGGGGGTGCTTGGTCTAGCACCCGCCGCTGCTAGACCTAGCAGGCTCGCTAACCCAGAAACCCCAGTCCTGACAACGACTCTAGCACCTAGCAGTCCTCGCCGAGCCGGTCACGAACCCGCCTAGGAGACCCCGATGGACCCCCTCGCCTCTCTTGCTAGCCTCGCCGCTCTCGCCCTGGTGGGCGTCACGGTCGGTTACGCCGTCGCCTGCGCGGTCGCCCCATGGGGGCGCTGCCGCAGATGCCACGGAATCTGCCGCCGGATCACCCGCCGAGGCACGCTCACCCGCGCCTGGTGCCGCCGCTGCAACGGCACCGGCCGGCGTGTCCGCGTCGGCCGCCGTCTGTGGACCTGGATCCGCCACGAATTCGGGGAAGGCAACTGATGACAGGCCCCAAGCTGCTCCTGACCGTCACCGAAGCCGCCGCCCGCCTCGGCATCGGCCGGACCTTCATGTACGAGCTGATCAGCACCGGCGCCATCCCGTCCGTACGCGTCGGTCGCCTTCGCCGCATCCGGGCCACCGACCTGGAGGCGTACGCCGCTGGCCTCGCCACCGTCGAGAACTCCGACGCAGCCTGAAGGAGGACGTGATGAGCAACGGCCGGAAGCCGAACCTGCGTAGTTCTATCTATTACAGCGAAGCCGACCAGCGGTGGCACGGCCGGGTGACGATGGGCGTCAAGGCCGACGGGTCGCCAGACCGCCGGCACAGGTCCGGGAAGACCCAGGCCGAGGTCACGGAGAAGGTTCGCAAGCTGGAGGCGCAACGGGACGCCGGGAAGGTCGACAAGCCCGGCCGGGCGCCAACCGTCGCCGCGTGGATGGACACCTACCTCGACACGGCGTGCGAACGGCTCGTGGCGAGCGGGAAGATGGCACCGCGGACCCTCGATGACTACCGATCGAAGACCCGGCTCTGGATCGTGCCTTTGCTCGGCGCGCACCGGCTGGACAGGCTGACTCCCGAGCACTTGGACGAGGCGTACTCGGAGATGCTCGCGGCAGGGAAGAGCAGCTCGACCGTGTTGAAGGTGCACCGGATCCTGTCGCGGGCGCTCACGATCGCCATGCGCCGGGACAAGGTGAGCCGCAACGTCGCCTCCCGGAACTACATCGACGCACCCGGGGCAGCACACACGGAGATCGAGCCGTTCACGGGTGCCGAGGCGAGGCGGATCCTCGGTGCGGCCGCCTCCCGTCGCAACGGCGCCCGATGGTCGGTCGCGCTGGCGCTGGGTCTACGTCAGGGCGAGGCGCTCGGGCTGCGCTGGTCGTACCTCGACCTGGAGACCGGGGTTATCCGGGCTTGGTTTCAGGTGCAGCGGGCCGCGTGGCGGCATGGCTGCGACGATCCGAACGCGTGCGGGGCCGCCTGGCATCGGGCACCGTGCCCGCGACAGTGCGGCCAGCACCGGCACACGGCCGAGTGTGAGGCGGATTGCCACAAGCGGGAGCACCAGTGCCCGAGGAACACCTGCGACCCGCGCACCTGCGTCGGGCACGCCCGGCACTGCCCACTCCGCACGGGTGGCGGGGTGACGTTTCGGCCTCGCAAAGGGCGCTCGAAGCTCACGCTGCAATGCCCGCCTGAGCTGCTGCCGATGCTCAAGGCGCACCGAAAGGCGCAGCTCGCCGAACGGCTGGCGGCCGGGACGACATGGCAGGACCACGATCTTGTCTTCGCTGCGCCGACCGGCAATCCCATCGACCGATCCGACGACTGGCGCGAGTGGAAGGCTGTGCTGCGGGCTGCCGGCGTACGGGACGGCAGGTTGCACGACGCCCGGCACACGGCCGGCACGCTCTTGATCGAGCAGGGCGTCCACATCCGGGTGGTTCAGGAAATCCTCGGGCACACCCGAGTGACTACGACCGAGCGGTATACGCATGTCGCCTCACCGCAGGTACGTGACGCCAGCGAGCGCCTCGGCGCGGTGTTGTGGGCTGAAGGCTGATCAACATCTCTGCTGCCGGTAGGGTATGGAGCAGATGAGCCGCATGGCGCAACGACCGAGCGGCTCTTCAGTCGCACACAGCAGGCTGCCGCAGAGTGCGGTCGGGGTCCGCGGAGGGCGCAAGACGCCGGAGGTCGGTGTCTAGCCGTACAGTGATCGTGTGTCACTTCCTCGCGCCAATCAGACGTCCGGACCACTTGCCGGTCACGTCAGGAAGGGCCGTACCTATCGGTCGCCGCTCGCAGCGACAGGCGTCCTGCAGATTGGGGACTGGGTGCGAGACGACTTGCCCGATCTGTTATGGCCCGTACTCGCCCTGTCCGAGCTTGGAACCGCTGAGGCCGTCAGATTCGTGCGTTGGCAGGAAGTCGTACAGACAGACCTTTCGGGTAAAGCCGATCGACGCTTCCTCGCCGAGTGTCTCGATGGGCGACTGACCAGCCTCGACCGGCTTGCTGCTCAAGTTCCGGAAGCAAAGACTGTGGTTAGGACCCGGGCTCACGAGCGTGGATTGCTTCCAGAATCAATCGCGCGCGTTTTGGCGTCGTACCCGTTTCGCCCTGCCGAGTGGCTCGTAGATCATGAGATGACACCTCCGGGCCGCGAAGAGACCGATTTGCTGACGCGGGCAATATTCGATGTACTCAAGGATGGACATCGCGAAGCCATAATCAAGTGCATCTTCATTTGGAGTGCCGTTCAAGCCGGCACTTTCAGCACGAGCGCCGAGACCATCGAATTGCTTGAGCCTTATCCAAATGACCCCAACACGCGCGGCATGGCCGACTCGGTTGTGCGGGCAATGTGGGGTGCGCACAAAGCAATGCTTGTTCATGAAGACGAGAGCTACTTCGTAAACGCAATCAAGTGGGCCAAAGTCTTCTGGGGCGCGAATTCCATGACCTCGCGCTGCGTGCGGCGTCGCGAATTCGATTTGGAGGCGCTCGACATCCAGCAGGGCGGCGAAAGTTTACCTACGGATCCTCCATCGAATGGCCAGGCACCTAGACCGACTGCGGTACCGGAGGGAGGGGCTCATCTTCGTCGGCTGGCGATGGACTTGTTGTCCAGTTATGTGGAAGCACTTGAGACGTCGCCTGCGCGCCTCTACGACCGAGAGCGGCAAGAGGTTCACTCGGGACTCGTTGCCCGTGCTGGACGCGACGTGATTACAGCACTCGGCGCACCGGACCTGTGGTGTATGGAGCACGGCGCTCACATAATCCGAGTGCTGGTGGAAGTCCGCATTTACCTCCAATGGATGGCGCGGCAGGACCCGTCGATCTACCGAGCCTATCAGGAGTACGGAGCTGGTAAGGCGAAGTTGTACGCGCGAATCATGGAAGAACTCCCCCAGGAAGCGCAACGGCCAGACTTCAAGGAGGCCATAAAGGACCTGGACAGGCTGAGCCACAATGACGAGATTCTCGATCACCGAATTGTCGATACCCGCGATTCTTTTGCCGAGGGCAAGTCCATACGATCTATGGCTGAGGAATGCGGCCTTCTCAATCTCTACCGACAGGCGTACTACATGGCAAGTGGGGTCGCTCACTCCGAATGGTGGTCGATTGAGACTCACGCGATGGAGCACTGCCTTAACGTGCTTCACGGAGGGCATCTCATTCCCAGCCTCTCCCTCAGCTCGGGGGGGAATGTCGAGCTTGCCTCGTCATGGGTGGATCAGCTCTACGCGCTGATCCGGATCAGTCTGCGGATCCTTGGGACCGACGAGAGGGCGGTACAAGACGCGTTCGCCTGGCTCAGCGCAGAAGCAGACGACGGAGACCCAGAAGGCGAGTCTACGAACGATGGACGGGTAGACAGCACCGGCCCTACATGACCACCGGGGCCCCGAGACTTTGCCGGATGCGTAGCCACCGTGGCGCGATAGGCCAGGCACAGCGGGGCGCGATGGCGAAATGACGGCCGGCGCGACACCGCAGGGCAGCGATGCTGTTGGGTAGGCGCGACCAATGAGACTCCGACTGAAACCAAGCGATCTTGAGCCCATCCGAGGTGGACAGCGAACGCGCTGGTGAGAGCGGAGGCTCCGGGATTCGAACCCGGGAGGGGCTTGAGGACCCCAACCGCATTAGCAGTGCGGCGCCATAGACCGGACTAGGCGAAGCCTCCCTGGCGGTCGGGCCGAGGCCGTAGACCGCCGCCGGTCGAGGATACAGG
>DASRHY010000048.1:0-15728 GCA_035650275.1 Kribbellaceae bacterium | reverse complement strand
CGTCATCGACACCGGCGCGGCGTTTGGCATTGAGGTGCAGGTCGTCACCAAAGACCCGCAGCAGCGCGGGTTCGTGCCCCAGCGCAAGAGGTGGGCGGTAGAAAGAACGTTCGGATGGTTGATGCTGCATCGCCGGCTGGTCCGCGACGACGAAACCAACCCACAACGGTCCCGGGCGATGATTCACTGGGCGATGATTGACAACATGACTCGACGGTTGACAGGTGAATCAACCTTGTCGTGGCGCGACGACATCCCCAAAGATCCGGACATAACCTGACACGAACGAATCAGATGCCCTCTAAGCTAAGGTGTCCGAGGGGGCTGCTGCTGGGGGACGAGGACGATCGTGGTATCCGGTGGTGCCGACGACGAGAACTCCCGCGGCTCCAGGAACTGGTCGACGTCGTCCTCGACCTTACGCAGCTCGCGCCGTGTCCACTGGTCGAGTACAGCGTCGAAGACCTCCTGCTGGGCCTGGCAGATGCGCTGCGCCTGCTGAACCGTCTGCCGCCGCTCGGCGTCCACGCGCGCCCGGCTCGCGTCGAGCGCGATCTGAGCCCGCTCCGCCGATGCAGTCACGGCCACCAGATACTCGGCCGACTCGGTGTCCTTGCGGATCTGGTCGTACACGGTGAGATCGCCGACGCTCATTATCAGCTTTGCGATGATGGGCAGCATTTCGAGCGCCGCGAGCAGGGCCAGCAGCGCCAGGTACGCCGCGCCGAGTGTGGAGTTGCGGGCCTTCAGGTGATCGAGCGCCTGGAGACGGGCCAGCAGTCCGTGGTCCACCAAGGTGTTCGCCGTGTAGGCGTCCATCTCGACCTTGCGCTTCGCGGTGAGATCGTCGAGCTCGGCCTGTGCGGTCTTCAGCTCGGCCTCGGCGTTGGACCGGACCCGGATGTTGTCGCTGCTCTGCCGGGCCGCGACCGTGGCGCGGGCAGCATCCAGTTCGGACTTCTTGGCCTCGAGCTCACGCCGCAGGCGATCGCGGGCCTTCACCTTCTCGTCGTACGCGGGGCCCTTGCCGACGTTCTCGGAGCCGCAGGTGCCTTCGTTCTCGCAGATGACATCACGCTCTGCCTGCTGATATCTGGTGGAGAGCGCGTTGTACTCCAACTGCAGGCGGGTGACGGTGGGATTTTGCTCCACCGTGTCGGTCGGTCCGTTGTTGATGATCTGTCGCAACTCCTGGATCCGTCGCTCGAGGTCGGGGATCTTGACGTACCGAGGATCGCTGTTCAGCTTGGTGGTGAACTGCGCGAGAGCGGTCTGCCGGTCCAGGTCCAGCTGCGCGTTGATTTCGCTGTTGAAGATGCGCAGCACCAGCGGCGTGGACACCACGGCGCCAATCAGCAGCGCCAGCAATACGCGCGGCACCGCGACCGCGATGTTGCCGGCGGTTGTGTCGCGGCGGTGGACGCCACCGATCAGGAGGCGGTCGATGTTGAGAATGGCCACCCCCCAGAAGAGACCGACCACCACCGCGAACGGAGTCCGTAGCCCCAACGCCATTGACACGGCGAACGTCGCCGACACGGTGGCGATCGCCGCCGTGGTCAGGATCGCGGCCCCCATCGTCTCGTATCGAATGCGTTCCCCGGGGCACTGGCGAAGGATCTCCGGATCTGCTGCCGACGCCCACACGAAGAGCTTGCGCATCAGTACCCTCCTCTGTCATGGAACTTTGACGGACGAAGCGAGCACCAGGGCGCTACCGAAGGTGTGGGTACGCCCGGCGGCCGCGAGATCGGACGGACCTGAGTCCTGGCCGGCTGACCGGTGAACTCGATGCTCCGCGGTTGGGGGCTCGGCACCACCGGTTCCGGATGGTCGATCGCGACCAGGCGCGGCGTCGGTCGTTCACGCAGGACCAGGATCGTGGGTGTCTCTGCCGGCACCGACTCGTCCGTCCCGACCGCCCACAGGCGGAGACTGCCGGTGGTGGACGGCGTGAACGAGGCTGCCCCGGCCGGGTTGAGATGCTGCCCTGAGTCGGTCGCCACATGGGTCGCGTGCCGGGTGGCCCAGGTCACGGTTACGGGCTCACCGGCGGCGACCAGCAGGCAGTCCACCGCCAGTGAGGCGAACTCGGGCGGTCCGGTCCACTGGTCGAGCAAGGCGCTCCACTCCGCCGCAACCGGCCGGACCGCCGGGTCGGCCCAACCCTGCTGGAAAACCCGGTGGAAGAGGCCGAGTACCGCGGGCGGCAGCACCTGGTACAGGGCGTCGAGCTCCGCAGTGCGTGGCCCTGGCCACGCGTACGCCGCGAGATGCGCGGCGACGGTGTCTGGTCGCAGGTCGGGCAGGCCCTGGTACGGATGGCAGCCAACGATCAGCCGATGCAAGGCCACGGCGAGGGCCCAGGCATCGGTCCGCGTATCGGCGGCGTCGGGATGGACGCCGTCGCCGTCGTAGAGCTCCGGGGCCAGCTGACCGGCCGGCCGACCGACATCGAGCACCTGCTGCTGGTACGGCCGGCCGAACGCGCCGGATTCCAACCCCGTCACTACGGCCCGTACGCCGCCGAGGTCCAGCCGGATCGAGTCCGCGTCCAGCTTGCCGAGCGTCGCGGGGAGTCCCGCTATGGCCGCGAGCGTTTCGGCGAGCGACGACGCGAGGCGCAGGCGCACGCCCAGCGGCAGCCCGAGCACCGACGTTTCCCGCAGCGACCTGGTCCGGCGAGGCAGGTCCGCCTCGATCAAAGCCCGTTCGTTCTGGCCGTCATCGCGCCGAACCGTGCCGTACCAGAAGAACGAGTGGACGCCGCCGATCGGCCCGGCGGCGCCGAGTACGCGGTGCAGGTACGCCAGTCGACTTATCTGCTCGTCGATCCGCGCGTCCGTTTGTATTCGGGTCAGCAGCCATGGCCGGCCGCGTACCGGATGCACCATGCCGAAGTCGTTCACCGTACACGGCGGGTCGAGCTCGAGAACCTCCCCCGCGACCGGCAGGGTCGCTGACAGGCAAGGCGCCTCGCTGACCGCGGCGATGACGGTGCGCCTCATAGCGATCAGCCCAGCAACGCGGCGGGTCGGCGGACGATGCGGTGGCGGGACTGCAGCAGACTCCACAGCAGCCCAAGGTGGGCAACCGCGTCGGTGTGCAACCGATGCATGTCTCTCGGCAGTCCGCCCGGATCCGGGTAGTCGTGCAGGACTACGCCGGCCTGGACGACTTCCTCGGCCGACCCGAGGGTAAGGGCCGAGGCGTCGAGCCGGCAGCGAGCGTCGGCGACCGTCAAAATGTCGACGGCCGCCGGAAGCCCGTCGTCGTGGGCTTGGATGAACTGCTGGGCGATGCCGAACGCCATCACCAGACCCTCCGTAAGGTCCGCCGACGTATAGACACCCTCGGCGCAGCGGCGGGCGAGCACCACGCCCGTCACCTCGGCGGCCGGCGACTGCAGCGCGCAGACCCTGGAGTCAACCACTAGCCAGGCAAATGCGGCGTTCACGCTGCGGGTGCGCGCCACGACCTCGTCCAGTGCGGGCGCGACAAGCTGGCCCAAGTGGGCCGGGATGACGAACACAGTCAGCTCGTAGCCGCTCCTGGGCTCCGTCACGGGAGCCTGCCATGGCTGCGCAGGGCCGCCAGCACCGGCTGCAGACCCTTGCGCAGAACCGCATCGCGGACAGTGCGGAAGCCATCGCCGTAGTCCGGATCAGGGTCACGCTCCATCGCTTCGCGTATCAGGGCGGCGCGCGGATCGGTCTGGCGCCGCAGCCATGAGAACGCAGTCAGCTGGCACAGCCCCTCGCGCAGCGGCGTCGCCAGGTCCTCGCTGAACCCGCGCTGCGCCATCCAGGCGTGCATCGCCTCGTGGGCCACCACAGCGCCGAACCTCATCAGCGGCAGCCCTTCGACCACCGTCAGGCGGAGCACCTGATCACCGACGCTGATGGTCATCCCGGAGACCGTCGACGGGTGGCCCACGTCCCACAGCTCTGGCTCCGCAAGGTGATCGATCAGTCGCCGGGGTACCAGCTCGACCTGCACCGGTCGGGTCAGCCTGATGCCCAGGCCGTGCAGATCGCGGCGGACCGCCGGCAGGACAACTCGGACCGCGGCCTGGTCGGTCACCGTTGTCGCGGCGCAGCTGGCGCAGTACGGCGGCGGATCGGCCGGCGCACCGCACATCTCGCACCCGGGCAGCTCACCATGCCTGGTGCAGAAGATCTCCGTCAACCTACTCACGAGCCACGCGTCGCCGACGTCGGCGCCACACATAGAACATCGACGTCGGTCAGACTCGGACCCAGACACCGTCGTCCCCTTTCCGCCAGCCGACCGCGTCCTGCTGTGGGATCCGCGGCCCGGCGTACGTTTGGTTCGTCGCCTGCCGGGGCTGACCGGACCTGGGTGGCAGCGGGCGCAGGCCGATCCGCTGGCGCAGGTACGACAGCCACTCCCGGGCCAGCGGCCGCTCGGCCGACGGCCCGGTCAGCGCCGCCCGCATCAGATCACGGCCCTGCGGGTCGAGGGCCGCGTCGGCGGTGGCGGGATCGCGGTTGAGCGATGCGTTGCGCCCGGGTGTCAGGCACCGCAGCACGAACAGCGCGAGCTTGTACCGGTCGCTCGCTTGGGTCTGCTGGCCGCCCTCCGGCGCGTCCCAGTCAGGGCTGTTCTGCTGCTTGTTGACCGCTGCACTGCCCTTGACCCGGGCCGCGTCGCAGTCCACGAGGAGCACCGACGGTGTGGGGCGCAGCCGGTACAGCACGTTGCGCGCCGACAGGTCCCCGTACACGAGGTTGGCGCCATGGATGATCGATATCGCCAGCGCGATCCGCTCGCACACGGTAAACCGGGAGCGGGCGTCACGGTCGGCGGGTACGTCGATGCCACCCTGACGAGCGACGCCGGGGTCGAAGATCAGGTGCTGCACTTCCCGCGCGACCGTCTCCCGCTTGCCCGACGGCAGCTTCATCTCCTGCATGAAGGCGTTGTTGATGAGCCGCATGAGCACGCCGACCGGCGCACCGGCGCCGTCGACGACCACCCTTAGCGGCCACACGGTCAGCTCGTCAAAGATCTCGCGCTGTCTGGCGGTGAGCCGCAGCCGGGCCTGGACGATATTGGCCAGGCCCGGTAACGATACGCCCTTCGCGGCCGTACCCTGGTACTGCTTGTAGACGAGTACGCCCGGATCGCTGGCCAGGTGGTAATGGCTCAGCTGCCAGATCGTGCCGTTGGCCCCCTGGTTGAGCCGGTCGCGTCGCCCTAGCTCGCCCTCATTGACGGTCAGCCGGTCATAGCCGGAACCGGTCACGACGCGGTCCGCGGCCACACGGCGACGACGGTTCGATCGTCGTCGAAACTCTTACGACCGAAGGCGACCTGCTCGGCGAAACGGAAAACGGTCGGGGGTGTGTGCCACGCCTCGGCGAGCGCCGCGGCGACGTCACCGTCGGCGGTACCGAGCGGATCACCGACGCCGTCGGTCATTACCAGCAGCGTGGCGTCGAGCGGAACCATTGTCGCGGTGTGCCGCAGCATGTCGGGGTCGCTGGGCAGCCGTGGCAGTGCCATCACCGATGAGCTGGCAAGTTCCTTACTCAGGTTCTTCACCTCAGTCAGGCAGCGCCACTCATCGCGGTAGACCAACCAGACGGGCGAGTCGCCTTGCCAGGCCACGGCTACTCGCCGCGTGCCCTCGACTGGAGCGAGCTCCATCACCACGACCGTCACGGTCGTAGCCATAGCGTCGGAGACCCCCTGCGGCGTGGCGTCGGGAATGCCCTCAGCGGCGAGCAGCTTCTGTCCGACGCTGATGATCCGCCCGGCCAACTGTTGGAAGATCTCGTACCACGGCACGTTCCACGGGGCGCCCTCGCGGTCGATCTCCGCGGCCACCAGGCCCGGCCCGTACCGGGTGACCAGCTGTGCCGCGCGGTGGGACAGCCGCCCTGCGGACACGCCGTCCGCCACCGTCAGGACCAACCATCGGCGATCCGCCGTGACCGCGAAGCCGTATGAGTCCTGCCGCGGGGTGCCCTGCTGCCGGTGGGACAGGCCACGGACGCTCGCCGCAAGGACGTGTACCGAGCCGACCACGCCACCGTCGGCCATCGTGTCGGGTCCCTCGTTCAGGTCGCCGAGCACCGGCTCGACCTCGGCGAAGGCGCGACCGGCGTCGCCGATCGACCAGCCGCGATTGGTCACCGCAACGGGCGTCGGTTGCGCAGCCGTCATGTCGGCAAACGGACCGCAGTCAGGTTCAGACGACCCTCGCCGCGCGACGTCCGGCTCGAAAGTACGCGCCGAGGTGTTGAGATCCGCCCAGGGGCCTGCGGTGCTTCCGTAGCTCTCGGCCACGGCGACGGGGTCAAGCGGCGGGTCTGCCTCCTGGAAACTGTGCCGGGTCATCAGTTCAGCCAGTCATCTTCGACTTCGAGATCGTCGGGGACCTGATCGGCATTGGGCAGAATGAACCCAGAGTTGCCCTGGACCGCGCTTTGACCCGACGCGAGTACCGACGAAATCAGCACCTCCGCCATTGCCTTGATCGCGGCGGATGCGTCGCTACCGTCCTTCATCATGTACAGCTTCGACTTGTTCGGCGGATGCACCAGCTGGCGCATCACGTCGCGATCGGCGTCCTCGACGCCACATGGAACGACGACCGGGTGCCACTTGAAGCCTTTCCCGGTGGACGGGTCGTACTCCGTCAAGGTTTCGAAGTCGTCCTTCCAGTTGTCACCGGGCTCGCCGTCGCTGAGGAAGAACACGGCAGGCCGGTGCACCTTGTAACCGTCGGCGCGCAGCTGCGCCACGTCGCTTTGCATCTGCCGACGCAGCAGCTTGAAGGCTGCGCCGTAGCACGTGCCACCACGGACCGCGAGGTTAGGCAGCTGCGTCGCCGTCGACACGTCGCACAGCGGCAGCACCACCCGGGCGTCGTCGGAGAAGTCCACCAGGCTGAAGCGGACCTTGTCGTTGAGGATCGGGTTCTTCGCCAACGCGTCCGCGACCGAGGGCAGGATCGCGTTGGCTGTGCTCAACTTGGCACCCGACATCGAAAAACTGACGTCGATGACCAGATAGAAGGGAAGTAGTATGCCGTGTTCGGGCATGTCACTCTCCTCGTTCGGCGCCGCGGCGACTCTGCGCCGTGGGGTGTGGGACTTTCACTGACTTCTTCCGCGGAGCCTGCCTCGGCACGGCCGCCGGCAGCTCCCGGGCGAACGCCGTGTCGACGAGCCGCGCCCGCTGCACGTCCGACATGTTGCGATGGAACACGACGGACGCGACGAGGCTTTTGATGGTCGTCCTCGACCGCCCCCAGCCGGTCCCGGCGCATGCGCAGCTCCCGCCGCATGATCGCCACGGAACTTGTGAGCAGCGTGAACAGCGTTGCGGCGCCGGCGATCCCGACCATGCCGGGGTTGGCCTCGTGGTGGTAGAACCCGACGTCGGAAACCGCGATCGCGATGGCCATGAAGGCGACGGTAGCGAGCGCTGGCCTGCGGCCGAGCTGCGTACCACCCGCCGCGAGGATCTCCTGTTGGGCCCGCAGCGTGAGGCGAACCAACCGGTCCTGACGTGTGCAATATGGTTTCACCGCCAGGCTATCGGCGGAGACGACCGCCGTCACGGGTGTCGCCCGGTGCCCATACGGGTGACGCGGTCGAGCAGCTCCTCGATGCCGTCATGGACGCCGGGAGCGCCAGCGGTGGCGGCTGTCAGCGCCCCGGCGGCCGCCCGTACGCGGTCAACGTCGACCGGTTGGGCGGCGCATTCCCGACGCAGATCGGCCAGGGCCCGGTCGGCGGTGGCCGGCTCTGGAAACCGCGAGCGGTGCCGCGCAACGTCGGCGTCCAGCCGCTGCATCAGGTCCTGGATGTTGATCTGCACGGTGCCGTCGCCAAACAGCGCGTTGTCGGCGTTGACCGCTCCGATGTTGAAAGTGCTCACTGCTTCGACTCCCAAGGCGATAGTTGTTACGGTGTCGACGACCATGGCGGAGGCGGTGGCTGTTGCGTCGGCGGCCCGGACATCTGGTTGTTGTTGCCCACCTGGGCGTTCTGTGCGTTGACTGCGCCGATCGCGTAGCTGTGGTTGTTGATGATGTTGGTTAGCTTCTGGTGGAAGTCCGCCGTGTCGATGCCGTGCTGATCAAGGAACGTCTCGATGGCGCCGAGAATCCGTCGCTGCAAGGCATTGAGATACATCTCCTCGTCGGTGTACGCGAAGAGGAAGATCCGTTCGTCCGCGGCCGCCGCCGCCCTGATGCTGAGCCCGGCTCCGCGGCCGAACGGACGGTTCTTGCGGATGGCACGGCGATCGTCCGCGAGCGCCCGGCGACGTTTGCGGGCCACCGCCGACTCCCGTCGCTCGTCTTTCACCACGCGACGCAGTTGCCGCAGCGCACCGAACGCGTCACGCAGTGCCCGGAGGGCGATCTCGGCGCCGCCCGTCGGCATGTGATCGACCGTCGTCAGCTCCGCGCGCAGCGGGAGAAGGACATAGGCATGGCACTCGATGAACAGGTCGCCGCTTACCATTGCGGCCCGCAGGTTGAGGTTGACGGCCAGTTCGCCGCCCCAGGAGGTCTTCTCCACGCACAGGTACGTCCGAACATCCGGCCGTGGCCGCTCGATGCCGAGTCGCACCGACTTGGCGGGCACCGAAGAGGCAGGGCGATCCAACGGATCGGGAAGCAGCCCGGGAACCACACCGACCGAATGGCCCTCCACGAAGAGCCGGTTGTGCACCTCTACATCGGGGACACCGGCACCGCGTACCGCCAACGTCACGGCCTTGTGCAGGTCGACCGGCGTGAACGGGATGACCGTACGTGCCTTGCCGTTGGTGTCGGTGGCTGCTCTGGTGGCGTCGATGTTCATCTGCCATCCGTCGCGCAGCCGCCGACCCCAAGCGATGAACGCGTCCCCTCCCTCGAAGATGACGACGTTGCTCTTGTTCAACGCCTCCAGCCGAGCCTCGATGTGCGCGGGCAGGGCCGGGGCCAGGTCTCGCATCGGCACCTGGGGCGACACCATCGCCGCGAGGACCCGGTACAACGAGAGCCGGTCGAAGAAGACGGCGAGGAAGATGCCGCACCCGCCACACGTCAGGAAGAGTAGGAGGAGTTCCGCGAGTCCGGTCACGGCGGCGGCGAGGAGACCAAGCGTCGACACGGCCATCGCTCCCGTGAGGTACAGGCGCAGCCGCATGACCCGAGCGCTGGACGAAGTGGCGTGCCGCGCCAGAGCCACCAGGTCGATCCCGCACGCCGGCGACGTAGCCCGAACCGACGGTTCGACAAGCTCGTTGAGCACGTAGTCGGCGAATCCGGACGACACATGGACGGAGGAGCACAGATACCGGTCCACTCCGGCGCTCGCGCCGAGGTTCACCCGCGACGTACGTTGGGCGATCTTGACGCCATGCCGCAGTGCGTTCGTCATCGAACCCTCCAGGGTGAAGGATGCTGAAAGATGTCACCCGTCGCCGTGCGGCGTCCGTCCACTTCGGACGCCTCGGCGACCAACGCGAGCGCCTCCGCGCTCCGCCCGAGCAGCGCCAGGTCGGCGGCGACCTGACGTAGGGCCACAACGAGGCTCGCCTCGAACGCGACCGGGTCCGCCGCCGCCAAGCGCCGGTAGATCTCGACAGTTCGACTGGCCGCGACCAGCGACTGCTCCGGCCGGCCCAGGTTGGCCAGGAGCTGGCTGAGATTGCTCAACGTGGTGGCGAGATGTGGTTCGTGAATGGCTGGCAGCACTTCGGCTAGCCGCCGGTACCGCTCGACGGCATCGGCCGTGACCCGCAGCGACTCGGCCGGCCGGCCCAACGCAGACATGCGGATGCCGAGATTGTTCAACGACATGGCCAGGTCGGGCTCGAACCTCGCCGGATCCGCCACTGCCAACCGCCGGTACATCTCGACCGCCTGGACCGTGACGGCCAGGGCGTCGTCCTGCCGATGTAGCGCCGACAGATCGGCGCCCAGGTTGTTCAGCGACATGGCGAGGTCCGGCTCGTACCGCACCGGGTCCGCGGCCGCCAACCGCCGGCGGATATCCACCGCCTCCGCTGTGGCGGCCAGCGCATCGGCGCGACGCTCGACGCTGGACAGACGGACACCGAGATTGTTCAGCGCGCCAGCGAGGCTCGGCTGGAAGACGGTCGGGTCGGTCGTGGCCAGCCGCCGGTACAGCTGAACCGCCTCGGCGGTGGGCACCAGAGCTTCATCGTGCTTGCCCACGGCGGCGAGGTGGATGCCGTGGTTGTCAAGCGCCGCTGCCAGCTCGGTGGCGCGTTGCTGCGTGGTGTCGATGGCGTACACCCGCCGTCGGAGGTCGACGTGCTCCGTCGAGAGCGCGGCGGCCTCGTACCGTCGGCCCAGCCGCCCGAGCGCATCCCGCAGTTCATCACAGACGTCTGCCAGGTCCCGTCCGTCGCTATTAGGGTGCAGCCGAGCGGCCGCGACAAGGTGGTAGTGCGCCTCGCGAAGATCGGCGACGCTCCCGGCCGGCGTCTTCCAGCGCGACCGCCAGTACGCGGCGGCGCGCAAGTGCGCACTGGTGAGGTGGGCAGCCTGCCCTGTCTCCAGGGCGCGCCGAGCCAGCGCACCAGCCGTCCATCGGTGTACGGAGAATCGCGGCAGGCCGTCCGGCCCCACGCTGCGGGTGAGCAGGGCGCCATCGACACAGGCCTGCAAGGCGCGGTCGAGCCCCGGGATGTCGACGTGGCCCACGTCGACGTAATCGGCCTGGTACGCCAACGCCAGCCGGTCGACCGGGACGCGGTAGACCGCGGCACCGGTGATCAGCTGTCTGGCCCTGGGTACCTGATCCACGGAGTCGAGAAGATCACCGAGGAGCACCTCGTCGGCGGTGAACGCGACCGCCTCCGCGATGGCCGTGTCCAATGTGGAGTGTGCACTCAGGTACGCGTCGATATCCGGCTGGGTCGCCGCGGCTACCGTACCGGCAGCGCGAAGGCGCCGTTCCACGTCCTCGGCGAGGCGCAGAGTCACGTCGACATAGCGCGCGGAACCGCCGGCGAGTAACGCGTCGACGTACTCCAGACAGCGGGGATGACCGCCCACCGACCGCCAAACCTTCTCCAACTCATCGCCACTGAGCCGATCCAGGACAGGCAGGTTCCACGCGAGCTTCAGCGTCTCGGCGAAAGATAGCGGGCCGAGGTGATGAAAGATCAGGGCGCGATGGGCGTGCTGCGGCAACGTGAACCTGTCCCGGCAGGTGATCAGCAGGCGCCCCTTACCCGGCCGGCTCGCGAAGCTGGTGAGTAGCTCCTGGAGGGCCGCCTCCACGGAGCGGGTGCCGGTGCCCGATGCGTCCCCGGTGAGGTTGTCCTCGAAGTTGTCGAGCACCAGAAGTATCGGCACGGCGGCGAGGAGCTCGCGCAGCGCGTTGACGCGCTCCACCAGCTCACGGTCGGCGTCGGCTAGCCGCGACAGCGTCCGCATCACCGGCTCCGGCGGTCCGCCGGTCCCGGCGTGCAGCTGGTCCAGGGTCTGTTCCACGATATCGGCCATGAGCTGTTCATCGCTGACCGCGCCAGTGACAGTGACGGTGATGCGGTCGGGTTCACGTTCCAACACACGCTGGATGAGCTCGTCGGCGAGAGTGGTCTTGCCGACACCACCGAGGCCGTGGATCACGATTCCGGCGGTGCGGTCGTCAAGCAGCTCCGACGACCACTGGCGCTGTTCGCGGCGCCTGCCGACCACCTCACCGACCGGTCGGTTCAGGATGCCTCGCCCGGCGGGGCGCTCCGGCAGAGCTGTCGCCGGCGTGGTAGCGTCGACCACCGGCATCGACCCGGTCGGCGCGTGAACCAATACCGCGGACCACTCCTGCAACGCCGCCAGGTATCGGTCGCGGTCATCCAGCGAGCGCTCCAGCTCGACCTGAACCTCCGCCCGCGCATCGGCGACGGCGGCGACCGCGTCCGCGACCGGATCCGCCGCAAGCCTGCCGTAGATCCGGGCAAACAACCTGATGGCGTACGCGTCGCTGATGGAAGTCTCGGCGGCAATCACCACGCTCACGCCACGAGCCAGCAGCCGTGCTGCGAAGGACTCACCCCTGTCGTCGACCCGGGCCGCCGTATGGCACGCGGCCAGCGCAACGACTGGGGGAACCCGGCCGAGCGGCACCGCCTCGTCCAGTAACGTGTCCGCGGACACGGGGCGTGCCGAGCCGTCATCGTCCTCGATCACGAGCAGGCCGGGCTGGCCGTGTGCCGAAACGTGCAGGACGTGCACCGGGTACTCAGCCAGCGCAGCGCGGATGGCCGACGTGGTCGCAAAGTGCAGGACCCGAACGTCTGCCCGGTGCGCCCGCGCGCCTCGCACCGCGGTCAGAACGTTGCGCAGCTCCCGCTCGTAATTCAGCACCTCACCGCCCCCGAACAGCGGCGAGGAGATCGCCACCAGGATCCGCAACGGACCCGGCAGCGCCGCGGGTGCCGACGGGACCTGCCGAAACACCCTCAGCTGGGGATCCACTCCGATCGGCAGTCCCGACCCGGGCGAGCGCATCGCCTCCCAAGGCAACGGCGCCAGCCGGACCGGGATCCGCAGCGCAATCCGGGCCGGAGAGTGCGCGGCACGCGCGATGCCGACCAACTCACCGAACAGTGCCCCGGCCGGTCCACCGAGGAACATCTTGGTGAGGCGCCCGCCCACCGCGTCGGCGTCGCCATCGAGCCGGGTGTCGGGGCCGAGCTCACGTGAGGTGTGGCGGACGGGGCGGGTGACGCCGACCGATGGCGCCAGTTCAGACGGTACGCCCGCGCTCAAATCGGTGACCGCTTGCCGCCCCCGACCGGAGACGATTACGGAATCCTCCTGCACCGCCAGGGTGACGTCCACGGCCACCACGCCTGCCTCGCGGCGGATCAACGGGTCGGCTGTGCCGCGCAGCAGCGGGAGCAGGTCCTCAACCCGCGCCAGCCAGACGGAATCCCGCAGCCAGCTGTCGGCGCCGGCGTACCGGCCCGACACGATCCCGACCACGAGGCCGTCCGCGCGCCGAAGCACCGGTGCGCCCCGCATCCCCGCGGTCACCGCCTTTGACTCCAGTCGACCCACCACGACCCCGTCACGTGTGCTCGACCCCTCCAGCCGCCCGGTGGCCTCCACGAACCGCAGCCCGCCCGCCGCACCGGCCACCCACACCGGCGTCGACAGCGGTTGGTCGTCGGTCAGCGCGAAGCCCTCGGTGATCCCCGTCAGCGCACCCTCGGTCGCCTCGATCACGGCCAGGTCGTGCACGGGGTCAAGTCGCAACACCCGACCGGGCACGGCCCGGTCCGGCGTCGGCGCGAGCGGTCCCACGAGGACGGCGGCACCGACGCTGCCCTGGCCGGCCTCGGCAATCGCCTGCCACGCCGTCACCAGCACACCGGGGGCTACCTGAAAGCAGGTACCGATCGCCGCCCCGTCCGGGGACAGCACCCGGCCGAGAAATGCCGCGACACCCACGGCGGTTTCTGACGGACGGCACGGAACCGGGTCGGTCCGTCAAGACCATTAGTCGATCCGAGTGCGCGACCGGTGATGGGCGACCCACTCGACGACTGCTTGACGCGAACGCCAATCGGTTGAGCAACGGCACCGGCCGCAGCCCACAGGAGGCAGAACATGCCACGTCTATCCGAAGAATTCGACGAGTTCGGAAACCCGCGAGGTCGTGCGTTCGACCTGGGCGGCGGCGACGAAGTCCGCGTCCGGGGCGAGAGAATCCTCTTCTACGCCTGCTCGATCCCGGACGGCCGCTTCGCCGAGTCACAACTGCGGAAGGTGATGGCCGAACGCGATCTCCAGCTGGACGTCCTGCACGCCCCCGGGAACGGTCCGTGCAGCCTGACCGAGCAACTACTCGCCCGGTACACCCAGCTCTGGTATGTGTCGGGTCAGACACCGACGTTGAGTGGTCAGCAGGTACAGGCGATCGTCAAGTTTGTCCAGAACGGCAACGGTCTAGCGATCTGGGCCGACAACGAACCCTTCTTCGCCGACGCCAACCTGCTCGCCCAGGCGTTGATCGGCACGTCGTTCTCGGGCAACCGGCAGGCCGACCAGATCATGGTCCCGGGCGGCAAGCTGGCCCCCGGGCGTTTCGTCGAACACCCACTGACGCAGGGGGTGAACAATCTCTATGAGGGGATCACCATCTGTACGATCCAGCCGGCGCCGGGTGTGACCATTTTGGGTCAGAGTCACGACGGCCAGTTGTGCTTCGGATGCCTCGAGCGGGAAGGCCAGCGCATCGTCCTGGAGACCGGCTTCACCAAGCTCTACGACCGGATGTTCAACCGAAGCGCCGGCCTGGGCCGCTACCTGTCCAACATCGCCTTCTGGCTGGCACGAGGCAGCCGAGGAGTCGAATACCAGCTGCTGACCCCCGGTCGCGAGCGGATCGAAACCATCACCAAAGGCGCATCGTCGAAGGACTACCAGTTCACCGTCGCCAAATCGACCGTGGTCACGTGCATTCTGCAGTGGGACGGGAAGGCGACGTTGCAGTTGACCGTACGGGCGCCCGACGGCGGCATTGCCCGCCGCGACCAGTCGCGGCGGAGCCCGTTGCGGGTACAGGTGCCGACGCGTACGCCCGGCACCTGGGTGGCCCAGGTAAATGGCATCGACGTCGTGTCCGATCGCGTCCCGTACGTCGTCACACTCTTGTACGAAAACGACCGGCAGGCGGGCGGCGCCCCGGCAACGCAGGGGGTCATACCGTTCTACTTCGTCTGCGACATTTCGGCGGCCACGGCCAGCAGCATCACCGACCTGAACGCCGCCGTGCGCTACATCCAACGAGACCTGACAAAGGACCCGGCGGTGGACAGTAGGGTGGCGATGTGCGTCATCGCCTTCAACGACAGCGCCTGCACCGTCGCGCCGCTCGCAGCACCATCGAAGATCGTGCCGCCCCAGTTCACGGCGAGCGGTGGTAGGTCGTACGGCGCGGCCCTGCGTGAGTACCACCGCACGTTCGAGCGGGACCGGGCCCGGCTCGCGGCGACCGGCGCGAAGATCCTGCGCCCCTGCGTGTTTTTCCTGACCCAGGGTGAACCGGACGACGCAGACTACGCCGAGGCTCTGCGGTCGCTGTTAGGCTACGACCCCACGACCAAACACGGCAACCGGGCGTACCCGATCATCGTGGCGATCGGGTTGGGCAGCGTTTCGCCGCAGAGACTGGCGAAGCTCGCGTACCCAGACTTCGGTGACGTGGCGAAGCGGGGGCGCTGGTTCTTGGCGGAACCGGGCATCGCGGCGAGGCAGACGCTCAGATCCGTGGCCGACGCCATCTGCCGCTCGGTGCGCGAGACCGTGGCCTCCGCCGCCGAAGGATCCCCTAGGTTCATCCAGCCTGAGTCGATCTCGGGCGCCACGAGCGGGGCGGCCGGACCGGACAACCGTTCGTAGCGCCCGCCCGGCGGCAGGAGTGGCTCTGCTGAACAGCCGATCCCCTGCTCCGAGCGGACCAGCGTTCATTACGCACTGGGTGGTCTTCGGGCCCAACACCGCGCAAACCTGGATCCGCATCAGCCTCATCAAGACCCCTCCACTTAGGTCGAGTAGCCGGGAGGGGTCTCACTGAACCACCCCGGGTTTCGTGCGCACCTGCCAAGTTGGGAAGGATGGCGCGATGCGAGGCAGGTATGACGCGGAGACCAAGGCGAAGGCGATCCGGCTGTACACCGAGCACGTGGGCGACTACAGCTCGCCGTGGGCGGCG
>DASRHY010000047.1:0-16332 GCA_035650275.1 Kribbellaceae bacterium | reverse complement strand
GTGCAACGCATCTTCCGCGACTTCCTCAACGGCAACGGCATCTTCGCCATCGCCGAAGCCCTGACCAGCCAGGGAATCCCTTCGCCCTCGGCCTACGACTACCAGCGCAACCCGCATCGCGACGGTCGCGCCTGGGCCAAGAGCGCCGTCCGGGTGATTCTGACCAACCCCCGCTACACCGGCAGGCAGGTCTGGAACAAGCAACGCACCGACGAGGTGCTCGTCGACGTCGATGACGTCGCACTGGGACACCAGCCAGTCATGCGGTGGAACCCACGAGACAAGTGGATCATCTCGCAGGAGGTCGTGCACGAGCCTCTGGTCAGCGATGAGGTCTTCACCGCGGTTCGGGACCTGCTCGGGTCGCGCGCACACAAGCCGGCGCCGCACAAGCCGCACCGCACCCGGCACCCGTACGTGTTCAAGAGCCTCATCTACTGCTCGGTGTGCCAACGCCGTATGCAGGGTCAGCATTCCCACGACGTGGCCTACTACCGGTGCCGCTACCCCTCCGACTATGCCCTGGCCAACCGTGTCGATCACCCGAAGAACGTGATCATGCGAGAAGACCTGGCGACCGGGCCGATCGACCGTTGGCTCGCCTGCGTCTTCGACCCCTCGCGGCGCGGTCGGACGATCGAGCTGCTCGCTCGCCAAGTCACCGCGGCGGTCCAGCCGGTGGTTCCCAGGCAGCGGGCCGACCGCGACATCGCCGGCGAGTTCAACAGGAAGATCGCCCGCTACAAGCAGGCCCTCGACGAAGGCGCCAGCCCAGCCGTCGTGGCCGCCTGGATCGCCGAGGCGGAACAGCAGCGGGACGCAGCGCTGGCAAACCGTCCCGCCGCGCGCGAGGTCGACGCCGTGGACGCGATGACCGCCGAGGAAATCGCCTCCCTGGTCGCCGAGCTGGGCGACATCGCCACTGCGCTGGACGAGGCCGAACCCGATCACAAGCTCGACCTGTACCGCAGCCTGCGGCTCCGGCTGACCTACTCACCGGAAACACAAACGGTGCGCGCCGTAATTGATCTTGGCGAACACCGTTGGGATTTGGTTCGTGTCCGAGGCGCAACACGAGCGATACTCACACGGTGATCGCATCACGCGTGCTTGCGACCTCAGCAGACTAGAACCACGTGGGTCTGGCAATCGAGCGGGCGCACTCGATCGGGGTGGAGTCGACGATCCACACGGCGTCGAACCACAGGTCGCTGTCGGCGGCCAGCGTGCGTTGCGAAAGCCTCCCGCTGCTCGCCGAGGGCGAGCCGGTAGAGGTCCACGGCGTTGATGTCGGATGCTACAAGGCGAACAACTCCGGCCAAGCGCCAATAGTGAGCCCCGCCTGCTCAGGGTCGAGACTCCTCAACCCTTCGAGCACACTGCGGGGACTGCCAAGGTTCTTGCACATGGCCCGCGGCCCGTGTCCACTCCGAGGATGGGATCTTCGCTTTCGGAACAGCGGAGCTGTTCGTCTCCGGCCGACCCGCACACCGGGCGGAGGTCGGACGCGGACGTCAGATCTTGTCTGCCGCGATCGACTCGCAAACCGAATGTTACTCCATCCCAGCTTTGGTCCAGGCGGTCCGAGCTGCTTGTATAGTGCTGCTTATCCTCGCTTGATAAGCCGGCTCCAGGGACAGAACCCTCGCATGCCAGTTCATCCAATGTGTTCTCAATTGCTCGTTCAAGGCCCTGTCGCGAACCTCAACTAGTTCTACAAGACGGCCAACATAGTGAAAGAACGTCTCGTATGGATATTCGGAGCTCACGCCTTCCATGTCGCGCGCCTCGGCGAGAGCTGCTTCGGCCAGCTCGAAGGAGTCTGTGGGCCAGCGCTCGCGCGAAGCCTCGCTGATGGCGCGTTGCATCAAAACAGTTCCAACGGTATTCAATGTGAAAGAATCCTCATGTCGCGTCACGGCCTCGCGCGCCCAACTGTAGGCTGGCTCGAACAATCCGAACTCGGCAGCGGCAAGTGCGCGCTGTTCCCAATATCGTGCGTTCCAATCGAACCCTGACTCGACGGCCTCATACCAATCAAGCACAGTCTGTATGTCGCCGTCGAATAGGCGCTTGAGGCTCTGTACTGTCATCAGCGCCCGACCGATCCTGTAGTGTATGGTGCCTGCGCTAATCGCGGCAGGAGAGATATGCGGCGCGATCGCAGCCGCAATTGTGCGGGAGATTTCAAACCTAGCTTGCCTGTCCAAGCAGTACTCCACTAGCAACGATCCCAGAACTCGGTGGCGCATACGAAGGCCGGCACGTCGCTGAATAGTGAGGAGATCTGCGAGATCGCCGTCACCTACGATCTTTTCAACTTCAGCTGGAGCGATTCCGGAGACGCTCTTCACGATGGAGCGTGGCAATCCATACCCGAGATCGCCGACAATCGCGGTGGCCCCCAGTAGGTGCCGAGTCTCAGGTTCGTCAAGTGCTGCGTATTCGTCCTGAATCCGTGCGGCGAAACCACGTCCACGTTCAAGCTCAGCCATGGACGAGAACAGCTCTCGGCCGTGTTCCTCGAAATACCGGGTCTGTTCGCGCCGGCTCTTGCCGGTCAGCAACCCAAGGCGCCGCTTTTCGGCAAGTTTTTCGATCAGGCGCGACACTTCGCCTCTGGAGAGAACTCGCCTTAGACTTATCGTCTCGTGAGGGACTGTGATCAACACGTTCTCGATATGCCGCGCCCGGTTCGTACGTTCGGCGGCCACCATTCTAATGGATGCCGACGTTCCTTCCAGCCGCGTGTACATTTCCTCGATCTCGTGGGCGAAATCTGATGCATCGTCGAGCAATAGCACCGATCGTGGATAGCGCTGGAGCCACCATGCAGCGCTTCGCACGTCTGGCGAGACCTCGCCGCCATACATGAAAGGAACAAATCCGCGGGTGCCGAGGTCCTTTGCAACATTGAGTAGGAAAGCACTCTTTCCGCTAAAGGCGTCTCCAGAGAGCACCAAGATTCTATTTTCTCCGAGTTCAACCTCTTCCGTCAGCTTCGCGAATACCGTCTTGTGACCATCACGCTCGCCGGGAAGTGACAATAAGATGTCTCGCCACGCCGGCTGATGGCCCGCATAGAAGTCATGGCGCCGATCTTCCGCTGGGCCGGGCGGAGTTACATCGAGGCGCTGCCACTGGCTAAGGAATGTGTAGACCTCAGATGGAGTATCCTCTGCTGACAACGCCTCCTCATGCGTCATCTCCAGAAGGTAATGCGGAAGCAGGCCAGTCACATCGGCGAAGAATGAATCAGCCAGCGCCTCAACGGGAACGAGACCGTATCGCCGGTATTCTTCAGCTTGGAAGGACGATATCTCCCTTAGCACTATGATGGAAGGATGGTCGCCGTAAGCAGTTAGGCGCCCCTGCTCAAGTACAACCTGAAGATCGATCTCGCTGTCCAAAGAGGCGCCAACGATCAAGAATGGCTCAGCGGGATAAGAATCGCCGAATACCTTGTGCCATCGGTGCTGTGCCAAGGTCGCATTCACGTATGCGGAGATGTCGAAGATAATCTCCGGTTCCCGATGGGCCCTGCTCGCCTTACCATGCAAGTGTACGAGAAGTGTCTCGCCTAAGGCAGGGCGAGCAGTACGGTGACGCTCCGTCCAGGAGATGCTGTAAGCACTCTGCCTGGCCTGGTGGCGCCACGCGCTATAGGCCCTCTCCACGCAGTCATCGATGTTTAGGGTCCATATCTGTGCCCATGGTATCTGGACCAGATACTTCATCCAGTCGGGCGGCGTAGTATTCGTGAATCGAGCCTTCAAAAATGCATCTAAGGACGTGCCACTTTTCGACGCGCCAGCTTTCGCCGCTGCGTACAGACGTCGAAGACCTGCTGCGCCTGCTGCCGGGAGACCGAACATGGCTTCCAGCTCGGCGGCAAGCGCAATTGCGCCGGGAAGCGGGGTTCCGTCCTCGCTACTTCCGCCGATGCTGGCTCCCGCGCCGAGGAGCGAGTGATACCGGCCGCGGACCAACCCGCGCATGAAGGCGTCCAGCAGATCCTGTCCGAGGGCTGCTCTGAGGTCCGTCACGGGAACATTATCGCACCATCACCGCTCCGACTATCGGACCCTTCGCCTCCATCGCTACATCTCCATCGTGATCAACAGGCACCGCGGTCGACTCTGTTGACGGGATGCCTGGCGCTTTATCCTTGTCTGAATGCCTGATCTGGCTGGTAGATCCCATCTCCAATTAGGTGATCGTCGGCCAACGCTGGGTCGCGCTCAACGATCTCGCGTGCAAGACGTCGCCGCTCACGTCGTTCCACGATGGCAGTGAGGACCGGGTCGGTGGCAATCCCGTTGCGTCCGGTGACTCGTCCTGGCAGGCGCCGAGCCGACGCGCGGCCGGACTCGCCACGCGCCGGCCGGCTCGCCTCGTCACGACGCGGGTTCCCTACACGCCGCAGGGAAATTGTCCCGGGTTCTCATTCGGTGCTCGTTACCGGGAATCGAATGCGCTCGGTGGTCCACTGTGCTGTGTCGATGGACGGGCATCGGGACAGCGGCTGGGCACTTGCGCGCTCGCGGGCAAGGGCTTGTGCCCACTCGGCGTGCGTGCCGGTGACGAGGAAAGGACCCATCGGGATCTCAACGGCATCCTCGACCAGCCGAACCGGTACCATCTCACCCGCGATCTCTAGGTCGGCATCGATGCCGCGGTCACCGGCTGACTCGACGGCCGTCTGCAAATCGCTCATGTTCACAGATCCGATCCAGGCGACACCAGGCCCCGATGCGGCAGCGACGAGCCGTCCGGTGTCCCATCCGCTCTCGTACAGAGTGAACTTGAGCTCCATCCCGTCGGTCGGCGCCGCGGGCAACGGCGCTGCGGTGTCCAGCCAGTCCGGTCGGTAGCGGTCCAGTAGCACCGTCATGGCGTCGGCGAGCAGGTCCCGGCGGCGGGAAAGAAACCGCGGATACGCCTCCGGCGTTCGCAGGTCCTCGTCCAGTGGCACGTAGTGGGCGGTGAGTTCGGCCTCCTTGAGGTCCGCGAAGTATGTCTTGGGCGACTTGTTGGAGATCTTCTTGTTGGCCTTGGCTGAGATGAACGCAAGGTTGGCCATGTCATTGATCTCGGCCTTGCTGTAGACCTCGTCGAGGGTGTCAACCGGATGGATGTGGTGGTACTCGATCCGCTGACCATCTTCCCGGCCGGGCGCGATCACCGTGGCGTACCACCAGTCTCGGGCGCCGTTGGCTTGGGCCACCAGGAGGCTGAGGAAGAAGTATGGGCTCTCTCGGTTGCGTCCGCGCAATGCGTCGGCCGTCACGGTCACCTTGCCTTGGGCGGCGCCAACGTTGGCGAGCAGCGCGCGCACCGGGTCCGTGTCACGGGCGGCCGGGATGTCCTGACCAAGCACGGTGTCGGTGGAACCGCCATAGCGGCCGGAGATGGTGGCTACGAGCAGCCAGTACAGGATGCCGTCGGCGGTCGACGGTGGCAATGCCTCGTCGGGGCGCTCGCCGAGCAACACCACGAGCGGGATCAGCGCCACTGCCGACGGCAGCGGGTCGGAGCGAGTAAGGCCGAGGTTGTTCTTCAGCAGCGGGACAAGATGTCTCAGTCCCCGCTGGACGACTGCCCAGCCCTGGTCGAGCTGCGCGTCCGTTGCGGCGACCAGCCGGCTATGCGACCACGCGGACAGGCCTCGCCCCAACACCGCTCCGGCCAGCGCCCGAGAGAGGAAGTTGACATCCAGGTCGCCGTACTCCTGCTTCCCCCAATACTCAGCTTCGTCTTCCAGCTTCCTTAGCACGCCGGGCCACCGCGCGGACAGCGTTGCCATTGCCAGGTCGAGGGTCTTCAGTGGACGGCCGCTGTTGACCCGTACGAAGATCTGCGCGACCTCCTCGTATGGAAGCCCGTGCAGGATCTCCATGTGGTACCGGTACTCGGCGATGCGCCTGATGCGTCCGAGCCGCTCCTCGACCGAGGTCTCCGGCAGCGGCAGCCCGGCTTCTACCAGACTGCCGACTAGCCGCCACATGCTCGTCGCCGGGTTGATGACATCGTGTACCCGGATCCAACGCCGGTCGGTCTTCGTCGCGGCGCTCTGGTTCTGGAACTTCTCGGTCTCCACGTTGAACACGATCTGCGCCTCAGCGTGGTCGGTGAACAGGCGGTGCAGCGACGTCAGTCGCTGCTGCCCGTCGAGCAGGTATAGCGGCGGATGCACCGGTGCGAGAGTGGGCGCGGTGGCAGCGACCGCCCGGGTCTGCGGCGTTTCCGCGGTGCGCCAGAACAGCAGCGAGCCGCTCGGGTAACCCCGGTACAGGGACTCGACAAACTTCGCTACCTGGGTCGGCTTCCACACATACGGCCGCTGGATCTCCGGCAGCTTGATCTCGCCGCGGGAGATCTCGTCCATCAGCACGCCGACCGACCGGTCGGCCCAGTCCACCGCCATCGCGTCGCTTCGTCCTCTACTCAGTCGGTCTCGAAGTCGGCCTGCTCAAACCTCAGCGCGCGGGCGTTCTCCCGCACCGCCCTCCAACCGCTTGCGGCGCCGCTCCAGCGACCGCAGGATCGCCTCAGGGCTGGATGCCAGCCGCCGCTGCAGCACCGTCAGCGCGAAGCCGACCGTGTTGCCACGGCGGCCCTGGCCCGCCTGGCGCAGCGCGTCGACCCGGTTCCACTCATGCTGAACATAGGTCGTGACTGCCTCGTACAGCTCCTGCTCCAACCCGGACAGCGGGTACGGCACCGTTGAAGCCCGCCGCTCCGGGAACAGCGGCGTGCCCTCAAACGTGAGCAGCTCCTCCTTGACCATCCGCCGCATCAGACCGGACGTGTCCAGGCTGTGCGCCCCGGCCCGGTACCGACCCTCGAAGCGATCGGCATCCAGCAGCGCCATGAACAGCTGGAAGTCCTCCTCTTTACCCGCGTGCGGCGTGGCGGTCATTAACAGCAGGTGCCGGCAGACCCGGCCCAGCAGCCTGCCTAGCTCATAACGGCGGGTGGTCTTCAGCTCCCGACCGAAGTAGTGCGCCGACATCCGGTGCGCCTCGTCGACCACCACCAGGTCCCACTCGCTGGCCTCCAACGCCTGCTGCAGACCTTCGGAGCGAGCCAACTGATCCATCCGAGCGATTAACAACGGATGCCGGTCGAACACCGTCCCACCGACGTTGGCCTCGGCCAGGTCCCGGGTCAGCAAGTCGAACCGCATCCCGAACTTATCGATCAACTCCTCCTGCCACTGCTCGACAAGACCACCCGGCGCGACGACCAGGCACCTTGCGAGATCACCGCGGAGCATCAGCTCCTTGATATACAGCCCTGCCATGATCGTCTTACCGGCGCCCGGATCGTCGGCGAGCAGGAACCGCAACGGAGTACGCGGAAGCAGGTCACCGTAGACGGCCCGGATCTGGTGCGGCAGCGGGTCCAGCTCCGAGGTATGCACCGCGAGCATGGGGTCGAACTGGCCCGCCATCCTGATCCGCAACGCCTCGGTCGCCAGCCGGAAGAGCGCCCCATCGCCGTCAAACAGCCGGCGCTGCTCGTCGGGCTCTTGCACCGTCAAAGCCGCCAGGTCGCCCGGGTAGACCAGGCGCTGACCGGTGCGCCCGTCACCGTACTCGTAGGTGATCTTGACAGCGGCCTGGCCAATCGCCTGCACTGCCAGCACAACCACCGGCACTTCCGGCACCAGACCTGTAACCCGCGCACCAGGCGTTAGCGTGGCGAACGCGGCATTATCGGTGACCATCGGGCTCCTCGCGACCGGTACGCACCCCAGCCCACCGACTGTACGGCCACCGTACGACACATCCGAGCCCGCGGCGCCGTGACGCTCTGCATCGCCGACCCGAACGGCGTCCCTCAGCGAGCGGCGACCGGCATACGCCTGAGGCAGCGGCGGTAGCCAGCGCGATCTTGCAGCGATTTAGCTTCAGTCTCTAGCGGCGACCCGACGGCCGTATGAGGTTCGGGACGGGTTAAGTGTCCCCGGACGTCCCGAGTCCATGGTTTAGCCGTGCCCCTTTCGCCCACGAAGCTTTTCCTGGCCGAACAACGGCCGCCGCTCACGACACAAGGCCCCCGGCCGTACGTGACCAGTTCTCCGTGCGGCCGGGCTGCCGTCGATCGCGGTCCTCGGTCGGTTGGAGCAGCGGATGTCCCTCGCCGGTACCGGCGACCGGGCTCACTACGGCCCGGCGGCCGCGCAACGCGTGCGGCGCCCGGTGGACACCCGAAAGCGGCGCCGCGGCATGGACCCAAAGATCCTTTCGCTGGCCTCGGAGATGCGGCTCGGTGGCGCGCCGTGGGTGAAGATCGCGGGCGAGATCAGCCGGCAATTTAAGGTGAACAAGCTGGTGGCGATGCGCCTGGCGCATAGCTGGAGCCAGCGCGACGCTGCCGAAGAGTGGTGCCGACGCTGGCCCGATCAACCCAAGACTTTCAAGAGCTTTTCGTACTGGGAGATCTGGCCCGGCGCGAGTGGATACGAGCCGTCGCTTTCCGTGCTTATTCGACTGGCGAACCTCTACGAGTGCGCCGTAGTCGATCTGGTAGCTGATCTACCTGACTTCCGATACCTCGATCACTTTGGCCTGGCCGAGGCGATCGCGTATGGCGTGGAACAGATGGTCATCGGTGAGCTGTGCCCGCACGGATGTAGCGTGCTGGCCTACGCCACCTGCGATCGTCCTCCGGATCGCCCCGTTAGCCACAGGGAACGGTTCTTCGGCCGACAGCGCGACGCGCTCCAGGCGGCCGTCGTCAGTCGGCATGCATCGGGTGATTCACAACGCCGAATCGCCGCCGACCTTGGCATCTCGCACGCTCTGGTCCGCATCCTGCTGAATGAGGCCGCTTCCTTACCAAGCACTGATCCGCAGTCCGGCACGGGTTGACCGGAGCCGCCCATTGGAGCCGCGCGGCCGAATGTCCGACACCCGCGCCGGTAAGGCGGGCAGCTACGGAGGCTGTCCGCAGGTGACCAGTCTCGCTGCGGACCAGACTCGCTCGAACGAGGCGAGGTAGGTGGCCACCATGCCGCCCGGCCCGGCGCCTTTCAAGTGCAGCACCGGTGCGTGCGCGCCCGGGCGGCCGAGGACGTGAGTGTTGACCAGCACCTCGTCGTCGGCGCGGTACATCGAGTTGTAAAGGACCGTGTCGTGTAGGCGCACCTGCGCACCGACCTCAGCGAGAGGGCTGAACCCGACCAGCGCTGTACGGATGCGGGCGCTCATGCCCTCGCCTATGCGCTCCTCATCACCCCGGCGGGCGACGTGGACGCCGCACGGGTCGCCGAGCGCGATCCGGACCCGTGTCCCGGCCCGTGCCTTCTCTCGTAGGACAGTCGACACCGCAACGTCCTCGGCGAGGAAGAGCGCGCTGTAAGCCAGAACCCCGATCTCGTGCACAGCCCGGCCGAACAGGCGTGCCCACGCGTCGGCTGGTACTGCCGAACGGTGCGGGTAGACGATCCGGACTTCGTTGGTCGCCATCGCCGGCTCAATGCGCCGGACAACGTTCGGCCATAGGTCGCGGAGTGACCAACCGGTCAGATCGGCCAGCGCCTCTCGGTGCCGCGGGTACGGCACGCGGCCCGCAATCCACCGCTGCACGGTCTTCGGATCGACGCCGAGCCGCGCGGCGACATCGACGATATCGACCCCGGCGCCTCGTAGCGCGCGGGCAAGCGGGTGGTTCACGCAACTACTCCGATCGCTGGCGAGACCGCCATCCTAGCGAAGAAGTCCCAAGACGTCCTCACCGTGCGGTTCACGCTCCGTCACCGGCGGTGAAGACTCATACCAGCCGCGACCACGGGAGCAGCCGAGCGAATGACGAGCGACGACCAGCCCACAGAGGCCGACGCGCAGCGGTCGGCCGACCGCTTGGCCCTCGCACTCGAAGACGTCGGGTTCGACGTCGGCCAGGAGTTCCCGGCACTGCACGACGCGATCGGCCGACAGGGCTTCGCGGTCGTACGTCTCGGCGACATCCGTCCGGCGACCGCCGACCGGCTCGCCACCGCGCTCGCGCGGGCAGCGGCACAGGGCATCACATCCGCCGAGGAGGACAACACGTAGGACTCCGGCAGCCGGCCAGAGAGATCTTCGCTAGCCTGCCCATGTGCAGCAGGCCGAACGCGCGCGCGACCTCGCGCACCGGTTGCTGGCCGAACCGCTGGCCCGCCGCTGGACGCACACGGAGGGTGTCGGGCACAAGGCGGAGTCAGTCGCTCATCTTGTCGGCGGAGATGCCGAGGCGCTGATCTGCGCGGCCTGGCTCCATGACGTCGGTTACTCCCCCGGCCTGACGGCATCCGGCATGCACCAGCTCGACGGTGCCCGCTACCTGCGGGATGTCGCCGGATACGACAGCCTGGTCTGCCGGCTTGTCGCCCACCATTCGTTCGCGGTCATCGAGGCTCGCCGTCGCGGCCTGGCCGGCCAGCTCGTCAGCGAGTTCCCGCCGGTTGACGGCCTGGTTTCGGATGCCCTGACGTACGCCGACATGACCACGAGCCCGGATGGCGAACCCGTGGACGTGGAGCACCGTCTCGCTGAGATCCTTGCCCGGTACGGGAATGGTGACCTCGTCGCCGAGTCGATCCGGGAGGCGAGCCCTCGAATCAGCCGCTCGGTCCGGACGGTGATGGCGCTGCTGGCGGCGACCTAACGACCGGTGCGCTCGTCGTCGGCGCGCGACAGGGTGCCCTGCTCATCCCTTGTCCACCGGCGCCCAGCGCTGTCCAGGAACTCGATCTGAACGGGCTCCGGCTCGACGTACGACCGCAACCACTCCGCCGGCGCTGCTCGCTTGACGGTCTGTCCCGGCGGTACCAGGCCGATGAACTCGATAGCCAGCTCCTCGCGGTCGCGCGCCGGTAGCGGCAGCTCGACCTCGTAGATCGGCATGGCGCTCGCGTTGTGGATGTGGAACGCCAGCTCGCGCGTCCCGTCTACCCTCCGGGTGGCCTCGACCCATGCGCTGATCCGCTTGGCCTGCCCGCGCCGCTCGTCCTCGGCACGTTCGGCCTCTCGGCGATGCTCCCGGCGCAGCAGTATGAACCCGACGAGGAATGCACCCACCGTCCCGATCGCGGAGAACGCTTCCGCTGCGGCGCTGAACCAGCCGCTATCCAATGTGGACGGCGCCAGGTGAGGTCAGGAAGTGGTGCACCCGCATCCGCATCGAGCGATCCATCGACAAGGAACCGACCTCGCCCGGCGCGACCCAGCGAACCTCCGCCGACTCAGCGCTCGTCGTTGGCGTCCCACCAACGGGCCGCGCCGTGAACACGACGGAGAACTCTTGCCGTACCTCGTTATCGCTCGTGTAGAGGATGACGTGACGCGGGTCGGTGTAGATGCCGACAACGCCGGTGATCTCGACCTCGACCCCGGTCTCCTCGGCGGTCTCGCGTACCGCCGCCTCGGGCAACGACTCCCCGAGGTCCATCGCGCCACCCGGCAACGCCCAGTTGTCGTTGTCCGATCGCCGGATCAGGAGGATAGCTCCGTCGTCGTTGACGACGATCACGTTCGCCGAGGGCACAACGCTGGTTGCCCGCGGCGCTTCCGGATCGTCGTAGAAGTCGATGCGCCGTCCCACGCCTGCCCTCAATCCAACGGAATTGCGCTGGCCCACACTTGCTCGAAGCTGTCCAGGTAGGTCGTCACCATGCCGCCGCCCGCCACTCGCCGCAGATGGAGCACCGGTGCCTGCGACGCGCCGAAGCCGTAGATGTGGGTGTTGACCAGCAGATGGTCGTCGGCACGGTAGATCGAGTTGTAGAGAACCGTACGGTGCAACCGGAACTCGATGCCCTCGACTTCACGAAGCGGCCGGTACATGACGATCGCGTTTCTGATCTTCGCCGCCTGGCTCTCGTATACGCCTTCGTCGGCGCCCCGCTGTGCGACGGTGTCGCTGTCCGGATCGCCCAGCAGGATGCGGACACGCGCGCCCGCGCCCGCCTTCTCGCGGAAGATGCGCTGAACACCTGCGTCCTCCGACAGGAAAAGTCCACTGTAGACGAGCGCACCGATCTCGCGTTCGGCGTTGTCGAAGAAGTTGCGCCACAGGTCCGACGGCACCGTCCAGCGGTGCGGGTAGATGTTGATGATCTCGCTCTCGCTGGCGCTGGCGACCTGATCGCTGGTGAGCGCGTCTGGCCATAGGTACGCCTCGTCGACGCCGAGACGCGCTGCGACCGCGTACCGGTGCCGGCGGTACGGCGTCCGTCCGTTGATCCACCGCTCGACGCTCTTGGGGTCCACCCCGAGGGTCGCCGCCAGCGCCTGCGGGGTGAAACCACGCTCCAACATTGCGGTGCGTAGTCGATCGTTCGGCATGACCTTCCCCGTCGAGACGTCCCGGCAGCCTGCCCACGATAGGCGAGACATCTCCAACACGTCCAGCCACGACCTGACTACGTCCCGTCCTCCGACCGCACTCTCGGTGGCACGCCGACGCGACCACGCGTCGCAGAACTGAGAGGAGGCCGACGATTTCCACCCTACGAGCCAATGAGGAGCCCCCGACCTGCGCGTGCGGCGCGCAGCTCGACGCAAGCAACTCCATCCACTGTCGCAAGTGCGGCGCGAGGCTCCGCTGGCAGCAACGGCACCGGCCACGCGGCAGTCACGACGGCGCGGACCGGACCGCCCGTCCGAACCGTCGCCGTCGGCGCTCCCCGGACGGCGATGCCGAATGACAATCGCCATCTCCGCCGTCATCCTGCTCGGCGTCCTCGTCTACCTGCTGTGGCGGTACGCCCGGCTGCCGCTCTGGCAAGCCGCCATCTGCGCGGCGTTCGGCTATTTCCTCGCGTCGTCCTCGATCGGCCCGCAGATCGGCAACGGCCTGCGTGCTCTCGCCCGGTTCATCGCGGGACTGGATCTCTGACGTGGGACGACATGTGAACGCCGCGCCGCGCGACGGCTGGGTGATGGTGGGCATGGCGGTTGCCGCCGCGTCCGCCGCCATCGCCAGCTTCACCGGCCTGCGCGGACTGGCCGAGGTCGCTGGATGGCCCGGCCGGCTCGCGTGGCTGCTGCCGATCACGATCGACGCGTACGCGATGACCTCCACTCGGGTCTGGCTCGCCGGCACGCCGGCCGCCAGCCGGGCACGGCGCTTCGCCCGCGCCAACGCCATCGGCGCCATCGCCACGAGCATCGTCGGCAACGCCGCATATCACCTCGTCGCCGCCGGGCTGCTCACGATCTCCTGGCCGATCGTCCTCCTCGTCGGCGCGGTCCCGGCCGCCGTCCTCGGACTGACAGCACACCTGCACGCCCTGCGGACCGTCGTGGATCCCGAGCCAGGCCGGGGGCCGGCCGTCCAGGACCGGCCCGAGTCCCGTCCCGAGACCCGTATCCGCACACGTCCTCGACGTCCCAAGCCGCGCACCGACGAGGACCTGATGAAGGCCGCCCGCGAGGCCGACGCCCGGTACCGCGCCGCGCACGACGGGCGGCCGATCACGCGCGACGCGCTGCGCTCGGTACTACGCGTCGCAGGTCCGAAGGCAACCGAGTTCCGACGGCAGCTCGCCGCCGAGACCACCGATCGAAAGGAGGCAGACCCCAACCCATGACGGAGGAGCCGCACATCCCACGCCCCACCATCGACCAGGAGGCCATCGTCACCCATCTGCACGCCGCCCGGCACCGCCTCACACCGGTCGCCATCTGGACCGCCATCGCCGACATCCCCGTCTTGCTCGCCGAGATCCAACGTCTCTACGCTCTCCTGTCTCGCGCCCGGTGGGACTTCGCCGACCTGCTCGCCGCCGCACGGGCCACCCTCGACGCCGACCGAGACGGCGAAGCCGACCCGCTCGCGTACCTTCGCGACGAGGTTTCGACGCACCGGCCATGGCCGCCCGCCGACGACGGGCTCGGCGCATGAGGTCGTACGGACGCCGGCACCGCCGATGGGGTCGCCGCCACCCGCAACCGGTCCTACTCGTTCCGGATGAGCCGCTGATCATCATCGGCCTTGCCGCCATCGGACGGGCGCTGTTCCGCTACCGCTCCGAACTCGTACCGCTGACCGTCGCAGGCACGCTCACACTCGCCGGGCTACTCCTGCACCACACCCATGCCGATGCATGGCCATGGATCACCGGCGTGAGCGTGGCGGCAGCGCTGACCGCTGGGTTGCGCGGCCTGCCGTTCGGCGTGACCCGTACCGAGGAACGCGCCTACGCCGGCGCCGTCACCGGCGCTGCTGGCGCCTGGTTGTCCGCCGCCACCGCGTACGGCCCCGGTCGTGCACCGCTGCCGGCCATCCTCCTCCTGACCACTCTCGTACTCGCGATCCCCTGGTGGACGCACCGGAGGCGTCGCGCCAGGGTCAAGGTGGATCGGGTCATCCGAGCCTGGCCCGACATCGCCGACGCCATCGGCCTCGCCGGATCGCGCGTCATGTCTGCTGTAGTGGATACCTGGGGATGGCACGCACGCATGGCACTACGGCCGGGCCAGACCCTCGCCGAGGTCGTGACGCACGTGCCCGCCATCGAGTCCGCGCTTGGCACGCGACCCGGCGCGGTCCGCGTCGAGCAGGACCCGAGCCACGCCGGCCGATTCACGATGCGCGTCCTTGCCGCCGACCCGCATGCCGGCGCCATCCCGTGGCCCGGCCCGGCCGCCGCCTCCCTGGCCGACCCGATCGAGCTTGGTGTCTTCGAGGACGCGACGGCCGTACGCGTTCCGTTGCTCCGCCGGCACGCGTTGATTGGCGGCACGACCGACTCCGGCAAGAGTGGCGTCCTCAACGTGATCCTCGGCACCCTCGCGGCCTGCCCCGACGTCGTGCTGTGGGGCATCGATCTCAAGGGCGGCATGGAACTGCGACCGTGGGCGGCCTGCCTCGCCCGGCTCGCCACGACTCCCGCCGACGCCACCCGGCTCCTCGCCGACGCCGCCGCCGTCCTCGACGCCCGCGCGCACGCCGCCGGCCACGACAAAACCCGCGTGTGGCAACCCACTCCGACCGCACCGGCGCTCGTCCTCGTCATCGACGAGTACGCCGAACTCGCCGACACGGCGCCTGCCGCCGTGACACACGCCGAGTCGATCGCCCGCCGGGGTCGAGCCGTCGCCGTCGACCTACTCGCGGCGACACAGCGACCCACGCAGAAGGCGATGGGCGGAGGCGCACTCCGGTCGCAGATGAGTGTCCGCATCTGCTTGCGGGTCCGCGAACGGCGCGACGTTGACCTTATCCTCGATCAGGGCATGCTCGCTTCCGGCTGGCACGCGCACACTCTCGATGCGCCCGGCAAGTTCTACCTTCTCGCCGACGGCCACACCCAACCGCGGCGTGCCCGCGCGTACCTGGTCACTGACGACGACGTACGTGACACCGCCGCCCGGTATGCAGACACGCGTCCGGATCTCGACCCGCTCTCCCGCGACGCGATCGACCAAGCCTCGGAACCCGTCCAACCCACGGAGGTCGTTGGCGCCACCGACGTAGAAGAAGCGCTTCTGATGGCGCTCAGCCAGGCGCCTGACAACGGCCTCACCGTCCCAGAACTGATGCACCTCACCGGCATGCGACGCACCTGGGTCTACGACCGGCTCCAGGCGCTCGCTGCCGCCGACCGCGCTCGACAGGTCACCCGTGGCCACTGGCGAGCCTGACCCCATCGTCCGCACGGACGTCCGTTCGCTCGCGCGCGTCTGCGCCCATCAGCGCGCGGACGGACGGCGGACGGACGACCCCACGGACCTGTCAGGCGATCAAGGGCAGGCACAGACGATCACCCCTGACGACCCGGGAATTGGCACATCGCGCAAGGCCACGACCTTCGACGTCGAGGATGGGCAGGTCAAGACGTCCCTAGACGTCCCACTGTCCGAGGCGGCCGCCGACGCGCTGTGGCGGATCATCGAGCGCGCTCGGAAGAATCAACAGCTATGAGGTTCGCCTTCTACGGTCGCGTGTCGACGGAAGACCAACAGGATCCGCAGGCGTCCAAGGCGTGGCAGCTCTCCCGAGCCCGTAGCCTGGTCGAGCCGGCCGGTGGTCGCATCGTCGCGGAGTTCTTCGACGTCGGCCTGTCCCGATCGCTGCCGTGGAAGCGGCGACCGGAGGCGCTCCGTCTGCTCGACGCAGTCAAGAGCCCGGGCCGTGACTTCGACGCCGTCGTCATCGGCGAGCCGCAGCGCGCCTTCTACGGCAGCCAGTTCGGCCTGACCTTCCCGGTCTTCGTCCACTATGGAGTCGGACTCTGGGTGCCCGAGGTCGGTGGAGCTGTCGACCCGGGCTCCGACGCTCACGACCTGGTGATGGCGCTCTACGGCGGCATGAGCAAGGGCGAACGCAACCGCATCA
>DASRHY010000046.1:0-20319 GCA_035650275.1 Kribbellaceae bacterium | reverse complement strand
AGCTCCTTGACGCGTTCGCCGTCGGCCAGCGGGCAGACCATGGTCACGTCCGCGGTGCGCACGATGATGTGGCCGGACAGGCCGACGGTGGCGATCAGGTGGTCCGGGTCGTCGGTGACGATCACGTTGTCCCGTGAGTCGACCAGGCAGGTCAGGCAGTCCGCGCCGGAACGGTTGCCGGAGGCATCGACCTCGAGGGTCCCGGCCAGCGCGGCCCAGGAGCCGACGTCGAGCCACTGCACCGGCATCGGTACGACGACCACGTCGGCGTTCACCCGGCCCTGCGAGGCGGGCTCCATCACGGCGTAGTCGACGCTGATCTTCTGCAGCTCCGGGTATACCTCGCCGAGGACCACGTCACGCGAAGGCCCGTCCCACGCGGCGGCGGCACGGCGCAGCCGGGACGCGGACTCGGGCAGCAACGAGTCGAGGACATCGAGCAGCGTGGAGGCCCGCCAGACGAACATGCCGGAGTTCCACCAGAACCGGCCGGTCGCCAGGTACTCCTCGGCGGTCGCGCGGTCCGGCTTCTCCCGGAACCGCTCGACCATGAACGCGCCGGTGTCGTCGATCGCCGGGCCGCGCTCGACGTACCCGAGTCCGGTGTGCGGGTGGGTCGGCTCGATCCCGAATGTGCACAGCGACCGCGGCCGCTGCTCGACCACGGCGAACGCGGTCTCGACCGAGGCCCGGAACTCCTTCTCCGGCGTGATCAGGTGGTCCGCGGTGACGATCGCGAGGACCGCGTCGGGGTCGTCGCGGCCGACCACGGCGGAGGCGAGGCCGACGGCGTTCGCGGTGTCCCGGCCGGTCGGCTCGCCGATCAGCCGGGACGGGTCCAGCTCGGGGATCTGGGCCAGCACCTGCTCGGCGTGCGCGGCCGCGGTGCAGACGTAGATCCGGTCGGCATCGACCAGCCCGTCGAGCCGGTCGTACGCGACCCGCAGCAGCGATCGCTTGCCGGCCAGCGGCAGCACTTGCTTCGGCCGGTCGGCCCTGGACAGCGGCCACAGCCGGGTCCCGGACCCACCAGCGATGATCACCACGTTGCGCATGGGCACGAAGCCTAGCCCGGTAGGTTCTCAGTCATGGCAGGCACACTTCCCGAGCTGTTCCAGATGGCGGTACGACGCGACCCGGGCCGGCCGTTCCTGACGTTCTACGACGACGAGTCAGGGGAGCGGATCGAGCTGAGCTACGCGACCACCGCGAACTGGGTCGCCAAGACCTCGAACCTGCTGGTCGACGAGCTCGACCTGGAGACCGGCGAGACGATCGGGATCGCGCTGCCGCCGCACTGGCTCGGGATCGTCTGGGCGCTCTCGGCCTGGTCCTGTCACGCGAGCCTGACCAGCGGCCAGGCGGACCTGGCTGTCACCGGACCGGACCTCGGCACGCGCGGGAAGCGGGAGACGGTGGCCAGTGCGCTGCTGCCGCTCGGCGGGCGGTTTCGCGAGCCGCTGCCGGACGGCGTACGGGACTATGGCGCCGAGGTGTACAACCATGGCGACGTGTTCGTCCCGCCGGATCCGCCGGCGGCCGGCTCCGCGGCGTACGACGAGCACAGCCATGCCGACCTGATCACGGCCGCCGAGCCGATCGACCGCCGGGTGCTCAGCACCGCGGACCTGACCCGACCGGAGCACGTCGGCACGCTGGTCGGGCTACTCGAGGGCGGCGGGTCGCTGGTGCTGTGCAGGAACCTGGACCCGGACCGGCTGGACCGCCGGGTCATCGACGAGAAGGTGGAGGGCATGATCTGATGCAGCGGTTCGAGGGCAGATTCAACGACCGGGTGGCGCTGGTCACCGCGGCGGCGCAGGGCATCGGCCGCGCGGTGGCGGAGCGGATCGTCGCCGAGGGCGGTTCGGTGGCCGTCACCGACCTGCGAGCCGACGGCGCGCGAGCGGTCGCGGACGGGCTCGGCGGCCGGGCGCTCGGGATCGGCTGCGATGTCACCTCGGACGAGTCGGTACGGACGGCCGTCGCCGCGACGGTGGACCGGTTCGGCCGGCTCGACGTACTGGTGAACAACGCCGGCGGCTGCATCGTGGACCTGCCGTTCGAGCAGAGCACCAGCGCGGACTGGCAGCGGCAGCTCGACCTCACCCTGCTCGGCGCGGTGCGCTGCACCAACGCGGCGCTACCGCACCTGCTGGAGACCCGCGGCAACGTCGTGACGGTCAGCTCGGTGAACGCGATCGTCGCGTTCGGCAACATCGAGTACTCGGCCGCCAAGGCCGGGCAGCAGAGCATGACGCAGAACCTGGCGGCCCGGTACGGCCCCGACGGCGTGCGCTTCAACGTGGTCGCGCCGGGCACCGTCCGCACCCCGAACTGGGACAGCCAGGAGGGCAGCCTCGAGCGGCTCGCCAAGCTGTACCCGCTCGGCCGGGTCGGCGAACCGGAGGACATCGCCGCCGCGGTCGCGTTCCTGGCCTCCGACGACGCGAGCTGGATCACCGGCCTGACGCTGCCGGTCGAAGGCGGCGCCCTGCTCGGCCCGGCTGCCCTCAGCCTCGCGCGGTAGCCACCTGCCAGGAGCGCCAGGCGCTCTCGACCATCTCGTCGATGCTGTGCCGGTTCTTCCAGCCGAGGTCGCGGGCGGCCAGCGCGTCCGAGGCGACGATCCGGGCCGGGTCGCCGGGCCTGCGCGGGCCCTCGATCGGGGTGAAGTCGATGCCGGTGGCGCGCCGGACCGCGTCCATGATCTCGCGCACCGAGGCGCCGGTGCCGCTGCCCAGGTTGTACACCGGCTCGAGCGGCCGGCCGTCCTCCAGCGCCCGCGCGGCGGCGACGTGTGCCAGTGCCAGGTCGCCGACGTGGACGTGGTCCTTCACCGGGGTGCCGTCCGGGGTCGGGTAGTCGGTGCCGTTGATCTGCGGCGTGCGCCCGTCGGTCAGTGCCCGCATCACCTTCGGGAACAGGTTGTGCGGGCTGGAGTCGTAGATGTCCTCGTACGACGACCCGACCACGTTGAAGTACCGCAGCGACGTGTGGCTCAGCGGGTGTACGGCGGCGACGTCGGCCAGCAGCCACTCCCCTACCACCTTGGTCTCGCCGTACGGAGACTCCGGCCGGATCTCGGTCTGCTCGGTGACCAGGTCGACGTCCGGCGTGCCGTACACCCCGGCGCTGCCGGAGAACACGACGTTCCGCACTCCGAGGTCGACCATCGCCTCGAGCAGCGTGACCATCGCGGTCACGTTCTGCGTGTACGTGTGCAGCGGCCGCTCGACCGACTCACCCGCATACTTGAACCCGGCCAGGTGCACGACCCCGGTCACGCCGTACCGCGTGATGGTCTCCCGGACCGCGGCGGCGTCGAGCAGGTTCGCCTCGACGAACGGGACGTCGTCGCGGACGAACTCGCGATGGCCGTTCGACAGGTCGTCGATCACCACCACGTCGATGCCCTCGGCACCGAACGCCCGTACGACGTGCGCCCCGATGTACCCCGCCCCTCCGGTCACCAGCCAGGTCATGCCCCCACCCTCTCAGACCCGACCAGTGCACGGAGTGGTCGCATTCCTACCGCAGGTCTACCAACACCGCCTTCAGTAGCACGCCTTCAGTAGGCCGACAGCTGGGCGAGCCGGACGGGAGCGCGGGACTGGAGGATGCGGACCCGCAGTGCGTCCGTCGTGACGGCGGCCTCCAGCGTCAGGATGCGCTTGTGGCCGACGGCGCCGAAGGTCGCGACCTGGCGCCAGGTCCCGCCGTCCTGCACCTCGACGACTCCCGACTCGGCCTGCATGCCGTACCGGATGTCCTCACCGAGCACCACCCGGCGTACCGACGTCCCGGTCGGCAGCCGCACGGACAGCGTGCCCTTGCTCGCGGCCGGTGCGACCCAGGCGGTGTCCAGGTTCCCGTCGGTCGCGGCCCGCGGATTGGCGCCGTCACCGCTGGCCGGAGCGTGCAGCGCGACGTCGCGCGGCATCTCGGCAGCGAGCCGGGCCCGCCACTCGGCCAGCCGGGCCACGTCCCGGTCGTCGAACCGGCCGTCGCGGTCCGGTGGCACGTTCAGCAGCAGCACCGAGTTCCGCCCGACCGACTTGTAGTAGATGTCGGTCAGCTGGTTCAGCGAACGCGGCTCCTGCTCGGGGTGGTGGAACCAGCCCTCGCGGATCGACACGTCCGACTCGGCCGGCCACCAGGCCAACGCGGTCGCACCGGCATCCCGGCCGGCCAGCAGCGCGCGCCGGCTGCCCTGGTCGGCGGCGGCGTACCCGAGCGCGTAGTCCGGTGCCCCGTTCGGCTTCGTGATCGTCGGGACCACGGTGTACTCGTCCGGCCGGGACAGCCCGGACTCGTTGCCGACCCAGCGCACGTCCGGCCCGCTGACCGCGATCGTCGCCTGCGGCGCGAGCCCGCGGATGAGCTGGTACCAGCTGGTGAAGTCGTACGTCTCCACCTTGTCCGGCGGGATCCGGCCCTGCGCCCCGTCGAACCAGACCTCGTCGACCGGGCCGTACTCGGTCAGCAGCTCGTACAGCTGGTTCAGCATGTAGGCGCCGTAGTCGGACGCGGTCAGCGTGTACGTCGGCAGATCCTGGCCGGCGCGGTCGTCACCAGGCACCAGGGTCGGGATCGTCCGCGGCGTGTGCGGGCTGCCGTTCGCGTAGACGCCGTCCAGGAACTGGTTCTCGTCCGCCGGCGACATGTAGAACCCGACCTTCAGCCCGTACCGCCGCATCGAGTCGGCGAACTCGCGCACCACGTCGCCCGCACCGTTCCGCCAGCTGCTGGAGGCGACGCTGTGGTCGCTGTACCGGGACGGGTAGAGCAGGAACCCGTCGTGGTGCTTGACGGTGAGGATCGCGAGCTTGAACCCGCTGTCGCGCAGGGTCCGGGCCCACTGGTCGGTGTCCAGCCGGGCCGGCTGGAACAGGTCCGGGTCCTCGTCGCCGTGCCCCCACTCCAGCCCGGTGAATGTGTTCACGCCGAAGTGGATGAACGCGGTCTGCTCCATCCGCTGCCAGGCCACCTGGCGCGGGTGCGGCCGGATCGCCGACGCCTTGGCCACCAGCGAGGTCAGGCACTCGCCCGGCGTCACGGCCATCGACGTTGCGGGGTCGAGCTTCCCGACCACGCACGGCAGCGCCTGCAATGCCTGCGCCTCGGTCGGCGGCTTGTTGAGGAACGTGCTGACCGCGATCCCGTACGCCGTCCCGCGGGCGCCGGCGAGCCAGCGCACCTCGCCGGTGGTTGCTGTGGGCAACGAGATGGTACTGCGCGTGGCCGCCGTACCGGGTGCGGTGAGGACCGTGACGGCGAGCCCGCCGTCCACCGGCTCCACGGCGAGCCCGAGGTAGTGGTACCGCACGCCGTGCTTGGTCGCCGGCTCCTGCAGCGGCACGGTACGGCTGGTTCCGCCGGCTGTCAGCGTCAGCGAGCGCGGACCGGCGGCGGTGAGCTTCGCGACCCCGAGCAGGTCGACCAGACCGGCGCCGGGGACCAGGACGTCGGGCGACAGCACTGTCTCGGCGAGCACGCCGGACCGCAACGGGTCCTCGCCCAGCGAGGCGGCATCCCAGCGGATCCCGGCCGGGTGACCGGACAGCCGCAGCCGGCCGGGCTCGGTGATCGTGCCGCCGGCGACGACCGGCGCTGGGTCGGCCTTCTCACCGAGCGCCGGGACGTAGCTGCCGGACGCGCCGACCGAGCCCTCGAAGTCCACGCTCAGCCGGGTGTTCGAGACCACCGGCCGGGCCAGCCTCAGGTCCGCCGGGTCGAAGGCGCCGGTGAACGGCGCCAGCCGCACCTGGCGGACCGAGCCGGCCAGGCCACGCTGCAGCGCCGCCGGGTGCACGTCGTTGCCGAGGCCGATCTGCGCACCCGCGGTCGGGTGCCACGTCGCCGTACCGTACGCGCTCGCGGCGGCCGGCAGCTGCTGACCGTCAAGGAACGCATGCAGGGTCGCGGTGCCACCGGTGACCTCGTACGCGAGCGCGAGCACGTGCTGCTGGTCCGGTGCGGGCGCCGGCACCGACTTCGTGACGCTCTGCCAGTCGCCGCCGACCTCGGAGTCGAACCCGTACTGCAGGTTCGTGCCGTTGTAGCGGCCGTAGAGCGCGCCGCCCATACCGAAGACGGTGGCCAGGTTGCCCTGCGTCGCGGCCGGGGTGAACGCCACCTCGACCAGGAACGACCGCTGCACGGCACCGCCGCTGAGCGGGTTGCCCGGCTGGAAGGTCACGCCGTCTCCCGAGCCGTTCAGCACCAGCCCGCGGGCCGGGTCCAGCGTCTCGGCGCCGCTGCGCCGGGTCAGGGTGCCTCCCATCACCTCACCGGTGGCGGCGGTGTAGCTGTTCCCGCTCGAGAACGAGCCGCCGAACGACACGTCGAGCACATCCGGGTCCGCGGCCTGCGCGGGAGTGTTCAGCACGGCGGCGGTGAGCCCGAGGGCGAGCACGGCCGCGGCACAGCGTCGTACAGCATGCATGAGATTGTCCTGCCTCTATTTGGCGTCGACGGAGATCTCGGCGGCGGTCGCCCACGGGTTCCCGTTCGCCTCGGTGAGCTGGACCGCCCGCAGGTAGCGGGCCGTGGTCGCCGGGATCGGCACCCACTTGACCTCCGGCGTCTTCGCGAAGGTGCCCTTGGCAACGGGCTGGCCCCAGTTCGTGCCGTCGGTACTGAGATAGAACTCGTAGTCGAGGAACCAGCCGTTGCCGGCGGCCCGTGGCAGGTAGGTGATCGCGCACACCGACTTCTGCGCGCCGAGGTCGAGCTGGATCTCGTGCGGCGGCCGCGGCTCACGCTGCGACCACTCGGTGTGCCAGAACGTCGCCGGGTTGCCGTCGATCGCGTTCACGGCCCGGCCGTCCTCGCCGATCGTCTCCTCGCTGTCCACGAACGTGACCGCGACCGGCCGGGTCGGCGTCGCGGCACAGCTCACCCGCACGTCGACGACGGTGGAAATCCGGTGCATGCCGTCGGACAGGTAGCTGACCGCGGCGGACAGCGACGCGGTACCGGCCGGGGCGCCGGCCGGCGGGCTGACCGAGAAGGTCGCGGTCCAGCTGCCGCCGGCCGGGACGGTGCTACGGGTGTCGCTGCTGGGGGCAACGGTCCAGCCGTCGGGCAGCACCGGCCGGATCTCGACCCCGGTCAGCGTCCGGCTGGTCAGGTTCTGGACCGTGACGGACAGGGTCGCGCTGTCACCCGGGACGACGGTGGGCTTGTCCACGGTCGCCGTGGCGCGGACCGCCCGGTCCAGCGCGAAGGTCACCGCGCGGTGGGTGTCCGGCACCTGCTGGACCAGACCGCCCTCCGGGTCCAGCACCGCGACCATCCGGGTGATCGCGTTCGTCAGCGCGACGCCCTCAGCGGTCTCGGTGAGCTGCCACCGCTGCAGCCGGTTGCCCGGGGAGCAGGTCTGCGCGGTGATCGCTGTCCCGGGCTCGAGCGGCGTGTTCAGGAACCGGGTGCCGAGCCTGGTCTCCGCGCACCGGCCGCTGCTCAGGTCGCGCAGCGTGTAGTACCCGTCCGCCGTCGCTGTGACGTCCCACGCGGTCTCGGCGCCGGTCACCGCCAGCGGGGCACCCTCGGCGGTGGTCCTGGAGCCGAGGAACCCGTCGCCGCGAGCAAGGGTGTACGTGCCGTTCGGGACGGGAGTGCGGTCGACGTTGTCGAACCCCGGTGCGCGCCCGGCGGCGTCCGCGCGGGCGGTGAACGCGTCGTACGTCGGGTCCGGCTTGGGCAGGCCCCAGGTGTGCTGCGCGATGAACCGCAGCGGCATCCGGACCTCGACCTCGATCTCGTTCTCGGTGTTGCCGGAGCCGTTGTCCGGCCACATGGTGATCTTGGCGCCGGTGATCCCGTTGCGGTCGGCAACGGTCTGGCCCTCGAAGCGCTGCGGCGTCCAGTTCTGGTCGTACAGGCTCCTGGTGTTCATCTTGAAACCGCCGCGAACGTTGTAGAGCGCGAATGCCGCGTTCTCGATCTTGCGGCCCTCGGCCAGCAGCTGGTCCGGCCGGACCCCGCCGCCGAGCCAGTGCTCGATCAAGATGTCGGTGTCCAGCGGGACGGTGGCGCGGGCGGTGATGCCGTCGTTCCACATCCGCAGCGTCTTGCCCTTGGACTTCACGTACGCGTTCACCCGGTTGATGAAGTCGACGAACGCGTCCTCCGGTACCGCGTCCGGGCCGAACCTCTGTTGCGCGTACGCGAGGATCTGCGGGTACTTGGCGTAGTCGGAGCCGAGCATGTACTCGTCCGCGCCCATGTGCCAGTAGGGCGTGTCGAAAACGGTCAGGTACTCGTCGATGATGTCGGTCAGGAACTCGAACGCCTCCGGCTTGGTGATGTCGAGCCGGCTGACCTGCTTCTGCCCGGTGTTGTCGGTGAGCTGCAGGTCCGGGCGGTTCCGGATCCACGGCTCGATGTGGCCGGGCGAGTTCACCTCGGGCACCAGCGTGACGTGGTACCGGTCCGCGAGCCGTTGCAGCGCGGCGATCTGGGACCTCGTGTAGTAGCCCCACTCGTTCGCCTCCGGGTGCGCGGTGCTCTTCACCTTCAGCTCGACCCAGAGCTGGTTCAGCTTCAGGTACGCCGCGTCCTTGACCAGGCGCTCGAACCAGGCGGTGGACACATTGATGAGGCAGGCGCACACCCCGACGCCGCGCTCGGCGTACTGCGGCACGTCGGTCACCGACCCGGCCGGCAGCGTCTCGCCGGCGCGCAGCAGCTGCAGCACGGTCCGGGTGCCGTAGAACGCGCCGGCGTCGGTGCGCGCGGTGATCCGCACCGTGTCGCCGACACTGAGCGCGTAGCCCTCGGCGCCGAGGTCTGTCCGCGCGCCGTCCAGCGTCAGCACGATGTCGCCGGCGCGGACCGTGGTGTCGCGGACCAGCGGCAGCCGGTGACCGGCCTGGGCCAGGTCAGCGACGAAGGTCGCGGCGTCATCGTGCACCGCATCCTGTCGGGGGTCGACCACGACCCGGCTCTTCGAGGGGGTCAGCGTGTACGACGCACCGGCGGCGGGCGTCCAGCCCGTCAGCGCCGGGACCGTGACGCCCGCGGGGTTCACCGCGGCCGCCGTCGTACCGGTGGACGTATCACTGGCGGTCCCCGTCGTACCGGTGGGCGGATCGCCGGCGGCGGCCGTCGTACCGGTGCCGGTCAGTAAGGACGCGACGGCTAGCAGGACCGCCGTACGGCGGGTTCGGGCGGATCTCATCAGAGGGCTCCTCGGGGGCGGCGGGGGGCGACCGCGTGGGCGGCGGCGATGTGGTCGGTGAGCGCGATCGCGCCGGCGGCGCGGGCGGACGTGAGCTGGGCGACGCGGATGTAGAGGCAGTCGGCGACCACGAGCTGGGAGTGCCGCGCGGCCAGGCCGCCGCTGCGGAACGAGGTCTCCAGCACGGTGGTGGCGAGTACCTCGCGGGCTGCCAGTGCGACGGCCGACCGCGGGTCGCTGGTGATGCCGATGGTGACCGCGCCGCGGTCCGCTGCCAGCCGGAACGGCTCGACCACTTCGGCGGTGGCGCCGGAGTGTGAGACCCCGACCGCGACGTCGCCCTCGGACAGCAGTGCGGCCGAGGTCGCGGCCTGGTGCACCTCGGTCCACGACCGGACCCGCACCCCGATCCGGAACAACCGCATCTCCAGCTCGTCGGCGATCGTCGAGGAGCCACCCACGCCGTACACGTCGACGCGGCCTGCGACCGCGATCGCCCGGGCCGCGCGGTCCAGTGCGTCCAGGTCGAGCTGGTCGACGGTCTGCGTGATGGTCCGGATGTCGGCGTTCGCGACCACCGTGACCAGCCGTCCGACAGTGTCGTCGTCGCCGATCTGCGGTCCGATGTCTGTGGTCCAGCCGGGTACCGCGGAGCGGCCGGCCTGTGCGGCCAGTGCCAGCCGCAGCTCCGCGTGGCTGGCCAGCCCGACCGACTGCGCGAACCGGGTCACCGAGGCCTGGGACACACCGGCCCGGGTGGCGAGCTGTACCGCGGACAGCCGGGCGGCACCTGCCGGGTCGGCGAGCACGGCGTCCGCGACCAGGCGGAGCGCACCGGTCAGCCGGGGCAGGGTGCCGCGGATGCGGTCGGTGACATCTGTGTCGGATGGCGCGGGGCGGGACGCGGTCACTATGAATTATCCATTCAGAGATCCGATGTCTCTGTGAATGATTCAATCGCGACCGCGGTGATGTCAAGGGCTCGACCGCCGGGGGGTGGTGGGAGCCGGGCCGACCCACCAGTAGATTGGCCCGCATGTCAACCAGCCCCGAGCTGGCCGGTACGCCGTCACCCGCGGAGCTGGCCGAGAAGTACGGGTTGTCGAAAAGCTCGGGCCGACCGGAGCTATCCGACTACCTGAAGGAGTTGTGGGGGCGGCGTCAGTTCATCGTCAGCTACGCCCGCGCCCGCGTGTACGCGGCGTACGCCGGAGCCCGGCTCGGAGCGCTCTGGCAGGTGCTCACCCCGTTGCTCAACGCCGCCGTGTACTACCTGGTCTTCGGGCTGATGCTGAACGCCGCCCGCAACATCGAGAACTACACGGCGTTCCTGATCAGCGGCATCTTCGTGTTCACCTTCACCCAGCGCTCGGTGATGGAGGGCACCCGGTCCATCTCGGCGAACATGTCGCTGATCCGCACCCTGCACTTCCCGCGCGCGACGCTGCCGTTCGCGTACGTGATGAACGAGCTCAGCCAGCTCGGCATCTCGATGGGGATCCTCGCCATTCTGGTGGCCGTAACCGAAGGGGTCTCCTGGAGCTGGCTGCTGGTGTTCCCGGCGCTCCTGCTCCAGACGATGTTCAACATCGGCCTCACGCTGGTGTGCGCCCGGCTCGGCGCGTTCTACGGCGACATCGCCCAGGTGATGCCGTTCGTGCTGCGGACGTGGTTGTACGTGTCCGGCGTGTTCTTCTCGATCCCCGCGGCGCTGGCCGACAAGCCGGGCTGGATCACCCAGCTGATCGCGCTCAACCCCGCGGCGGCGTACATCGACATCGTCCGGCGCGCGATGCTGAGCTCGCACGACACGCACGAGCTGCCGAACGCCTGGTGGATCGCGGTCGCCTGGGCGCTGATCGCGCTGATCGGCGGGTTCGTCTACTTCTGGCGTGCGGAGGACAGGTACGGCCGTGGCTGAGACCAACCCCGCGATGAATCCCGCGGTGAATCCCGCTGACACTCCCGCTGCGACTCCCGCTGGGACTGCGGCGCCCGAGACCGCGCCCGAGGCTGTCGAGAAGGTGCCGACGGTGATCGCGGACGACGTGCACATCGTTTACAAGGTGATGGCCGGGTCCGGCGGTAAGGGCACCGCGGCCAGTGCGCTGTCCCGGCTGGTCCGCCGCCAGGAGCGCCCGACCCTGCGCGAGGTGCACGCCGTACGGGGCGTCAGCATCACCGCATACAAGGGCGATGCGATCGGCCTGATCGGTCGCAACGGCTCCGGCAAGTCCACCCTGCTGAAGGCGATCGCCGGGCTGCTGCCGCCTGCGTCCGGCTCGGTGTACACCTCCGGCCGGCCGTCGCTGCTCGGCGTGAACGCGGCGCTGATGCAGGACCTGACCGGCGACCGGAACGTCGTGCTCGGCTGCCTGGCGATGGGGATGACGCCGGAGGAGATCGAGCAGAAGTACGACGAGATCGTGGACTTCGCCGGCGTGGACGAGTTCATCGACCTGCCGATGCGGACTTACTCGTCCGGCATGGCCGCGCGGCTCCGGTTCGCGATCGGATCCGCCCGCACGCACGACATCCTGCTGATCGACGAGGCGCTGGCCACCGGCGACGCCGACTTCCGGGCGAAGTCGGAGAAGAAGATCAAGGACCTGCGCGACGAGGCCGGCACCGTGTTCCTGGTCAGCCACAGCCTGGACGTCGTGACCGACACGTGCAACCGCGCCATCTGGCTCGACAAGGGCTCCCTCAAGATGGACGGCGAGGCCAAGGAAGTCGTCGACGCCTACCTCACCGAGTCCACCCGCAAGAAGTAAAGCCGTTCATCGGGCCCTTGTGACCCGGCGTGTCGCGCATCGTCGGGCCCTTGTGACCACCGGATCGTGCGTTCGTGCTGCCGATGGCACTGGACGAGTGAACGCCGAGGTTGGTCACAAGGGCCCGATGAACGGCGACACGCCGGGTCACAAGGGCCCGATGAACGGAGTGTTAGGGGGTGCGGGGCCCGACTTTTATCAGGCTAGTGCGCTCTTGCCGGGTCAGTTGATGAGCGCGAGTGCGGTGCGGAGTTCGGCGGGCAGGGGCTGCTCGGCGGGGACGAGGTGCTGGCCGACGCGGATCTGGACGGTGCGGTAGCGGCGGGCGGTGCGGATGAACTTCTTGATCGACCAGCCGGTGCGGTCCTCGATGTATCGGGTGACCGCCAGGGCGGCGAATACCACGGTCAGGTGGGCCTCGATCGAGTCCCGCTTTCTGGCGTAGATCGGCCGGGCCTGCAGGTCGTTCTTGGACATCCGGAAGCTCTTCTCGATGTGCCACAACCGGTGGTAGGCGCCGATCACGAACTCGGCGGGCTGGTCGACCAGGTTGGTGACGTAGCCCTTGAATCCGGCCAGGTCGCGGGCCCTGGCCTCCAGGTCGCGGTTCACCGCCTTCTGGCCGCCCTTGAGGGTGATGAACCGGTTCCGCTTGACCGCGATCTTGCCCGCGACGGCCTTCTCGGCCTTAGTGACCTGCTCGTCGATCCCGCGCAACGTCCGTCGGGCCCGGTCGGCCTTCCATTGGTAGTGGAAGACGTGGTCCCGGCGCTTGTCGCTCGGGGCCGCCGGCCACCTTTGGGTGAAGATCTGGCCGTCAGCGATCGGCTCGTCGGGATGCTTCTCGCGCCAGGCCTTCACGACATAAGGGACTTCGGGGATCCTCGCGCCCAGGATGAACCACAACCCTGCGGCCTCGATGGCCCTCTTGTTCGCTTCCGACACCATCCCCGCGTCCGCGACCACAGTGATGTCGGTGAGCTGGTGGGCGGTCTTGAACGCCTCGATCACCGGCAGCATCGTCTTGGTCTCGGCCTTGTTGCCCTCGAACGCCTCGACCTGCAGCGGGAACCCCGCGGCGTCGGTCAACAACCCGACGGTGATCTGCGGCTCCAGGCGTCGTTCCTTGGAGTTATGCCGACGTCGGCATAACTCCAATTACGCCGAGGTCTCGGTTATGCCGAGGTCGTCGTCCCAGCGGCGGTGTTCGTGCTGGTCAGCGGGCTTGGCGGGGGTGGCCCGCGCGGCATAACCATCGCGTCGGGGCGGTGCCGTGTCTGTCTGGTGGTGCTCTGTTTGCCCCATCAGGAGGAGGAAAGACATGGACCCGGTACACACCGCCGTTGCCCGCGAGGACGCGGCTTCGGTGAGCGACGTGCTCATCGAGTTCGGGGAATGGCTGGACCGACAGCGCGGGCTGGCGCCGATCACCATCCACAACTACCGCTGGCACGCCGGACAGTTCCTGGCGGCGCTGCCGGGACCCGCGGAGGTGTCGATGCGTCTGCTGGACGCGGGGACTGTCACAGCGTTCATGGTCGAGTACTGCCGGGATCGCAACACGAACTCGGCGAAGTCGATGGCGCGGTCGGTGCGCTCGTTTCTGAGATTCGGGCATGCGACGGGCCGAACGTCTGCCGAACTGTGGGGCGCGGTTCCGTCGTCGTCGGGTTGGCACCTCGCGTCGCTGCCGAAGTCTGTGCCGGCAGCGGACCTTGAGCGACTGCTGGCAGTCGCCGCTCGTTCGCGGTTCACGGCCACGGGCCGGCGCGACTACGCGATCTTGCTGTTGCTGGCCCGGCTCGGGCTGCGGCGCAGCGAGGTCGCAGGCCTACGTCTGGACGACATCGACTGGCGGTCCGGAGAACTCGTTGTCGTCGGCAAGGGCACCCGGGTCGAACGACTGCCCCTGCCGGCCGCGCCGGGAGAAGCGATCGTCGCGTGGCTGACCGACGGGCGGCCCGAGTGCGAGACGCGGGCGGTGTTCACCACGCTCAGGCCGCCCGGTCGGCCGCTGTCGCCTGGGGCCGTCGGCCATGTCATGGCCGGGGCGTGCCGCACTGCCGGGCTTGCCCGGATCGGCGCACACCGTCTGCGTCACACGCTGGCCACGGCAATGCTGCGCGGTGGGGCGTCGCTCCCGGAGGTAGGGCAGGTGCTGCGCCACCGCAGCGCGATGTCCACCGCGATCTACGCCAAGGTCGACGAGGCTTCTCTGCGACGGCTCACCCGGCCGTGGCCGGGCACAGCCCCTGGCGCGGCAGGCCCTGATGATGCTCGGAGTCTGGCTCGACCGTGGCCGGGATCTCGATCATGAGCACGCTGCGCGAGAACGTGACCGACTACCTCGCCATGCGCCGGGCGATGGGCTTCAAGGTCGAGGGCCTGAACAAGCTGTTGCTGAGCTTCGTCGGGTTCTGCGAGGCGCGCGGAGCCAACCGCGTCCAAAACGACCTCGCGGTGGAGTGGGCCACCGCGAGGATCAAGGTCCCCGTCAGCGACGCCTTGTTCGCCCGCAGGATGGACGCGGTGCGGATCTTCGCCCGGTACCAGCATGCCCTGGACCCGGCCACGCAGATCCCTCCCGAGGCAACCCGCAACCGGCGATACCGGCCCAAGGAACCCAACGTGTTCACCGAGGATGAGGTCCGCGTGCTGCTGGCAGCCGCGGACACCTTGTCCCCGCGGTTCAAGGCGGTGACGTGGCGAACGCTGATCGGCCTGCTCGCGGCCACGGGCATGCGCCCCGGTGAGGCATGCCGGCTGACCCTTGACGACATCGACCTGGGCAACGGCGTGGTCCAGGTACTGCAGACGAAATTCGACAAGTCCCGGCTCGTGTTCATCCACCCCACCACCGCCACGGTGCTGGGCCACTACCTGCAGGTTCGCCAGGACTGGGTCGGAGCCACGGCTCAAGCCTGTCCGGCCGTCTTCGTCAACAGCCGGCGCGAGGCGATCAACCCCGACAGGCTGGGCGTCACCTTCAAGCAGATCGTTGCCGCCGCCGGCATCACCAGCGAGCCGGGTCACAGGCCGCCCAGGCTCCACGACCTTCGGCATACCTTCGCCGTGACCACGATGCTCGACTGGTACCGCGACGGCCAGGACGTTCAAGCGCGCCTGCCGCTGCTGTCGACATGGCTCGGGCACGTCGATCCCGCTTCGACCTACTGGTACCTGCACGCCGTTCCCGAGCTGCTTGCCCACGCCGCGCGCCGACTCGAGGCCCCAGCAGGCGCGCCGACCACGGGTTCGGTGTCATGACCGCACCGACCCTGACATCGTTGCTCCAGGGGTTCTTCACCGAACGGCTGGCCCGGCAGCTGCAGGCCAGCCCGCAGACCGTTGCGGCCTACCGGGACACGATCAGGCTCCTGCTGCTGTTCGCCGCGCAAAGGACGAACAAGCCCCCATTCCGCCTCGCGATCGACGACCTCGACGCCGTCACCGTCGGCGCCTTCCTCGACCACCTCGACAACGAACGGCACAACAGCACGGCGACCCGCAACGCGCGCCTGGCCGCGATCCACTCCTTCTACCGCTATGCGCTGCCGCTCATCCCCGACCGAGCGCACACCGCAAGCCAAGTCCTGGCGATCCCGCCACGCCGCCACGATCGAGCAATCGTGTCCTACCTGACCGGCCCCGAGACCGACGCCCTCCTGGCCGCGCCGGACCGCACGACCTGGCACGGGCGCCGAGACCACGCCCTACTCCTCACCGCCGTTCAAACAGGACTCCGTCTTTCGGAGCTGACCGGGCTGACCATCCAGGACGTCACCACCACCACGCCCGGCGCCGCCGTCCACACCACTGGCAAAGGCCGAAAGCAACGCGCGACCCCGCTGACCGCCCAGACAGTGGCCACCCTGCGTGCCTGGCTACCAGAGGCCGGAGGCGAGCCCAGCGGTCCGGCCTTCCCGACACGTCGCGGAACCCGGATGTCTGCCGACGCTGTTCAACGGCTCGTCGCCAAGCACGCCGGGACCGCCGCGACCGCCTGCCCGTCGATCACCTCCAAGCACGTCACCCCGCACACCCTGCGGCACACCGCGGCAATGACGCTGATGAACGCCGGCGTGGACACCTCCGTCATCGCCCTATGGCTCGGACACAACAGCGCCGTCACCACCCACATCTACCTGCACGCCGACATGACCATCAAAGAGCGCGCCCTGAACCGTGTCCCCACGCCGAACACCACCCCCGGCCGCTACCGGCCCGCCGACGACCTCATCGACTTCCTCGAACGACTATGAGGACCGAGCCCACGCCGGTTATGCCGCGCGGGCCACCCCCGCCAAGCCCGCTGACCAGCACGAACACCGCCGCTGGGACGACGACCTCGGCATAACCGAGACCTCGGCGTAATTGGAGAATCCCGGCTCCCGGAACCCGTCACCCTGATCGGTCTCGAAGTACAGCGTGGTGACGTCGTAGAGCACCAGGCTCGCCGGACCCAAGGCGGCCCGGGCCGCGCACGCAGCCGCGAGGCACTTGCGCCACTCGGACCTGGCATAGAACTTGGCATAGTCGGCCAGGCGACGGTTCAACGTCGGGTACGAGGCGGCCGACACGCCGACCTCCTCAAGCACCCGCAGCGAGTCCAGCTTGCTGGTCGGCTCGATGATCCGCGCGAGCACCAGGCCACGGAAGACCTCGTCCCCACCGGTCGCCTCATCGAACCCCAGGGCCTCGTAGGCCCGACACAACGCGTCCCACAGATGCTCCATCCGCGTGGACACGATCTCGAGCGGACCACCCGACACCGCCGACGCAGCCGAAGCCACGGCAGCCTGCTCCGGCCCAAACTCGAGGTCCAGTTCACCCTGGCCGGCCGCGAGCCGCTGCCGCGCTGCGGCCTTCAGCGCCTCGACCTCGGCCTCGCCATGGCCCGACCCGATGTGCTCGATCGTCCTCGAACCCCGATGCGAGGAGTGCACGATCTGCACCGCGATCGCCCCCGAGGAGGTCTTCACGGTCCGGATGTAGGCCACGAACCCGCAGCCTACGGACCCCGGCTAGTGCGCAAATCTGGGGCCATCGATCAGCAAACCCGCTGGTCACAGGCCCGCGGCCATTCCAGACCCGCCTCCCTGATAAAAGTCAGGTCACAAGGGCCCGATGAACGGCGACACGCCGGGTCACAAGGGCCCGATGAACGGAGTGTTAGGGGGTGCGGGGGCGGCGGAGGCCGGTGATGAAGCCCAGGCCCCAGGCCATGTGCATGGTGGCGCAGACGATGGGAAGGCGGGCCAGGGCTCGGAGCGGGAGGTAGCGGCCTTCGATCAGGGAGCCGGTGGTGATCGCGAGCAGGTAGCCGGCGGGCGCGAGGAAGCCGAGCAGCAGCCACGACCAGCCGGTGACCAGGCCGAGTACGCCGAGCAGCGTGCCGACAACGATCGCGACGACCGCGATCGGCGGTGCCAGATAGCGCTTGTTCGCGGTCTCCGGGTGCCGCCGGATCACCTCGCGGCGCCACTGCCCGGTCTTGAAGAACTGCCGGGCCACCTCGGGCACGGACGACCGCGGCCGATACGTCACCGACAGATCGGGGCTGAACCAGATCAGCCCGCCGGTCTTGCGGATCCGGTAGTTCAGCTCCCAGTCCTGGGCCCGGTGCATGGTCTCGTCGAAGCCGCCGACTCGTTCCAGCGCGGCGCGCCGGAACACGCCGAGGTACACGGTGTCCGCGGGACCCGGTTCACCGCCCTGGTGGAACGTCGAGGCGCCGAGCCCGAGCCGGGAGCGGTACGCGCACGCGACCGCCTGCTCGAACGGCGTCCGGCCCTCGGCCGCCATCACCCCGCCGACGTTGTCCGCACCGGTGTCCTGCAGCAGCTCGACCGCCCGGGTGATGTACCCCGGGGTCAGCACGCCATGCCCGTCCACCCGGACCACCACGTCGTACCGGGCCTTGGCGATGCCGACGTTCAGCCCGGCCGGGGTCTTGCCGGTCGGGTTCGGCACGATCACGACCCGCGGGTCCGACGCGGCGAGCTCGTCGGCGATCTGCTGGGTACGGTCCTTGCTCGGGGCAAGGGCCACCACCACCTCGAGCTCACCCGGGTAGTCCTGGTCCAGCACCCGGCCGACGGCTTCGGCCAGGTGCTGCTCCTCGTTCAGGATCGGCATCACGACGGACACCGGCGGCCACTGCGGACCAGCCATCACTCAAACCACCTTGCAGATCGATGCGACATCGTCGACGTCGTTCGCGGGCTTCGACGGTGAGGCCGTCGGTTTCTTCGTCGGTTGGGCCGACGGCTTGGTCGGCGCCTTGGACGGCTCGCCGTCGGAGCCATTGTCGATCGCCTCGGACTTCGCGATCGCCTCGGCGACCTTACGCCGGATCAACGGGAAGTCCGGATCGCCGGTCTTGATCAGCGGTGGTACCGCGGAGAAGCTCGACACTTTGAGCTTCTTGGACTTCAGCGCGAGGTCGACGAAGGTGCCGAGCTGGCTGGCCGGGATGTCGGTGTTGACCACCTGCTTGCCGGCCGCGGCGATGCCCTGGAACTTCGACAGCACCTTCCGCGGCTCGAGCTGGGCCAGCATCGCGTTCATCACACACTTCTGCCGGGTCATCCGCTCGTAGTCGGTCGACCCGGCCCGGGACCGGGCGAACCAGGTTGCGTGGTACCCGTCGAGGTGCTGGTTCTTGCCCGGCTGGATGTAGCCCTTGATCGGCGAGCCGATACCGCCGATCGGCACCTTCTTGCCGACGTCCAGCCGGATCCCGCCGACCGCGTTGATCAGGTTCTGGAAGCCGGCGATGTCGATCAGCACGTGGTAGTTGATCTTCAGTCCGGTGACCTGCTCGATCGCCTGCCTGGTGGCGAACGCACCCGGGTCGTTCACGCCGGGGAACAGGTCCTTGTGGTCGTGCGCGTAGGTGTACAGCCCGTTCAGCAGGCAGTCCGCGCCGCAGTCCTCCCACTGGAAGCCGTCCGGGAACCTCTGGTGCAGCGCGGAACCGGCCGGGAACGGCACCTTGGCCAGGTTCCTGGGCAGCCCGATCAGCACGACGCGTCCGGTGTCCGCGTCGATGCTGGCGACGGTCATGCTGTCCGGCCGGACACCGATCCGGTTCTTGCCGGAGTCGCCGCCCATCAACAGCACGTTGAACCGGCCCTTGTCCGCCTTGGACTCCTTGGTGTTGCCGAACACGCTGGCGACGAAGTCGCGCTGCGCCGAGACGATGAAGCTGCTCCAGAGCAGCGCGCCGACCACGCCGATCACCAGGACGGCGTCCAGCACGCTGGTGATCAGCCGGTGATTGCGGTCCAGCGTGAGCGGCTGGCCGAGCCGGTACGCGTCGACGAAGAGGGCCGCCCAGCCGAGGCCGAGCAGGATCAGCAGGACCTGGATGCCGAGCAGCGTGCCCGGCCGAGCGAGCACGTTCAGCGTCCCGGCCCGCCAGATCACTGCAAGCAGCACGACCGTGATCGCCAGCGCGACGAGCCCGGCGACGAGCCGCCAGGCGAACCGCCCGGCACGCTTGCTCCCGGCCACGATCTGCGCCGATCCGGGCAGCACGAGCGTCATCAGCACCAGCGTGATCGCCCGCTTGAAGCGGGTCTTCTCGCTCAGGCTGCGCAGGTCAGCACGCTCCTGCGGCATGACGTCCTTCCATTTCTGCCCCGGTTGTACGACGGTCCGCGCCGTACCGAGTACGGCGACGTCTAGTTATACGCCGCCCGGACCGGCCGAGTTCGGCAGCGCGTCGTCCAGTATCGCCACGGTACGACGCCCGCCCGGTCAGGCGCGCCCACCGGCCGGCCGGCCGGTCCGTCGGTGTGACCGGGCCGCGACGCACTGTACCCGCCTCTGCATAGCCCCCGTCAAACGATGCGACCCGGAACGTGTTTCCAATGCGGTGATGGGCAGTCCGTGTCCTGATGTGAAGACTGGCAGAGTAGTGGTCGGTAATGGTCGCCGGCACGGAGAAGATGCTACGTGGCCGAACTACCCGACCAACTTCGTGGAGCGCGAGCCGATCGCGGTCTGGGTGCCGTACGACGACGAGCTGCGGTCGCTGCAGGGTCTGATCTGGGTTACGGCACGCAACGTCCGACGTCGGGTCACGCCGGCTGCACGTCTTGCGGATGCAACCAGACGTACACGCCGTAGACCTCAGGATCGATGAGTCTGACGTGGACGTGGGATGCATTCCACGCGACCGCGTCCCCGTTCTGCCACTGCTCGCCGTCGTCGGACCACTCGATCCTCACCCGGACCGGGAACGGGTTCGGCTGCATCGGCAGCTTGCCGGTCGGCGGCGTGAAGCGGTTCAGCGCGACCTGGTGCTGCCGCGGGATCGGACTCACATTCCGAGTGGAGCACCCGTTCGAC
>DASRHY010000045.1:0-6074 GCA_035650275.1 Kribbellaceae bacterium | reverse complement strand
CTTCCCTTCTCGAAACCGCTGCCGCCCTTCCCCATGTGCGCGGGCTCTCCCCGGCTCGGAGTACTACGGCGGCTCCGCCCCATCCCGGACCGATCGGAGGTCGACGCACCCAACCCGACCATCCACGTTGGACACGCAGTGACGGGCAGAAAGTCCGCCTCGAAAACGGGCTCCAACACGAGCTTCAGCGCCGCCTGAACGACCCGGTCGGCGATAGTGGGAATGCCAAGCTTCCGCACCTTCCCCGATCCGCCCGGCTTCGGGATCTTGCGTTCCCGCACCGGCAGCGGCCGGAACGTGCCCTCCTTGAGCTGGGCGCGTATGTCGTCCAGGAACCCGGGCGCGCCAACGAGTACCTCCACCATCGCGACTGTCACGCCGTCGACCCCGGGAGTGTTGGCGCCATGATTGCCCGCAACCCGGTCGAACGCCACGAGCAGCGTCGCCGGGTCGTGCACGAAGTTGAACAGGTCGTCGAACCTGCGGCCAGGATCGGCCGCCGCCCAACGGTGAAGCTTGGCCTGCATCTCCGCTACCCGCGACCATGGCCCTACCAGGGCCGCGTCGGGGGCGTCGCCGTTCGGCGGCGCGTCTTGCGGCATTGCAGCCTCCTTCCCTTCTCGAAACCGCTGCCGCCCTTCCCCATGTGCGCGGGCTCTCCCCGGCTCGGAGTACTACGGCGGCTCCGCCCCATCCCGGACCGATCGGAGGTCGACGCTCCCAACCCGATGATCCACGTTGGACACATGGCAGCGGGCAGGACCGGGAAGGTTCCCGTGTTCACTGTGATTCGCTCGACGAAGGAGGAGCCCGACTCGGTCCCTGCGGCATCACCACGACTACCCCGCAGCCCTTCACCGTGGTCTCCCAGCCAGCCGTCGAAGACCGACCAGGGAGTTCCCCGCCCGCCAGCGGACGGGTGCGCACCGCTCCCGGCCCATATCCACCAGATTTGAGCCGGTCCAGCCTTGAGAGACGTAAACGCCGGTTCCTTGCGTACTCCTTTCCGTCCCGCTCGCCCGGCCCGCACCATCTGGTAGTGCTGGCACGACCGGGCTTTGTCAGGGCCGCTTGCCACCCTCCCCGTCGTCACCCGGGTCGGGCTGCCCTCAGCTCCACCTCCCTGCTGCGACAGGGACGGTGGTGAAGGTCTCTCACCTCCACTCGAATTCACAGCGCCTCACGGCGCACTCGGCGACGGCTGAAAACTGACCCCCCATGCGACGGGTGAATATTGACCCCCACCCGTCCACTATCTGGGAGGGTGATCTCGTTGGAGGACTGGGCGGAGATCCGCCGGTTGCACTTCTCGGTGGGCATGTCGATCAGGGCGATCGAGAGGGAGGGGCCTTGGTCGAGGAACACGATCCGTAGCGCTGTGCGGTCGACGACGCCGCCGAAGTACGTGCGGGCTGGCGCGGGTTCGGTCGTGGACGCGGTGGAGCCGCAGATCCGGGAGCTGCTTCAGGCGACGCCGACTATTCCGGCGACGGTGATCGCGGAGCGGATCGGGTGGGAGCACGGGATGACGGTGCTCAAGGAGCGGGTGCGGGAACTGCGGCCGTTGTACGCGCCGAAGGACCCGTCCTCGCGTACCACCTATGACCCGGGCAAGATCGCCCAGTGCGACCTGTGGTTCCCGCCGGCGGACATCCCGTTGGGGTTCGGTCAGGTCGGGCACGGCAAGTCGGCACCGCCGGTGCTGGTGCTCACGGCTGGGTACTCGTCTTGGCGGGCGGCGAGGATGATCCCGACCCGCAACGCGCAGGATCTCGCGCTGGGCATGTGGGCGGTGACCCAGCAGATGGGGGCGGTGCCCAGGCTGTATGTCTGGGACAACGAGGGCGGGGTGGGGCGCTATGGCGGCGCCAACCCGAAGCTGACCCGGCAGTTCGAGATCCTGCGGGGCCTGTTCGGCACGAGGATCTATGTATGTAAGCCGAGAGATCCAGAGGCGAAAGGGAAAGTCGAGCGGACGAACGGCTACTTCGAGACCTCGTTCCTGCCGGGCCGGCGGTTCACCGGCCCGCGCGACTTCAACGAGCAGTTGGCCGGGTGGCTGGTGCGGGCCAACGCGCGTAAGCGGCGCAGCCTGGGTGGAGCGTCGGCCGACGATAGGGTCGGAGCGGACCGGGCCGCGATGGGGCCGCTGCCGCCGATCGACGTCGGATCGATCAGTTGGCATAACAGCCTGGTCCTGCCGCGCGACCACTGGGTGCGGCTGGACACCTGCGATTACTCGGTGCACCCCGCGGCGATCGGCCAGCGGGTCGAGGTGATCGCGGACCTGGACATGGTGCGCATCCGCCGTGGCCAAGCGGTGCTCGGCGAGCATGAGCGGTGCTTCGCCCGCCACCAGACCATCACCGACGAGGGGCACCGCAAGGCCGCCGCGGCGATGCGTCAGGCATACCAGGGTCGCACCCCGGCTGCGCGGGTCCCGGCCGCCGATGACGTGCAGCAACGCGACCTGGCCGACTACGACGAGATCTTCGGCCTCGACGACGGGCGGGAGGTGGCGTGATGGCGGCCAGAACCACCGCCTCGGCGTCTCCCATGAGCGGGCCGGCGCGGGATCAGACGCTGTCGGAGATCGCCTACCTGACCCGGGCGTTGAAGGCCCCCACCCTGCGCGACAGCGTCGAGCGGCTCGCGGACCGGGCCCGGGCCGAGGGCTGGACACACGAGCAGTTCCTCGCCGCCTGCCTGCAGCGGGAGGTCTGCGCCCGCGACTCGCACGGCGGGGAGGGGCGCATCCGGGCCGCGCGGTTTCCGGCCCGCAAGTCGTTGGAGGAGTTCGACTACGACCACCAGCGTTCCCTCAAGCGGGAGACCATCACCCACCTGGGAACCCTGGACTTCATCACCGCCAAAGAGAATGCGATCTTCCTCGGCCCGCCGGGTACGGGCAAGACGATGCTGGCCATCGGGCTGGGGATCCGGGCCTGCCAGGCCGGGCACCGGGTCGCGTTCGCTACCGCCGCCGAATGGGTCGCCCGTCTGGCCACCGCGCACTCCACGGGCCGGTTGCAGGCCGAGATCACCAAACTCGGCCGCATTCCCTTGCTCATTGTCGACGAGGTTGGATATATCCCGTTCGAGGCGGAGGCGGCGAACCTGTTCTTCCAGCTGGTCTCGGCCCGGTATGAGAGGGCCAGCTTGATCGTCACGAGCAATAAACCGTTCGGCCGCTGGGGTGAGGTGTTCGGCGACGACGTGGTCGCCGCCGCGATGATCGACCGGCTGGTCCATCATGCCGAGGTCATCTCGCTCAAGGGCGATTCGTACAGGTTGCGCAACCGCGACCTCGGCCGCGTGCCCAAGGCCACCGCCACCGAGGATGCCTGAGCCATCCAAGACCGACGCCGGGCGGTGACTTCGCTGCTGAAGCCGCCGCCCGGCGTCGTTGGTTGCCGCAGGCGCCGCCTGTCAGAAGGGCGGCTCGTTCGGGTCCGTGTCCCCGGTGAGGACCAGGCCGTCGTGTCCAGGCTCGTCATCGGGACCGATGTCATCCGGGTCGAACGGCAGAGGGCTGGTCTCCACCAGGCTGAGCACCACCACGTCCGCGCCGTCCTCCGCGTCGACGTGCTGACGGAACTCCAGGCGGCCCCGGCAGCCGTTGGCACACCAGCACTCGATCGCCAACATCACCCCGGTGTTGGCCTCATCGGCATGCAGATCGCTGGCCGCCACCCCGGGGAAGGTCACCATCGCCGCCTGCACGTCGATGTCTACACCGAACGACGGCCAGTAGCGGCCCGGCCCGGGGGTGGCGAAGTGAACCCAGGCCAGACGCAGGCTCGAGCACAACTCGGTGCTGCGCCCGCTGCGCCACCGAGCCCGCGACGGTGATATCGAGGTCACGCACGTCGCCAACGATGCCGCCGGATACATCGATCCCGACGACGTCAAGCGCGCGTTCCGCAAGCACACTCGCATGGTCATCATCAACCACGCGTCGAACGTGCTCGGCACCGTGCAGCCGGTCGCGGAGATCGGCAAGCGATGTCGCGAGGCCGGCATTCGTCTCGTCGTCGACGTCAGCCAGTCGGCGGGCATCGTGCCGATCGACATGACCGCCACAAGATCACCGCGTTGATCGCCGAGCAACTCCTTTGCGTCCGAACGCGCGATCGCCGAGATCACTCCCTGTGAACAACGGACGACAAGCGATCGATTGCCTCCAGCGTCGCGCGGGGCCTTTGATTTTCGGCCGAGTTTTGCAGCGGGATCAGCGGATCGGACCACTAGCCAGGCTTGTCGAATACGCCCTGGATGAACACCGTCCGCCCGGCGTCGGTGTTGCGCCCGGAGTTACTCATCTTGACGGCTGCCTGTTCTCCCAGCACGAGATGCATTCCAAGCGGAGGAGGGGCGCTGGAGCCGCTCGCACCCGACGCTTGCGCCTTCGCCTGCTGTGCCTTGCGCGCCGCCACGATGTCGGCGGTAATGTCGCGCCAGGTGCGCTCCAGGAGACCTGCACCGCGGATCAACTCGCGGAGGGATTCCGCATCGGCCAGATGGCTCTGGTTGGGGCGGCTCGCCCATGGGACCGGAAGCTCGATCGGCTCGCCGTTCCCCGCGCAGATTTCCTGGCAGACGAACAGCCCGCCCGGCCTGAGTACCCGAGCGATTCCGGAATACAGGCGGCGCTTGTCCCGGATGTTCATCTGCATTTGTATCGTCCACACCACGTCGAAGCTGGACGCGGCGAACGGAAGCTCCAGGGCATCACCCGCCTGAAAGCGGGTGCGATCGGACAACCGCGTCATCCGAGAAAGGGCGTTGGCCACCCCGCAGAATTCAGGCGAGAGATCGATGCCTGTCACGTCGCAACCCAAAGTTGCGGCGAGGTAACGCGCCGGGCCGCCCAACCCGCTGCCCACGTCGAGCACTCGCGATCCTGGCGGAATCTTTGCAAGCTCCACCAATGCGCGCGTGGCCGAACGTCCCGCGGAGTGAAACTCGTCGGCCGGCGCGAGATCTTCGTGCGTGACCGAGTCCAGGTCCTTGCCGAGAGCTTGCAACCCCGCCACGATTCGCGGCAGAAGTCCGCCCGGCTCGTAGTGACGAAGCATTTCCTCGTGCGACTCGCCCATGGACGCAAATCCTCAGCGGATTTCGGGGAGCCGTCAAATAAGCGCGGCGGCGCGGGAGGCGCGTTTGCGCTCGTGCTCGAGCCCAGCCCGCACCACGGGCACGCCAGCACCCCACCATCCGCCGACGCCAGGCCGGGCACCAGATCGTCCCACAGCAACGCCGGCGACAAACCCGACCGCCCACGCACCGGCCAGATCCGCACCCTCGGCGGACCCGGACAGAAATCGAAATCAGTGCCCATAGTTGGCCGCCCGGTCCGCACCGGCGTCGCGGCAGCGGTGCGGCCGGCCGTGGTTGGCCACGCAGACCGCGTCCAGAATCCGCGTCATGTTGGCGGTGTCGAAGCCGCCCAGCACACGGCCCAGCCGCACGGGCACATCCCCGCCGAGGCTCGCCGCGATCCTCAACACCGCCGTCTCCGAAGTGGAGCAGGGCACAACGTGTTCGTTGAGCGCCTTCACCGCCGCACCCCAGCGCACATAGGCGATGCCGTCGCGCATCACCCGAACGAACTCGTCAAGGAACGCGTGCCGGCCGAGGAACACACCGTGGTCAACGACAAGCTCCACCGCCGCCCGATACGCATACACGCCGCCGGCATGCTCACGCAGCCCAGCAACCAGATCCGGCAGGGCCACCACCCGGCCCCGATGATTACGGACAGTCACATGTCCCCCTCGGCCTCGCTAGGCCCGGTCCAGGCACTGCCCGGACCGCTATCCCATCTCGTCGCACGGCGTCTACCACGCCGCTGCGGGCCGAATACCAGCACCAGCAAGCAGCCACCAGCAAGGCCATACCGAGTAGGCGGGTCAGTTTTCAACCGTCGAAAGGGGGTCAGTTTTCAAGCGTCCTTGACACGCTTCGCGGCCCGAGTCACGGCACGCGACGTGGGCTCGCGCCTTACCGTGCGCATGGAGCTAGTCCCGCATGGGCCGATGCGACTCCTGCAGCCGCTACTGCGTCGCTGGATG
>DASRHY010000044.1:0-6008 GCA_035650275.1 Kribbellaceae bacterium | reverse complement strand
AGGTGATCGAGGTCCGCGGGGCCGACGGTGCACCGCCGTACCTGGTCAGGTTCTCCGACGGCCACGAGTCCCTGGTCTTCCCGGGCCCGGACTGCGTTGTGGAGCACGCCGCGCACGGGTCCTGACCCGTCTCTCAAAGGGGCGTAAGGAGTCTGAGAGGGTTCGGGAGTGACGCACTCCCGGCTGGCCGTCGCGGACTACCTCGCGCTGCGGTTCGCGATCGCCGCCGTCGTGCTGCTCGCGGTGCGTCCGGCTGCGGTCAGGCGGCTACCGCCTGCTGGACCGGCGCCGCGGCGTCGCGCTGGGAGTCACGTACGGCGTCGCGCACCTGCTGCAGACCGAGGGTTTGCGGCACACGTCCGCGAGCGTGTCCGGGTCGTCACCGGCATGTACGTCGTGTTCACACCGCTGCTCGCGGCGGTCATTCTGCGGCACCGGATCGAGCGATCCCCGGCGGGTTCTCGCTGCCGGGCAGGGGCGGGGACCGGCTGCGTGTGCTCTAGCTGGCGCTGGTCGCGGGCGCGCTGGCACTGATCGTGCAGACCCGGGCGCAGGCGCACCTGGATCCGCCCGGGCGGCGATCGCGATGACGATGGAGCCGGTGTTCGCGTCGGCTTTCGCCGTCACACTCGGCGGTGAGAACCTGACGGTGCGGATGCTGGTCGGGGGTGCCTGCGTGGTCGGGGCGATGTGCCTGGTCGGGCTTGCGCCGCGACGGAGGATAGAGGCCGAGGGACAGCACCTGGCCCGATAGAGTTGTTGCCGGGTGCAACGAGCCGAGGGGTGGGCTGTGCGCGACAACGGTGGGCGGGTGATGACCTGGTACAGCGCCGTGGTGCTGACCACGCTGCTCGCCGTGCTGGCCGGCGGCTTCGCATGGTCGCAGCACCGGCTGCTGCGTCCCGAGCTGGTCACCGGCGACACCTTCCGCAGCACGACCGGGGGCCGGTCGCTGCAGGGCGTGCGATCGGCCCGCGCGGACACCTCGCCGGCCGGCCAGGCGCTCGCGGACCTGCGCGCCCTCACACTGCCGAACGGTGCCGCGCTGGCCGGGCCGCACGGGCCGTGGCGGTACGTCTGGCCGCGGGACGCGTCGTTCGTGGCCACCGCGTACTGCGCCGCCGGTGACACCGCCGCGGGCCTGCGGGTGCTCGGGTTCCTGGACCGGGTCCGGCCGCGGGACGGACGCTGGGCCGCTCGCTACCACCCGGACGGCTCCGGCCCGGTCGCCGACCGGCGCGGCAACCAGCTGGACGGCTCCGGCTGGGTGCCGTGGTCGGTCGGGTTCTGCGCCGGCCGCGCGTCGTACGACGCTGTGCTGCCGTTGTGGCCGATGGTCAGGCAGTCCGCGGACACCGCCCTGCACGAGCTGCGCCGGGACGGGCTGCCGGCGCCGTCACCGGACTACTGGGAACGGCGCGAGTCCCGCCCGACGCTCGGGACCGCGGCCCCGCTGCTGGCCGGGTTGCGCTCCGCGGCGGAGGTGGCCCAGCGGCTCGGCCACAGCGCCGACGCCGCGCGCTGGCGGGCCGGTGCCGAGCGGCTGGAACGGGCCGTCGACCGTAGCTTCGGGACCCGCGGCTATCCGCGCACCCGTCGTGGCGGAGCGGACAGCATCGTCACCGTGCTCGGCCCGCCGTTCGCCACCGCGCGCGAGCCGGTGAGCGCCGCGATCGAGCGCAGCCACCGGCTGCTGACCCTCCCCAACGGCGGTGTCACGCCGGGCCAGGACTGGCGCGCGGACGGCGTCGCCTGGACCCCGTCCACCGCCCTGTTCGGGCTCAGCGCCGCCGCCCGTGGCGACCGTACGACGGCCGTAGCGATGCTCGACCACCTGGCCCGGCACCGCACCGCGGCCGGCTCCTTCCCGGAGAAGATCACCCGCTCCGGCCGCCCCGGCGGCGAGGCCCCACTCGCCTGGACCGCCGCCCTCGTCGTCCTCACCAACGCCGCCCTGACCGCCCCCCTCCCCACCCCCGGCTGACTCCCGCAGCCACTGCCGCCCCCGGCCACACCTCCCCGCACTTCGCGTGGTTAACCACCCGAAGTGCGGGTTGTCCCCGGCTATAACCCGGGCGAACCCACGGTCGGACGGGTTAACCACGCGAATGTAGAGCCGCCAGAGCCGCCAGACCAGCCGCTCCAGCACAACCCTCCGCCGGCTAATTCCACCCCGCGAGCTCGGCCGCACTTCGCGTGGTTAGCCACGCGAACTGTGGGTTGTCCCCGGCTATAACCCGGGCGGACCCGCACTTGGGCGGGTTAACCACGCGGATGTAGCGCGGTCGAGTCCAGCCGGGGCATGGATTGGTCAGCAGAGCTCCATCTGGTCGGGGGTGGGGGATGCGGGACGGGTGGTGCTGGTCGCGGTGCTGTAGAACCAGGCGGTCGAGGCGATGTCGTCGTGCAGCTGCTGGTAGCGGTGCCCCTTGCGCCAGCCGAGGGCCTGGACGTCGACGGTGAGGCGTTCGCGGAACCGGATCGGGTCGGGCAGGTGGAAGCGGTACATGCCGAACCGCTGCTGGCTCTGGTAGAGCCCGTCCGGACGGATCACCTGGGGCATCCCGAGGTACGGCGTGCTGTACGACGTGTAGCCCTGGCCCGGGACGTCGAAGTTCCACGCGCCGCCGAAGTAGTCCTCGGTACCGGTCCCGCAGATCGTCGGGAACGGGATGCCCTCGTCCGAGCCGAGACCGTCCGGGCTGAGCGGGGCCGCGGCAAGGCCGGCGCCGCCGCGGTCGTCCGCACCTTCGGCGGGGAGGTCGTCGTCCAGGTAGAACTTGACCTCTCCCTCACCCCACCAGCCGACGCTGTTCACGCCCCAGGCCAGGTAAGTGCCGACGTACAGGCCGGGGCCGGTCACGCCGTCCAGCAGGGTGTGCACGGCGCCGGTCGTGAGCGGGTTGCTGCGGTTCCACTGCGCGTGCAGGTACGACGCCTGGTCCGGCACGTCGCCGAGCCAGTAGTCGACCTGGAAGTACACGGTGACGGACTCGGTGTGGGTGTTCTCCAGCGTGAACGTGGCCCGCTCCCGGAACGGCATCTCCCAGTAGCAGTTGAAGCCGCCGTTCGGGTTCACCGCGACCGGGACCGAGCTGACCTGGGCGAACTCGCCCCAGCCGGAGCAGAAGAAGTCGCCGACCGGGGTCTCCACCGCGGGTTGCTCGTCGCCCTCCCAGCAGGCCCGCAGCACCAGCTGCCGCCAGTGGTCGCGATGGGTGGTGAGCCAGATGTGCGTGACACAGCCGGGGCCGGCGATGTCGGCGAGCGTGGCCGTTGCGCCGGGCTCGATCTGGATCGACGGCGAGACCTTCCAGCCCTGGCCCAGCTCGCGCGCGGCGTACGCGCCGGTGCCGTCGGTGGCACGGCCGCCCTGGCCGGGTTCGCCGGTCGGGTTCTCCGGGCTGATGGAACGGCTGCGGACGTCGACGATGCTGCTGAGGCCGGTGAGGCCCGCGTTGCCTGTTGAGACCGTCATGGGTCCAGAGCCTAGGAGACAGCGACCGCTTGTCGCAGATTCACGCCTGCGAGGGCCAGCCCTTCGCGAAGCTCATCGGCAGCTTGGGCTGCGGTGGGGCGTGTGTGGGGTCGACGCCGTCGAACAGGCTGCTGACCGACTCGCCGGCGTGGATCCGGGAGATCGCCTCGGCGAACAACCCGGCCACCGAGCGGATCTGCAGCTCGGGGAATCCGGACGGCTGCGGCACCGTGTCCGTCGTCACCACCTCGGTGATCGACGGGTGCGACCGTAGCCGTTCCACCGCCTTGCCGGCGAACAACCCGTGCGTGCAGGCGATGGCGGCTTCGGTACAGCCCAGCGTGGCGAGCCGGTCCAGCAGCTCGACGATCGAACCGCCGGTGGCGATCTCGTCGTCCAGCACGATCGCCCGCTTGCCGGCCACGTCGCCGACGATCGAGTCGATCACCACGGTGTCGCCGTCGAGCCGCTGCTTGCTGCCCGCGGCTACCGGCAGCCCGAGCAGCCGCGCGAACTGGGTCGCGGTCTTCGCGTTGCCCAGGTCCGGGCTGATCACGACCGTGTTGGCGAGGTCACGGTCACTGAAGTGCTCCGCCAGTACGCCGATCGCGGTCAGATGGTCGACCGGGACCGAGAAGAACCCGTGCACCTGCGGAGCGTGCAACGTCATCGTGAGCACCCGGTCCGCGCCCGCGGTCACCAGCATGTCGGCGACCAGTCGCCCGCCGATCGATATCCGGGACGCGTCCTTCTTGTCCGACCGGGCGTAGGCGTAGTGCGGCATCACCGCGGTGATCTGTGCCGCCGAGGCGCCCCGGGCGGCGTCCATCATCAGCAGCAGCTCCATCAGGTTGTCCTGCGTGGGAGCGACCAGTGGCTGGATGACGTAGACGTCACGCTGCCGGCAGTTCGCCTGGAGCTGGACCTGCAGGCAGTCGTTGCTGAACCGGGTGATCTCTACCGGCGACAGCCCGACGCCGAGGTCGGAGCAGATCCGCTCGGCCAGCGTGTGGTGAGCGCTTCCGCTGAAGACGACGATCTCGCGCACGGTCGGACAGCCTCCCCCGTGGAGGTGTGGTCGGGACTCGGGGGCAGTCTACGGGTGCCACCATCGGCGTACGACGCAGCACATCTGCCTCGAGACGCGTCCTGTCGGGTGCAGGGTCGAGACCCGAGAGAGAGGTGGCAGGCCGTGACATGGGCGCCGGCGTGCAGCGGATCTGGGCCCGAGCCGTGTTTACCTGCTGAGAGCTACTCAGCGGAGGCGGGATGAGATTCGACGAGTGGGCCAAGAGCAGGCTTGCGGAGCTGCTCAGGTTCGCGATGGTGCTGTGCTGCGACAGGGGCCTCGCCGAGGACGTCGTCCAGGACGCCCTGATCAAAGCGCACCGGCGCTGGGACAAGATCCAGCGGCTCGACCATCCGGAGGCGTACGTCCGCCAGATCGTCGTCAACGAGTACCTGAACTGGCGCCGCAAGTGGTCCCGGTTGGTCCCCGCCGACCTCAGTGCCGAGCACGGATCGACACCCGACCACGCGGAGCAGCACGCCGACCGTGACCAGCTGGTCGCGGAGCTGGCCAAGCTGCCGCCGCGGCAGCGGGCGGTGCTGGCGCTGCGGTACTACGGCGGGCTGTCCGACGCCGAGATCGCTGAGACGCTCTCCTGCCGCCCCTCGACCGTGCGTTCGCAGGCTTCGCGCGCACTGGCAACGCTTCGGATCGAGCTCGGCGCTTCCACCCAGCAGACCCGCGAGACCGGAGCCAGCCATGCGTACTGACGAAGACCTCAAGGCGGCGTTCACCACGCTCGCCGACCGCGCGCCCACGCCTGACCAGGTCGGCTTCGAGATCCCCGGCGAGCCGAGGCGACGGCGCCCGGCGCGGCTGCCGGTGCTGGTCTCGGTGACAGCGACCGTCGTCGCCGCCGTCGCGGTACCGGTCGTGCTCGGCCGCGGCACCGCCGAGGCGCCGGTCCAGGCCAACGACACGTGGCACTACTCGTTCGATGTCGACCTGCCGGCAGGCTTCGTGATCGTCGATCGACTGATCCTGCGTGACTTCCAACACGCGCTCGTGACCGGACCGCAGACCGCGTTCTGCGAAGTGAGCGTCTTCGCGCCCGGCGCGTTCGACAGCAGCGGGATCCCGCCGGGCAGCACCGAGGTGACCGTGCGGGGCAGACCCGGCTACTTCGGCACCTTCGGCTACAAGGCCAGGTCCCAGCCGGGCGACCCCGGGAGTCCGAGTCCTCGGATCGCCTGGCGCTACGACGCGGACTCCTGGGCCGTCGTCGGCTGCTCGGGTGACCCCGGTCCGGGCGGCACGCGTGAGCTCGAGCAGACCATCGCGAACGGTGTCCTGATCGAGCGCAGCCCGTTCACCGTGCCGTTCCGGATCGGACACCTGCCGGCCGGGTTCATCACCGAGTCGGCTGACTACAGCCCGCCCAGTGCCGGCCGGCAGCCCGACACCATGCCGGGAGTGAATACGCACGCGGGCGTCCATCTCGCGAGAGCCGGCGACCCCTAC
>DASRHY010000043.1:0-6833 GCA_035650275.1 Kribbellaceae bacterium | reverse complement strand
GTTCCGAGCGAGCCGCCGTCGTGCAGGTGGATGTCGACCATCGCGCCATAGGTGCCGGCCAGCCCGAACACGACGTCCAGGTGCCGCACGGGGTCGCCGTCCATCCCGGCCGGGTCGATCCCGCCGACCACCTCGACACCGTCGGCGAGTGCCTGCTCGAGCAGCTCAGCGGTACCCGGCTCGCGCAGGATGCCGTACTGCGGGAACGCCACCTGCTGTACGTCGATCCGCCCGCCCATCCGCCCGACCGCCTCGCGCACCGCGGCCACACCGGCCAGGCCGAGCTCGGGCGCGATGTCGGTGTGGCTGCGCACCTGCGTGGTACCGGCGGCAAGCATCGTCTCCAGCAGCGCGGTGATGCGATCCACGTCCGGTGTCCCGAGGCCGGAGCGCAGCCGGCGTTCGGCGCCGATCCGCTCCGCCAGCGCGTCGCCGGCCGGGTGCGGCACCCACGGCCCGCCGTACAGCGTCTTGTCCAGGTGGCAGTGCGCGTCGACCAGCCCGGGCAGCACCAGCCGACCGTCCAGCTCGATCGTCTCGGTGTCACCCGTCTCGGTGTCACCGCCGGCCGCCAGGCCTGGTCCGATCGCCGCGATCACGCCCTCCTTGACGAGCAGGTCCGCCGGCTCGTCGTACCCCTGGATCCGTCCGCCGCACAGGAGCAGGTCGGGCACCGAGAACCTCCGAAAATCGTCATTCGTTGAGGACAATAGCTGGCCGCAACGGTTCATATCGTGGCGTCAACGACACCCCGACAAGGAGAACCGATGACCGAGATCATGCCGTTCCGGATCGACATCCCGCAGCCCGCCCTCGACGACCTGGCCGACCGGCTGGCGCGGACCCGGTTCACCGACGACGTGGCCCCGCAGTACGGCGTGCCGGTCGCGGACGTCCGGCGGTTGGTGGAGCACTGGCGCACCGGGTACGACTGGCGCGCCTGGGAGGAGCGGATCAACGGCTACCCGCAGTTCACCACCGAGATCGACGGGCAGAACATCCACTTCCTGCACGTGCGGTCGCCGGAGCCGGATGCGCTCCCGCTGGTCGTCACGCACGGTTGGCCCGGCACGGTAGTCGAGTTCCTGGACGTGATCGGGCCGTTGTCCGACCCACGCGCGCACGGCCTGGACCCCGCGATCGCGTTCGACCTGGTGATCCCGTCGCTGCCCGGGTTCGCATTCTCCGGCCCGACCACTGAGCCCTGGGGCACGGCCCGGACCGCGAAGGCCTGGGTCGAGCTGATGCGGCGGCTGGGGTACGAGCGGTACGGCGCGATCGGCAACGACGGCGGCTCGATGGTGTCGCCCGAGGTGGGCCGGCTCGACCCGGAGCACGTGGTCGGCGCGCACGTCACCCAGGTGTACTCGTTCCCGACCGGCGACCCGGCCGAGTTCGAGGGGATGACGCCCGACGAGCTGGAGGGCATGAAGGTCCTGCAGTGGTTCTGGGAGGAGAAGGGCGCGTTCAACACGCTGCACTCACAGCAGCCGCAGACGATCGCGCACGCGCTGGCCGACTCCCCCGCCGGGCTGATGGCCTGGAACGGTCAGCTGCTGGGCGAGCTGGACGACGACACGGCCATCACACACGTCGCGATCCACTGGCTGACCGGTACGGCGGGGTCGGCGATCCGGTACTACTACGACGACGCCAAGGCTGACCGGGCGACCGAGCCGACGACGGTGCCGCTCGGCCTGGCGCAGGCGAAGTCCGGCGACTTCCGGTCGATCCGCCGGTTCGCCGACCGGGACCACAAGAACATCGTGTCCTGGAACACCCTCGACGCCACCGGCCACTACAGCGCCCACACCGCCCCGTCGGCCTACGCCGCCGACGTCAGGGAGTTCTTCGCGGGCCTGCGTTGACGCAGTGCCGGGCTCAGGTACCCAGTCCCGCCTCGCGGGCTTGGATGATCGCGGCGGCTCGGTCGGCGACGTGGAGCTTGGCGAAGATGTTGGACACGTTGTTGCGGACGGTCTTCGGCGACAGGAACAGCGTGGACGCGATCTGAGCGTTCGATCGACCTGCGGCGACCAGGGACAGGATCTCGCGCTCGCGGGCGGTCAGCTGCGGGAAGACCTGGTCGGTCGCTGCCGCCGGCGCAGCAGCGAAGAACTCCGCGACCCGGGTCGCGATCGCGGGCCCGAAGATCGCCTCGCCCCGGGCCACCGCAGTGATCGCACGGACGATCTCCGCCTGGTTCGCGCCCTTGAGCAGGTAGCCCCGTGCCCCGGCCCGCATCGCGGCGAACAGCGTGCTGTCCTCCTCCGCCATCGTCAGCATCACCACCCCGATGTGCGGACTGTCCGCGGTCACCCGGCGGGTCGCCTCGATCCCGTCGATGCCGGGCATCTGGACGTCCATCACCACCACGTCCGGCTGCAGCTCGGCCGCCTGCGCGACCGCCTCCTCACCGGTTCCGGCGGTGGCCACCACCTCGATCCCCGGCACCGAGCCGAGCAGCGCGGCCAGGCCGTCGCGGTACACCGGGTGGTCGTCCGCGAGCATCACCCTGATCGGGTCGTCAGGCATGCACCGTCACCTCCTGCAGCGGCAGCCGGGCCTGGACCAGGGTGCCTCCGGACGGCGGGCAGGTCACCGTACACGTCCCGCCCAGCTCCGCGGCACGTTCCCGCAGCGACAGCATCCCGACCCCGGCCGCCACGTCCGCGCCGATCCCTGCACCGTCGTCGCGCACCCGCACCTCCAACACCTCGCCGTCCGCGCACACCGTGACCGAACACCGCCGCGCGTTCGCGTGCCGCACCACGTTGACCAGCGCCTCCGAGACGATCCGGTACGCCGCGACCTCCGCGGCGGCGGGGAGTCCGTCGAGCGTGCCCTGCCCGGTGACGACCACCTCGAGCCCGCCGGAGGACAACCGCTCCGCCTGTTGCTCGACGGCCCGCAGCAGCCCGACCTCGTCCAGTGCCGGCGGCCGCAGATCATGCACCAGCCGCCGTACGTCGGCCACGATCCCGGCCACCTCGGCGGCGGACCGTTCCAGCACCCGGTCCGCCTCGTCGGGCGAGGTGCGGGCCAGGTTCCGCGCGGTCTCGATCCGCAGCGCGACCGCGCCGAGGCTCGGGCCGAGGCCGTCGTGCAGGTCCCGGCGCAGCCGGCGGCGCTCGTCCTCGCGGGCCACAACCAGCTCGGCCCGGATCCGCTGCAGGGTGGCGCTGAGCTCGCTGGCCCGCGCGGCGGCTGCCGCCTGCCGGACCAGGTCGCCGAGCAGCCGCTGGTCCGCGTCGCTGAGGTGCGGATGGTCGGCGGCGGACAGCACCAGCCGGCCGACCGGCTCGCCGCGGTACGCCACCGGCAGCGAGACCAGCTCGCCGGACGGGTCGCCATACTCGACCACGGCCCGCTCTCCGGCGGGCCGCTCGATCTCCACCCGCACGTACGGCAGCCGGAACGCCTCCGCCACGGTCCGCGCGACCGCGACCAGCTGATCGTCGGGGTCGCTGGTCAGCTCCAGCCGCTCGGCCAACGTGGCCACAGTCGCGTACGGATCCTCGCGCGACCCGCGCACCAGCCGGCGGGCGGCGCGCCACAACCAGGTCCGCAGCGGCGCGTACAGGATCGCCACCACGGCGATCGCGGCCAGTGCCGAGTCCCGCTCGCCGAGCAGACTGCCGGCGAGGGTGAAGACGACCAGGTCCACGACGACGACCAGCAGCGCCAGCACGCCGTACAGGAAGGTTGCCGGCAGCAACCGATCGATGTCGTACAGCCGGTGTTTGGTGATCGCCACCACGATCGCCGCGGAGGTGAGCGCGATCGCGGCCGCGAACAGCAGCGAACGCACCGTCGGCGGCAGGTCCAGCGGCAGCACGAACACGAACACGTCGACCAGCGCAGCCCACATCAGCCAGCGGATCTGCGCCCGGCGCTCCGGGTCGGCCGACCGGTACCGGTGCACGGTGACCGCGAACGGCACCAGCAGCGCGACGATCCCGGCATACGCGACCTGCAGCAGCGGCCGCCACACGTCGTACGAGAGGCCGATGCTGATCGGGTCGAGCGCGAGCCCGCCGATCTCCGGCGGCAGCGCCGCGCCGTGGTACCGCTCCATCGCGGTCATCGGGACCACCAGCACCAACGCAGGCAGCAGCGCAGTGAGCGCCAGCGACGCGATCGACAGCCAGCGCCAGAACCGAGCGACGGGCAGCCGCCCGTCCGGGAACAGCAGGATCAGCAGCGGCAACCCGAGCAGCAGGGTGGCGCCGAAACGGGCGTAGAACCAGTACGCAGCGGCCGCCCCGGCGGTACCAGGCTCGACGTAGACGGCGTAGATCGCCCAGCTCGACGCGAACCCGTCCAGCAGCCAGACCAGCCCGGACACGGTCAGCACCCACGCGATCGGGTGCCGCGGCAGCCGGCGCAGCAACAACACGCCGGGCAGCAGCTGAGCCAGCCCGGACAGCGCCGCGATCCAGCCCGGCTCGAGCTCGGCGCTGTCCGGTACGGCGACGCCGGCCGCGCGCACGTCGAGCAGCACGGTCGCGGCCGCGAGCGCGACCGCCATCACCGTGAGTGCGCCGAGCCCCCACGCGCCACGCCTACCCACCCCCACTGTGGTCACGGAATGCATTGTCACCCAGCCGCCGTCCCGCTGTCCCGGGACAGGCGTCCCGCGCTCGCCCGGGACAGGTTCCGGGACCGGATCCGGGACCGCGAGCCCTGCCGGCCCGGGGCGGCGGGACCGGAGTGTTTGAGGTCAGACGGCGCACCGGGCGCCACACCAGGGAGGGATGACAGACATGACTACGACACAGGTCTCGACAACCCCGGCGAGGGCGCGCACCGATCGCACCGCCGAGGTCCCGCGCCGCACGGCGATCACCGAGCGCACGGTCAGCCGGCTCGGACTCGGGCTCACCGCCGGAACGCTGGCCTGGGCGACGAGCATCTTCGCCTTCGGCACCATGGCCGACGGGGTCCAGGGCCGGGTCGGCGACCTCACCGGGCTGCTGTTCCAGCTCGGCGTGTTCTGCCTGCTGACGATCCAGATCCGCACCCGGGCAACCGGTACATCGCGGGCGGCGCGGGTGATGCTGAAGGTCGAGGCGGTCCTGCTCGGTCTGGCCAGCGTCTGGTCACTGCTGCACGGCATCCTGCCGTCGAACCTGCAGGACGCCACCTGGCTGGCGGCGCTCGACGTGTTCTGGCCGCTGTCGATGCTCGGCATGGCCGTGATCGCCGTGAAGCTGGCGACCGCCGCGCGCTGGCGGGGTGCGGCGCGGGTATGGCCGCTCATCGCCGAGAGCTGGGCGATCGTGACGGTGCCCTCGTTCGTGATCTTCGGCGACGAGGTGTCCCGGTGGGTCGGCGGGACGCACCTGCTGATCGGGTACGCCGTGCTCGGCCTGCTGCTGGCCCGCCGGCCCGGGCTGGCGATCCCGCGGGAAGAGCCGGCAGCCGCCGCGCGTTGACGATCCACGTGAGCGTCATCCGTCAACCCGGCCCAGCCAGCGTCGATGTGATCGTGATCGGCGCCGGGCAGGCCGGGTTGTCGGCTGCCTACCACCTGGTCCGGCTGGGATTCGAGCCGTACGACGAGGTGCTGCTGCTCGACCGGAACGCCGCCGCGGGTGGTGCCTGGCAGCACCGCTGGGACTCGCTCACCATGGACGACGTCCACGGCATCGCGAACCTGCCGGACCTACCGGTCCCCTCAGCGGCCGGCGCCGAGCGGGCGAACACGTTCATCCCCTCGTACTTCTCGTCCTACGAGCGGCGGTTCGGGCTGCCGGTGGTCCGGCCGGTCGCGGTCCGCGCGGTCCGGTCGCGGGAGGACGGGCGGCTCGACGTGGTCACCGACCGGGGTACCTGGACCGCCCGCGCGATCGTGAACGCGACCGGCACCTGGGACCGGCCGTTCGTGCCGTCGTACCCCGGCATCTCGGCGTTCGGCGGGCGGCAGCTGCACATCGCGGAGTACCGCGGACCGGACGAGTTCGCCGGGCAGCACGTCGTGGTGGTGGGCGGCGGGCACTCCGCTGTCCAGCTGCTTGCCGAGATATCCGAGATCGCCGGCACGACGTGGGTGACCCGGCGACCGCCACTGTGGCGGACCTCGTTCGACGGGCGGGCCGCGGTCGCAAAGGTCGACGAGCGGGTCCGGGCCGGGCTGCCGCCGCGCAGCGTGGTGAGCGTCACCGGCCTGCACCTGCGCTCGCAGGAGCAGGCGGCCCGGCAGCGCGGCGTGTACCAGGCGCATCCGATGTTCGCCCGGATCACGCCGGACGGCGTGGAATGGCCGGACGGTACGACGCAGCACGCGGACGTGATCCTGTGGGCCACCGGCTTCCGCGCCGATCTGGCGCACCTGGCCCCGCTCCGGCTCCGCGAACCCGCCGGCGGGATCCGCATGGACGGCACCCAGGCGGTCCGCGACCCGCGCGTCCACCTGGTCGGCTACGGCCCGTCCGCCAGCACCATCGGCGCCAACCGAGCCGGCCGCACCGCCGCCCGATCCCTCCGCAACGACCTCCGCCCCCAAGCCGCCGCCTGATCCCCCGGTCCGGCCCCCACACCCGCACCCCGGCGCCCCACTCGTGCCCCGCGCCCTGCCCCGCGCCCTGCCCCGCGCCCCCTACCCCCGCGATCATCGGTCGGTTGGCGACGAGCTGTGGATAACCGGTCAGCCGCACACTCGCGGTCAGGTGAAGGCGTTATCCACAGTTCGTCGCCAACCGACCGATGATCGCCGCGTAGGGCTGGGCACGGGGGTTCACCTGGGGATTCAGGCGGGGCGGCGGAGGTAGGTGAGGACGGCTTGGACCCGGCGGTCGCCGTCGGGGTCCAGGGGGAGCTTGGCGAAGATG
>DASRHY010000042.1:0-4678 GCA_035650275.1 Kribbellaceae bacterium | reverse complement strand
GTCCGACTTCAGCCCGAGCAGCGACCGGACGTTGTCGCCGCTGAATGTCTTCGTGCCCGTGCTCCCGACGACGTCGACGGAAGTCACCCGCCCGCGGCGGCGCTCCTGCGGCGACCCGCACAGCCCGGATCCTCACGCAAGTCACCGGACACGCCTGCGGTCAGCCTTTCACCGCCAGCACACCACAGGACGGCTCCTGCCGACAGTCTGTCCAGTCCCACAACAGGCGCCACGACCTCGGTCATCCTCGCCACCGTGGCTGCGTACGTCGCTGGGTGAGCCGGAAGCGACACAGTCCAGGCAAGCCGACGTCGAGAGGGCCATTGAACCAAACCAGAGCGCCCCGCGTGCATCTGCAAATCGGCCCCGCCGACCCGCCTGACCATCGGACGGTCAACGCGGCGGTGGCTCGATTCGTGCCGAAAGGATCACCATGCTCATCAGCCAGCCGTGTCCGGAATGTAGCGCCTCAGCCGAGGAGACTGATCGGTTCGTGCTCGACAGCACGGACGGGCCGATAGAGCACGTCGCCCTCCACTGCCCGCGCAACCACCAGTTCAAGATGCCTGTGGACAAGCTGTCCTCGTCGCTCCCTCGCGACGCTCCCTCGCGTGGTATCAACCGCTCGGCTACGCGCTCTTGTGGGCCACCACAGGAGACGAGCAGGCTGGACGGCCGGCCAGTACCTGCGCGGCGCCTGCGGATCCTGCTGCTGTGTTCCGCATTCAACGGGCTCAGCCAGCGGGTATGGGTCGAGCTGCGCGAGGCCGGCCACCACGTCGAGACGCAGCTCGCCGGCGACCCAGACGCCGTACGAGCGACGGTGGAGGCGCTCGACCCCGACCTGGTGATCTGCCCGTTCCTGAAGGAACGCATCCCGGTCGAGGTGTGGTCTAGCCGGCCCACGATCGTGATACACCCCGGACCGAGGGGCGACCGCGGGCCGTCGTCGCTGGACTGGGCGGTGATGGACGCCGAGCCCACGTGGGGGGTGACCGCGCTGCAGGCGATCGAGGAGATGGATGCAGGCCCGATCTGGGGCTCACGCAGCTTCCCGATGCCTGACTCCGCGCCGCGCAAGAGCGACCTCTACAACGGCCCGGTCACCGAGGCCGCGCTCGAGCTGGTCCAGGAGGTGGTGGCGAAAGCCGCGGACCCGACGTTCGAACCCGAGCCACTTGACTACCGCCGGCCTGACGTCACGGGACGACTGCGTCGCCCGGTCCGCCGAGTGGACCGCTCCTTCGGCTGGAGCGACCCGACCGACCACGTCCTGCGCCGGATCAGGGCGGCCGACGGGTCACCCGGGGTCCAAACGCTGCTCCTGGGGCAGCCAGTGGCGGTCTTCGATGCGCACACCTCCCGCACCGGCACCGAACACACAGCCGAGCCGGGCACCGTGACGCGACGCCGCCACGGAGCCGTGGAGGTCGCAACCGGAGACGGCGCGATCTGGGTGGGACACCTGCGTCCGATGCGCGACGACTCGCCGCAGCTCAAGCTCCCTGCCAGCACCGTGCTAGGCGAGCTGCTCGACGGCGTGCCCGAGGCCCCCGACGACGGCGGCTACCGCGAGATCGACTACCGGCGCCAGGGTCGTGAGGGGGAGGTCGGGGTGCTGACCTTCGACTTCTACAACGGCGCGATGTCCACCGCGCAGTGTCGGCGTCTCGAGACCGCGGTGCGATACGCCGCCGCCCAGGACAGCCACGTCCTGCTGCTGCGGGGGGGAACGACGTTCTCGAACGGGATCCACCTGGGGGTGATCGAGGCAGCCGCGGACCCCGCGGCGGAGGCATGGGCCAACATCACGGCCATCGACGACGTGTGCCGAGAGATCATCACCTGTACCGGACAGCTGGTCGTGACCGCGATATCCGGCAACGCCGGTGCCGGCGGCGTGATGCTGGGGCTCGGCGCAGATCGGGTGATCGCGCGTCGCGGCGTCGTGCTCAACCCGCACTACCGCACGATGGGCCTGTATGGCTCGGAGTACTGGACCTACGTGCTGCCACGTCGGGTCGGTGCGCGGGTGGCCGCCGAGTTGACGACCCGCTGCGACCCGATCGGGGTCGAGCGGGCGATGCGCATCGGGCTTGCCGACGCGGTCGTGCAGGACCCAGCCGGGTTCGACGTCGCGGTAGCCAGGTATGCACAGCGGCTCGCGCATTCCCCCAACCGTCTCGAGCTGCTCGAGAAGAAGCACACGGCCCGGGCCGCCGACGAGCGCCGACAGCCACTCGAGGAGTACCGGCGGGCCGAGCTGACCCGGATGTGGCGCGACCTGATCCACGACGAGCACGGCTTCGCCGAAGCCCGCCGCGCCTTCCTGCACAAGCACCAGGCACGGAGCACCAGCTATTCGCGCGCCTGACCCCACCGACCCGCCCCGCCCGGGAATCGGCATGGCCGCGCGCGGACAGCAGCATAGGGCATTTCATGCCACAGGATGAGCAGATGTCCGCGGTGTTCATGATCGGCGGCGGCCGTGACCCGGGAGGCGTCGTCGCATCGCATGGCCCTTTCCTGGAGGCGGCTGGCTGCGGCCCGTCGTTTGCGTGATGTATGAGAGGACGCCTGGATCCGGCGCGCAGTTGCCAGAGGCAACGAGTCGGTCAATGGCGCTGTCAATGCAGGGGAGCCGAAACATCCAGAGATGACACGCGAGACAGTCGCTACGTCAACGTTCTGAGCGTGCTGACAGCGCAGTCGGTGCAGGCCATGCATCTCTTAATCAGCGGGCTGTACGTTCGAACCCTCGGGAGTGCTGTGGGCATGCGAGTCTCGGCGTGACACCATTCGTGACGCGAAATGCAGTCGACCAGGTGTGGAGAAGGCGGCTGGAGAGGTCGGCGGCATGACTCGTGCCGCCTGAAGTAGGCCAGAGTAGGTGGGGACGGGGGTCTCATAATCCCCAGGGTTGGGCTTCGAGTCCCACCAACCACACGCTCAGATGTGCGAGCGACAATGATGGCGGGACTATTCTGCACCTGCACGCGCCACTGCCTCGACGGCCACCGCGAGGAAACCCGCGATGGCGCCGGCCTGGGTGGAAAGGATGGCGGCATACAGCAGCCAGAACTTCCGTACAGCCCATCTGGCCTTTGCTTCGACTGCCAGCGCAATGTCGTCGTCGAGGTCATCAGGACGCGCATCCCGGGCTAGGCCGGGATATGCTCCCGGAGTGCGGGATGCGATCCACGCGAACTGCACCATGAATCTGGGCGCCGACGAAGTGCGGTTCCCAAGTAGATTCTTCCGATTCGGCAGGATGGCCTGCAGGTCGAGCAGGAGTCCAGCCGTGAGGGCGCAGAACGAAAGGCCCAGCAGAACCTTGGCGCCAATCGACAGTGATGACACGTCGGCAGTCTCACTGGTCACTGCCACACCGAGGGCGGCGAGTAGGATCGCGTCCGCCGTCAAGAGGAGTCCTGAAGGTGACCGTCTCACTCTTGCCGACCAGGATCCGTCCGGACAGCGAGCTCTACCGCGGCGTCCGCATCGCAAAGCACGCGACCTTGCGGACCGGTTCGGTGAGGCGGAGGTGAGTAGCCGTCAGTGCCCTGCAGCCGGGAATAGGGGCCTGGCGGATGTGGTTGACCCGTGTAGTCGTAGTTTTTCTGTGCACGTGGCTCATGTTTCACGCTCGCGGATCTGCTCGCGGGCGTTTGTGCTGTTGATGCCTCTGAGGGTGTGCAGCCGGTCGTCCAGGCTTGGGACCCCGCACGGTGTGGGGCGCCCGGATTTCATCTCTCAGTAAGGAGATTGCCATGGCACAGGGAACTGTGAAGTGGTTCAACCCGGACAAGGGCTTCGGGTTCATCAACGTCGACGGCAGCACGGACGACGTGTTCGTCCACTACTCGGCGATCGAGACCGCCGGCTTCCGTTCGCTCGAGGAGAACCAGCGGGTCGAGTTCGACGTCACCCAGGGCCCGAAGGGCCAGCAGGCCGAGCGGGTCCGAACGCTCTGACCGGCACACCGTCGACCTTGGTGCCCGGCGCGGATCGCGCCGGGCATCGCCCCGTCACCCACCCGACGATCCAAGCCGTGCCCGACAGATCGCCATACCGAAGCCACGGCTGCTGCGCTGCCTGCACGCGAACTGTTCAGTGTTCGGTGTCGCGCTCGTTGCCGACTGCAACGGTGTCCTGGCCCGGGTGGTCGGTGGGCCGGGATGCCGCAGGGCGTCCCAGCGGGCACGGCTCAGTGGCGGGGCTGGCGGACCAGGCGACGCAGTTGGGTCATCCGTGCCACGCCGATCGTCATTGCCACGATCGCGGCGCCGACGCCAGCGATGAACAGTGCCAGCGCGAGCGGCACGCTGCCGTCCATCCACAAGAAACTGACCTGGACACTGCCGGTGTTCTGCAGCATGAAGACGATCAGGACCACGAAGCCGACGGCGGCGGCGCAAATAGACATCCAGGCCGCGCCCGTGCGGGTGCGGGGCACCCGGCTAGTCATCGGCGGCGCGAGCCCCTCGACCGGCGATTGTGACGACGCAGCCGACGATGAGGTTGACGAGGCCGCGGCGGCGGGGTCTGAGGGTGCGGTTCGGGTGCGGTGGAGGACAGACATGAGACATCCCCTTCGGGATAGCGCCGGCGTGGCTGGCACCACTGGAGTGGGATGTCGTCGATTCCGGAATAACTCAATCGTACACCTGTTCGACCG
>DASRHY010000041.1:0-11545 GCA_035650275.1 Kribbellaceae bacterium | reverse complement strand
CGGTTGGCTGCTGTGGAGGGGCGGCAAAGCCCGGCCGGCTGACTAGGACGCAGCCGCACCAGTTCAGGTGGTCGCTGACACTCCTTCAGAGCAGTTTCGCCACCGTCGACAGGTCAGCGACGAACTCGCCGTACGCCGCTTCCCGGTCGTCCGCGCGCAGCACCGAGGATGGGTGCACAGTGCCCACGGCGATACCGCCCTCGGGCAGCTCGACGGCCTGACCACGCTGCTTGGTCACCCGGTACGACGGTCCCAGTAGGGCACGTCCGGCGACAGCACCGAGCACCACGACGACCTGGGGCTCGACGACGGCCAGCTCCGCGGTGAGCCAAGGCCGACAGGCCACGATGTGGCCCACGTCGGGCTTCTTGTGGATCCGCCGCTTGCTCTCGCCGCGGGTCGTGAAGCGGAAGTGCTTGACCGCGTTGGTGACGTAGGTGTCGTCCCGGTCGATGCCGGCGTCGGCGAGCGCGCGGTTCAGCAGGCGGCCCGCTGGACCGACGAACGGCCGGCCCGCTTTGTCCTCCTGGTCACCGGGCTGCTCGCCGACCAGCGCCACCCGGGCGGTGCCAGGGCCCTCACCGAGCACGGCCTGGGTGGCGTCCCGGTACAGGTCGCAGCCGCGGCAGTCCTGGATCGCGTGGTCCAGTGCGCGAAGGTCCGCTCGTGGGGGCACCCACGTCTCTGCGCCGGGATAGGTCGCCATCGGTGGTCATCTCCTCGTGCACGAGCGCTTTCGGCGCCCTACACGCTCAGTCTGATCGGTGACCAGCGCACGGCCGGGTCAAACGGTCGGGACCGACGCGCCATGTCCAGAACCCGCGCCGTCAGCGTGTCTGCCTGGGCCTGCGCGGGCGCTGGCTCTAGCCCTTGGCCGCAGCTTGGATGAGCCGGACGACAGCGGCGGGGTGGCTCATCATCGCGACGTGGGAACTGTTGATCTCGGTCATGGTCGAGCCTGCTCGGGCAGCCATCGCACGCTCGGCCTCGGGTGGGATGATGCGGTCTTGCCTGGCCACCAGGTACCAGCTGGGGATCGTCTTCCACGCCGGCGGCCCGGACGGTGTCACGAGTGCGGCCAGGGCGCCGGGACGTTGCGTGGCGGCCATGAAGCGGGTGGTGTCCCGGGGCAGATCCTGGGCGAAGAGGCGGTGGTAATGGGCCGGGTCGATGTAGGCGTCGGCGTCGCCTTCGGCGGCACCTGGGAAGGGTCGGAGGACGAGGTGATCGGTGACCTCGGTGTGACCGCCGCCGAGGGTGTTGGCGGCTGCCACGCTCTCGCCTTCGGCGGGCGCGTAGGCGGCGACGTAGACCAGCGCCTGCACGTTCGGGTTGCTGGTGGCGGCGTTGGTGATGACTGCGCCGCCGTAGGAGTGTCCGACGAGGACGACCGGTCCCTCGATGGTGGTCAGGAAGTCGCGCAGATACGCGCCGTCGGCGAGGGGTCCGCGCAGTGGGTTCGAGAACGCGAGGACCCGGTGGCCGGCGTCGAGCAGGCGTCCGGCGACGGCGTCCCAGCCACTGGAGTCGGCGAAGGCGCCGTGCACGAGAACGATGGTCGGCTTGGTGGCACTGGCAGGTTGCCCACTTGCGGCTTGCTGCCCTGCGTTGGGGGACGCTGATGTGGTGAGCGCGGTTCCGCTCAGCGTGAGGATGCCGATGAGACCTGCGGTGAGCGCGGCTGCGAGCGCACGCGTTCGCTGTGATCGGGGGAACCTCATGTTTCTCTCCTCGGGTCGGTGGGACTCCTCATCGTCGGGCGACCGTCACTCGGCCTGGACCACGTGAAATGCGTAGTCGTGGCTCTGGCGCCATCTGACTTGAACGAACTAGAGTCAGCCCACATGGGTGGGGAAGGCCGTCTTGTCGGCAGGGACGCGGAGCAGCTCCAGGTCCGCGATCTCCTGGGGCACGCGCGGAATGAGCGTGGTGGGGCTCTGCTCCTCACCGGGGAACCAGGGATCGGGAAATCCGCCCTGCTGGATGCCACCACATCCGGCAAGACCGGGATACGGCTGCTGCGGGTGGACGGCTACGAGGCGGAGTCGACCATCCCCTTCGCTGCCATCCAGCGGCTGACGATCCCGCTGCGGGAGTACCTGCCGTCGTTGCCGGAGCGCCACCAGCAGGCGCTGCGCGTGGCAGCCGGATCGGCCGACGGCCTGCCCCCGGACCGCTTCCTGGTGGGGCTGGGGATCCTGGGTCTGCTGGCCGCGGCCGGGGAGATCGAGCCGGTCGTGTGCGCCGTCGACGACGCTCACCTGCTGGATTCGGAGTCGCTGGACGTACTGGCGTTCGTGGCCCGACGCCTCGAGGCCGAATCGGTGGCGCTGGTGTTCGCCGGCCGCGACGCGCACAGCCTGGAGACCCAGATGGCAGGTGTCCCGGCCCTCAACCTCGCCGGGCTCGGTTCCGAGGCGGCGGTCCGGCTGCTGATGTCGTCGCTGCCCGAGGCCATCGACCCGGCGGCAGCGGCGCAGATCGCCGTGGCGACCGGCGGCAACCCGCTGGCGCTGATCGACCTTGCCAGCGAGCTCAGCGCGAGACAGCTGACCGCATCCAGCCTCGCCAACGATCCGCTCCCGATCGGACACCACCTCGAGGCGTTCTACCTGCGCCGGGTCCGCCATCTCCCTCTCGACGTGCAGCTGTGGCTCCTGGTCGCCGCGGCGGACTCCACCGGGAACGTTGACCTTATCGATGCGGCCGCCCGGGAGCTGGACTTGCACGGAAACCCGGGCGACGCGGCGGAGGAGGCCGGACTGGTCGAGCTCAGCAGCACGCTCCGGTTCCGGCATCCACTGGTCAGGTCGGCGGCGTACAACGCCGCGCAGGGTGCGCTGCGACGGCGGGTCCACGGCGCGTTGTCGGCCGCCGCGGTCCGGTTGGGGCTGGTCGAGCTGGAGGCCTGGCACGCCGCGAAGGCCACCCTCGGCACGGACACCGCGGTGGCGGACCGGTTGGAACGCGTGGCCGACCTTGCCGGACGGCGGGGCGGCTTCTCCTCGCGTGCCAACGTGCTCGCGCAGGCCTCGACGCTGACGCCGCATGGTGGTCTCAAGTACGCCCGCCTGGTCGCGGCGGCCGAGGCTGCGCTGGCGTCCGGCGCCGCCCAGCTGGCGAAGAGCCTGCTTGACGATGTGGACGAGGATGCGCTCGACCCGCTCTCACGTGGACGTCTGATCATGACCCGCGCCAGTCTCGCGATCTTTACGGCGGACCCGGCCTTGATGCGCGCGGGCGCCAACATGTTGGCGGCCGCCGAGTCATTCCACGGCCACGATGTCGGCCTTGAGCAGGACGCTCTGGTCAAGGCGTTCGAGTACACCATGCCCGCGGAGCGTCTGGCCCAGGGCCTGACCCTGACCGAGCTGGGAAGTCGCATGCGCAAGGGGGCCGAGCTGAGCGAGGGGATCGCGGCGACGATCCTGCGCGCCCTGAGCGCGCACATCCTCCTGCCCTACGACGAGGCGGTCCCGATCATGCGAGCCGCGGTTGACGCCATCGGGGAGCTGGAGCCGGCGAAACTGCTGCAGTACGGCGCGATCAGCGTGGCGCTGACCACCGCGCTGTGGGACGTGACGGCGCGTCGAGACTGCCTGGAGCGCACGGCGGCGGCCGCTCGTGACGCCGGGTCGCTGCAAGTCTTGGAGACCGCGCTGTGGATCATGTCCCTGGCCGAGCTGACCGGCGGCACCCCACGCCGGGCGCAGCACTACGTCGAACAGGTGCGTGAGCTGCGCCGCGCAATCGGGTACGACGCCGAGCACGTCATCAACGTTGCCCTGCTGGCATGGTCGGGCGCGCCCCGTCCCCAGGTCGAGGTGATCGCCGAGGGCGCCGGCGCCATGGGCTTCGGCGGCGTCCAAGCCTCCGGCGCAGCAGCCCTCGCCGTCCGCGACTTGGCCGAGGGCCGCTACAGCGATGCCTACCAACGCCTCAAGCCACTCGTCGACGATCCATTCCTCCAGGTCACGCCACTACAGCTGCCCGACTTCATCGAGGCGGCCTGCCGCAGCGGGCATGTCGACGAGGCACGCGACCAGGTGGAGCGCCTCGAGGAGCTGGCGTCCGCCAACGGGTCGGTCTGGACCCGCGGTGTCGCGCAGCGGTCGCGCGCGCTCGTCGACGACGACGCCGAGGGTCACTTCCGGGCGGGCGTGGTCACGCTGGAGCCGACCGGGATCGAGATCGACCTCGCCCGCACCCACCTGTTGTACGGCGAGTGGCTGCGCCGCGCCAAGCGTCGCCGCGACGCGCGCGAGCAGCTGCGCCGGGCGCTGGAGATCTTCGAGCACGCGCAGGCACCGGCGTTCGCGCAGCGCGCCCGCGGCGAGTTGGAGGCAATCGGCGAGCCTTCCCCCGCAGCCGGGGCACGGGGTGCGCTGGACCTCACCGCCCAGGAGCGGACGGTCGCCCGGCTCGCGGCGGCGGGCAACACCAACGCGGAGATCGGCGCCACCATGTTCCTCAGCGTCAACACCGTCGACTACCACCTCCGCAAGGTCTTCCAGAAACTCGGCATCTCCTCACGGCGTCAGCTCACCGAGCGCCTCGAGTCGCCATGACACCTGACGGACACGACCCGTGTCCGTCAGGTGTCACGACTACGCGCACCACGTGGTCCGCCCGGCCGGACCAGGCACGAGGCTCGGGGGGACCGTTCGATCCGAGGAGGCCCCATGCCTTACATCACCGCCGACGATGGCGCCGAGATCTTCTACAAGGACTGGGGTGTCGGCGGCTCACCGGTCATCCTCAGCCACGGCTGGCCGCTGAGCTCCGACGCCTGGGAGGCAGCTGCCCGGTTTCTCGCGGAGCACGGCCACCGCGCCATCGCGCATGACCGCCGCGGCCACGGACGCTCCAGCCAGACCTGGAACGGCAACGAGATGGACACGTACGCCGATGACCTTGCCCGTCTGATCGACGCGCTCGACCTGCACGACCTGACCCTGGTCGGGCACTCCACCGGCGGCGGGGAGATCGTCCGCTACATCGGACGGTATGGCACCGGCCGGGTCTCCAAGCTGGTGCTCGTCGCCGCCGTCCCGCCCATGATGCTGCGCACCGACGACAACCCCTTGGGGCTCCCGATCGAGGTGTTCGACGAGATCCGGGGCGGGGAGGCGGCCAACCGGTCGCAGCTGTATCGGAACCTCGCCGACGGCCCGTTCTTCGGGCACAACCGCAGGCAGGACGTCGACCAGGGGTTCCGCGACGCCTTCTGGCTGCAGAGCATGGCCTGCGGACACCGCGCCGCCTACGAATGCATCGCCGCGTTCTCGGCCACCGACTTCCGCCCGGACCTGGAGAAGGTCGACGTACCCACTCTGGTCATCCACGGTGACGATGACCAGATCGTGCCGTTCGAGGTCGGGGGAAGGCGCTCGGCAGAGATGGTCGACGGCGCCGTGCTGAAGGTCTACCAGGGCAGCGCCCACGCGCTGCCCGACACCGACCGCGACCGGCTCCACACCGACCTGCTCGAGTTCATCGAATCCTGACCGGAGAGGAATGTGATCATGAACGACGCCCGTCCCGACACCGTCGTGCTGGTGCACGGCTTGTGGATGACTCCCCGCAGCTGGGAGAACTGGGTGCAGCACTACCAGGCCAAGGGGCTGACGGTCCTGACGCCGGGCTACCCGGGCTTCGACATCGAGGTCGAGGCGCTTCGCGAGAACCCCGACGTCATCGCGAACCTGACCGTGCCCGAAACCGTCGACCACCTGGCCGCCGTGATCGAGAAGGTGGACACACCGCCGGTCATCATGGGCCACTCGTTCGGCGGCGCCCTCACCCAGCTGCTCCTGGCCCGGGGACTCGGGTCGGCCGGCGTGGCCATCGACTCCGCCCCCACCGAGGGCGTGCGCGTCAACCCGCTGTCGCAGGTCAAGTCGCTGTTCCCCGCGCTGAAGAACCCGGCCAACCGGCACAAGGCCGTCGGCTTCACGCCCGAGGAGTTCCACTACGCCTTCACCAACACCCTTACCGAGGACGACTCGCGCGCGGCCTGGGACAGGTATGCGATCCCCGCCCCGGGCAACTGGGTGTGGGAGTTCGGGCTCTTCGCCAACTTCAAGCCCGGCCACCAGGACACCTGGGTCGACTACTCCGCCGACCGCGCCCCGCTGCTGTTCATCGGCGGCTCGGAGGACCACATCATGCCGCCGTCGGTGAACAAGTCGAACGCCAAGCACTACAAGAAGTCCCCGGCGCTCACCGATTATCACGAGTTCGAGGGACGTGACCACTGGACCTGCGCGGCTCCCGGGTGGGAGGCGGTCGCCGACTACGCGCTCGAGTGGGCGCTCGAGCATGGCGAGGCAGCGCGGCGCCGAGCAGCCTCGGACTCCTGACCGGCTCGCGGAGAACGGTGGGCCCGGCCATGGTCCAGATCACGCACGTCGGCGGACCCACCGTCCTCCTCGAGATCGGCGGATGGCGCATCCTGACCGATCCCACGTTCGACCCGCCCGGGCGCAGGTACGGGTTCGGCTGGGGAACCTCGTCCACCAAGACCGCCGGGCCGGCGCTCGAGCCCGACGGGATCGGACCGGTCGATGTCGTACTGCTCAGTCACGACCACCACGCCGACAACCTCGACGAGCGCGGGCGGACCGTGCTGCCCGCCGCAGGCACAGTGCTCACCACCCGGTCCGGCGCCCGGAACCTCACCGCCGGCAACGTCCGTGGTCTCGCCGCTGGACAGACGACAACGCTGGACGCGACCGGCAGGCAACGGCTGTCCGTCTTGGCGACGCCGTGCCGCCACGGTCCACCTCTGAGCAGACCCGTAGCGGGCCCGGTCATCGGGTTCGCACTGTCCCTGGGCGACGATACGCGGGTGGCTGTGTGGATGACCGGCGACACCGTCCTGCACCGGCCGGTACGCGGGCTGGCGCGCGAGCTCCGGGTTGACGTGCTGGTCATGCACCTGGGCGCCGTACGGTTCCCCATCACCGGCCCGCTCCGCTACTCAATGAACAGCCGGGACGCGCTCCGGCTCCTGCGCCTGCTCCAGCCACGTGTGGCCGTGCCGGTCCACTACGACGGCTGGTCACACTTCAGCGAGCCCACGGAACACCTGCGCGCGACCCTCGACCGCGCCGTACCCCCGATATCGGATCGCGTCACGTGGCTCGAGCCAGGCACGCCGACTCAGCTGTGATCAGCCGTGCCGGCACAGAACTAGAGTGAGGCGGTGTCGATGAAACTAGCCGGGTCGCTAGCCCGTCGCGATAACCAGCCCGTGGGCGACTACTGCCCGATCGAGCGCGCCCTTCGCGTGATCAACACCCGGTCGGCCGTCCTCGTGCTGCGCGAAGCCTTCTACGGCGCCACACGGTTCGAGGAATTCACCGCCCGCACCGCGCTCACCGACGCCACCACCTCCGCGCGGCTCCGAGACCTGGTGCGTGCCGGCATCCTCGACAAGCACCCGTACCAGGACCCCGGCCAACGACGCCGCCACGAGTACGCGCTCACGGCCCCGGGCGCGGAACTCATGCCCGCCATCTTCGCGTTGCTCCAGTGGGCCAACCGGCACGACCCGCCGCCGTACCCGCCGGCCCTCCACCACGACGGATGCGGCGAAGCCGTCACCATCGCGGCCCGGTGCGCCGCAGGCCACCACGTCGAGACCGACGACATCGCCGTCACCGCCCCCGGACCGTTCGGCCTCGACGATCCGATCTCCCTCCAGACATGGGACGGGCCAAGCGCCTAAGCAGGATCACCAAAGATTCCGCGGGCGCTGGGGAGGCCACGGCCGGCTCTCGCCGCGCAGCACCGCACCGATGACCTCGTCGTGCCCGAGCACCTCAGTCGGGATCGCCGGATCGGTCAGGAATCGAGAAGCGAAGGCTGCGACCGCGCCGTAGCGTTTTGGGCATGGACCTGAAGCTCTCGCACTGCTTCATCGCAGTACACGACCACGAGAAGGCACTGGCATGTTCACCACCACCGAGCACAAGGCGATCGTGAGGCTGCTGGCCGCCGGTAAGCCGGTCTGGTACGTCGCTGCCGTGACCAAGTCGCACGCGCACGACGTGTACGCCGTTGGCGTGTCGTACGGCTACCCGGACCGGACCCGGCTGCGCCAGGCCGTGGCGGTCCTGACCGGTTTCGGTCCCGACGCCGCCTGAACCAGCGCCTCGGCGATCGCCTTGCTCGTCGCCGATCTTGAACGCCGTGGCCAAATAGGCTAGCCAGGTATGAGGAGCCGGCCTGGGCCTATGGACGTTCACAACGCTGCGGGTCGGGGTCCGGGACGCCGAGAGCGATGCATTCACATGACCGGCCGCGTTTCGGGAGACGGGAGTCCATCGGTGAGCACGCTGACCATCGACCTGTTCAGCAGCCTCGACGGCTTCGCCGCGGCTGAGGATTGGCCAGGCTACTGGGGCAAGGAAGGCCCCGAGCTCATGGCGTGGCTGGAGGAGAAGCTGGCCGAGGACCACGTCATCGTGATGGGCGCGAACACCTACCGCACGATGTCGCAGATTGTGGCCGAGGAGGAGGACCCCACCTTCGCGCGGATGGCCGAGATCCCGAAGGTCGTGTTCTCCACGACGCTGAAACCACCGCTGACATGGGCCAATACGCAGGTGGTCGCCGAGGACGCCGTCACTGCGCTGCGCAGGATGAAGGAGGAGGGCTCGGCTCCGATGCGGACGATGGGGAGCATCTCGCTCAACAAGACACTGCTGCGCGAGGGCCTGGTCGACACCCTTCAGCTCGTGGTCTTCCCCGTAGTGACCGGCCAGACCGGCCTCCAGCCCATCTTCGCGGACTGGCCCGACCTGGACCTCGAGCTGGCCACGTCGCGCACCTTCGACGGACGCATGCAGCTACTCGACTACGTGCCGACCCTGCACTGAACGCTTACGGTCGCAGGTCGGCACGGAGCGCCCGCCTGCCCACGTCCCGGTGGAGCCGGCCGGAGACAGTCGACCTGTCGAGGAGGCGTCAGCGGAACTGGCGGAAGAAGTCTCGCATGTCGTCGACCAGTAGGTCGGGTGCTTCCATGGCGGCGAAGTGGCCGCCGCGGGTGAACTCGGTCCAGCGCACGAGGTTATGTTGGCGTTCGGCGAGCGGGCGGATGGTGAGGTCGCCGGGGAAGACCGCTACTGCGGTCGGTACCGGGGAGCGTGGCTGAGCCTGTCCCCAGGTGCGGGCACCTTCGTAGTAGATGCGGGCTGCGGAACCGGCGGTGCCGGTCAGCCAGTAGATCGAGACGTCGGTGAGGATCAGGTCGCGGTCGATGGCGTCTTCGGGAAGGCTGGCGTGCGGGTCGGTCCATTCCTTGAACTTCTCGGTGATCCAGGCGAGCTGGCCTGTGGGTGAGTCGGTGAGCGCGTACGCAATGGTCTGTGGCCGGGTCGCCTGGACGATGGCGTATCCGCTCATGTCGCGCGCGTACGTTTCCATGAGCGCGAGCCGGGCCTGGTCGGCCTCGGTCAGGTCTGCCAGCTCAGTCGGGTCGCCGGTCGGGAAAGTGCCGAGGTTGTTGACGTGCACCCCGATAACGTGATCGGGGTCGATGCGGCCCAGTTCAGGGGAGACGATCGAGCCGGTGTCCCCGCCCTGGGCTGCGTACCGGTCGTAGCCGAGGCGGTACATCAGCTCGGCCCAGGCGCGGGCTACCCGGCGGGTGTCCCAGCCCGATGCGGCGAGCGGGCTGGAGAAGCCGAAGCCGGGCAGTGATGGGGCGACAACGTGGAAGGCATCGGCGGGGTCGCCGCCGTGGCGGGCCGGGTCGGTCAGTGGGCCGATGATGTTCATGAACTCGACGACCGAGCCGGGCCAGCCGTGAGTGATGATCAGGGGCAGGGCGCTCGGTTCGGGGGAGTGAACGTGCAGAAAGTGCACGTGCTGGCCGTCGATGACCGTAGTGAACTGGGGAAACTCGTTCAGCCGCGCCTCGTGCAGCCGCCAGTCGTATTCGGTGGCCCAGTAGCCGGCCAGGTCTTTCAGATAGGCCAGCGGCACCCCTGCATCCCAGCCCGTGCCTGGCAGCCCGGCAGGCCAACGGGTGCGGGCGAGTCGCTCGCGCAGGTCAACCAGGTCCGATTGCGGAATATCGATCCGAAACGGGCGGATGGCGGTATCTGTTGTGGCGGTCGGTTTGCTCATGTCATGTGACGCTAGCGGCGAACGCGGTCAGCTTCGGTCCGCTTTATACAGCCGTACCGCGGAGCACTCTGCATGACCTGAATCGCCGAGCTGTACCCGTCGCTGAAATCGCTGGCGCCGACCGGCCAGGGGCAGACCCTGCCCATCGGTGGATCAAGCTAGTCGGCAGGCCACCGGCGCCTCTCTGGGACTAGTAGGCGAGCCAACCCCAGTCCGACACGAAGTCGCCAGTCGTCCGGTGCACGCACCTGCTTGATGAGCGCGCCGGTGCTCGTTCGGATTGAACGTAGCGCATCGGGTGCGGCGTGCGAATCGGTCAGCCTTTCAAAGTTGTACCAAGCCATTCCGCGAGAAAGCCGGATTCCGTAATTGCTGAATAGTTCATCCTGACCGATCAACAATTGATCCAGGTCCGCCAGTGCTCGATTGTATCGACCCGCTAGGTCGTCCTGCACACCGTCGATAGCGGCGCCGAGCACATCGTTCATCCGATGAAAATCGGCGAGATGCGTATTGACGGCTACGCGTTTGGACATACCCAGCAGAGCCATCGGCAGGTCGTATGAGATGTGTGCCATCATGGCGAACAGCGCGTCCTCAAGCACGTATGATCGGGCACCACTTGAGGCGGCGTACACCTCTCGCCATGGCTCCGGAACGTCGGCCGGCAAATCGACCGGCTTCACCTTGGCCTTGCGATCGATACCTCCGGACGTGATCCAGTCGTCGATCCGGTCCATGGCCGTGAAGTACTCCGCAGCCAGGGATCGAGCCAGGTCCGCCACCCACGCCGGATCGGCAAAGGCCGGCTCTCCAACAGTCAGCGCCAGTTCGAGACGTCGAGTGAGCCGCATGTAGGCATAAGCGAACATCGCTTGTGGGCTGCGCTCTCGCTCGTATCGCGCGAGGTACTCGCCGAGTCGCGTTGCTACCAGTGCGACCGTCTGGGCAGGAGCCTGGCTTTTCCCGGCATCATTGGTCATCCTCCCGCTGTGCGCGCTCGTGTGCCGTCGCCCACTCGCACACCAGTTTGCCCTTGAGGCTATGCCGATCCGAACCAACCTGGTAAGTCGCCGTCCATCGCGCCCCGAGCAATGGCATGCGATCAGCTCTGTCACCTGGCTGACCGGCAGGTCGTCGACGTACCGCAGACCAATCGGCTGGTTGTATCGCAAGTGGGTGCGATCTGGTACCGGCGGAATCAGGCGCGGGAGGCGTAGCTAACTGATTTGTAGGGCCAATCCCGCTCCAGCCATGCGGAGACGACGACGTACAGCACCGGGTCAAGGTCGGCTCGGTCCGCCCGTACCCATGAGGAGACGTGCGCGTCGTGAGCCGAGTTCGGGTCACGCGGCGGGTAGATGTAGACGCACCCGATCACCTCCGACGTGCCAGCGCTCAGCAC
>DASRHY010000040.1:0-73249 GCA_035650275.1 Kribbellaceae bacterium | reverse complement strand
ACCGACAGCGGGATCAGCGCGACCAGCACGAACCGGCCGAGGTCGGCCCCGATCATCAGCCCGCGGCGGCGGCGCCGGTCCACCAGCAGCCCGACCGGCAGCGTGGCGAGCAGGAACGGCAGGAACTGTGCGGCCCGCAGCGTCGCGAGCTCGTCGGCGTCCGCGGACAGCGTCACCAGCGCCAGCAGCGGCAGCGCGAGCTCGGCGATCTCGGCGCCGAACATCGACACCGCTGAGCCGGTCCACAGCCAGCGGAAGGGCTTGCCGGCCCAGGCGCGGTCGGTCGACTCACGCTCAGAAGTAACCGGAGTCACGCTTTATATGGTTACACAAGTAGTAACCGGATTACCAGCAGATACGGTTATAGTAGGGATCGTGAGCACCATCCTGGCCGCGCCCGGCGACCTCGAGCTGGTCCGCCGCTTCGTGAACACGCGCGACGTCGAGCGTGGCACCGACGACCTGGACGGGCCGGACGGTCTGCGCGCCTGGCTCGGGGCCGTGCTCGAGCCCGGCGTGACGGTGCGCGCCAGGGACGTCCGCGAAGCGGTCGAGCTGCGTGAGGCGCTGCGCACGGCAATGCTCGCCAACCACGACGGTTCGGATCTGCCGCAGGATGCTCTGGCCGTGCTGAACAGGACCGCCGGGCGAGCCGCTCTGAACGTCGGGTTCTCCGGCACGGGCTGGCACCCCGAACCCGCCCGCTCCGGCGTCGACGGCGCCCTCGGCCGGCTGCTCGCGATCGTTGTCCGGGCGATGGCGGACGGCACGTGGGGGCGACTCAAGGCGTGCCAGAACGACGAGTGCCGGTGGGCGTTCTACGACCACTCGAACGCGCGCAGGAGCAAGTGGTGCGACATGCGGATCTGCGGCAACCGGGCGAAGCAGAAGGCGTGGCGGGCCCGGTCCGCCAGCGGCGCTGCGTGAGGTTGTACCGGGCCAGGACTTTCTTCGGCAGACTTACGGCATGTACCGCGGCTGCCACCACTCGGTCCAGCGGTTGGCCAAGGCGTCGTACGCCGGCTGGTCCAGGCCGTAGCTGGTGAGCACCGCCATCGCGGCACCCTTCGGCTTCGCCTCCGACGGCTCGATGCCGCTGATCACCAGCAGCCCGTCGCCCCACTCGTCGACGGTGACGCCGAGCTGGTGCTCGGAGACGAACCAGACCGCGCCGTGCACGGACTCGCCGGCCAGCTCAGCGTCGTACGACGCTCCGTCGGCGAGGCCGGTCAGCCCGAGTGCCTCGGCGGGCAGTGCCGAGGTGCCGAGCTCGCCGGACAGGAACACCGTGCGCCGCGGCTCGCCGGGGTGGCGCTCGAGCGCGAAGCGGAGCTGGTGCAGGAACGTGATCCAGCCCTCGGTGACGTCGTCGTAGTACGCGTCCCATTCCGGGTCGTCGCTGTGCGCCGCCCGCGTCAGCACCACCCGGGTGCCGTCGCCGTCGGGGTGCAGCTCGAACAGGTCGCCGCCCTGGATGTCGAGCACTCCCGCGGCGGCGTCCTCGGTCTTGACGTGATCGAAGTAGATCAGGTCGATCTCGGCGTCCAAGCTGTCGTCCTCCCAGCCGTGCCAGTGCCGGATCCGCTCCTTGTCCCGCAACGCGGCCCAGACGGCGTCGGGCGGTGCGGCGATCGTGACCTCGATCTGCGGTGTATCGGTCATGACTGGTCTCCTTGCTCGGCGACTGCTGGTGCTGGGTGTCCGGCGGCGACGAGCCGGTACGGCCGGCCGCCGGGAGAGTCGAAGGCGGCGACGGTACGACGCACCGCCTCGGTGAGCGCGTCGGTGAACCGGTGGACGTCGCCGGGCTCGGCGAACCGCACCTCGGCCTCGAGCGTGAAGGTCAGCAGCCGCCTGCCGGCCTCGTCAGCACGGGACTGCATCCTGGCGACGTCCCGGACGGTGCCGGACGCGACCTCGACCAGGTGCTCGGCGGCGAACTGGTCGTGGATCCGGGTCATCGCCCGCGACTCGGCCGTCGTCATCACCGCCGGGTCGACCACGAACGCGCCCGGCCGGGCCTGCAGGATCCGCTCGGTGAACCCGCGCCGCTGGCGCTCTTCGACCAGCTCCACCAGGCCGGCCTTCTCCAGCTCGCGCAGGTGGTAGTTGACCCGCTGCCGCGGCAGCTCGAGCGCGGCCGCCAGCTGGGTCGCCGACGCGGGCTCGCGGAGCAGGTTCAGCAGCTCGCGTCGCAGCGGGGACAGCACGGCACGAACCTGGTCCGGTTGGTCGAGGTAGGTGATCCCCATGGGCTCAGCATTGTATTGACAGTTTCATTTGTCAATACCGCTCAGGGTCATCCCGTACGCCTCGAGCGGTACGCCGAGTGCCGCCCGGCAGCCGACGCGCGACAGGGGTGCGGTCCAGCACTCTCGAGGTAGTCCCGCACGATCCCTGGAGGAACTCGATGAACGACAACCAGAACGACACCCCGAACGGAGGCATCCGGATCGGCGACGCCGAGCGCAACGAAACGGTCCGGCGGCTCGGCGAGCACTTCGAAGCAGGCCGGCTGAGCTCGGACGAGCACTCCGAGCGGGTCGACCAGGCGCTGCGCGCCGTCACCCGCAACGACCTCGACGCGCTGTTCACCGACCTGCCGCGGGAGGCGTCCGACCAGCAGCAGGGCGGTCAAGGCGGCCGGTACGGTTCCGGCGCACCGTTCGGCGGTCCGCCGTGGGCGCGTGGCGGTGGCTGGCGCGGGCCGCGCGTGTACGGCATCCCGGTCCCGCTCATCGCGCTCGTCGCACTGCTCGCCGTCGCCGGCATCGCCTGCTCGGTTGCCGGCGGACACCCGGCGGGCCTGCTCATCCTGGCTGGCATCATCACCGCCGTCGCCATCCTCAAGCGCCGCCGCGGAACCCCTCGCGCGCCTGACCGCGCCTGAAACCCGTTCATCGGGCCCTTGTGACCCGGCGTGTCGGCACTCATCGGGCCCTTGTGACCAACCCCTGGTCGCGAGGGCCCGATCGTGCGTCAGGATGGCGCGCCCGGCTCGCCGGCGTGGTCACAAGGGCCCGATGAACAACGACACGCCTGGTCACAAGGGCCGATGAACGGCATTCCTCAGGCTGCTGTCGGCGACGAGCGTTGGCTGATGCGGGTTAGGTGCTGGTCGAGGAGCGGGTCGTGGGAGAGGTGTCGGAGGAGGCTGCAGGCGGCGTCGATCGCGGCCGGCTGGGTTGCGAAGTACCCGTACCAGAACGGGTCGTCGGGTTGTGCGTCGTCCAGGTCGTCGATGTCGACATACCAGCTGGTGCCCGGCGGTCCCTCGCAGTGGAACACCCGCGCGTGCAGGTGGAGGCCTGGAATCGTCCCCAGTCTGATCGCCACAGTGCTGCTCATCGCCGGTCCCGTTGGTGAGATCGTGGTGCTGTCTCACTCACCATGATGGAACCCGGGACCGACACTTTTCGGCCGCGACACTCCGGCCGGATGTCAGTCCTCGAGTACGACGACGGGCACCCGCTGGGCCGAGTTGTTCGCGAAGCCGCCGCGGTTCCAGTCCGCGTCCAGCGGCTGCGCCCGGCCGCCGGAGTCGGCTGCGCGGGCGGTCAGCTGGTACGCGCCCGGCGCCGCGTTCCATGGGCAGCTGAACCGTCGCCAGGCCCACCGTCCGGCTGGCGGTTCGAGGGTCGCGGGCAGCCATGTCGTACCGCCGTCGACGCTGACCTCGGCCCCCGACACCGGTGCCCAGCCGGACCAGCACCGGCCCCGCAGCGTCACCGGTCCGGGGTGCAGGAACCGGGTCCGGCTCATGAAGTCCGGGAACCCGGGCGGCTCCAGCAGTGCCCGCGGTTCGATCCGGGTCACCGGCTTCCCCGGCTCGTCCGGGGTGGCCCGCAACCGGTACGCGACGTCGTTCTGGAACCCGTCGAAGGCGTGGTCCAGCACCTCGATCGAGGTCAGCCACTTGACCTGTGCCATCCCGTACCAGCCCGGCACCACCAGCCGGACCGGGAAGCCGTGCTGCGGCGGCAGCGGCTGGCCGTTCATCGCGTACGCGACCAGCACGTCGCCGGCCAGCGCCTCGTCCAGCGACAGCGCCCGCTGGTAGTCCTGCTCCACGCCGCGCTCGATCCCGTGGTCGGCGCCGGTGAACACCACGTCGACCGCGTCACCGCGGACCCGGGCCCGGTCGAGCAGGTCCGCGAGCGGTACGCCGGTCCAATTCGCGGTGCCGACCGCCTCCACCAGCCAGGGCTGGCTGACCGGCCGCGGCAGATAGCGCGCCCGGCCGTTGCCGGCGCACTCCATCGTCACGCGGACGGTCCGCGACGGCATCGCCCGCAGCTCCTCCAGATCCAGCGCCACTGGTTGCTCGAGGCAACCACCGATGCTGAGCCGCCAGTCCTGCGCGTCCACCGCCGGGATGTCGTAGTGCACGAGGACGTAGTGCAGGCCGGGCGGCGTCACGTCGTACCGGAGCGCCTCGAGTGGCAGGCCGTGGTTCCGGGTGGCGAGCTGGAGCTCGTCGATGCCGACCTGCTCGCCGTCGGCGGCGATGCGTGCTGCTGTGCTGAACGACTCGATCGTCATGAGTGCCTCCCCGAAGCCAGGCTAAGACCTACAGCCACCCGTTCTCGACCGCGATCCGGACCGCCTCGGCCCGGGTCCGGGCACCGGTCTTGCCGATCGCGGCGGACAAGTGGTTGCGGACCGTGCCCTCGGACAGATGCAGCCCGCGGGCGATGTCGGCGACCGTGCCGCCGTCCCGGGCTGAGCGCAGCACGTCGGACTCGCGCCCGGTCAGCGGGCTGGTCCCGGCGACCAGGGTCTCCGCGGCCAGCGTCGGGTCGACCACCCGGAGCCCGGCGTGCACGCGCCGTACCGCGTCCGCCAGCTGCGCGGCCGGGGTGTCCTTGACCACGAACCCGGACGCGCCGGCCTCCATCGCCCGGCGCAGGTACCCGGGCCGGCCGAAGGTGGTGACCACCAGTACGCGGCAGGCCGGTACGGCCGACCGCAACGCTGCTGTGGCTGCGATGCCGTCCAGCCCGGGCATCTCGACGTCCAGCAGCGCGACGTCCGGCGCCGCCTCCCGGGCGATGGCCACCACCTCGTCGCCGCGGCCCACCTCGGCCACCACGGTCAGGTCCGGCTCCAGGTCCAGCAACGCGGCGAGCGCTCCGCGGACAAGGGCCTGGTCGTCGGCCAGCAGCAGCCGGATCACGCCGGCATCCGCAAAGCCAGCCGGAACCCGCCGCCGGGTGCCGACCCCACCTGCAGTCCGGCGCCCGCGGCCGCGGCTCGTTCGCGCAGGCCGACCAGGCCGTGCCCCGGCCCGCCGGCCGAGGCCGCACCAGTACCGTCGTCGACCACCTCGACGCGGTCCGCGTCCAGCGTCACCGTGCACCTGCGGGCGCCGGAGTGCCGGACCACGTTGGTGACGCCCTCGCGGAGCACCCAGGCGAACAGCTCGCGGCGATCCTCCGGTACCTGGTCCACCGCGGTCGGCAGCGCCGCGGTGATGCCGGCGGCTTGCAGTGCGGTCTTCGCCGACACCAGCTCGCCCGCCAGGCTCGGCTCCCGGTAGCCGGCCACCGCGGCCCGTACGTCGGCCAGCGCGGTCCGGGCCAGCCGCTCTACGTCGGCGATCTCGGTCGCCGCCCGGTCCGGGTGCTCCGGCAGCAGCCGTCCGGCCAGCTCGGCCTTCACGGTGACGACGGTGAGCGAGTGCCCGAGGATGTCGTGCAGGTCGCGGGCGAACCGGGTCCGCTCCTCCTGCACCCGCAGCTCGGCGAAGTCCTTGCGCGCCTCTGCCAGCTCGAGCCCGCGCAGCATCGCCCGGCGTAGCCCGAACACGGCCAGCGCCGCGAGCACGATCGCCAGCCCGTAGCTGCCGTCCTCGTGCCACCCCGGCACCACCCGGAGCGTGATCTCGGCGGTTGCGAACAGCACCGCGGCGACGGCCACCCCGGCGCGCAGCGGCAGCAGCATCATCGCCATCGCCACCACGTACACCAGCGTGTTCAGCGCCAGCTCGTGTGCCGCCGGCACGATGCAGGCTCCCAGCGCGAGCAGTACGGCGAGGTAGCCGACCCGCTGCCACAGCGGGATCGTGCGGCCCTCGACGCGAGACTGCCGGAACAGCCCGAAGAAGCCCAGGTACCCGATGCAGAACAGCATCAGCGCGGCAACCCCGATCACCCGGGCGACGCCGGAGCTGTCCTGCAGCATCGCCTGCAGCGGCTTGACCAGGTAGACCAGCCAGATGCCGGCCACCAGCCAGCCCCAGCGGTAACGCCCCTCGACCCGGTCGAGAGGCGTTGCCGGCTGCGTGCTCACAACTTCAACCTAGCTCTAGGCGCGAGCGGTGTCGGCGCGGAACCGCCGCAGCCCGATGTAGCCGAGGACCAGGGTCCAGGCGAGCACGACGAGCAGGGCGCGGCTGTCGATCCCGGCCGACGTGAGCGTGCTGCGCGCGGTCTGGCCGGTCCAGTACGCCGGGGTCAGCCGGGCGATGTCGCGCATCACGTCCGGCATGTTCTCCACCGGCAGCCAGAGCCCGCCGAACGCGGCCACCATCATCGTGGTCAGGCCGGTGATCGGCTGCACGCTGTCCGGCGTCGCGACGTACCCGATGATCAGGCCGAGCCCGGCGAACGGCAGCGCACCGAGCCACGATGTCAGCGCCACCATCGTCCACTGGCCCGTGTCCAGCCGCACCCCTCCGGCGGCCACGCCGGCGACGAACACCGCGACCAGCGGCGCGATCGCGAGTACGAGCGAGAGCAGCACCTTGCTGGCGACGTACGCGTAGGGCTTCAGCGGCGTCAGCCGCAGCGTGCGGTTCCAGCCGCCGTCGCGCTCGGTCGCGATCGCGCCGCCGCTGCTCATCGCCGCGGACATCGAGCCGAACATCGCCATGCTGACCATCACATACGCAGCCGCGGTGATACCGGTGTCCATCCGGGCGCCCTCGGTGTGCGTCCCGAAGACCAGGAACAGCGCCAGTGGCATCAGGATCGAGAAGATCATCAGCCGCTTGTTGCGGACCATCCGGCGCAGGTCGAAGCGCAGGTAGGCGAGGTTCATGCGACTGCCTCCTCGGCGTCCGAGAGCGCCAGTACGGCGTCCTCCAGGTCGGGCGACCACACCTCGATGTCGTGCGCGGTGGTGTGGTCGAGCAGGTGCCGCAGCACCCTGTCGGAGTCGGCGCACTGCAGCAGCACCACGTCACCGCGGGTCTCCACGGTGCGTACGCCGTCCAGCGCCGCCAGCCGGCCGAGATCGGCGTCCGGCACGGTGGCGCGAATGGTCCGGCCGGATACGCCGGCCTTGATCTCCGAGGCGGTGCCGTCGGCGACCACCCGGCCGTGCCGCATCAGCACCACCCGGTCGGCGTAGCTGTCGGCCTCGTCGAGGTAGTGGGTCGCGAATAGCACGGTCCGGCCGCGCGCGGTCTCGGCGTGCATCGCCTGCCAGAACGCGCGCCGGGTCTCGACGTCCATCCCGGTGGTTGGTTCGTCCAGCACGATCAGGTCGGGTTGCGGGACGATCGCCATCGCGAACCGGACCCGCTGCTTCTGCCCGCCGGACAGCGTCCTGAACACCCGGTCGCCGAGGTCGGCGATGCCGGCCCGCTCCAGCGCCTCGTGCGCGGGCATCGGCTTCGGGTGCAGCCCGGCGACCAGGCCGACCAGCTCGCCCACCTTCGCGTCCTCGATGATCCCGCCGCTCTGCAGCATCGCGCCGACCCGGCCGGCGGCGATCGCGTCGTACGGGCTCTGTCCGTAGACCTGGATCGACCCGTGGTCGGGCCGGACCAGGCCCAGCAGCATCTCGATCGTGGTGGACTTGCCGGCGCCGTTCGGGCCGAGGATCGCCACCACCTCACCGGATCCGATGATCAGATCCACGCCGGCGACGGCCTGCACCGCGCCGTACCTCCTGGTCACGCCGGTCAGGCGGACCGCAGTCGTGGTTGTCGTCATGGTTGTCGTCATGCAGACCACGATCCCGGCGCGGCGGCCGAGTCACGTGGGGCAGCCGTCACGACCTGCCCATGACATCTGTCAGCCCGTTGTCAGCCCCTTGTCAGCCCCTTGTCAGCGCTGTCAGTGGCTCCGCCAGGCCCGCTAGGACAGTGCGGCGAGCCGGCTGCAGGCGGCGTCGAGCGCGGCGGCCTGCGAGTCGTAGTACGCGTACCAGAGCGGCTGGTCGGGCTGCGGGTAGTCCGGGTCGTCGATGTCGACGTACCACGGCGCCGGAGTGCCGTCGAAGTCGCAGCGGAAGACGCGGGCCCGGAACTGGACCTCAGTGCTCTGCATGATGTTCCCCGTGGTTTCCATCGGTCTTTCCCCCTCGTCTCCTACATCGAAGTCTCCCTACCGAGCGTTACGAGTGTCAATGCATTTTCACTCAGCGCATTGACAACGTGGGCACGGAGTTACAGGTCCAGGGGTTCGGAGCCGCGGGACCGGGTGACCGCGATGGAGGCGAGAACGACGCAGGTCATGCCGGCGATCTGGATCGGGCCGAGCCGCTGGTCCAGCACGATCAGCCCAGCCAGCGCGCCGACGACCGGCTCCAGGCTGAGCAGGATGCCGAATACCACCGGCCGCATCCGGCGTAGCGCCAGCAGCTCGAGTGAGTACGGCAGCACCGAGGACAGCACCGCCACCGCCGCGCCGACCAGCAGCACGTGCGCGGTGAGCAGCTCGCTGCCGCCGGTCGCGATCCCGTACGGCGACACCAGCAGTGTGCTGACCACCATCGCCAGCGCGAGCCCGTCCAGCTGCGCGAACCGGCGACCGGTCTCCGCGCTGAGCAGGATGTACGCCGCCCAGCAGGCCCCCGCGAGCAGGCCGAACCCGACCCCGACCCAGTCCACCGAGTGCAGGTCGCGCCCGTTCACCAGGACGACCCCGACCGTCGCGACAGCGACCGCGGCCAGGTCCCGGCCGCGTCGCGACAGCACGGCCGCGAGCCCCAGCGGGCCGATGAACTCGATCGTCACCGCGACCCCGAGCGGTAGCCGTTCCAGCGCCAGGTAGAACGACAGGTTCATCAGCGCGAGGACGGTGCCGAAGGCAACGACCGCGCGCCGATCCCGCCGGTCCCGGCCGTGCAGCCGCGGCCGGGCGACGAGCAGCAGCAGTATGACGCCGAGCCCGAGTCGCAGCGTCACGGTCGCCGGCGCGCCGATCCGCGGGATCAGTGTCGCCGCCAGCGCGCCGCCGAACTGCACCGACAGCACGCCGCCGAGCAGCAGCAGCGTTGCCGGCGGCGTGATGGAGGAGGGCGAGGAGCGCATCGTTCCCGATCAGATCACGCGTCCGCCGAGTGGAATCCGTTGTCCACAGACGAGAAACGTGGCTCTCCGATGACATCCGTGTGTGGTGCTCGGCGGGTTGGTGACGTTTCCGCGGAAACATCACAGCCCTTCGCGGTGTCTCCCGGAATCGTGCGGCCCGCTCGGGCTCGATGGCCCGAGGTGGTGCTGCCTGGATGGGTGCTGCTCGATCGGCATACCGACATCGGTATGCGATACCGATATCGATATACGGTCGCCGCGCGGTCATCGCCGTACGGCGCATACCGCCGGCAGGGGTCGACGGCCTGGGGCGACGGACACAGAGGCAAGGCCGACGGTCGCGGCGACGCCGGTCGCGGATCCTCTGACGCCTTCTGTGCCCGCCGACGTCTTCCGTGTCCGCTGACGTGGTGCGTGCTAACTGGCCGGATCTGCTGCTCGATGACGTACTGCAGCAGGCCATCGAGAGCCGCCGAATGTCCACCCGCACCGCAACGCGTCATCCGGTCCGCAGCGCGTCATCCGCCAGCCCACAACGACCCGGCAGCACACCCGCAGATCCGCAGGACGCAAGCCCGTTGTCCACAGACGAGGAAAAGCGACCGATGATCGCGAAAGATGGGGGTCACCAGGGATAGTGGCGCCGTGATTCGACGTTCGCGGTCGCGGATGCGGCAGGCAGCGGGATGGCTGCCGGCAGCGACCCGGTCAGCGCCAGGACTCGCCGTCGCGGACGCTGCGCAGGCCGATCCAGAACACGTTCATCAGCGTGTCCGCGACCTGCTCCGGCGACGGGCCGCCACCGGCCTTGCTCCGCCAGATCGCCAGCCGTTCGGTCGCGCCGGACAGTGCCTGCGCGACCACCTGGACCTCGTCGTCGGTGGTCTCGCGGTCCGGCGGTAGGTTCAGCCGGACCATGTGCGCGATCAGCCCGACGAAATCGGACCGGACCTGGTCGGCGGCCTCGGCCGCGGGTCCGGCGCTCAGCATGCCCTCGTCGACCATCACCGCCCAGGCGCGCGGATGCTCGTCGAGAAAGCGGAACCACTGGGTCAGACCGGCGTACATCGCCTGCTCCGCGTCCGGCGCGGCCAGCACCGCGTCGGACACCGAGTCGAGCAGCTGTGCCCGCAGCCGGGACAGGCAGGCCACGAACAGCCCGTCCTTGGAGCCGTAGTACTGGTAGACCAGCGGCTTGCTGACCCCGACGCTGGCGGCGATGTCGTCCATCGAGGTCGCCGCGTACCCCCGCTCGCCGAAGATCTCCTCGGCGGCGTCGAGCATCTCCAGCTCGCGCGCGGCGCGGTCGCGCCGGCGTGGTGTGGTGGTCGAGGTCACCTTGCGGAGTCTAACTTACTCGGGGTAACTTACTGCGAGTAAGTTCGCTTCCGGCCACTGGAGGTCCTCGATGCCTGCGTCGAACCACAGTCGCATCCTCATCATCGGTACCGGTTTCGCCGGGATCGGTATGGCGGTGCGGCTGAAGGAGGCGGGCTACCGCGACTTCGTGGTGCTCGAGCGGGCCGCAGCGGTCGGCGGGACCTGGCGGGACAACACCTACCCGGGCTGTCGCTGCGACGTACCGTCGCACCTGTACTCGTTCTCGTTCGCGCCGAACCCGGACTGGTCCTCGACGTTCTCGCCGCAGGCGGAGATCGAGGCGTACCTGAACAAGGTCACCGACGACTTCGGTGTCCGGCCACACATCCGGTTCGAGCACGAGGTGCTGAGCGCCGACTGGGACGACGAGCGCAGCTGCTGGCGGGTCGGGACGAACCACGGTGAGCTGACCGCGGACCTGGTCATCTCCGGTACCGGCCCGCTGGCCGAGCCGTCGTACCCGAAGTGGCCGGGGATCGAGACCTTCAAGGGCACCGTGTTCCACTCCGCCCGCTGGAACCACGACCACGACCTGACCGGGCGCAAGGTGGCGGTGATCGGCACCGGCGCGTCGGCGATCCAGTTCGTGCCGGCGATCCAGCCCGAGGTCGACGAGCTGCACCTGTTCCAGCGCACGCCGCCGTGGGTGATGCCGCGGCCGCACCGCGACATCACCTCCGCCGAGAAGGCCGTGTTCCGGCGGTTCCCGCTCGTGCAGAAGGCGGTCCGCGGCGGCATCTACTGGGGCCGCGAGGCGCTGGTGCTCGGGTTCACGCGGGCGCCGCAGATCATGGAGCAGGGCCAGAAGCTGGCGCTGAAGCACCTGCACGAGCAGGTCCGCGACCCTGCGATGCGGGCCAGGCTGACGCCGGACTACACGCTGGGCTGCAAGCGGATCCTGATCTCCGACGACTACTACCCGTCGCTCGCGCAGCCGAACGTGTCGCTGCTGACCGACCCGATCCGCGAGGTGACGCCGCGGGGGATCGTCACCGACGATGGCGTCGAACACGAGGTGGACACGATCATCTACGGCACCGGGTTCCGCGTCACCGACCTGCCGGTGATGGACATGGTGCGCGGCCGGACCGGCGAGACGCTGCGCGAGGCCTGGTCGGACGGGATGCAGGCCCACCTCGGTACGGCGGTCGCGGGGTTCCCGAACTTCTTCATGCTGATCGGCCCGAACACCGGGCTGGGACACAGCTCGATGGTGTTCATGATCGAGTCGCAGATCGCGTACATCCTGGACGCGGTCCGGACCATGGACTCGGCCGGCATCGAGCGCGTCGAGGTCCGCCCGGACGTCCAGCGCCGGTACGTCGACGCGGTCCGCTCGAAGATGGAGAACACCGTCTGGACCACCGGCGGCTGTGTCAGCTGGTACCTGGACTCGCAGGGGCGCAACACCACGCTGTGGCCGTCGTTCACGTTCCGGTTCCGGCAGCTGACCAGGCGGTTCGACGCGACCGAGTACGACCTCACCATGCAGCGCCTTCCTATGTGACAGATCGGGAGGCCGGTGTGCTGGTGCCGATGCACGGCATCGGGGGCCGAGGCGACTGCCGGTGCGGCTGTGGCTCGCGGCCTACTCGGCCGCTGCGGCAGTCTGCGACGCGGATCAGCCGATGCCGAGCTCGTCGGACAGGGCGAGCGCCTCGTCGTACCAGTCGGTGAGCAGGTCGAACACCTGACCGCAGGCCCGGTACCGGGACGTCGCGTCGACCTCGCGGTGGTACGCCTGATGGGTCTGCTCGGTCGCGCGTTCCAGCAACAGCAGGACCAGCCAGGTGTACTTGACGCATGACGCCGTGATGCCGAGCCGGACCGTCCGGCGGTCGCCGCGCCAGCCGGCGCTGGACAGCCCGTCGAGGTAGGCCGCGGTCATGGTCGCGTCCAGCTCGCGCACCCGGTCCGCTGGGAAGAACAGGTCGAAGCAGGCATCCGGGATTGCGTTGCCGACGTCCTCGCCGACCGCGCCGTCGCCGGCGAAGGCCCAGTCCACCAGCACAGGGCGATCCGTGACGATCACGTTCGACGCCCAGACGTCGAGGTGACACAGAGCGCGGGGGAGCGCGGCCAGGATCGCGTGCATCCGGCCGCGCCCGGCGACCAGCGCGGCCCATCGTCCGCGCAGGCCGGGCGGCCAGTTGTCGGCGACGAGCGGACGGCGCCACGCCTCGTCGTCGGTCAGCAGGGCGAGCGCACCACGGTCGTCGGCCGCGCGCAGGTTGGCGCCCTCGTACGCGCGCAGGAAGCCCTTGCTCGCCCAGGACGGTGTGCCGGCGTTTGCCTGCCAGCGACCGAGACCGACTGCCAGGTCCCGGTAGTCGGCCATGGTCAGATCGCTCTGGGTACGGCCGTCTACCCAGTCGAGCCAGAGTGTCGCACCGTCCGGGCTCTCCTGGACGGTTGCCTGGGGCAAGGAGAGCCCGGCATGCTCCAGTGAGTCGCGCAGCGCGTCGTCGGCGTACACCTCGGCTTCGCGCCGCCACCACTGGTACGCCGCGGGGTCGTCGCTCGCCCGCCAGTGCGAGACACCGCCCTCGCCCGTCGTACCGGGCGCGCGGAGCTGCTTGCGGACCAGGATGCGGCCGTCGGCGGTGCGGACCCGGTCGATCGAGCCGGTGACCTCGTTGAGCGGGTTGTGCCGCAGCGCCTCGGACTCGGTGACCGTGAGGTCCACGGTCAGCCCGCGGACGGCAGTGCGTCCGGCCTGATGCCGAGCGCCTCGGCGACCGCGACCTCGATCTCGCGGCCCATCGCCTCCCGGAAGGACGCGACGAGCGCCTGGCCTGCCAGCGGGATGATGTGGTCGATCGTGCGCTGGATCTCGGGCCAGCGGTCGGACGGCATCCCGGCGTCGGCGAACTCGCGCCACACGGTGCTGCGGAACAGGTCGACGTACAGCTTGGCGATCGCGTCCGCCTCGCGGAACAGCTTCGGCAGCATCGCGAGGATCGCGTCCAGCGGTACGCCGAGCTTGATCACGTCCAGGCCGGCCTTGAGCAGGTCCGGGTTCGGGATCCGCAGTGTGCTGCCCTCGAGCCGTTCCGCGATGCCGAGCTCGACCAGCCTGTCGATGATGGCGGGGTCATGCGGGATCCCGGCCCGCTCGGCCAGCTGCAGCTCCGCGATGACCTCCGGCTCGGTCGGCGACCACGGGCTGACCAGGCTCTCGAACAGGTCGAGCGCGAGCGGTCCGTCCGGCAGGTCGACCAGCATGCGTTCGACCGCGGTCAGCGTGTAGCCCTTGTTCAGCAGCTCGTGCACCAGCGTGAGCCGGGCGATGTGCTCTGTGCCGTAGTAGCCGGTCCGCCCGACCAGCCGGGGCGGCGGGATCAGCCCGCGGCCGGCGTACGCGCGGACGTTCCGCACGGTCATGCCGACCTTCGCGGCGAGCTGGTCGACGGTCAGCTCCTGGGCCTGCTCCGGCGACGTATGGTCCGGGTCCTTCCGCGCCATCAGCCCCTCCACCTCATGACAGCCCCACACTCTACACGTTACATAGACGATGTAACATTAACGATGACGCATTCTGGGGGCAGGCCTGAGCGGTGCCTGCCGCGTGAGACCAACTTACTGAGGAGTCCGATGCTCGTCCCGCATGCGGCATCGACCGGCCTGTCGACCGGCGCCTCGACCGGTACGGCGTCGTTCGACCAGATCGCGATCGTGACCGCGTTCGTCGCGCTGATGTACGTCGGTCTCGACGTACGGCGCAGCCGCTGCCGTTCTACGGGAGATGGAAGGCGATGATCCGGCTTCACCAGGGCCAGCGCGATCTGGTCGCGCTGCCGGTATACGCCCCGGCCGACGCCGAGATCGGCAGGCCGGAGATCCCGGCGGTGAGCGACGTACGGCGCGACTCGTGCACGAGCAGCAGATCCTGCGCCGCGAGGAGCGTACCGGCGGCCGGCGGGTGGCTGCCGCCGCGCAACAATGCTGCGACACGCCAGACCGGGATCGGCACCTCGATCGCCCAGCATCTACCGTCGGTGGCGGACCGGCTGGGCGTGTCTGATGACATTGGAGACGGTGGGTGTGCAGACTGCCGAGGTGCTGACCGGGGACGGGGTGCGGCTGCACGCCGAGACCGTCGGGCCGCTGGACGCACCGGTGACGGTGCTGCTCTCGCACGGCTGGACATGCTCGACCCGCAGCTGGCACCACCAGCTCACCGGCCTGCCGGCGCAGCTCGGTGACCTGGTCCGTGTGATCGCGTACGACCACCGCGGGCACGGCCTGTCGGACCCCGCGCCCGCCGGTACGACGACCATGGACCACCTGGCCCGCGACCTGGCCGAGGTGATCCACGCTTTGGTGCCGGACGGGCCGATCGTCTACGCCGGGCACTCGATGGGCGGGATGACCGCGATGGCGCTGGCCGACCTGCGGCCGGAGCTGGTCCGAGACCGGTTCGCGGGCCTGACGCTGGTCAGTACCTCGGCCGGGCAGATCGCGTCCCGGCCGTTCGGGCTGCCGGGCCGGTTCGACAAGACGGCGGCGATGATCGCTCCGCTCGTGGTGACCGTGGCCGGCCGGCGGGCCGACCGCCGCGCCCGGCGGGCCGCGGTACTGGGTGCGAGGGAGCCGACCGTGCCGCGGGTGCAGCGACCGGCGCTGCGCCGGGCGGCGTTCGGCCGGCGACCCGACCCGGTCGAGGTGGATGTGCTGGCGGCGGACGTGGCCCGGACGCCGGGGGCCTCGCTGACCGGGTTCTTCGCCGCGCTCACCGACCACGACCGTGGCGACGCGCTCGAGGTGCTCGCGGACCTGCCGGTCGAGGTGATGCACGGGACCCAGGACCGACTGCTGTCACCGCGGCATGCCAACCGGCTGGCGCAGCTCATCCCCGGCGCGCGGCTGTGGATGTACCCCGGCGCCGGGCACATGCTGATGCAGGAGCGGCCCCGGGACGTGACGCTGCGGATCGCAGCCCTTGCCCGCCACGCGACCTGATTGCGGGCAATCGATTTCCATCGAACCGTATTCCACCGACTGATGGCAGGGCCTCTAGCCTGGCGGCGTGCCGACGAACGAGCTGCTGTCCGACCTGGTGGTCGTCGACCTGACCCGGGCGCTGTCCGGGCCGCATGCCGCGATGATGCTGGGCGACCTCGGGGCCCGCGTGATCAAGGTCGAGCTGCCCGGTCATGGCGACGACAGCCGCGGCTGGGGGCCGCCGTTCGCCGGACCGCCGGACGCCCACGAGTCGACGTACTTCCTGTCCGCCAACCGGAACAAGGAGTCGGTCACCGCGGACCTCAAGTCGCCCGAGGGCAAGGAGTTCCTCGCCAGGCTGGTGCGGCATGCCGATGTCCTGCTGGAGAACTTCCGCCCGGGTGTGCTGGACCGGCTCGGCTTCTCGGTGGAGCGGCTGCACGAGCTGAACCCGGGCCTGGTGATCAGCTCGATCAGCGGGTTCGGACACGATGGACCTGAGGGCGGCCGCTCCGGGTACGACCAGATCGCGCAGGGCGAGGGCGGCCTGATGAGCGTGACCGGTACCGACGAGCCGGCCAAGGTGGGCGTGCCGATCGCGGACCTGCTGGCCGGGATGAACGCGGCGTACGGCGTGCTCGCGGCGCTGCACGAACGCGCCCGGACCGGCCGTGGCCGGGTGGTGCGGACCAGCCTGCTGGCCTCGGTGGTCGGTGTGCACGCGTTCCACGGGACCAAGTGGACGGTGGCGCGCGAGGTGCCCGGGCGGACCGGGAACCACCATGCGCAGATCGCGCCGTACGGGTCGTACCGGACCGCCGACGACACGATCCAGGTCGCGGTCGGCAGCGAGGTGCAGTGGCTCGTGTTCGCGCCGCTGGTCGGGCTGGACCCGGCCGACCAGCGGTTCGCGCGGAACGCCGACCGGGTCGCGCATCGCGACCTGCTCACCCGGCTGATCGAGACCGCGTTCGCCGCCGCGTCGGCGGACGAGTGGCTGGAACGCCTTGCGGACAAGGGGATCCCGGCCGGCAAGGTGCGCACGCTGGACCAGGTGTACGACTGGGACCAGACCCGTTCGCAGGGCCTGCTGATCGAAGTCGACCACCCGACGCTCGGCCGGATCCAGCTGCCCGGTCCAGCAATCCGCTTCGACGACAACTCCCACGCCGGCGCCCGCCAGGTGAACCTCCCCCCACCCGGCCTCGGCGAGCACGACGACTCCGTCCGCGCCTGGCTCGACTCCCTCGACTGAATTCCGTTCATCGGGCTCTTGTGACCCGGCGTGTCGTCGTTCGTCGGGCCCTTGTGACCGCGCCGGCTTCCGTGGCGGGAACCTGGCGCGACGTGGCCGACCCGGCCGGCGCCTTGGTCACAACGGACCGACGAACGACGACACGCCGAGTCACAAAGGCCCGATGAACGGAATGGGTGGGGTCTTGACGGTTTGCGGGTCTCGTTAGGCGAAATCGATTGCCCAGGTTCTCGTGCGGGTGAAGGGCGGGTGGGTGGCGGCGGGAGGCGTGAGAGGATTTCGGCGTGACTTCGATGCCCAGTGTTTCGTACTCGATCACGGTCCGTCTGGAGGTCCCGGCCGGGGGGTCGGCGGTCAGCCGGCTGACCACGGCGGTGGAGCAGGCCGGTGGCGTGGTCACCGCGCTCGACGTCACCGCGTCCGGCCACGAGCGGCTCCGGATCGACGTCACCTGCGCGGCCCGCGACACCACGCACGCCGACCAGCTGGTCACGGCGATGCGCGCCGTCGAGGGTGTCGAGATCGGCAAGGTCTCGGACCGGACCTTCCTGATGCACCTGGGCGGGAAGATCTCGATGGAGACCAAGCACCCGATCCGCAACCGCGACGACCTGTCGATGATCTACACGCCCGGGGTGGCGCGGGTCTGCCTGGCGATCGCGGAGAACCCCGAGGACGCGCGACGGCTGACGATCAAGCGGAACAGCGTCGCGGTGGTCACCGATGGTTCGGCGGTGCTCGGGCTCGGCAACATCGGGCCGAAGGCGGCGCTGCCGGTGATGGAGGGCAAGGCCGCCCTGTTCAAGCGGTTCGCCGGGATCGACGCCTGGCCGCTGTGTCTGGACACCCAGGACGTCGACAGCATCGTCACGATCGTGAAGGCGATCGCGCCCGGGTTCGCGGGCATCAACCTGGAGGACATCTCGGCGCCGCGCTGCTTCGAGATCGAGGCCCGGCTGCGCGACGAGCTCGACATCCCCGTGTTCCACGACGACCAGCACGGCACCGCCGTCGTCGTGATGGCGGCGCTGCTGAACGCGCTCCGGGTGGTCGGCAAGGACATCGGCTCGGTCCGGCTGGTGCTGTCCGGGGCCGGCGCGGCCGGTACGGCGATCCTCAAGCTGCTGATCGCGGCCGGCGTGAAGGACGTGATCGTCGCGGACATCGCGGGCGTGATCCACCTCAGCCGCGACGGGCTGTCGCCGGAGCTGCGCTGGATCGCGGAGAACACCAACGCCGCGCAGTACAGCGGCGACCTGAAGGGTGCGCTGGTCGGCGCGGACGTGTTCGTCGGGGTGTCCGCGCCGGACATCCTCACCGGTGACGACGTCGCGACGATGGCCGACGACGCGATCGTATTCGCGCTGGCCAACCCGGACCCGGAGGTGGACCCGATCGCGGCCAAGGAGCACGCCGCCGTGGTGGCCACCGGGCGCAGCGACTTCCCGAACCAGATCAACAACGTGCTGGTGTTCCCGGGCGTGTTCCGCGGCCTGCTGGACGCGCACTCGGACACGGTCTCGATGGAGATGGAGCTGGCGGCCGCGAAGGCCCTCGCCGGGGTGGTCACCGACGACGAGCTCAACGCCAACTACATCGTGCCGAGCGTGTTCCACCCGGAGGTGCACACGATGGTCGCGCACGCGGTCCGGGACGCGGCCGGCGGTCGGGCTCCCGGCTTGGACGAGCATGCGCTGAGCGATCACGGGTGAGGTTCTGGCGGATCGCGTTCGCGTTGGCCTGTCTGGTCAACCTGGCCGCGCTGTACACGCCGCGCAGCGCCGGCGGCGATCTGCCGTACGCCGACAAGCTCACCCACCTGCTGCTGTTCGCCGCCGTGGCCTACACCGGGAGCAGGCTCCGGCTGCCGCTGGTCTGGCTCGCCGGTGCGCTGGTGCTGAACGCGGCGGTCAGCGAACTGGTGCAGCACGCCTGGCTGACCAACCGCAGCGGAGACGTGTCCGACGCGCTCGCCGACCTGACCGGAGTACTGCTCGGGGTAGTTCTCGCGGGCGGTTGGCGCTCTCGCACGACATGATGGGGACATGACGGCGAGGACGCTGACCGGGTCGCTGCTGGTGGCGACACCGATGCTCGACCAGCCGCCGTTCCGGCGCTCGGTCGTGCTGCTGCTCGACCACGACGAGGACGGCGCGCTCGGGGTGGTGGTGAACCAGGCAGCCGACCTGGCCGTCGAGCGGGTGCTGGCTGCCTGGTCGGAGACCGTGAGCGCGCCCGGCGTACTGTTCGTCGGCGGCCCGGTCGGCACCGACAGCGCGCTCGCCGTCGCCGAGCTGAACGCCGGGACCGCGGGTGCGGACGATCTGCCCGGCTGGCGCGCCTGCTTCGGCCGGATCGGCCTGGTCGACCTGGACGCGCCGCCGGCGCTGCTGGAGGGCGCGATCTCGCGGATGCGGATCTTCGCCGGGTACGCCGGCTGGGGTAGCGGTCAGCTCGAGGGCGAGATCGGCGACGGCGCCTGGTACGTCGTCGAGTCCGACCCGGACGACGTGTTCAACCTCGACCCGGCCGGGCTGTGGCGCAAGGTGCTGCGCCGGCAACGCGACGAGATGGCGTTCGTGTCGACCTACCCGGACGACCCGAGCCGGAACTGAGCGTTACTCGCCGCCCTTGTCCCCGCCCTTGTCACCGTCACCGTCGCCGTCGCCGGGGCGCAGGGACTCCCAGATCTCCTTGCACTCCGGGCACACCGGGAACCGCTGCGGGTCGCGGCTCGGCACCCACACCTTGCCGCAGAGCGCGACCACCGGGGTACCCATCACCATCGCCTCGGTGAGCTTGTCCTTCGGCACGTAGTGCGAGAACCGCTCGTGGTCCCCGTCGTCCAGGGACGGCTTGGTGCGCTCGTCGGTGACGGTCTTTGCACCGGGGCTCAGCTGCGTGCTCATGTCATCCGAGTGTACGCACGCTTCTATGGAGCCCGGAGCAGGTCCGCGACCGCGGCGATGCCGTGCTCGATCCGTGACTCGGACAGGTTGCCGAACCCGAGCACCAGCTCGGGCGGGCCGCTGCTGACCGCGCGGTAGGTGGCCATCCCGTACAGGCCGATCGAGCGTCGCATCCCCTCGGCGACCACTGCCTTCTCGTCGGCGCCGTCCGGCAGCCGGACGACACCGTGGAACCCGGCCGCGAGGCCGGTCAGCGGTACGCCGGGTGCGTGCCGCTCCAGCGCGGCGACCAGGGCCGCCCGGCGGCCGGCGTACCGGGTCCGCATGAAGCGCAGGTGCCGGTCGTACCGGCCGGACTCGATCAGCTCGGCGAACGCGACCTGCTCGATCAGCGGTGACCCGCGGTCAGCACGAAGCTTGCCCTCGGCAACGGCGTCGTACAGCCAGCTCGGGCAGACCAGCCAGCCGATCCGCAGTGCGGGGGCGAGCGACTTGCTCACCGAGCCGAGCAGCACCACCCGGTCCGGCGCCAAGCCCTGCAGCGCGCCGATCGGCTCCCGGTCGTAGCGGAACTCGGCGTCGTAGTCGTCCTCGAGGATGACCGCGTCCCGTGCGTTCGCCCAGGCGACCAGCTGCTGGCGCCGGCGCGGTCCGAGCACGCCGCCGTTCGCGGCCTGGTGCGCCGGGGTGAGCAGGACCGCGCGGGCGTCGGTAGCGGCGAGCGCCTCGGTGACGATGCCGTCGCCGTCGACCGGGACCGGTACGACGGTGGCGCCCGCGTAGGCGGTGATGTAGCGGTGGTCGCGGTCGCCCGGGTCCTCGACCGCGACGGTGTCGATGCCGCACCGCACCAGCGCCTGGATGGTGACCGTGAGGCCCTGCGCGAACCCGGTGGTGGCGATCAGCCGCTCCGGTTCCGCGGCGGCGCGGCGGACCCGGCGCAGGTACGCCGCGAGCACCCGCTGCAGGTCCGGGCTGCCGGTCGCGTCGATCACGTCGTCCGGGGTGTCCGGGAACGTGTACCGCAGCGACTCGGCCGGGATCTCCCGGACCGCCTTGCGCAGTGCCCAGCTCCAGTCGTGCCGGGGGAAGCTGCCGATGTCCGGTACGCCGATCCGGAAGTCCACGTCCAGCCGGCGCCGGCCCGGCCGCCGTTCCATCGCCGGCGGGGGTGGCTGCGCGCTGTCCGAGACCCGGGTGGCAGAGCCGCCCCGGGTGATCAGGAACCCCTCGGCCTGCAGCTGGGCATAGCACTCGGTCACCAGGCCACGGGAGATACCGAGCTCGCCGGCCATCACCCTGGACGACGGCAGCCGCTCGCCGGCCGCCAGCCGGCCGGCCCGGATCGCGTCGCGCAGCTCGCGCTCGAGCTGCACCCGGAGCGGCTCGCCGCTGGTCCGGTCCAGCCGGAGCAACAGCTCGGGACCCAAACCGGTCCACTCGATCGTCACGGAATTGGATCTTATCCGCGTACCGGTCTGATTCCTACGGTTTTCTCACCAGACCTCACCAAGGAGAGACCGATGTCCGCCACCCTGCAGCTCACCGCACCGGTCACCGCCACCCGTGAGCGGCTGCTCACCCCGCAGCTCGTGCGGGTGCTGGTCGCGGTCTTCGGCTCCTGCCTGAACTTCTACCTGCTGATCGCGGTCGTCCCGCTGTACCTGGCGCAGGCCGGCTGGGGCGGCGCCGGCGCGGGCCTGGCCACCGGCGCGATGATGCTGGCCACGGTGCTGACCGAGCTGGCGGTACCGGTACTGGTCGCGCGGTTCGGGTACCGGGCGCTGCTGGGTGCCGGGCTGGTGCTGCTGGGCGTGCCGTCGCTGGTGCTGGCGCTATCCGCCGCGCTGCCCGTCGTACTGGCGGTCTGCCTGACCCGCGGCGCCGGACTGGCGATCATGTTCGTCGCCGACACCGCATTGGTCGCGCAGGTGGTCCCGGCGCACCGGCGCGGCGAGGCGCTCGGCCTGACCGGCGTGGTGGCCGGCGTACCTGCCGTGATCGGGCTGCCGCTCGGCATCGAGCTGACCCGCTGGGCCGGGTTCGAGGCGGTCTTCGTACTGGCCGCGGTCGCGGCGCTGGCCGGACTCGCCGCACTGCCCGGACTGCCCGGGCTGCCCGGCCCGAACCGGTCCCGCGCGGACCGGTCCCGCGGTACTGAGCACGCCGAGCGCCCGGCTGACGTCGTACGCGCGCTGCGGACCACGGCACTGCGGCGGCCGACCCTGGTGTTCGGGATGGTCGCGCTGGCCGGCGGCATCGTCGCGACGTTCCTGCCGCTGGCGGCGACCGACGGCAACGGGTCGCTGGTGACGGTGGCGCTGCTGGTGCAGGCCGCGGGCGCTCCGCTGGCGCGCTGGTGGGCCGGCCGGTACGGCGACCGGCACGGCCACCGCCGGCTGCTGGTCCCGTCGGTGCTGGTCACCGCGGTCGGCGCCGCGTCGCTGGTCTGGCTGGACAACCCGGTCGCTGTCGTCGGCGGGATGGTGCTGTTCGGGGTCGGCTTCGGCGCCGCCCAGAACGTCACGCTGTCGGTCATGTTCGAGCGGGTGCCGGAGTCGCAGTACGGCCGGGTCAGCGCGCTGTGGAGCATCGCGTACGACGCCGGCTGGGGCGTCGGTGCGGTCGCCTTCGGCGCGGTGGTCGGGAGCACCGGCTACGCGACCGCGTTCGGGCTGACCGCGCTGGTGCTGTTCGCCGCGCTGGCCCCGGCCCGCCGCGACGCCCGGATCTGAGGTCCCACCTAGGGACCATGACCGATGCGGGCCGCTGCCGCGTCTGCCATACCTGTGATGTCTCGACAACGTAGCCAACCCGAGGAAGGAGATCTGAAATGCGCAGAATCATCAACTCGACGTTCATCACGATCGACGGAGTGATCCAGAACCCGCAGAACTGGCCGTCGTCCAGCGACGTCGAGGACCCGGCGGGCGAGGAGCTGGAGACCGAGCTGCTGCTCGGCAGCGACGCCGTACTGATGGGGCGGCACACCTACGACGTGTTCGCCGCGGTCTGGCCGACCCGGTCCGGCGACCCGTACAGCGACAAGATCAACACGATGCCGAAGTACGTCGTGTCCAGCACGCTCAAGGACCCGGAGTGGGCGAACACCACCGTCATCGCCGACGACGTGGCCGGTCAGATCGCGCGGCTGAAGGAGCAGGACGGCGGCGACCTGGTCCAGTACGGGTTCGGGCAGCTGTCGTTCACGCTGCTCGAGCACGGTCTGCTCGACGAGCTGCGGCTGTGGGTCTACCCGCTGATCGTCGGCAGTGGCGGACCGGGCGACCTGCTGTACCGGGACACGACGTTGTCGCAGTTCGAGCTGACCGACACCCGGCCGCTGAAGACCGGCGTGGTCCGGCTGACCTACCGGGCGAAGCGTTAGCGGACCGCGAACCTGAGGTTCGTCGCGTGTGGAACGTGGCTCACGCTGAGGCGCTCGAGCCGGACGTTGGTCCCACCGGGCTCGTCGAACAGGCGCACACCGTCGCCCAGCATGACCGGCGCGATGCAGAGGAAGATCTCGTCCAGCTCGCCGGCGTCGAGGCATTGGTGGGCGATGCTCGCGCCGAGGATGTTGACGTACTTGTCGCCCGCGGCGGCCTTGGCGGCGGTCAGTGCGCTGCCGAGGTCGCCGACGAACGTGACGTCCGGGACTGCTTCGGCTGGCGGATGGTGGGTGACCACGAACTGCGGTCCGCTCCAGCCGCCGCCGAACGCCTCGCCCTCCTGCGGCGTTTCCTTGTACGGATCGTCGCCGCGGAACGTCCGGTTCCCGACCAGCAGTGCGCCGATGTCGTGGATCAGCTCGTCGACGTCCGGGTTGGGCCCGAGATGCTCGGTCAACCAGGACATGTCACCGCCCGGACCGGCGATGAAACCGTCCAGCGAGATGGTGGCCGAGTACAACGTCTTCGCCATGGCATTCCTTCGTCTGTGTTCGGCTGACCCCTGCTGAGACGATGCGCGGTCCGAGAACTCATCGGTGGGTCCGCGGCAGGCCGAACGCCGCGAACAGACCGGGGTCGTGGAAGGCGGTGATCTCCGCGATCCGGCCGACCTCGACCCGCAGCACCGAGATCGCGAACGCCTGGTACGACGCGTCGTGCCGACCGCGGACGTACACGCCTACGGCGGGTTGCGTGTTCGCCACGGTGGCCACCATCCGGAACCGGCCGACGTAGTCCGGCGAGGCGTCGTCCCAGGTCGCGCGCAGAACGTCGAGCACCGCGTCGCGACCCTGCACCTCATCGTCCAGTCCCGACAACCGTGCTCCTCTCGGCCTCACCGCGACGCTACGCCTGCTGTGGCAGCGCGAACGCTTGCCTGTGGACGACGCCCGACGCTACCGGCGCGGCGCCATCATGATTGGTCGTCATATCCGACAGGAGGCACCATGGGAGCCGTGATGCCCTTGCCGCGCAGCCGGCCTTTGACCCGCGCCGACCTCGACACGATGCCCGATGACGGGCACCGTTACGAGCTCATCGACGGGGTCCTCGTTGTGACGCCGGCGCCGTCGAACGTCCATCAGACGGTCTCGGTGCACCTTGTCGTCCTGCTCAGCAGTGCGTGTCCGCCTGACCTCAAGCTCTTGCATGCGCCGTTCGATGTCGCACTGGCCGAGGACACGGTGATGCAACCGGACCTGCTGGTCGCACGGCGGGTCGACTTCACGACACGGGACGTGCCGGTGGCACCGCTGCTCGCCGTCGAGATCCTGTCGCCGAGCACCCGTCGGTTCGACCTGGTGCTGAAGCGCTCCCGGCTTGAGGCGGCCGGCTGCGCGTCGTACTGGGTGGTCGACCCGGACCGGCCGTCGCTGGTGGCATGGGAACTGCGCGACAGGGTGTACGTCGAGGTGGCGAACGTGTCCGGTGACGAGGTGTTCCGCGCTACCCGGCCGTTCGAGGTCGCCATCACGCCGGCTGATCTGATTCTGTAGGCCGGGTCGGGTAACGTTCCTTCCCGCGCCGTCCGACCGACTACTCCGGGGGAGCTCAGCAGCCGGTGAACTCGCACGTCCCGCCGCTGCCACCGGCGTATCCGGATCGGGCTGCCTGGGGAACGGCGAGCAAGCTGCGCGCCTGGCAGGCCGAGGCACTGCAGCAGTACCTCGACCGCAACCCGAAGGACTTCCTCGCGGTCGCCACGCCGGGCGCCGGTAAGACCACGTTCGCGCTGACGGTCGCGGCCGAGCTGCTGCAGCGCCGGACGATCGAGCGGATCACCGTCGTGACGCCGACCGAGCACCTCAAGGTCCAGTGGGCCGAGGCGGCGGACCGGGCCGGGATCGCGCTGGACCCGAGCTTCTCCGGTCGCAAGGGCCGGACCAACAAGGACTACCAGGGCGTGGCCGTCACGTATGCCGGAGTGGCGACCAACCCGCTCGCGATGCGGGTCCGCACGGAGAAGTTCCGCACCCTGGTGATCCTGGACGAGATCCACCACGGCGGCGACGCGCTGAGCTGGGGCGACGGCATCCGGGAGGCGTTCGACCCGGCGACGCGGCGGCTGTCGCTGACCGGTACGCCGTTCCGCAGCGACGACAACCCGATCCCGTTCGTCACCTATACCGACGGCCCGGGGGGACTGCAGAGCGAGGCCGACTACACCTACGGGTACGGTCACGCGCTCGCCGACCATGTCGTACGGCCGGTGCTGTTCATGGCGTACTCCGGCGAGCTGCGCTGGCGGACCCGCGCCGGTGACGAGATCGCGGCCCGGCTGGGCGAACCGCTGACCAGGGACCTCACCGCGCAGGCGCTCCGGACCGCGCTGGACCCGCAGGGCGAGTGGATCCCGGCGGTTCTGACTGCAGCGGACAAGCGGCTCACCGAGGTACGGCGGCACATGCCGGACGCGGGCGGGCTGGTCATCGCCAGCGACCAGACCGCCGCCCGGGCCTACGCGAAGGTGCTCAAGACGGTCACCGGCGAGGCCGCGACTGTGGTGCTGTCCGACGAGAAGGCTGCGAGCCGCAAGATCGCTGCGTTCTCCGAAGGTGAGCAGCGCTGGATGGTCGCGGTCCGGATGGTCAGCGAAGGCGTCGACGTACCGCGGCTGGCGGTCGGGGTGTACGCCACCTCGACCTCGACGCCGCTGTTCTTCGCCCAGGCGGTCGGCCGGTTCGTCCGGGCCCGCAAGCGCGGCGAGACCGCGTCGGTGTTCGTGCCGTCGGTCCAGCGGCTGCTCGGGTTCGCGGCCGAGATGGAGGTCGAGCGGGACCACGTGCTCGGCCGGCCGGTCAACAGCGATGGCGACATCTTCGCTGCCGAGGACGCGCTGGTCGCGCAGGCGAACGCGAACGAGGCGGCCGGCGACGAGCTGGAGCAGCAGTTCGAGGCGCTCGGCTCGGAGGCCAGCTTCGACCGGGTGGTGTACGACGGCGGCGACTACGGGCTGGGCGGGTCCGACGAGGAGCTGGACTTCCTCGGCCTGCCGGGGCTGCTGGAGCCGGACCAGGTCCGCGAGCTGCTGCGCAGCCGCCAGGAGAAGACGATGAGGGACGGCGGCAAGCCGGCGAAGCGGCACGACCCGACTCCGGCCGAGCTCGCCACCCACGAGCAGCTGGCGTTGCTGCGCCGGGAGCTGAACGGCCTGGTGGCCGCGTGGCACCACCGCACCGGCCAGCCGCACGGCGTGATCCATACCGACCTGCGCCGTGAGCTCGGCGGGCCTGCCGCCGCGCACGCGTCCGCGGACCAGCTCCGCGACCGGATCGAACGCGTCCGCGACTGGGCCGCTCGACGCCGCGCCTGAGTCGGCGGTCGCCGTACGCCTGGCCACGTCGCCCGACAACGGCCCGACCGGCGAGTTGCACAACGAGGCCGGCAGGCTGCCTGGTGAGCTCGTGACTGCCTATCGTCGTGCGAGGAAGCGCACATGAGGAGGACGCGATGACGTTGGGCAGCATGTCGGCGGCCGCGATGCGGGATCTGGTCGAGGCGGGTGAGGCGAAGCCGCTGCTGACTGGGTTCGACGTCAGCCCGACGTTGTACGCCGGTCAGTGGTGGTACGTGCCGAGCGGCTCCGATGACGCGGCCGACGACGACGCGGACTACGTGCTCGCCGGGCCCGACATGTCGGCGCAGCTCGACCGCCTGCGGGTCCGGACTGACCGCATCGACGCCGTGGCCGGCGGGTCGGCGTAGCGAGGTGGCGATCGAACCCGGCTGGCCTGCGGTTCCGCCGGCGGCGCGAGACGAGTACGCAGCCGCCGAACAGGTGATGGACCTGTTCGCCAGCGAGGCGTTGCTCGCGCTGGACAGGTTCGAGCGGTCGTTCCCGCCTGGCGATCCGGCGCAGCCGCGGCAGACGGCCGACCGGCTGGCGTACTGGTGGCGACGGCTCGGTATGGACGACGTGGCCTTAGGCAGCGACGCGACGGACGCGCAGCGGATCCTGGCGACGGCGGCGGACCTGGCCATGGACCCCGACAACAAGTGGGGCGTGACGATCGAGGAAGCCACCAGCCAGGCGAGCATGCGAGCGAATCTCTTCGACGGCCGTCCCGTGACACAGGGGGTCGCGGACCTGCGGCGGGACTTCGAGGAGTCGTACGGCGGCGCGTTGACCCTGCCGCGCGACGACGGCTGGCTGTCGGAGTCGCTGACCAGGCTGGCCCGGGCATCGGTCCTTCGTGAGGTCGTCGGCATGGGCGCGAAGGCGACGGTGAGCGAGGAGGCTCGCGGGGCCGCCGACGAGCTCGTGCGGCAGGGCCAGCGGCTGATGGACAACCGGCGTGGACTCGCCGCGAAGAAGGCCGAGCCGGTCGGCGGTCGCCGCGAGTACATCGCGCAACAGCTGAACTACCAGGCGACGTACTTCCTCTACAGCCTCGGCGTCGAGCTGACGCACGTGCCCCAGTGGGCCGAGCTGGCGCTCAAGGTCCCGGCGGGGGCCTACCTGCTCTACAAGGCGATCGAGGCCTGGGCGGATCGCCGGGACGCCATCGACTCGAGACTGGACCCGGCCCAGGCCCAGCTGCGAGCCGTCCGTGCGGACCTGACCCGCAGCCTCGACGGGTCCAGCCCGCTCGGGCAACGAGATACGCGCGCCATCCGTGCCGCGCGTGGCCGCGACGGCGGCGGTCGGAGCCGGTAGCACTTCCCGGCGGCACGTAACGTTCGACATGTGCGATCAGTACTGACCGACGTCCGGCCGCTGCGCGAGTCGAACGACTTCCGGCGGCTGTGGCTCGGTCAGACCGTGTCGCAGCTCGGCCAGCAGATGACCGCCGTCACGGTCTCCATCCAGGTGTACGCACTGACCGGCTCGACGTTCTCGGTCGGCCTGGTCGGGATCTTCGCGCTGGTGCCGCTGGTCGCCTTCGGCCTGTACGGCGGCGCGGTCGCGGACGCGGTCGACCGGCGGACACTGGCGCTGGTGTCGTCCAGCGGCCTGTGGCTGTTGTCGATGCTGCTCGCGGTGCAGGCGCTGCTGCACTGGGACCGGACCTGGATCCTGTACGCCGTAGTGGCGGCCCAGTCCGCCTGCTTCGCGGTGAACAACCCGGCCCGGTCCGCGATCATCCCGCGGCTGCTGCGGCCGGAGCTGCTGCCGGCGGCGAACACGCTCAGCCACGCCGCGTTCAACGCCGGCTTCACGATCGGGCCACTGGTCGGCGCGGCGCTGATCGCATGGCAGGGGTTCGCCGCCGCGTACCTGGTCGACGTGATGACCTTCACCGCGGCGCTGTACGCGTTGTTCCGGCTGCCGCCGGTGCCGCCCGAGCCCTCCGAGGACGGCGCCGTACGCCGGCCCGGGCTGCGGTCGGTGGTCGAGGGGTTCGCGTTCCTGCGCTCCGCGCCGGTACTGCTGGCGACGTTCCTGGCCGACATCGCCGCGATGGTGCTGGCACAGCCGCGGGCGCTGTTCCCGGCCGTCGCCGGCTCGTTCTTCGGCGGCGGTGTGCGGACCGTCGGCCTGCTCCAGGCCGCGCCGGCGATCGGCGCGTTGGTCGCGGTCCTCTTCTCCGGATGGGTCGGGCGGGTCCGCCGGCAGGGAGTCGCGATCGTGGTCAGTGTCTGCGTGTACGCCGCCGCGGTCGGGTTGTTCGGACTCTCCCGGACGATCTGGCTCGGGGTCGCGCTGCTGGCGCTGTCGGGCGCCGCCGACATGATCAGCGCGGCGTACCGGGGCACGATCCTGCAGGCCGCCGCGCCGGACGCGATGCGCGGGCGGCTGCAGGGCGTGTTCATCGTCGTGGTCGCGGGCGGGCCGCGGCTCGGCGACTTCGTCATCGGCTCGACCGCCTCGCTCACCACCCCGACGGTGGCGCTGCTGGCCGGCGCCACGGCGTGCATCGTGGCGGTCCTCGTGCTGCTGTGGCGCAACGTACCCTTCCGACGCTACGACCGGGAGGTCCGGGCGATCCGCTGAGAAACGGTCCGTCCTGTGATCAGCCCTGTCAGCCCCCGGTGGCGAGCTTCTTCAGCACCGCGCCCCAGGACGGCATGTCGTAGTCGACCTGCCTCATCGGCTCGTCGCCCACGGTGACCACCAAGCGGTCGCCGAGCGGCTTCTCCAGGTCGATCGTGACCAGCCCGATCTGCGGCCGGCTCGGGCACGGCTCGGTGACGTCCGCCACGATCATGACCTTCTCGTCGTTCTCGGTGAACTTCACCTCACCCTCGCAGAGGAACGGAGCTCCGACGATCAGGTCCGCCTCGTCATATGACGGGCGGTTCTGCACCCAGCGGATGTACTTCGGCTTGCTGCCCCGGACCAACTGGTACGCCGCCACCGGTTGCGGGTTGTCCTCCAGGACCTTGCCGTCCGGGCTCGAGAAGTACGCGCCCATGATCTGGTTGATACACGGGTCGTCGTACTCCCGGCTGTCGTCGGCGCCCCAGGCCTTGGCCGCCTCGTAGCAGCCGTTCGCCTCCCGGTTCAGCGATACGTTGAAGCCGACCAGGACGAGCGCGGCCAGCAGCACGGTCACCGCACCCAGGCGCCGGTACCGGCGCTCCTTGGGTGTCAGCGGGGCCGGCGCGGCCTCGTCATCACGGCGGAACAGACCTGCCACGTTGCTGACGAGCTGCGGGTTGACCAGGGTCGGCACTGCGTATACCAGGGCCAGCACGACGCACACTGCGATGGCCGGCAGCAACGCCCAGTAGTTCCGCATGGCAGCAAGATACGGGGCGATCGGTCCGTGCCGGGGTGAGTGGGTCGTCGGCCGGTTCGAGGGCGGGAAAGAGGATACGCTTCGGCTGTGCCGGCCGAGACCTCCCAGACACTCGACAGGGGACTGACGGTCCTCGAACTGCTGGCCGACGCCCCGGACGGACTCTCGATCACCGAGCTGGCGGCCGCACTCGAGGTGAGCCGGACCGTCGTGTACCGGCTGGTGAACACGCTCGAGCAGCACCGGCTGGTCCGCCGCGACAGCGAGGGCAAGGCGCGGCTCGGCCTGGCCGTACTGCACTACAGCCGGCGGGTGCAGCCGACGCTTCGCGACGCGGCACTGCCGGTGCTGCGGTCGCTGGCCGAGGACACCGGCGCGACCGCGCACCTGACTGTCGCGGACGGTGACGAGGCGCTGGCGATCGCGGTGCTCGAGCCGAGCTGGACCGACTTCCACGTCTCCTACCGGATGGGCACGCGGCACGCCCTCGACGCCGGTGCGGCCGGCAAGGCGATCCTGGCCGGGCGGCGCAAACCGGACCCGGCCGGACGGCCGTTCGTGGTGACGGCCGGTGAGCTGCAGGCCGGAGCGCAGGGCGTCGCGTCGCCGGTACTCGGCGTACCGGGTGTCGAGGCGTCGATCGGGGTCGTCGTGCTCGGGAAGCTGGACCGTGACTTCGTCGGCCCGCGGGTCGCCCGCGCCGCCGTCGAGGTCGCAAAACGACTCGCCTGAAAGGACACCCGTGGACTTCAAGCTCGAGCTGGTCACCGTGCCCGTCTCGGACGTCGACCGCGCCAAGGCGTTCTACACCGAGAAGGCCGGCTTCAACGCCGACCACGACCACACCGTCAGCGAGGACCTGCGCTTCGTCCAGCTCACACCGCCCGGTTCGGCCTGCTCGATCTCGATCGGCAAGGGCCTCAACGGCGGCATGGAGCCCGGTTCGGTGAAAGGCCTGCAGGTGGTCGTCACCGACATCGAGGAGGCCCGCGCCGAGCTCGCCGGCCGAGGCGTCGACGTAACGGAGGTCCAGGACTTCCCCTGGGGCCGCTTCGTCTTCTTCAGCGACCCGGACGGCAACGGCTGGGCCGTCCAGCAGATCGTCAGACCGTCCTAGAAACCGTTCATCGGGCCTTTGTGACCAGGCGTGTCGTCGTTCGTCGGGCCCATGTGACCAACCGCTGTGACCGACCGTAGCGACCAGCCGCTGTGACCAACCCCTAGGCGCGGGTGGCCTCCCGCACCAGCGGCAGCACCCGGAACGGCACCTGCTCGGCGAGCGCGATCACCGTGGACGCGCGCTGGATCCCCGGTACCGCGACCACTGCGTCGATCACCCGCTGCAGGTCCGCGTTGGACCGAGCCACGATCCGGCACCATAGGTCGCCTGCGCCGGTGATCGTGTACACCTCGAGCACCTCCGGGATACCCGCCAGTGCCCGGGCCGGCGCGGTGTGCCCGGCGCCCTGCTCGATCTGCAGGGTGGCGAACGCGGTCACCGGGTAGCCGACCGCCTCGGTACTGATGTCCGGTCCCCAGCCGCGCACCACGCCGTCGCGCTGCAACCGGTCGAGCCGCGCCTGCACGGTGCCCCGCGCGACCTCCAGCCGGCGCGACGCCTCGAGTACGCCGACCCTCGGTTCGGCCGCGAACAGCTCCACGATCCGGCCGTCCAGCCCATCCACACCGGTCATAGCACCCTCCACTGCGCAGCCTGACCACATTCGCAATTCCAGCGCCGATCCTAATGGACAGATTGCACAGTGTGTCGTCCCGCGGTTGCACAACCTGTCGAGCGAATTGGATGCTGCCCGCACGCCGTACGACGACCGGAGGGACTCGATGACCAGCACCGAACTCACCCCCGCAGAGCTCGACGCCGACCTGGATCTCGAGCAGCTCAAGCAGCTCGTCGGGCTGGTCCCGTACGACGAGACCCGCGACCCGTTCCCGGTGCACGCGATGGACGCGGTGGTGTTCGTGGTCGGCAACGCGACTCAGACGGCGAAGTACTACCAGCTCGCGTTCGGCATGGACCTCGTCGCGTACAGCGGCCCCGAGACCGGCGTCCGCGACCGCAAGGCGTACGTGCTGAAAGCCGGCTCCGCGCGGTTCGTGATCTCCGGAGGGGTGACCACGGACAGCGCGCTGCTGGATCACCACCGCAAGCACGGCGACGGTGTCACCGACATCGCGCTCGAGGTCGCCGATGTGGACAAGTGCATCGAGCACGCACGGGCGCAGGGTGCCACCGTGCTGGTCGAGCCGCATGACGAGTCCGACGAGCACGGCACCGTCCGCGTGGCGGCGATCGCGGCGTACGGCGACACCCGGCACACGCTGATCGACCGGTCGAGGTACGACGGCGTCTACCTGCCCGGGTTCGTGCCCGCCGAGACCGCAGTGGTCCGCCCCGAAGGACACCCGAAGCGGCTGTTCCAGGCCGTCGACCACGTCGTCGGCAATGTCGAGCTCGGCAAGATGGACGAGTGGGTCGCGTTCTACAACAAGGTGATGGGCTTCGTGAACATGGCGGAGTTCGTCGGCGACGACATCGCGACCGACTACTCCGCGCTGATGAGCAAGGTAGTTGCCAACGGCAACCATCGGGTGAAGTTCCCGCTGAACGAGCCGGCGATCGCGAAGAAGAAGTCGCAGATCGACGAGTTCCTGGAGTTCTACGACGGCGCCGGGGCCCAGCACATCGCGCTGGCCACCAACGACATCCTGCGCACCGTCGACATCATGCGAGCGAACGGCGTCGACTTCCTGGACACCCCGGACAGCTACTACGACGACCCTGAGCTGCGGGCCCGGATCGGTGAGGTGCGGGTGCCGATCGAGGAGCTGAGGTCGCGCAAGATCCTGGTCGACCGGGACGAGGACGGGTACCTGCTGCAGATCTTCACCAAGCCGGTCGGGGACCGGCCGACGGTGTTCTACGAGCTGATCGAGCGGCACGGGTCCCTCGGCTTCGGCAAGGGCAACTTCAAGGCCCTGTTCGAGGCGATCGAACGCGAGCAAGAACGCCGCGGCAACCTGTGACCCACCGCCCGGCCGGCAACCTCCTCGACTGACGAACGATCGGGTGTCCGATAAACGGATGGAGTCGGAGGTCGGGCAGGGGTTCGAGTAGTGTGCCGGGCGGGTCGAGGCGTTCGGGGCGCCGGCCCGGGAAGGTTCTCGCGATGAAGACACTGGGCGTCGCGCTGGGTACGGCCGGCCTGGCGGCGGCCGGTCTGACGGTGCACGCGCCCAGCGCGCCGGCGGCCGCTGCGCCTGCGGCCGCGGCTGCGTGCTCCGGCTCGGCACTGGTTTCGGCGAACTACGTCCGGCTGTTCGGCGGCTCACCGGTGGTCGGTGCGATCCAGCTCCGGCGGGACTCGTGCTACCGGTACTGGGGCGTGATCACGATGTACGAGCCGATGAAGGCGAACACGTTCGCGATCGCGTACATCATCAAGTACACGAGCGGCCGCAAGGGTAAGCCGATCTCCTGCGACGCCTCTGGTGGCAACGGCCGGGTGGTCCGGGGCCAGACCACCTGCCGGACGCCCAAGCTCGGCGGCCGGCCCAGCAACATCACCTTCGTCGCTTCCGGGCACGAGTTCCAGAACGGTGGCGGCGGCTGGACCCGCATCTCCTGGGGCCAGACCCGCCGGATGCGCTGACCGCTGGTACGGCGCGCGCTCGCCGCCGTACGCGCCTAGGCTCGGGGTATGAGTGATGTAGTCGAGCAGTTGCGCCAGGCGCTCCCGCCCGAGGCGCTGGTCACCGATCCGGACCGGCTGCAGAGCTACCGGTACGACCGGGCGATGTTCTGCCCCGCCGGCGAGCCGCTGGCCGTCGTTCTGGCCCGGGAGACCGCGCATGTACAGGCCACGGTGCGGATCGCCGCCGCGAGCGGTACGCCACTGGTGCCGCAGGGCGCCCGGTCGGGACTGTCCGGCGCCGCGAACGCGATCGACGGCTGCATCGTGTTGTCGATGGAGAAGATGGACCAGGTGCTGCAGATCGACCCGGTGAACCGGTACGTCGTGACCCAGCCGGGCGTGTACAACGCCGTACTGTCCAGGGCTGTTGCCGAGCAGGGGCTGTTCTACCCGCCGGACCCGTCCAGCTGGGAGTTCTGCTCGATCGGCGGCAACCTGTCGACGAACTCGGGCGGGCTGTGCTGCGTGAAGTACGGCGTCACCACCGACTACGTACTCGGGCTGGAGGTGGTGCTGGCCTCGGGCGAGGTGCTGCGGACCGGGCGGAAGACGGTCAAGGGTGTCGCCGGATACGACCTGACCAAGCTGATCGTGGGCAGTGAGGGCACGCTCGCCATCATCACCGAGGCGACGCTGGCGCTCCGTCCCCAGGCCCAGCGCCCGCGGACGGTGGCCGCATTGTTCGACGACGTCGTCACGGCCGGGAAGGCGATCACCGAGATCGTCCGCGGCGGCGTACCGCTGTCGCTGCTGGAGATCATGGACCGGACCACGATCGCGGCGGTCAACAAGTTCAAGCGGATGGACCTGCCGGAGGAAGCGGCCGCGATGGTGCTGGCCCAGTCCGACAGCGGCGGCGAGGCGGCGCTGGCCGAGATCGCCGCGGTGGCGAAGATGTTCCGCGAGAACGGCGCGATCGAGTGCCTGGAGGCGGACGACCCGGCCGAGGGCGAGCTGCTGCTCGAGGCCCGGCGGGCGGCGCTGCCGGCGCTGGAACGGCTCGGCACCACGATGATCGACGACGTCTGCGTGCCGCGGTCCCGGTTGGCGGAGTTCCTCGGGCGGGTGGAGGAGATCGCGGACGAGACGCAGGTGACGGTGGCCGTGGTCGGGCACGCCGGGGACGGCAACATGCATCCCAACGTGGTGTTCGACGAGACCGACGAGGCGCAGTCGAAGCGCGCGCAGCGAGCGTTCGACCTGATCATGGAGGTCGGGTTGGAGCTCGGCGGGACCATCACCGGCGAGCACGGTGTCGGGGTCCTGAAGATGGCCTGGCTCGAGACCGAGCTCGGCCCGGTCGCGATCGAGCTGCACCGCGCGATCAAGCGGGCGTTGGACCCGCAGGGCATCCTCAACCCGGGCAAGGTCGTCGCGGGCTGACCACTGCCAGGTACGCCGGTGCCGAGACGAAACTGCAACGCAATCGCGGGGCCACAGCCGCCTGCGCGGACTGCGGTCGTGACCCGGAAATCCGACTATGGTCTGGCCTCCGCTGGTGGGCGGCCGGCGGAGGCGTCACGGGGACCTACGGGGCCAGGAGGCCGGCCGTGACCGCGCTCGGGGTGGTCACGGCCGGTGTGCCGACCAAGGGGAGGGCGAGCAGGTGAGGAGGCCAGACATGACGAAACGTCGATGGCTCGGCCTGGCCCTGCTCGTCGCACTGCTCGTCGCCGGCTGCGCGAACCGCGATGGCCTGCGGGTCGAGGGCACGGCCGCACCGCCCACCCCGAAGTCCGTGTCGTCGTACGAGTCGCCGAAGCCGGTGACGACGAAGCCGACCGTCGATACCCGGATCGCACCACCCGAGCAGACCGGTCAACGGAGCGTAAAGCTCACTCCGGCACAGCTGCGCCAGGTGCTGCTCGCAAGCCCGAACGTGGACCCGGACGCCAAGTCGGTGCTCAAGACCTGCCCGCAGCGCTGCCTCACCCCGGGGCCGGCCTTCGACGTGGTCGGCAACGGCGCCGCGCAGCGGGTCGTGACGGTCAGGGTGCTGAGCACCGACAGCGGGTTCGTGGCCTACCTGGTCGGCGACGTCGAGGGCAGCCCGCTGGTGCTGTCCACGATCCGCGGCCAGGACATGCGGATCACGGCCGGCAAGGGACGCACGCTGGTGGTGGAGTCCAAGGTGTACGGTCCGACCGACAAGACCTGTTGCCCGTCCGGCTCGAAGGTCGAGATCTACCGCTGGAACGGCCACTACCTGGTCCGGACCAGCGAAGTCTTCACGAAGGGGTCCTGAAAGTGCCCGACGAGCAGAGCACCGCCCGGATCCTCATGGTCGAGGACGACGCGGTGATCCGCGAGGCGACCCAGCTGTCCTTGCGCCGGCACGGGTACGACGTGGTCACCGCGGACGACGGACTGGAGGCGGTCGAGGCCTTCGACAAGCATCACCCGGACGCCGTACTGCTGGACATCATGCTGCCCGGCCTGGACGGGATCTCGGTGTGCCGCCGGATCCGCGAGACCAGCACAGTGCCGGTGGTGATGGTGTCGGCGCGCGGCGACGCAGTCGACGTCGTACTCGGGCTGGAGGCCGGGGCGGACGACTACGTCACCAAGCCGTTCGACACGCAGGTCCTGGTCGCGCGGCTGCGCGCCGTACTGCGACGGGCCACCGCGCGCGGTGCGGACGGCGGGTACGCCATGCCGCACAAGCCGACCGAGTCGTTCGGCGATCTCGAGCTGGACCGGGAGGCGTTGGAGGTACGACGCGGTGGCGAGCTGGTCCGGCTGACGCCGACCGAGCTGAAGCTGCTGCTGGAGTTCGCCAACAACCCGGGCGTGGTGCTGAGCCGGTCGACGCTGCTGCAGCGGGTCTGGGACTACGAGTGGGGCGGCGACGGCCGGTTGGTGGACGTCCACCTGCAACGGCTCCGCACCAAGATCGGCGCCGACCGGATCGAGACGGTGCGCGGTTTCGGCTACAAGCTCAAGGCCTGATGGGTCTCCGGGGCAAGCTGGGGCTGATCTTCCTCGCGGTGTCGACGCTCGCGATCGTCGGGCTCGGTGCCGCGGTGTACACGCAGGCGCAGTCGGCTCGGCTGGACCGGGCCCGCAGCACCGCGGACGAGCGGGTCCGGGCGGCGGCCGCCTTGTATGCCGAGATCGGCGGTCCGCCGCAGCTCGGCGCCCAGATCGACGACCCGGCGCTGCCGCCGGAGCTGCGCTCCGCGATCGCGGATGGTGAACGGGTCACGTTGAAGACCGGGTCGCAGCTGTGGGCGGCGCAGCTGGTGGACGGGCACACGATCTCGGTGGTCTACGACTACGAGAACAGTGACGAGTCGATGGACGCGCTGGAACGCGCGCTGCTGTTCGGCGGGATCGGCACCATCCTCGGCGTCGGGCTGGTCAGCGTCGTCGCGGCCGGGAGCCTGTCCAAGCGGATCGTGGCCGTGTCGGGTACCGCCCGCCAGATCGCCCGGGGTGAGCTGGACGCGTCCGCGGTCGCGGCCGTGGGGGAGGGCAAGGACGAGGTCGCCTCGCTGGCGAAGGCGCTGGACACGATGGCGGCGTCGCTGCGGGGGCAGCTGGATGCCGAGCGCCGGTTCACCGCGGACGTGGCGCACGACCTGCGCACGCCGGTCACCGGGCTGCTCACCGCGGCCGAGCTGCTGCCACCGGGACGGCCGAGCGAGCTGGTCCGGGATCGCGCGGAGGTGCTCCGGACGCTGGTCGAGGACCTGCTCCAGGTGGCCCGCTTCGACTCCGGCGTGGAACGGGCGGACCTCGAGCAGGTCGAGCTCGGTGCGCTGGTCTCGTCGGCGATGGGCCGGCTGCGCACCCAGCAGTCGATCAGTGCCGACGACCTGAGGCTGGACGCGTCCGAGGGTGTCCAGGTCGAGACGGACCCGCGCCGGGTCGAGCGGATCATCGCGAACCTGGTGCTGAACGGACTGCGGCACGGTGGGCGCCCGGTCGAGGTCACGGTGACGGGGCGGACCGTCGAGGTGGTCGACCACGGTCCGGGGTACCCGCCGGAGCTGATCACCGAGGGCCCGCGGCGGTTCCGGTCCGGGATGGCCGAGCGTGGTGTCGGGCACGGACTCGGCCTGACCATCGCGGCCGGCCACGCGAAGGTTCTCGGTGCCGAGCTGGAGTTCGGGACCGGCCCGCACGGTGGCGCCGCGGCGCGGCTCGAGCTGCCCGAGGTGCCTACCGACGATTGATGGACAGTTTGTCCAGGATGGACGGTGGTGCCTCCAAGGTGCCGAAGACCAGATCGATGACGTCGCGGCGCTGCCACGGCTGCCACCTGGCCATCTGCGGCGCGACCACCCAGCCGATCCGTCCGGTGTCCTCGGTCCAGGTCGGCGAGGCGGGGATCCAGCCGTCCGCGCCGTGGTGCAGCGTGCCGCCGGCGGCCGAGATCACGCCCTGCGTGATCGAACCGGTCTCCATCACGAAGTGCCAGCGCCGCCCGTGCGGCGCCATCGCGGTCGGGCAGCTCATCAGCAGCTGCTGGTGCAGCAGTGCGCCGAACCGCGCCGGGATGTCGATCACGTCGAACCGCGAGGTCACCAGCGCGATGCACCAACCCGCGTCAGCCCAGACCTCGTCGGCGACCTCCGGATCGGTGACCGCGGGACCGGCCAGGTGCGGTGTGACGCAGCTGCCGGGCTCGCACCGGCAGCGACCGTGCCGGGGTACGGCGAGTGGTGCCACCGGCCAGCCGTGCGCGGCGTACTCGACCGCTCGCTGGCGCATCTTCCGCGGGTTCAGGACCGATGTCCGATCGCCATCAGCTGCGCGCTGGACGCGGTCAGCGCCGGGTAGGAGTCGGCGTCCCGGGCCACGGCCAGTGCGGTCTGGAGCGGGTCCGGTGCGGTCAGGGTGGCGGGTAGCGGCGTGCCGGTCTCGAGGAAATGCCGGTCCAGCGCGACGGTGAGCCAGCCGCCCGGACCGGTGAGTCCGACCACATCCACATCGGCCAGCCCCGCCTCGGTCAGCTCGGCCGCGAGCTGGTCCGGGGAGTGGTAGTACATCTGCGGGACCCGGTCGTTCCGGGCGCTGTATCCGTCGCTGAGGATGTCGTCCAGGATGCGCCGGCGCTCGTCGAGCTGGTTGGCGATAGCGGCGCCGAACAGGTTCGCGTACCGGTTCACCCCGACCGCGGCCACCGCCCCATCCGGCGCGGCCACCCGGACCGCCTCGCGCAGCGCGAGCGCCCGGCCCTCCGGCGGCAGGTGGTACACCGGGCCGGCCAGCAGCACCAGGTCGTACGTGGCGTCCGCGAACGGCAGCGACCGGGCGTCGCCCAGCACGGCGGAGCGGACGCCGGACGCGCGGGCCGCCTCGACGTGCCGCGGGATCGGGTCGACCAGGTCGACGATGTGACCGGCGGCCTGCAGCCAGCGGGCGTGCACCCCGGGCCCGCCGCCGACGTCGGCGATCCGGGCCGGCGGCGGCGGCAGGTAGCGGCGGAGGATGTCCCGGATCCGCAGCGCCTCGAGGCGTCCGCGGATCGTGGCGGTGAGGCGGGCGGCCTCGTCGCAGTGGTCGGTGTAGAACGCGAGCAGGTCCGCGTCGACGGTCGGCCCCTCGGTGAGTGCAGCGGTGGTGGTCATGCTCGTAGCCTCAGCGACACGGAGCGCGATCGTCAGGCGTGATCCGTGGGCAACTGGATCTGCACACACCAGGCCCACGAGATCGCCGGACAGATGTCGGCCCGGTGCGGGAAAGTCGTCCCTGCTATGGACCATTTCGGCGAAGAACTACGACGACTCCGGCAGGCGGCCGGCCTCTCGCTGCGCAGCCTGGCGGAGCGGGTCGCGTTCGACTACAGCTACCTCGCGCAGGTCGAGCGCGGCTCGCGGCCCGGGTCGGCCAAGCTCGCGCAGCAGTGCGACGAGGCGCTCGGCACCGGCACCAAGCTCACCAGGCTGTTCAGCCGTTCCCGCGACGTGCCGGAGACCCCACCGCGCCGTGCCGTGCTTCAGGCGATGACCGTGCTCGCGGGCGGGGTGGGTACGCCGCTGGCGTCGCTGGAGGCGACCCGGCAGGGGCTCGCCGCGGCGCTCGGCGACGTACCGGATGCGGACGAGTGGGAGGCGATCGTCGCCACCCACGCCCGGGAGTACTTCACCGTCGCGCCGGCCGATCTGCTGCCGGAGCTGTCCGCCGACCTGCTGGTGCTGCAGCGTCAGCTCGGCGCCCGCAAGGGCCGCAACACCGCACTGGCCCGGTCCGCGGGACAGCTGGGCGTGATCCAGGCGATGACGCTGGCCGGGCTCGGGCAGCGTCGCGCGGCCGGCCGCTGGTGGCAGACCGCACGGAGCGCCGCCGACCTGTCCGGCGATCCGGAGACCCGCGCCTGGGTGCGTGGCTGGGCCGCCGTCAACGGGCTGTACGAGCACCGTCCGATGCCACAGGTGCTCGGCCTGATCGAGGAGGCGCTGTCGATCACGAAGCGGCCGTGCGCGGGGGTGGCCCAAGCGCTCGCGGGGCGGGCGCAGGCGATGTCACTCGTGGGCGACGCCGACGCGGCCGGGATCGCGCTGCGCGAGCTGGCCGCGCTGACCGAGCGGATGCCGGCCGCGGTGCTGGCCGACGACCAGTCGCTGTTCGGCTGGCCGGAGTACCGGTTGCGGCACACCGAGAGCTACACGCACAGCAGGCTCGGCGACACCGCTGCGGCGTACGTCGCCCAGGACCGCTGCTTCGACCTGTACCCGCCCGAGCTGGCCCGCGAGCAGGCCAAGGTCCAGCTGCACCGGGCCCGCTGCATGGTGCTCGACGGCGATATCGGCGAGGGCATCGGCTACGCGATGTGCGTGCTGATCGAGCTGCCCGAGCGGTTCCACAACCAGATGCTGTACGAGATCGGATCCCACGTCGCTGACGCGGTGCCGGCCAACGAACGGCACCGTCCCGCCCTCGCCGACCTCCGGCTGCTGGTCAACCGCGCGACCCCGGAGCGATCCGTCCAGTGACCTCGCCGAGGCCGATCCGGGTGCCGTCCGGCCGGTTCGCCCAGCCCGTGATGGTGACCTCGTCGCCGTCCTCGAGGAAGGTGCGCTGCGCGCCGCCGACGGTGACCGGCTCCTTGCCGCCCCAGGTGAGCTCGATGAATGAGCCGCGCTGGTCCGGGTCCGGGCCGCTGACGGTGCCGGACGCGAACAGGTCGCCGGTGCGTGCCGACGCGCCGTTCACGGTCAGGTGCGCCAGCATCTGCGCCGGCGACCAGTACATCGGCGCATACGGCGGCCGGCTGACCAGCTCACCGTTCCAGCGCACCTCGAAGGTGAGGTCGTATCCGGTCAGGTCCTCGCCGGACAGGTACGGCAGCACCGGCGGATCCTGTGCACCCAGCGGTACGACGCTCGCCTGCAACGCGTCCAGCGGCACCACCCAGGGCGAGATCGAGGTGGCGAACGACTTGCCCAGGAACGGTCCGAGTGGCACGTACTCCCACGCCTGCAGGTCCCGCGCGGACCAGTCGTTCACCAGCACCACGCCGTACACGTGCTCGGCGAAGTCCCCGACCGGGACCCGCCGGCCGAGGGCTGACGGCGCGCCGACCACGAAGCCCAGCTCGACCTCGATGTCCAGTCGCTGCGACGGGCCGAACACCGGTGCGGGCTCGCTCGGCGGCTTCCGCTGGCCGGACGGGCGGACGATCTCGGTGCCGCTCACCACGACGGTGCCGGCCCGGCCGTGATACCCGACCGGAAGATGCCTCCAGTTCGGCAGCAGCGGCTCGGAGTCCGGCCGGAACAGCCGGCCGAGGTTGGTCGCGTGGTGCTCGGAGGCGTAGAAGTCGACGTAGTCCGCGACCTCGAAAGGCAGCAGCATGCTCACCGCGGACAGCGGCAGCAGGTGCGGCTCCACGGTCTCCCGCGCGGCGGGGTCGCCGACCAGGCCGAGCAGCCACGTGCGGGTCGACTGCCAGGCCGGCCGGCCGAGTGCCAGGAATGAGTTCAGTGCGGGCTGGTCGAAGTGCGGCGCGAGCTCTGGCCGCAGTGTCGAGGCGACCGGCGCCAGGTCGATCACCCGGTCGCCGACTGCGGCGCCGACCCGCGGCTGCTGGTCGCCGTACCGGAACACCCCCAGCGGCAGCGTGTCGGTCCCGAAGGCGGCACCCTCGGGTACGTCGATCCAGCTCACAGCTCCACCAGCCCCAGGCCGGTCAGGTCCTCCACCGGCTCGCTGATGCTGCACGAGCCGAACGAGGTGAACCAGCGCCGGACTCCCTTGGCCTGCGGTTCGTCCAGCGCCGCGGCCTGCCGGGCGAGGTCAGCGCCGTCGCGGTTCTCCAGCACGGCGGCGACCTCGTCAGCCGGGGCTCCGTCGAGCGAGGCGCGGGTGGCGAGCAGCACGTTCAGGAAGCCGTGGTGCTCGAAACCGGTGTCCGGCGCGGTGTGCCGGACCGCGTTGTGCAGCCCAGCGGTGCACTTGAACTGCACCTCGCGGTCCAGGCAGGCCTCGATGAACTCGGCGACTTGCGCGGCGCCGGGGAACAGGTCGGCTTCCAGCCCGCCGGTGCGCAGCTTCGCGGCGTACCCGGCGTCCGCGATGACGTCCAGCGCGCGTTCCCAGCCGCCCTCCATGCCGATCTCGACGAACGCGCTCTCGGAGTCCATGCAGGAGTCGCACATCCGGACCACCCGGAGCGCGTTGCGGGACAGGTCGTCCTCGTCCCGCAACCGGATCTCGACACCGGCCACCTCGACGTCGTCGGAGCGGTCGCCGTACTTGACCACCGGCTCGATCCCACCGGCTCCACCGGTCACCACGACCGACACCCCGACCGGCCCCGTGCCGGTCTCGCGCGCCCTCCGGGCGACGTCGGCGAGCTGGCGGTCGGTGCAGACGAAGGCGCCGACCAGGTCGGCGTACGGCGCCTGCCGGTGGTCGCGGTGCGCAGGTACCGCGTCACTGAGCGGGAGGTCGCCGGGCGGGAACATCGACGCGTCGTCGACAAGCCTGCTGAACAGCAGGCCGGTGGCTGTTGACATGCCCGTGAGCCTAGCGGATGCTTTCGGTGAGCGGACACTGACGTCCGATAAACGTACAAGGATCAGCATGAGCTTCTACCGTCAGATCGGCCAGGTGCCGCCGAAGCGGCACACCCAGTTCCGGCAGCCCGACGGCAGCCTGTTCTACGAGGAGCTGATGGGGGAGGAGGGCTTCTCGTCCGACTCCTCGCTGCTCTACCACCGCGGCGTGCCGTCCGCGATCGTCGGATCCCGGGTCTGGGAGCTGCCCGACCTGACGACGATGGCGAACCACCCGATCACGCCCCGGCACCTCAAGCTGCACGACCTGTTCAAGGGCGAGGGCCCCGGCGCCGGCAACGACGTCGTGCAGAACCGCCGGCTGGTGCTCGGCAACGCTGACGTCCGGATCTCCTACGTCGTCGCGGACGAGGTCTCGCCGTACTACCGGAACGCGACCGGCGACGAGTGCGTGTACATCGAGAAGGGGTCGGCCACCGTCGAGACCGTGTTCGGCGTGCTCCAGGCCCGGCAGGGCGACTACGTGATCCTGCCCCGCGCGACCACGCACCGCTGGCTGCCCGGACCGGACGGCGTGGGCGCGTACTGCATCGAGGCGAACAGCCACATCGCGCCACCGAAGCGGTACCTCAGCCGGTACGGCCAGTTCCTCGAGCACGCGCCGTACTGCGAGCGCGATCTGCACGCACCGGCCGAGCCGTTCGTTGTGGAGGGCAACGACGTGGAGGTGCTGGTGAAGCACCGCGGCAACGGGCCGGGCGGCATCGTGGGCAGCCGGATGACCTACGCCACGCACCCGTTCGACGTGGTCGGCTGGGACGGCTGCCTGTACGCGTACACGTTCAACGTGGCGGACTTCGAGCCGATCACCGGGCGGATCCACCAGCCGCCGCCGGTGCACCAGGTGTTCGAGGGCTACAACTTCGTGGTCTGCAACTTCGTCCCTCGCAAGGTGGACTACCACCCGCTGTCGGTGCCGGTGCCGTACTACCACTCCAACGTCGACTCCGACGAGGTGATGTTCTACTGCGGCGGCGACTACGAGGCGCGCAAGGGTTCCGGGATCGGGCTCGGCTCGGTCTCGCTGCACCCGGGCGGGTACGCGCACGGTCCGCAGCCGTCCGCGATCGAGGCGTCGCTCGGCGCGGAACGCTTCGAGGAGCTCGCGGTGATGGTCGACACCTTCCGTCCGCTGGAGCTCGGCGAGGGCGGCCAGGCGGTCGACGACGGCGTGTACGCGTGGACCTGGGCGGGCCGCGGCCCGGACAGCACCGACGACCCGGGCCGGTACTCGATCGGTTAGCAGTCCAGCGAGCGGAACTCGTAGCCCTTCGCGCGCAGCCGGGTCAGGGCGCGGTCGAGCGCCCGGACTGTCTGTGACCTGTCGCCGCCGCCATCGTGCAGCAGGATCACCGCACCCGGCGCCGCGCCTTTCATGATCGCCGACTCGATCTTCTCCGCGCCGGGCTCCTTCCAGTCCAGCGTGTCCGCGGTCCACAGGATCTGCCGCATCCCGTACGACGCGGCGATCGCAGCGATCTGCGCGTTGGTCTCCCGGAACGGCGGCCGGAAGCACCGTGACGGCGGCCCGTGCCGCAGCTGCCAGCGCACCTCCGCCAGCGGCAGCTCGGTCAGCTTCTTGTGGTCGAACGTGTGGTTGCCGACCGCGTGTCCCGCGGCCCGCACTTTCGGCAGCAGGTCGGGGAAATCGGCGACCTGCTTACCGAGGGCGAAGAACGTGGCCCTGGCATGGTGCTTGGCCAGCACCGCGAGCACCTTTTGGGTCCAGATGTGCTGCGGCCCGTCGTCGAAGGTCAGGTAGAGCACCTTCTTCGACCCGTGCCGGGTCTGCTGGGTCGACATGCGGGTTTTGCGGCTGGGTGAGGTCGTTGCCTTGGGCTTCGGTCGCGGCGCGACCCGGCCCGCGGTCGGCTGGTCGGCCGGCCGCTGTGCTGCCGGCTGCCGCGCCGGGCTGGGGGATGACACCTGCCCCAGTACGCCGGCCGCGAGTACGGCCGACACGATCAGGCTCCCCAGGCGGACGGGCTGCAAGCGCATGCCCGCCATCCTGGCCGCTCAATGGCTCACTGCGGCGGTACATCGCCATGCTGTGACGAAGAAAGACGAAGAAAACCGAGAAACCTCAGCCGACACGGATCCCGGCGCCGGCCAGCTCGGCGAGCGTGCGTTCGGTGGTCTCGGGTGCGACCCCGACGGTCAGGTCGGACAGCAGCCTCGTGCTGAACCCGGCCCGGACGGCGTCCAGCGCGGTAGCCCGGACGCAGTAGTCGGTGGCGATCCCGCACACGTCCACGCTGTTCACGTCGTGCGCGCGCAGCCAGTCCGCGAGCCCGGTCCCGTCGTGCGTCTTGCCCTCGAAGCCCGAGTACGCCGCGCCGTACTCGCCCTTGTCGAAGATCGCGTCGAACGGCTGCGGGTCGAGGTTCGGGTGCAGGCTGACCCCGTCGGTGCCGACGACACAGTGCCGCGGCCAGGAGTAGTCGAAGTCCGGGGCGTCGGAGAAGTGGTCGCCCGGGTCGATGTGGTGGTCCCGGGTCGCGACGACATGCGCGTAGGTGCGCTCGTCGGGCTCGGCCTCCTGCCACCGGTGCAGCAGCTCGCCGATCCGGAAGGCGACGTCCGCGCCGCCGGCGACCGCGAGGCTGCCGCCCTCGCAGAAGTCGTTCTGCACGTCGACGACGATCAGCGCCCGGCTCATCCCGTGACCTCCTTCGCGGAGTGCTCCGTCCAGGAGTCACGGTACTGCGCCGGGCGCCTCCGGGTGGTCAGCCCGCGCTCGGCGACCCGCCGGTGACCCGGACGATCTCACCCGTGACCGCGCCGTTGCGCGGCGAGCACAGGAACGCGATCGTCGCGGCGACGTCCTGCACCGTGGCCAGCCGCTTGGCCGGGTACTTGTCGGCGATCAGCGGCAGCACCTCGTCCGGGATCACCTGGTGGTGGCCGTCGTTGGTGGTGATGCCCGGCATCACCACGTTGACCAGCACACCGTCCCGGCCGAGGTCGGGCGCCAGGTTGACCGCGAGGCCGTGCAGCCCGGCCTTGGCCGAGCCGTACGCCCAGCCACCGAGCATCCCGCGGTCGGCGATATCGCTCGAGAGCAGCACCACGCGACCGTTCCCGGACCGCCGGAGCGCCGGCGCGGCCGCCCGGACCAGCCGGACGTTGCCGTGCAGGTTCCCCTCGATCACCGGAAGCCAGCCCTCGGTGTCCTCGATCCGGTCCGGCCGATCCTCGAAGTCCTCGGCCGCCATGCCCCAGTTCACGGCGTTCGCGACCAGGACGTCGAGGCCGCCCCACCGCTCGACGGTGTCTGCCACCGCGCCCTCGACCGACCAGGGCTCGTTCAGGTCCATCGGTACGACGTACGCCTCGCCGCCCGCGTCGGCGATCTCGTCCGCGACAGCCTTCGCCACGTCCTCGCGGCCGCGGTACGTGATCGCCACCCGGGCTCCCTCGGCGGCGAACGTGAGCGCCGTCGTCCTGCCGATGCTCCCGGTCCCGCCGGTCACCAGCACGCGTGCGTCCTTCAGTCCCATATCCATCTCGTGCACCCCTTGGTTAGTCGGCTAATCAAAGAACCTAGCCGACTAACTAGATCAGCGCAACAGCCCCTGCGCCTTCAGACGCGGTGGGTGGCAGGACGGTCGATCAGTCCAGGTCGTCGAGGTTGGTGGTGATGGTCCAGAGCAGGTTACGAAGCAGCTTGCGCTGCTCGGCGTCGATGCCACGCAGCGCCCGGCGGCCGGCCTTGGTGTGTAACACCTGGACCTGCCTGGCGACCGCGATGCCTTTGTCGGTGAGCTCGATGCTGACCAGCCGGGCGTCGGTGCCGGCGCCGCCGCGGATCCGGCGGACCAGGCCGGCCGCCTCCATCCGCTGCGTGGTCCGGGTCGCGGTCGGCACCTCGACGTCGAGCACCTTCGCGAGCTGGGCGACCGGCAGCGAGCCGTGGTACAGCAGCTTCTGCAGCACCACCTCCTGGCCGATGTGCACGCCGCTGCCGGTCAGCTCGGCGCCGATCGCCTTGCGGGAGGCGCGCTCGGCGAACTTGAGCGCGATCAGGATGTCGACGGCGCTGGCCGGCGCGTCCGGCGACCACTTGCGTTCCGGGGCCTTGTCGGCGCTCATCGCGACTCCCTGCGGGCGAACGGGTTGTGGGCGACCAGGTCACCGATGTACTCGGTAGGGATGGCCGGCTCGCCCCGGCTGAGCTGGCTGGCGCTGCGCGGCAGCTCGTCGCGCACCCGGAGGTGATGGTCGCGGGCCCGCTGCCACGTCGTCGCGCCGACGATCTCGCCGGCGGAGACCAGCTGCTGCAGCAGTACGCGGTCGTCCCCGTCGTCGGCCGGCGGCTCGCCGACGCCGATCAGCTCGGCCTCGGCGACGCCATTCGCGGCCCGGCGGCGCAGCGCGAACTTCCGGCCGCCGATCGAGATCTTGTCCGCGCTCTTCTTCGCGACCGAGATCATCTCGCCGGACCCGGTCTCGTGCGAGACCAGCTTGTAGACGAAACCGCAGGTCGGGTGCCCGGAGCCGGTGACCAGCGAGGTACCCACGCCGTACCCGTCGACCGGTGCCGGCGCCAGCGCCGCGATCTGGTACTCGTCCAGGTCGCTGGTCACGATGATCCGGGTCCTGGTGGCGCCGAGCGCGTCCAGCTGCTCGCGGACCTGGCCGGCCAGCGACGGCAGGTCGCCCGAGTCGAGCCGGACCGCGCCGAGCTCGGGTCCGGTGAGGTCGATCGCGATCTTCACGGCCTCGTCGATGTCGAACGTGTCGATCAGCAGCGTCGTGCCCTTGCCGAGCGCGGCGACCTGCGAGCTGAACGCGTCCCGCTCGGTGTCGTGCAGCAGCGTGAAGGCGTGCGAGGCGGTGCCGGTGGTAGGTACGCCGTAGCGCCGGCCGGCCTCCAGGTTGGAGGTCGCCGCGAACCCCGCGATACAGGCGGCCAGCGCAGACGCAACCCCGGCCTCCTCGTGCGTGCGCCGCGAGCCCATCTCGATGCACGGCCGGCCGCCGGCCCACCAGGTCATCCGGGACGCGGCCGAGGCGACCGCGGAGTCGTGGTTCAGGATCGACAGCAGCACGGTCTCCAGTACGACGGCCTCGGCGAAGCTGGACTCGACCACCAGCACCGGCGAGCCCGGGAAGTAGATCTCGCCGTCGGCGTATCCCCAGACGTCCCCGCTGAACCGGTAGTCCGCGAGCCAGTCGCAGGTCGCCTTGTCCACCACGCCGTTGTCCGCGAGGAACCCGATCACGTCGTCGTCGAACCGGTACGCGGCCAGCGCCTCCAGTACCCGGTTCGCGCCCGCCACCACGCCGTACCGGCGGCCGGACGGCAGCCGCCGCGCGAACAGCTCGAACACGGACCGCCGCCGCGCCGTACCGTCGGCCAGGCTCGCCTGCAGCATGGTCAGCTCGTAGTGGTCGGTCAGCAGCGCGGTCGATCTCCCGTTTTGTGCCACGAGCGAAGCCTATTGCGCCGCCGACGCGACACCGCCTTGCAAGGTCGGCGTGGGTGGTGGAGAGAATGGGGCGGTGACCACCGCACCGAGTGAGCTGGAGAGCCCGGAGGCCGATGAGGCCGTCGAGGCCGAGCTGCCGTGGGTCACGATTGTGTGGAACGACCCGGTGAACCTGATGGACTACGTCACCTACGTCTTCCAGACCTACTTCGGCTACTCGAAGGCGAAGGCGGAGAAACTGATGTGGCAGGTCCACAAGGACGGCAAGTCCGCGGTGTCGAACGGCAGCCGTGAGGCGATGGAGCGGGACGTCGAGGCGATGCACTCGTACGGCCTGTGGGCGACCTGCGAGAAGTCGTGACGAGATTCCGTCGCCGCAAGCAGGCCGTGATCGTCAGCTTCCAGCCGCACGAGGCCGAGATCCTGGCCGGGATGCTGCGCAACCTGGTCGAGCTGCTGTACGACGGGATGCCGCCGCGCCCGCAGCCGCCGGGCGACGACCCGCTGGCGGGGCTGCAGGACCTGGAAGGCTTCGACGGGCCGACAGCGCCACCGGAGGACGCGGTGCTGCAGCGGCTGCTGCCGGACGCGTACTCAGGTGACGACAGCGCCGCGGCCGAGTTCCGCCGGTTCACCGAACGCGGGCTGCGGGACGGCAAGGCCGGCGACGCCAAGCTGGTGCTGGACGCGATCGAGGACCGCGAGGCGGTTGCCGAGGGCATCGAGATCTCGCCGGACGACCAGCTCGCCTGGCTGCGCGCGATCAACGACCTGCGGCTGGCACTCGGTACCAGGCTCGGCGTCGAGCAGGACGACTACGAGGTGTGGGAGAAGCTGTCCGAGGACGACCCGCGCCGGATCACCTACGACCTGTACGACTGGCTCGGCTACCTCCAGTCCGCCCTGCTCCACAACATCCACTGATCTCCGCTCCGCGGAGCTATGACCGCCGGGAGGGTGTGAGTCGTCCAGAATGCGGACCACCCCCTGGTCTGGTCGGGTGCCCTGCGACAGGACCGTACCGTTGGCAGTGTGCTGACCATCGACTCCGCGACCTACGACGCGATCGTCGCGCACGCCCGGCGGGACCACCCGGACGAGGCGTGTGGGGTGGTCGCGGGGCCGGCCGGGTCGGACCGGCCCGAGCGGTTCGTGCCGATGCTGAACGCGGCGATGTCGCCGACGTTCTACGAGTTCGACTCGACCGACCTGCTCAAGCTGTACAAGGAGATGGACGAGCGGGACGAGGAACCGGTGGTGATCTACCACTCGCACACCGCGACCGACGCGTACCCGTCCCGCACCGACATCGCGCTGGCGCAGGAGCCCGGCGCGCACTACGTGCTGGTCTCGACGCGAGACGGCGCGCACGACCCGGCGCACGACGGACCGCTGGAGTTCCGGTCGTACCGGATCGTCGACGGCGACGTCACCGAGGAAGAGGTCCGGGTCGTGCCCTCACATGACGGAGCAAGGAGAGATTGAGATATGGCGATCGAGCTGCGCGTGCCGACGATCCTGCGCACGTACACCGGCGGCGCGAAGGCGGTGAGCGGGGACGGCACGACGCTGGCCGAGCTGATCGATGACGTCGATGGCAGCCACCCGGGCATCAAGGAGCGGATCGTGGACGGCGGCGATCTGCGCCGGTTCGTGAACGTGTACGTGAACGACGAGGACGTCCGGTTCACCGGAGGGCTCAAGACCGGTGTGAGGGACGGCGACGTGGTTGTGGTCCTCCCGGCCGTCGCCGGAGGCTGATCCCATATGCGGTTCGACAGCCTGTTGGACTCAGTCGGCGGTACGCCGCTGGTCGGGCTGCCGCGGCTGTCGCCGTCGCCCGAGGTGCGGCTCTGGGCCAAGCTCGAGGACCGCAACCCGACCGGGTCGATCAAGGACCGGGCCGCGTTGCGGATGCTGGAGGACGCGGAGAAGGACGGCCGGCTGCGGCCCGGCTGCACGATCCTCGAGCCGACCTCGGGCAACACCGGCATCTCACTGGCGATGGCCGCGAAGCTGCGCGGCTACCGGCTGGTCTGCGTGATGCCGGAGAACACCTCCGAGGAGCGCCGCCAGCTGCTCCGGATGTGGGGGGTCGAGATCGTGTCGTCGCCCGCGGCGGGCGGGTCGAACGAGGCGGTCCGGGTCGCCAAGCAGCTCGCCGAGGAGCACCCGGACTGGGTGATGCTGTACCAGTACGGCAACCCGTCGAACGCGCTCGCCCACTACGACGGCACCGCCCGGGAGATCCTCGCCGACCTGCCGTCGATCACGCACTTCGTCGCCGGGCTCGGCACCACCGGCACGCTGATGGGTGTCGGCCGGTTCTTCCGCGAGCACAAGCCTGAGGTGCGGATCGTCGCAGCCGAGCCGCGGTACGGCGAGCTGGTCTACGGGCTGCGCAACCTGGACGAGGGGTTCGTGCCCGAGCTGTACGACGACGCCCTGATCGACGCGCGGTTCTCGGTCGGGCCCCGGGACGCCGTGCGACGGGTGCGCGAGCTGCTCGAGAACGAGGGCCTGTTCGCCGGGATCTCCACCGGCGCGATCCTGCACGCGGCCCTCGCTCAGGCGGCCAGGTGCGTCCGCGAGGGCGTCGCGGCCGACGTCGCGTTCGTGGTCGCCGACGGCGGCTGGAAGTATCTGTCCACCGGCGCGTACGAAGGCACCATCGACGACGCCGAGCACCGTCTCGACGGCCAGCTCTGGGCCTGAACGCTCCCTGCCGCCGAAGCTGACCGGCAGCTGACCGGCAGCTGATCAGCGGTTCCTGTCGAAACCGGCGCCAGTGGCACGTCATCGCGGTAGGAAGGCCCTGATGAAGGAGGAATCGTGAAGTTCATGCTGCTGATCTGCGGGAACCCAGACGCCGTCTCGACCGAGCCGCCCGAGGAGCCGGGCGAGATCGACGCCTGGCTGCGGGACGTCGAGGCAGTCCGGCTGGACGGTAACCAGCTGGCGTCGGTCAAGGACGCGAACACCGTCCGGATGCGCGGCGGTGAGCGTCTGGTGACCGCGGGACCCTTCGCGGAGACCCAGGAACAGATCGCCGGCTACGACATCATCGACTGCGACAGCCTGGAGCAGGCGCTCGACATCGCGGCCCGGCACCCGGTCGCGCGGACCGGCATGGTCGAGGTGCGGCCGTTCTTCACCGGCTGACGTAGCGGCGGAATGTGACCGCGTTGCGCGGCGCGGCACCGTGCTGGTCGTTGTTGAAGTACACGTACGCCTCGTCGTACGACGCCAGCCGGTCGGCCCAGCCGCGGAGCGCGGTCCTGCCGTACGAGGGCCAGGGCGTGGCCGCGCCCTCGTGCAGCCGCAGGTAGCCCCAGTCGGTGGTGCGCCACAGCGGCGACACCGGCCGGGAGCCGCGGTCGGCCCAGGCCAGGGCGGCGCCGCGTTTCTCGAGGATGCGCCGTACGTCGTCGGTCCACCAGGAGGCGTGCCGCGGCTCGACCGCGACCCGGATGTCCCGTGGGAACTCGGCCAGGCAGCCGTCCAGCCGCCCCGGGTCGCGGCGCAGCGTGGGCGGCAGCTGGAGCAGGATCGGGCCGAGCATGCCGCCCAGACCGGTGGCGACGCCGAGCAGTCGCGCGACCGGCTCGGCGGGCTCGGCGAGCCGCTTGATGTGGGTCAGGTAGCGGCTGGCCTTGACCGCGACGACGAACCCGTCGGGCAGCATGTCCCGCCAGTGCTCGAACGTCTCCCGCTTCGGCAGCCGGTAGAACGCGTTGTTCACCTCGACCGTGTCGAACTCGCGGGCGTAGTACTCCAGCCAGCGCCGCTGCGCCAGGTCGGCCGGGTAGAAGTCGCCGCGCCACTCGGCGTACACCCATCCTGACGTACCGACCCGGATCGCCATGCGCTCACCATCGCGCGCCCGGCCCGGCGCCCGCACCACGGTGCGTGTCCAGGGGGTCTACGTCTTGTCGGACATGAACAGCCGTCGGCCGAGCCGGGGCTGGATCCCGCGGCCCTTGCACTTGGTACAGGCCCGGGTGCCGTACGAGTACACCGCGCCGCGGTGGACGCCCTTGCCCTTGCAGCGCGGGCATTTCGAGTACGGGTGCAGCTTGAGCGAGGCGTAGTACCCGATCGCGCCGAGCGCGACGATGACGAACAGGACCAGCCCGGCGTCGGCGTTCGCGACGATGTCACCGGGTGTCGTCGGGCTCGGTGGCGGGGTCGACGGGCTGGCGGTAGGACGAGGTGTCGGTCCGACTGCCAGGGCGGCAGTCAGCGCGACCAGGGTGGCGGCGATCACCGCGCTCCCTGCACATTCGTGTCGGACATCCGTTAAGAGTGACGGTCATACGCGCTGTTCGCCAACCCTCGCCGATCGACCTGTGGATGCCGCGGCTAGGATTCCACCCCGTGGCGGACGCACCGATCGGGATCTTCGACTCAGGATTCGGCGGGCTGACCGTTGCCCGCGCGGTGCTGGACCAGCTGCCGCACGAACCGATCCTCTACCTCGGTGACACTGCCCGGCAGCCGTACGGGCCGAAGCCGATCGCCGAGGTCCGCGAGTACGCCCTGGAGTGCCTGGACCACCTGGTTGCGTCCGGCGTCAAGGCGCTGGTGATCGCCTGTAACTCGGCCAGCGCCGCGATGCTGCGGGACGCCCGGGAACGGTACGACGTGCCCGTGGTCGAGGTGATCCTGCCCGCGGCGCGGCGCGCGGTCGCCGCCACCCGGAACCGTCGGGTCGGGGTGATCTGTACGCACGCGACCGCGACCTCGATGGCGTACGACGACGCGTTCGCGGCCGCGCCGCAGGTGGAGCTGACCACCCAGCCCTGCCCGCGCTTCGTCGAGTTCGTCGAGGCGGGCGTGACGTCCGGGCCGGAGCTGCTCGCGGTCGCCCACGAGTACCTGGACCCGCTGGTCCGGGCCGAGGTGGACACGCTGATCCTGGGCTGCACGCACTACCCGCTGCTGACCGGCGTGATCTCGTACGTGATGGGCGACGGCGTCACCCTGGTGAGCAGCGCGGAGGAGTCCGCCAAGGACATCTACGGCGTGCTGACCCGCAACGCCCTGCTGCGCGACGACGCGCTGCCGCTGCCGCGGCACCGGTTCGTCACCACCGGCGTCCCGGCCGAGTTCGCCGACATCGGCTCCCGGTTCCTCGGCCCGGTGCTCAGCTCGGTGGACCAGTTCGCCTGGCTGCGCTGACCCGTTTGGTGTAGCGGTGGCAGGGCACCCGGATCGGCGCGTCGACGCCGGTGGCCGGGTAGTCGAACGGGCCCTCGTCGGCCCAGCCCTGCCGGGCGTAGAACCTGCGCGCCCGCGCGTTGCCGGTGGCAACCGCGAGCCAGGCCCGCTGGTGCCCGTTTGCCGCGACCTGCCGCGCCGCCTCCGCGAGCAGCTGGACCGCAACGCCGGTCCCGCGGTGGTCCTTCGAGACGTAGACCTGCTCGACCTCGTCGCCGACCACCATCACGAACCCGGCGACGGCGTCGTCCACGGCCGCGACCGTGGTGTCGCCGACCCGGTCCGCTGCCCGGATCCCGAACGACTCCTCGGTCCGGATCGCGACCAGCTGCTCGGGTACATGGCCGAGATGGCCGTCGCGCCACCCGTCGTACCAGATCGTCGCCACCGCCGGCGCGTCGCTCGGGCGGGCCGGTCGCAGCGTCACGGTTGACATGCGGGGCAGTGTAGTGACGAGCAGTAGTGACGAGCAGTAGTGACGAGCACGGACGTCGAGGAGGACGCGGTGGCGGAGGTTCCGCTGGAGATCGTCGAGCGGCTGCGGCCGCTGTGCCTCGCGCTGCCGGAGGCGTACGAGGAGGAGGCCTGGGTGGGGGCGCGCTGGCGGGTACGCAAGCACACCTTCGCGCACGTGGTCCGGATCGAGGCCGGGTACCCGCCGGCGTACGCCCGGGCCGCCGGCACCGACGGCCCGGTCACGGTGCTGACGTTCCGGGCCGCGGGACCGGAGCTCGACGCGCTGGCCCTGGCCGGCCACCCGTACGTCAAGCCCGGCTGGTTCCCGGACATCGTCGGGCTGCTGCTGGACGACGACACCGACTGGTCCGAAGTGGCGGAGCTGGTCGTCGAGAGCTACTGCGTGCTGGCGCCGCGCAAGCTCGCCGACCGGGTCGCCCGCCCGCGCTAGGGCCTTGCCCTACTGTTTCTCCGATGAGGCTCACCGTGATCGGCTGCTCCGGGTCGCTGCCCGGGCCCGACTCGCCCGCGTCGTCGTACCTGGTCAGCGCCGACGGCTTCCACCTGGTGCTGGACCTCGGCAGCGGCGCGCTCGGGGCACTGCAGCGGCACATCGGCGTCGACCAGATCGGTGCGGTCGGGCTGTCCCACCTGCACCCGGACCACTGCATAGACCTGTGCGGCCTGTACGTCGCGCTGCGGTACTCGCCGATCGCCCCGCTGCCGCACCGGATCCCGGTGTACGGCCCGGCCGACACCGCCACCCGGATTGCCCGAGCGTACGACCTGCCCGAGAACCCGGGCATGTCCGGTGAGATGGACTTCCTCGAGTGGAAACCGGAGCAGCAGGTCGGGCCGTTCGCGGTACGGACCACCCTGGTGGCGCACCCGGTCCCGGCGTACGCGATGCGCGTCGAGTACGACGGCCGGGTGCTCGTGTACTCCGGCGACACCGGCCCGACCGACGCGCTGGTCGAGCTGGCCCGCGGCGCCGACGTCCTGCTCTGCGAGGCGGCGATGCGCGAGGACGAGCCTGAGCTCCCGCCCGACCTGCACCTGACCGGCAGCCAGGCCGGCGATGTCGCCGCGCGCGCGGGGGTCGGCCGGCTGATCGTCACCCACGTGCCGCCCTGGTACGACCGCGCGTCCCAGGCAGCCGCCGCTCGCACCACCTACCCCGGCCAGGTCGACCCCGCCGAACCCGACCACACCTACCCCATCTGACTCGCTGCGCTCAGGGGGCTAGGGGGTCTGGCCGCGGGTGAAGTAGGCGGTCAGGGACTCGTCCAGTGCGGGGATGTCGACGGGGACGTTGCCGTTGCGGAGCGATTGGGTGGCGGCGTAGCCGGCGGCGACGGCCTGGCGGGCTGCGACGGGGGAGGTCAGCGTGGCACCGCCGTGCCGGACGAACCCGACGAACTCCGCGACCAGCCGCGGGTCCGCCCCGGCGTGACCGCCGGCAGTCTCCGGGATGTCGACCACCAGGTCGGCGTCGTCGCGGTAGTCCGACCGCCGGGCGTTCCACACCTTGACCACGCCACCCGGGGTGTCGCCGAAGTTCTCCATCCGCCCGTGGGTGCCGATCACGGTGTAGTTCCGCCAGTAGTCGGGTGTGAAGTGACACTGCTGGTACGTCGCGTACACCCCGTTGTCCAGGGCGAAGGTGGCCATGCTGAGGTCCTCGACGTCCATCACCGGGGCCAGCCCGCGCTGCTCCAGCGGCGGCCAGTTCTGCTCGGGCTTGACGAACTCGGCGAACCGCTGGTCGGACCGGTCCTGGCGGTCGGCGATTCCGCCGTACAGCACCAGGCCGCCCATCGCCGTCGCACGACGGGTGTACCCGCCGGCCAGCCAGTGCATCACATCGATGTCGTGGGCACCTTTCTGCAGCAGCAGGCCGGTGGTCTTGGACCGGTCCGCGTGCCAGTCCTTGAAGTAGAAGTCGCCGCCGTGCCCGACGAAGTGCCGGCACCAGATCGCCTTGACCTCGCCGATCGCGCCGTCGGCGATCAGCTCGCGCAGTGTGAGTACGACGGGCATGTGCCGCATGTTGTGCCCGACGTAGAGCCGGGTGCCGGTGCTCCGCGCGGTCTCCAGCACCCGGTCGCAGTCGGTCAGCGTGATCGCGAGCGGCTTCTCCACGAACACCGCGACACCGGCGGTGAGGAAGTCGATCGCCGGCCCGGCGTGCAGGTGGTCGGGGGTGGTGAGGAACACCCCGTCCAGGCCGAGGCCGAGCAGCTCGCGGTGATCGGCGTACCCGGTGGCGTGCGGGAAGCTCCGCAGCGCCGCGTCCCGGCACGCCTCCGACGGGTCGCAGACCGCGACCACCCGCGTGTCCTGCGACGGGGCGTCCGCGTACCGCGCGATCGCGCTCCGGTTCCCCAGCCCGACGACTCCGAACCTCAGCTCACCGCTGCTCACCGCGTACCAGCCCCTGCGTGTCGTTGTTGGCCGAGCGTTGCCCGGCCCGTCATCTCATCATCACCACGTGCCCGTCGATCCACGCCACCGTGAGGGAACGTGAGCCTGCACTTCGTGGCGCTGGGTGACTCGACCACCGTGGGCGTCGGCGACCCGCTGGGTGGCAAGGAGGTGTCCAGGACCGGCGCCGGGGCCCTTCCCGGGCAGGGCTGGCGCGGCTGGGCCGCACTGCTGGCCGAGGCCCTGAACAGCTCGCAGACCGTGACGTTCACCAACCTCGCCAGCTCGGGCGCGACCGCGCCGCAGGTGGCCGCCGGCCAGCTGCCGTCGAGCGGCGGCGACCGGGTCGACCTGGCCTCGCTGATCGTCGGGGTGAACGACACCATGCGGTCCACCTTCGACCCGCTGCAGGTCCGCGACTGCCTGCACGAGTGCGCCGCCGAGCTGACCCGGCGCGGGGCGTTGCTGCTGACGGTGCGGTTCCACGACCACGGGCTCGTCTTCGGGCTGCCGGCCTGGCTGCGCCGGCCGCTGTGGCGCCGGCTCGAGCTGGTGAACGCGGCGTACGACGACCTGTACGCGACGTACGGCGGGATCCGGGTCGACCTGGCGGACTGCCCGGAGGTGTACAGCCGGCAGTTCTGGTCCATCGACCGGCTGCATCCCGGCGAGCGCGGGCACCGCATGCTGGCCCGGGTGTTCGCCGACCGGCTGGCCGGATGCGGGTTCCCGATCGCCGAGCCGCCATCGCTGGAGTGCGACGCGCAGAGCCCGCCGACGCCGTGGGGCGACGCGGTCTGGATGCTCCGCGAGGGCGCGCCCTGGGTCGGCCGCCGGGCCCGCGACCTGGCGCCCTGGGCGGCCCGGATGGCGGTCAGCGAGGCGCGCACGTCGTTGCGCAAACGGGAGCCGTCCGCGGCCTGACAGGACTCGGGGAAACATCAACCGCCCTACCCAAGGAGAACCAGGTGTCCGACACAGCAGGCGGCCTCGGCCGCAGGCAGTTCCTCAACCGCGGCGTGCTGACGGCCGCCGCCCTCGCCGCCCTGGGGCCGCTGGAGGCCCTCGGCGCCCGTACGGCGGGAGCGGCGCCGATGTCGAAGCGGCCCTCGAGCCCCGACTACGGTCCGCTGTACCCGGCCAAGGACCACACCACCGGCCTGGAGCTGATCGCGCTGCCCCGCGGGTTCGAGTACCTCACCTACGGCTGGACCGGTGACCGGATGGCCGACGGGATCGCGACGCCGCGGGCGCACGACGGGATGGCGGCGTTCCGGCGCCCGGACGGCAAGGTCGCGCTGGTGCGCAACCACGAGGTGTCGTCGGCGAGCGGTGCGTTCGCCAGCCCGTCGTACAACCCGCTGCTCGGCGGCGGCACCAGCACACTGGTGTTCGACCCGGACGCCGGCGAGTTCCTCGAGTCCCGGGCCAGCCTGGCCGGGACCAACAACAACTGCGCGGGCGGCCCGACGCCGTGGGGCAGCTGGCTCAGCTGCGAGGAGACCACCGCCGTGGCGGCGAACGGCGTCCGGCACGGGTACGTGTTCGAGGTGCCGTACGACGGGTACGGCGACCCGGCGCCGATCAAGGCGATGGGCCGGTTCGCACACGAGGCGATCGCGGTCGACCCGGGCACCGGCATCGTCTACCTCACCGAGGACGCCACCCCGTCCGGGCTCTACCGCTACCTGCCGAGCAAGCCCGGCGCGCTGGCCCAGGGCGGCACGCTGCAGATGCTGGTGATCGGGTCCGACGCAGGCGGCTCCTACTCGACGTACGCCGACGGGACCGGCACCGAGTACGAGACCAGCTGGGTCACCATCGACCAGCCGGACCCGGCGCCCGGTACGACCTCGACGGTGCAGCAGGGCATCGCGAAGGGCGGTGCGGTGTTCCGCCGGCTGGAAGGCGCCTGGTGGGGCAACGACCGCTGCTACGTGGTGTCGACGAGCGGCGGGCCGAAGGGCCAGGGTCAGGTCTTCGAGTACGACCCGGCGGGCGAGACGATGCGGGTGCTGTTCGCGTCCCCGGACGCGTCGGTGCTGAACAACCCGGACAACATCTCGGTCAGCCCGCGTGGCGGCATCGTGCTGTGCGAGGACGGCAGCGAGTCCGAGTATCTGCACGGCCTGACCACCGACGGTGAGATCTTCCTGTTCGCGCTGAATCAGATCGTGATCCCGGCCGGCGGGGTACCGGGCAAGACCGTGGCGCCCGGCAACTATGCCGGGTCGGAGTGGTGCGGGTCGACGTTCGAGCCGAGGAACGGGAACTGGCTGTTCGCGAACGCGCAGACCCCGGGCATCACCTTCGCGATCACCGGTCCCTGGCGGCGCGGCTCCCTGTGACCACCCGGATCCGCCGCCCGGCCACGGCTGGGCGGCGGATCCGGCCTCGGTAGTGTGCGGGTGTGAATGACCAGACGCCTGACCAGACCCGCCGCGGCGACGGCCGCGCCCCCGACCAGCTCCGCCCGGTGACGATCACCCGGCGCTGGCTCGAGCACGCCGAGGGGTCGGTGCTGATCGAGTTCGGCAAGACCCGGGTGCTGTGCGCCGCGAGCGTCACCGAGGGGGTACCGCGGTGGCGGAAGGGCTCCGGCCTGGGCTGGGTCTCGGCCGAGTACGCGATGTTGCCGCGGTCAACCAACACCCGCTCGGACCGCGAGTCGGTGAAGGGCCGGATCGGCGGCCGGACGCACGAGATCTCCCGGCTGATCGGGCGCTCGCTGCGCGCCGTCGTGGACTACAGGGCGCTCGGCGAGAACACGATCCTGCTGGACTGCGACGTGCTCCAGGCCGACGGCGGCACCCGCACGGCCGCGATCACCGGCGCTTACGTGGCCCTGGCGGACGCGGTCTCGTACCTGCGCGACCGCAAGGCGCTCAAGGGTGAGCCGCTGACCGGCTCGGTGGCGGCGGTGTCCGCGGGCATCGTGGACGGGACCGCGCTGCTCGACCTCGACTACGACGAGGACGTCCGGGCCGAGACGGACATGAACATGGTGCTCACCGGGGACGGCCGGTTCGTCGAGGTGCAGGGCACCGCCGAGGGGGAGCCGTTCGACCGCAAGCTGCTGGACGGCATCCTCGATCTCGGCATCGCAGGTTGTGCCGAGCTGACCCGGCTGCAGCACGAGGCACTCGCCCGATGACCAAGGTGCTGCTCGCGACCCACAACGCGAAGAAGCTGGTCGAGCTGCGCCGGATCCTCGAACCCGAGGTGACGGACCTCGAGGTGCTCGGTCTGGACGACGTCGAGTCGTACGACGAGCCGGCCGAGACCGAGCCGACGTTCGCGGGGAACGCGCTGCTGAAGGCCCGGGCCGCGGTGGCGGCGACCGGGCTGCCCGCGCTCGCGGACGACAGCGGGCTGTGCGTGGATGCGCTGAACGGGATGCCCGGCGTGCTGTCCGCGCGCTGGGCCGGGCCGGGCAAGGACGACGCGGCGAACAACGCGTTGCTGCTCGCCCAGCTGAACGACGTACCGGACGAGCGGCGGGGTGCGGCGTTCATCGCCGCGGTCGCGTTCTGCCGGCCGGACGGCACGGAGGACGTGGTGTCCGGTGACATGCCTGGCGTGGTGATCCGGGAGCTGCGCGGCGACGGCGGCTTCGGGTACGACCCGCTGTTCGTCCCGGCCGGGTACGACGTGACGTCGGCCGAGCTGCCTCCGGAGGAGAAGGACAAGCTCAGCCACCGCGGCAAGGCGCTGCGCGCCATCGCCCCGCTGGTCGCCGAGACCCTGGCATGACGGCAGTGTGTGCGCGGATCGCCAAGGATCGGGCCCGATCCTTGGCGATCCGCGCACACACCTGAGGGGAGAGGGATGCGGTTCGCGGGGAAGGACTTCAGGGCCGTCGCGAACGGCGAGATCACGGTCGCGTTCCGGCGCTGGGAACGGCCGCGGGTGGTCGCCGGCCGGGACTACCGCACCAACGCCGGCCGGGTCCGCGTCGATGCCGTCGATCGGGTGGCGCCGTCGCGGATCACCGACAAGGACGCCCGGGCCGCGGGCCGGGCGAACGCCGACGCGGTCCGTGCGGACGACCGCGGCGACGCGTCGTACCCGCTCTACCGGATCAGGTTCCACCTGGCCACCGACCCGGACGCCCGCGAGCTGCTCGCCGCGGACGACGACCTCGGCCCGGACGACCTGGCCGAGATCCGGCGCCGGCTCGACCGGTATGACGCGGCCGCATCGCACGGGGCGTGGACGGAGGCCACGCTGCGGATCATCGCGGCACAGCCCGAGCGACGCGCGCCGGACCTGGCCGAGCAGCTGGGCCGGGAGACCAAGCCGTTCAAGATCGATGTCCGCAAGCTGAAGAACCTCGGCCTCACCTACAGCCTCAAGATCGGCTACCGCCTGAGCCCCCGCGGCACGGCCTACCTGTCTTCGCTCGACGCAATGGCGTCCGAGGACATGGCGCGGACTCCGCACCCGTAGCGCGGATGTCAGCGGTGCCAGAGGAGGGACTCGAACCCTCACACCCGAAGGCACCGGCACCTAAAGCCGGCGTGTCTGCCGTTCCACCACTCTGGCCTGCGAACACCAATCCTAGGGCCGCTGGTCAGCGGTTCTGCAGGGCGTCGATGAAGACCTTCTTGATGTCGGCCGGGTCGCGGGCCACGTAGCTGCTGCCGCCGGTGGTCCGGGCGATCTTCTCCAGTGCCGGCGCGTCGACGTTCGGGCCCATCCCGATCGCGATCAGCCGGACCGGCCGGGCCGGGTCGCGCAGCCGCTGCAGCGTGGTGAGGGTGTCGTCCAGGCTCAGGTCGCCGGTGTCGGTGCTGTACCCGTCGGTGAAGATCATCACCGCGTTGACCGACCGGGGGTCGTAGCTGTCCTGCACGGTCCGGTACGCCGCGATCGCCGCGCTGTACAGGCCGGTCGGGCCGCCGACCTGGCCCTTCAGGCCGCTCAGCGCCTTGAGCATCTCCTGGCGCTGGTCGCCGCTGCCCACCTTCGCGTCCAGGCGGCGGATCGGCAAGAGTGGGGCCCAGTCGCGGTTGTCGCCGCTGAGCTTGGTGGAGATCGCCCACAGCCCGAGCTGGGAGTTGTTCGGGAACAGCGCGAGTCCGGCCTGCGCCGCCTCCGCGGTGAGGTCCATCCAGGTCTTGTCGCCGACCTTGGTCAGCATCGACGACGACGCGTCGATCACCGCGAGCGAGTGCGAGGACAGCGCGAGCGTCGCCCACTGCCGCAACGTCTTCTGGGCGACGTCGGCAGCCGGCTTCGGCAGCAGCGCCAGGTTGCCGACACCGCGGCCGCCGCTGAGCGGCTCGCCGGTCGCGGCCCGGAACCCGGCCGCGTCGAGTGCGCGGGCGGAGGCGTCGGACCGCAGCTCCTGCGCCAGCCGCTTGCCGGCCTCGGTGACCTTCTGGCCGTTCTCCTTGGCGGTGACCAGCATCGGGTAGTCGAACACCAGAGTGCCGGTGCCGGGAACGACCGCGCGCAGTCCGGAGTCCGGCCGCTTCTGCTGGAACGCGACGAACGCCTGCTCGGTCGCCGGTACGACGGTGCGGCTGTCGGCGAGGGCGGCCTTGGTGAACAGGCCGTCCACGTCGGTGTACGGCTTGGGCATCGAGCCGTACTTCTGCGCCAGCGGGACCAGGACCTGGCCGATCTGGGCGTCCGACATGCCGGTCTTGGCCCGCTCCGACTGGATCGCGAGCAGAGTGCCGGTGCCGGTCGCTGTGCCGAGCGGGTCGAGCAGCGCGGGCTCGGCGCTGGTGAAGACGCCCAGCCAGCTGCTGGTGCTGGCCAGCGCCTTGTCGGGGCCGACCAGGACCAGCGGGCTGGTGGCCAGCGACGGTACGGCGACAGCCGGCGCCGACTCGCCGTCGTCGGCGCGCGCCATCCACAGTGAGGAGTCCGGGACCCACAGGTCGGGCCGTCCGGTATCGCCCGTGGACACCGCGGACGCGACCTCTGCCGGCGTCGTGCTGTTCACCTTGAAGTTGGCGCAGGCCCCGCCGTCGTCCCGGCTGTGCAACGTCTTCGCGGCGGACTCGACCTGCGGCTGCAGCTCCGGCGCGACCGCGACCGTGACAGTGATCGGCTCGTCGCACTCGATCGCGCCGAGGTCGTCGGCACCGCCTCCGCCGTCACCGAACGAGCTGACCGCGAAGGCGCCACCGATCGCGAGCACAGCGAGGCCCGAGAGCGTCATGATCAACGCTCGATGGCTACGCGATGTGACCGCGGCTGAATGTCGTCCCATATCGGCGGCTTGTCTCCTCCCAGGCGGGCTGCCGCGCGCAGATTACCCGGGAAGGCATGGCCAGGCATAAGGTTCGCGTCCAGCGGATGCGATGGCAAGAATGTGGCGCAGCGAACACCCCGTGGCCGATATGGGACTTCTAAGGTCGAAAATGGCTCAGATTCTCACCGTGGGTGATTGCTCAGCGGACCAGGTGTGAGTACGCTTCACTCACAATGTGACCTAAATCACACCGAAATCGGTACTGGAATCCCGACAGGTGAGCCCGGTAACGGTGTAGCAACGCAGAGTCCTCAGATCCCGAGGTCGCGACGCAGCTTGGCGACGTGCCCGGTCGCCTTGACGTTGTACTGCGCGAGCTTGACCGCGCCGTCCGGGTCGACGACGAAGGTGGACCGGATCACGCCGGTGACCTTCTTCCCGTACATGGTCTTCTCGCCGTAGGCGCCGTACGCGGTCAGCACCTCCCGGTCCGGGTCGCTCAGCAGCGGGAACGTCACCCCATCGCGGTCGCGGAACTTGGCCAGCTTCTCCGGCTTGTCCGGCGAGATGCCGAGCACGGCGTAACCGGACGCGGCCAGGCTGTCGAGCGAGTCGCGGAAGTCGCACGCCTGCGTCGTACAGCCCGGGGTCATCGCGGCCGGGTAGAAGTACACGATCACGGACTGGCCGCGTAGGTCCGCCAGCGACACCTTGTTGCCGTCGGCGTCGGACAGGGTGAACTCGGGAGCTTTGTCCCCGGCGGACAGGCGTGCGGCCATGGCAGAACCCTTTCGGTGCGCGCGTGTGGGTCGACTTGCACAGTGTGCCGCACCGCGATGGAGTGGTCGCATGCGGGCGATGACGGGAGTACCGGTCGCCCCCGGCCGACATCAAGGTCGTCGTCGACCTGCAAGACTGAGGGGAAGACCGTGAACGAGGAGGCAGAGGTGTCGACCACCAAGCCGACGGAGGCGCTCACTCCCGAGGAGATCGAGGCCGAGATCGCGGCGACCCGCGCCCGGCTGGCGTCCACGGTCGACGAGCTGGTCGACAAGGCGCACCCGCGCAACATCGCGAAGAGGCAGGTCGAGCGGGTCAGGTCGCAGATCTTCGACGAGAACGGCAGTCTGCGCGCACAGAAGGTCGGCTCTGTCGCCGGAGCGATCGCCGGCGTACTGGTGCTGCTGCTGCTCGTCCGCCGGCTGGTGAACCGGCGGTGAGCTCTTCCTCCCCGGGCAAGAAGCGGCGGCCGATCGAGGACAAGCTGCCGATCCGGATGCTGCACGACCGGGTGCTCGTCGCGCTCGACCCGGAGGTCGGCGAGCGCAAGTCGTCGGCCGGCATCCTGATCCCGGCCACCGCACAGATGGGCAAGCGGCTGGCCTGGGCGAAGGTGGTGGCGACCGGGGCGAACGTGCGCAGCGTCGAGGTGAACGACCGGGTGCTGTTCGACCCGGAGGACCGCGCCGAGGTCGAGGTCCGCGGTGACGACTATGTCCTGCTGCGCGAGCGGGACCTGCACGCGGTCGCCTCCGAGCGCCTCGAGGACGGTGCCACCGGCCTCTACCTCTGAAAGCCCTTGCGAAGACCGAACGGTCGTGCTTTTATTTTGCCATGGGCAAGGGTGAGGAGACCCGGTCGGCGGTGCTGGACGAGGCCATGCGGATGGCCAGCGCCGTCGGCATGCGTGGTCTCACGATCGGCTCGCTGGCCGATGCCACCGGGATGTCCAAGAGCGGGCTGTTCGCGCACTTCAAGTCCAAGGAGCAGCTTCAGCTCGATGTCCTCGACCACGCCGCCGCGCTGTTCGTGGACATGGTGATGCGACCGGCGTTCAAGGCGCCGCGGGGCGAGCCGCGGCTGCGCGAGCTGTTCGAGCGCAAGCTGATCTGGGACGGCGCCACCGAGGGCGTACTCCCGGGCGGCTGCATCTTCACCAGCCTGGCAACCGAGCTGGACGACGAGCCCGACTCGCCGCTGCGGGACAATCTCGTCCGGCACGAGCGCGACTGGCTCGAGGCCGTCGCCATCATGTTCGCCGGCGGGGTGACCGAAGGGCAGTTCGACGAGTCTGTGGAGCCGGCCCAGTTCGCCTACCAGGTGCACGGCATCATGCTCGCGCACCACCACGCCAGCCGGCTGATGCGCGCTCCGGATGCCGAGCAGCGCGCCCGTACCGCCTTCGAGTCGCTGCTGCGGTCCGTCCGCGTTCGGCAGCCCGTCTGACCTACCATCCCTGCGTCCGAGGAGTACCGATGTCGTCACAGAAAAGCACGACCGTTCGCACTAGTTTTGCGAGGCGGCAGCGTGCGGTCCAGACCGCGTTCGGCGTCCTGGAGCGGGTCGCGCCCCCACTCGGTGCGCGCTGGGCCGAGCGGCTCTGGTTCACCCTGCCCGCGGTCCCGGCCCGGGCCCGGCGCGCCCGGGTCGACCTGCCGCCGGGGGAGTCGTTCGTCGTGGACCACGAGGGACACGACGTGCGCGGCTTTGCCTGGGGCAGCGGCCCGCCGGTGTACCTGGTGCACGGCTGGGGCGGCTGGGGCCTGCAGCTCGCGGCGTATGTGCCACCGCTGGTCGGCGCCGGATTCCGGGTCATCACGTACGACGCGCTCAGCCACGGCGTGTCCGATCCCGGCCGGCACGGTCCGCGCAGTACCACCCTGCTGGAGATGGCCGACGTGCTGCACACCGTCGTACGCCGGTTCGGCCCGGCCCACGCGGTGGTGGCGCACTCGATCGGCGCGGCGGCGACGGCGCACGCGATGCGCGAGGGGTTCGAGCCCGGCCGGCTGGTCTTCGTCGCCGCCGCGAACAGCTTCGACGACAGCGTCGACGTGTTCGCCCGGATGCTCGGCTTCGGCCCGCGGATCCGGCGCCGGCTGCTCGAGCGGTTCGTCCGGCGGATCGGCGTACCGATCCAGCACTTCGACGTCAGCGGGATCGGCGCTGACCTGCTCGCCACCGAGGGCACGCTGCCGCCGCTGCTCGCGATCCACGACCGGGACGACCAGGAGACCCCGCACTCCGGCTCGGTGACGATCACCGAGGGCTGGCCGGACGCCGTCCTGCGCAGCACCGACGGGCTCGGCCACCGGCAGGTGCTCTGGCACCCGGTGCTGGTCGCCGAGGTGACCGACTACCTGGCCCGGCCCGCAGCCGCCGATCACGAGCAGGACAGAATGGCCGGGTGATCCACGCCCCGATCTCGGCCACGCTGCCGGACTTCCCCTGGGACAAGCTCGCGCCGTACAAGGAGAAGGCGGCCGGCCACCCGGACGGCATCGTGGACCTGTCGATCGGCAGTCCCGCCGACCCGGTCCCGGCGCTGATCCGCGACGCGCTGGCGGCCGGCTCGGACGCCCCGGCGTACCCGACCACGATCGGAACCACGCAGATGCGGGAGGCGGCCGCGGGCTGGATGGCCCGGCGGCTCGGCGTGACCGGGGTCGATCCGCGGACCCAGGTGCTGCCGGTGATCGGCAGCAAGGAGCTGATCATGCTCCTTCCGACGCTGCTCGGCGTCGGGCGTGGCGACACGGTGCTGATCCCGGAGCTCGCGTACCCGACCTACGAGGCCGGCGCCGCGCTGGCCCGGGCGACGACGGTGCCCTGCGACGACGTGGCGTCGTACGACGCGTCGGCGGTGCGGATCGCTTACCTGAACTCGCCGCGCAACCCCAGCGGCCAGACGCTCGGCGCCGACGAGCTCCGGGCGGTGGTCGAGTGGGCGCGGGCCGGGGACGTGCTGCTGGTCAGCGACGAGTGCTACGTCGAGTTCGGCTGGGACACAGCACCGGTGTCGGTGCTGCATCCGGACGTCTGCGGCGGCAGCTTCGACAACCTGCTCGCGGTGCACTCGCTGTCCAAGCGGTCCAACATGGCCGGCTACCGGACCGGGTTCGTGAGCGGCGACGCCCGGGTGGTCGGCGAGCTGCTCGCGGTACGCCGGCATGCCGGGCTGATGGTGCCGACCCCGATGCAGGCCGCGATGGCCGCGGCGTACGCAGACGACACGCACGTCGACGAGCAGCGGGCCCGGTACGCCCGTCGCCGCGACGTGCTGCGCCCCGCGCTGGAGCAGGCGGGCTGGCGGATCGAGCATTCGGAGGGTTCGCTGTACCTGTGGGCCACACACCCGTCATACGACGCGTACGGTTCGGTCGGGGCGCTCGCCGACGACGGCATCGTGGTCGCGCCGGGGACCTTCTACGGATCGGAAGGGGCCCGGCACATCCGGGTCGCGCTCACTGCGAGTGACGAACGTATCGACGCGGCAGTTTCCCGGCTCGCGCAACTTCATCGAGGCTAACGGCGTCTTGGGTTGTAGACGGCTGAGACGATCGGAGCGAGGATGCTCCGCCAGGGGAGAGGAACCGGCTGCGTGATCCGCGCGATGATCGGCACACTGACCACCGTGGTGGCACTCGCGACCACGACCACCTCGGCCGCGGCCCCGCCCGGGAGTCCTTCGGAGACCCCGCCATCGCCGGCCGGCATCTCGCCGACCGGCTCACCGACCGAGTCGCCCTCGGACCCGACGCCGAGCGTGACCCCGACCACGACCCCGACCACGACGCCGACCACGACCCCGACCCCGACCGTCTCGCCGACCGTGCCGCCGGTGTCCTCGGTGCCGCCGCGGACCAGCGCGGCTGCCGTCGTCCTCACGCTGGACGCGCCGAGCCCGCAGTCCCAGTGGGAGGACCGGCCGGTCCGGCTGTCCGGCCGGCTCAGCAACCAGGCGTCCTGGTCGGTGTCGCTGTGGCGGCTGATCTCCACCGGCTGGACGCGGATCGGCTACGTCAAGGCGAACCAGGGCGAGTTCGCGGTCACCGTGCGGCCGCCGTCGCCCGCCACCTGGACGGTGAAGGCGGTGCTCGGCGCGAAGCCGACGGACCCGGTCCAGTCCGGGCTGCGCAGCATCTCGGTGAAGAACCGCACCATCACGCTGAACCGGCCGGCGTCGGCGTACACCGCGCTGACCGGCGTCACCATGACCGGCCGGGTCACTCCCGCGGAGCCCGGCCGCCAGGTGATGCTGGAGTACCGGTACGGCACCGGCTGGCGCGGGCTGCGGCTCGGCACCGTGGACAGCGCCGGGGTGTTCCGGATCCGCGTGCCGGACAACTTCCCGAAACGCTGGACGGTGCGGGCCCGGACCTTCGAGTCGCCGTCGTCCGCGATCGAGTACTCGGGCTCCGCGACCTTCGACGTCAAGGCCTACCTCTGGCCGAGGGTGTTCGCGGTGTCCGCCGCCGACATCCCGCACACGTACCGTTCCGGCTGCCCGGTCGGGCCGTCGAACCTGCGCCGGCTGACACTCACCCACTGGGGTTTCGACAAGCGGCTGCACCGCGGTGAGCTGATCCTGCGCGATAACGCGGTGCAGGACCAGATCGCGGTCTGGAACGCCTCGATCATCAACCGGTTCATCGTCCGCGGCATGCACCGGGTCGACGTGTACGGCGGTAGCGACATCCGCTCGATGGAGGCCGACAACACCTCGGCGTTCAACTGCCGCACGGTGACCGGCAACCCGTACGCGCTGTCCCCGCACTCGTACGGTTACGCGATCGACATCAACACCGTCGAGAACCCGTACCTGGCGGTGAACGGTGTCTGGTACCCGAGCAACGGTCTGTCCTACCGGGACCGCTCGATCGTCCGCACCGGCATGCTGTTCAGCGGCAGCACGCCGACGCGGGCGCTGAACGGCCGCGGCTACCTGTGGGGTGCGACGTGGCGGAACCCGGACTACCAGCACTTCCAGCCGCGGTGAGGCTCGCGCTCGCGGCCGGCGTCGCACTGGCACTGACCACGTTCGCCGGGTGTGCGGACGACCCGCCCGCCGCCTCGCCGTCGGTGACCGCGGATCCGTCCACGGCTGCCGCGTCCGCCGGGCCGGTCACCCCGACCGACGCCGGGCAGCCGCCCGAGACCCCGGAGCCGGCGACCGCACCACCGCCCGCGTCGGCCGGACCCCTCGGCAGCAAGAACGTGCCCGCGCCGGCGGTGCTCGGCCGGGGCTGGAAGGTGTACGCCGACCCGGGTGGCGCCGAGGCCGGCTTCCTCGGCAACGGCACCTGGACCCGGCGCCGCGACCCACACCAGGCGGCGTACGAGGCGCTCCCGATCGGTTGCGCGAGACCGCTGCCTGACACCGCGCTGCCGGTACCGCGGTACGCGCTGCAGGGCAGCTACCGCAACCCGCGTGGCGGACCCGCCCAGGTGCTGGTGCTGCGGTTCGGCTCCGCCGGGCAGGCCGCATCGTACTTCTCCGGCTACCAGGTCCGGATGGCCGCCTGCGGAGCGTCCGGCGCCGCGCAGGGCCTCAGCGTGCAGCCGCTGTGGCGCACCGCGGAGGCCGCCTCGGCGGTCCGCAAGTACACCGGCGCGGAGTCCTTCACCGAGGTCTCCGCCGTCCGCGGGGCCACCGTCGCCCTGCTGGCCAGCTCGACCACCGACCCGGCAGGCGACGTCCCCTGGACCCGTTCGACCGCCCCGCGGCTGGCAGCCACCATCAACCGCTGACCATCCGGCCGGGATGAGGCCGCCGGGCGGGCCGGGCGATCAGAATGGAGCCTCTGCGGTCGGAGTCTTGGCGAAAGGCGGGACCAGGTGACGCCATCCTTACCGGTGACCGTCGGTTTCGACGGGTCGAGCACCGCGACCACCGCGGTGGAATGGGCCGCGGCCGAGGCCGCCCGCCGCGGTGAACGCCTGCGGATCATCACCGCCACCCACCATCCGGGTATGCCCTCGTCGGCGGGATCCACGTCGATGCCGCTGATGCCGCGGACCCTCGGGACGCGCGCGGACGAACGCTCGAAACAGGCCCGGGAGATCGCCGCCCGGCGGCTGCCCGAGTCGGACATCGACTCCGCGGTGGTCGCCGACCGAGCAGCGGCGGCGCTGCTCGAGGCGTCCTCACAGGCGAGCATGGTCGTGGTCGGGCACCGAGGGCACGGGACGTTGACCTCGGCACTGCTCGGCTCGGTGTCGATGGCGGTGGCCGAGCATGCGCAGTGCCCCGTGGTCGTCGTCCGCGGTGCCGTGGAGGAAGCCGAGGGCCGCCAGGTGGCGGTCGGCGTGGACGGCACGTCCGAGTCGGAACCGGCCCTGCTGTTCGCCGCCGCGGCGGCCGCACAGCGAAAGGTACCGCTCCGGGTGGTGTGCGCGTGGGTGATGCCACAGGCGGCCTGGGCGGACGAGACATGGCAGACCGTACCGGCGGACGACTGGGTCGAGATGTCCGATGCGCTCTCAGAGGCGGCCCGTGTCGCCGCGGACAGCGCCGCGGCGAGGGCCCGCGCTACCTGGCCAGACCTGGTCGTCGAGGCCGAGGCACCGATCGCCGCGCCCGCGCTCGCACTCGAGGACATCTCCCGCGTCTCGGGCCTCGTCGTGGTCGGCGCCCGGGGCGTCGGCACGATGCGCGAGTTCTTTCTCGGTTCGGTGAGCCGCTCGGTCCTGCATCAGTCCGCCTGTCCGGTCGCTGTCGTCAGAGCGCAATGACGGCGGCTTCTATCCGAGGAGGGACGAGTTGATCAAGGTCATCGACAACATGCCACCCGGGACGATCGGCCTGGAGGCCGTCGGGAAGGTGACCGAGGACGACTATCGCGACGTGCTCGTCCCCGCGGTCGGCGCGGCGCTCGAGCGCGGCGATGTCCGGCTGCTCTATGTGCTCGGCGAGGACTACGAGTCCTATGCGCCGGGCGCCGTCTGGGCCGACACGAAACTCTGGGCGGGTCACCTCAAGGGGTGGAAGAGAATCGCGATCGTGTCGGACGCCGACTGGCTGGAGCACAGCGTGAAGGCGTTCGGCTGGCTGATGCCCGGCAAGGTCAAGGTCTTCGAGACCGACGACGTCCGCGACGCCAAGGCATGGCTGGTCGGGCTCGAGGACGACGACGACTGAAAAGCTGCACTACCTTTCAGTAAACCATCGTTCTACACTCGGCTCGTGGCTGACTTCGTGCGGCTCGGCGAGCTGACCGCAGGGCTGGAACCGCCGTACGCGGCAGTGGACCTGGCCGCGTTCCGGCGGAACGCGGCCGACCTCGTCCGTCGCGCGGGCGGTACGCCGGTCCGGGTCGCCGCCAAGTCTGTCCGCTGCCGCGCGCTGCTGGACGAGGCGCTGGCGATCGAGGGCTTCCACGGCGTGATGAGCTATGCGCTGCCGGAGGCGATCTGGCTGGTACGCCACGGGGTCGAGGACGTGCTGATGGGTTACCCGACCGTGCACCGCGCGGCATTGCGCGAGCTGGCCGCCGACCCGGACCTCGCGGGGCGGATCACGCTGATGGTCGACGACCCGGCCCAGCTCGACCTTGCGCGCGCGACCGGCGCCCGGTTGCAGGTCTGCCTGGATGTGGACGCTTCGCTGCGGCTGTTCGGCCAGCACCTGGGCGTACGACGCTCGCCGCTGCGCACCCCGGAACAGGCGGTGGCGCTGGCACGGACGGTGGCCGCGGACCCGGCGTTCGAGCTGGTCGGGCTGATGTTCTACGAGGCGCAGATCGCCGGACTGCCGGACACCTCACCAGCGGTGCGCTGGGTGAAGCGGCGGTCCGCGGCCGAGCTCGCCGACCGGCGTGGCGCGGTCGCCGACGCGGTCAAGCAGATCGCGCCGATCACGCTGGTGAACAGCGGCGGCACCGGCAGCCTCGAGCTGAGCAGCGCCGACCCCACCGTCACCGAGGTGACCGCCGGCTCCGGGCTGTTCGGCCCGACGCTGTTCGACCGGTACGACGCGTTCCGGCCCGAGCCCGCGGTGGCGTACGCGGTCCCGGTGGTACGACGCCCCGCGCGGCGGATCGCCACCGTGTTCGGCGGCGGGTTCGTCGCGTCCGGTCCGGCGAAGCGGTCGCGGCTGCCGAGCGTGGCGTACCCGGCCGGGCTCAAGCTGCTCGGTCCCGAAGGTGCCGGCGAGGTGCAGACACCGCTGCGCGGGGCGGCCGCGGACCGGCTCCGGGTCGGCGACCGGGTCTGGATGCGGTACGCCAAGGCCGGCGAGCTGTGCGAGCGGTTCGATCTGCTGCACCTGGTCGACGGTGAGCGGGGGGACGAGACGGTCCGCGCCGTGCCGACGTACCGGGGCGAGGGGAAGGCGTTCGGATGAGCTGGCGGAACTGGGCCGGGACCGAGTCCGCCGCGCCGGAGCGGGTGCTGACGCCGCGGTCGGTGGATGAGCTGGCGGCCGCGGTGAAGGCGGCCACCGAGCAGGGGAGGCGGCTGAAGGCCGTCGGCGCCGGGCACTCGTTCACCGGTGCCGCGGTCGCCGAGCAGGTCGCGGTACGGCTCGACGGGCTCGCCTCGATCACGGCGCTGGACGCCGCCTCCGGCCGGGTCACGGTCGGCGCCGGCATCGGCCTGGCGAAGCTGAGCCTGGGCCTGGCCGCCGCCGATCTCGCGATGGCGAACCTGGGCGACATCGACAAGCAGACCCTCGCCGGTGCGATCTCCACCGGGACGCACGGCACCGGCGCACGGCTCGGTGGTCTCGCCACCCAGGTGGCCGGGCTGGACCTGGTGACCGCGGACGGCTCGGTACTGAGCTGCTCGGCGGACGAGAACGCGGACGTGTTCGACGCGGCCCGGATCTCGGTCGGCGCACTCGGCGTACTGGCCTCGGTGACCCTGCAGTGCGTACCGGCGTTCCTGCTTCGCGCGCAGGAGGGTCCGATTCCGATGGACGACACCCTGGACGGGTTCGACGAGCTTGCCGAGGGCAACGACCACTTCGAGTTCCACTGGTTCCCGCACACCGAGGTGGCGCTGACCAAGCGGAACAACCGGGTACCGGACGGGACCCCGGCCAGCCCGGCGCCCGCGGTCCGCGGCTGGGTGGACGACGAGCTGCTGTCGAACCGCGTCTTCGGGCTCACGAACCGCGTCACCGCGTGGCGCCCGTCACTGGCTCTGCGGGTGAACCGGATCGCCGCCCGGGCGCTGTCCGCACGCGAGTACACCGACGCGTCGTACAAGGTGTTCTGCTCGCAGCGCGACGTGGTGTTCCGGGAGAGCGAGTACGCCGTGCCGCGGGAGCAGGTCGTCGGTGTGATCCGTGAGCTGCGGTCCTGGATCTCGCGCAGCGGCGAGCACCTGCCGTTCCCGATCGAGGTGCGGGTCGCGGCCGCGGACGACATCTGGCTGTCCACGGCGTATGGCCGGGACACCGCGTATGTCGCGGTGCACCAGTACCACCGGCTGGAACACCGCCGGTACTTCGACGCCTTCGAGCAGATCGCGTTGTCCGTCGGCGGCCGGCCGCACTGGGGCAAGCTGCACACCCTCGGCCCCGACCAGCTCCGCGCCCGCTACCCCCGGTACGACGACTTCCTCGCCGTCCGCGACCGCCTCGACCCCGCCCGCTCGTTCGCCAACCCCTACACCGCCCAGGTCTTCGGCCCCTGACCTCCGGACTGCCGACTGGACCCGAATGCCAAGGCGTGTCGGCGCTCGCTGGACCCGAATGCCAAGGCGTGTCGTGACCGGTTGACCCGAATGCCAGGAGGCCGTCATCTTCCCGAGCGACCTGATCTTCTGCGCGACCCTGTGAGCGCTATCTGGCTCAGGTAGCTTTTGGGATCCGCACGCCGTCGGCCCGCCCTGACATTCGCGTCCAGCGAGCGCCGACACCCGCTGGCGCTCGGGTCCAGTGAGGCCCACCCTGCGGTGGCGCTCGGGTCCAGTCGGCGGAGGGTGTGCTGTGGCGTCGGGGTCCGAGGGAGTCTTGTCGGGCGGAGTTAGGCTCGCGGCGTGACTACACCTGAGGCGTTGGAGCCGTTGTCGGAGGACTGGGAGACCGCGCTTGCGGTGGTGGCGCATCCGGACGATCTGGAGTTCGGTAGTGCCGCCGCGGTCGCGCGCTGGACCAAGC
>DASRHY010000039.1:0-2074 GCA_035650275.1 Kribbellaceae bacterium | reverse complement strand
GCTGGAGACAGAGTCGTTGCCCTGGTGCCCTCCCGGGCCCGTCATCTGAGCGTGCTCGTGCCTGTTCTGGTCGGCGACCATGCAGGCGTACACAACGTTTGACTGGCGGCGTTTGAGGGCGCGTATGGCCATCAGCGACGGCGTGCCTCCTGCTTTCCTGGCGTCATAGAACTCCCGACCTGGTGTGGGGTTGCGCAGTTGGACGACGGCCATGACGTGCAGAGTCCGGTTGATCCGACGGTTGCCGGCCCGGGACAGCCTGTGCCGTTGCTGGGCGCCGGAGGACGCGTCCAGGGGTGCGGTTCCAGGACGCGAAGCGATCCTTGTCACGGAACCGGTGGATGTCGCCGCCATCGGCGAGCAGCCGGGCCGCCCCAGTGGGTCCTATGCCGGTCAGCTCCATCAGGGTGGAGCCGCGCTCGGTGACTACTGCCGCGAGGTCCTTCTCGGCTACCTTGATCTTCCGGTCGATGGCCTCGAGTTCAGTGACCAGCTCAACCGCGAGCCGGCGCCGGGTCTGCCCGACCAGGTCTCGCGGCTTGGTGGTCGCGATCAAGGCCCTGGCCTGCCGTGCCGACAGGTACTGCTTGGCACCGCCGGGAAACAGCTCCAGCAGCAACCGGTGCAGCCGGTTCAAGGGTTTGGGTCCGGGCCCGGCCGAGCTCGTCGCGTCGGTCGACCAGCAGCCCCATCACGACCAGGTCGTCGTCGACCTCGACCCGCCGAAGCCCCGGGTCGGCCGGGGCGTACAGCGCGGCCAGCGCCACCGACCGGGCATCGACCGGGTCAGTCGTTCGCCCGTTGCCCGTGGCAAACACCCGCACCTGCGCCGACAGCTTGGGCAGCACATCAACCACGACCTCACCGTCGTGGACCAGCCGGTGCGCGATGTGCTTGCCGATGCCGTTGCAGCCCTCGACCGCCCACACCCGACCCTCTTGCCGACGCCCGGCGACAAGCAGCTCGGCGTACCCGGCCTTGTCCGTCCCGAACCTTCCGACCGCCACTCGTCGCCCGGTCTCATCGATGACCTCGATCGTGGCCGATCGCTTGTGCGGGTCCATCCCGATGATCACGCCCACCGCTGTGCTCCTTCGCTCAATGAGATCTGAAGCGGGGAGGGCATTGCTACTTCGAGCCGGACAAACCCCTTTCGAGCCTCTCCTCGCGCGGTGCCCGACGAGGACGCATGCCATGAGAGAGCCACACCAATGACGCCGGTGGGCAGCCGCAATGTGAGAGCGCCTCGCCGAGCACCTGGACCGAGTCTGGCCAGACACCGATCCTGCGCCTAGTCTCTAAGTAGCCGCAATCCGCAAGCAGCCGATGAGCGGGCGGGATCCTTCTTGCGCGCACAGCCCAGAGGAGAGGAGACGCGGGCGTGCTGTCCTGTTGTTAGTTGATGCGGCTGTCGCGGCCGGTCCACTCCTTCTCACGCAGTACGTATTTCTGAATCTTGCCGGTGGAGGTCTTCGGCAACGGCCCGAACTCGACGGCGGCGGGTGCCTTGAAGTGCGAGAGGTGCTGGCGGCAGAAGTCGATGATCTCTTGCTCGGTCACGTCCTGGTCCGCGCGGAGCTTGACGAATGCCTTGGGGCGCTCGCCCCATTTCTCGTCGGGGATCGCGACCACCGCGCAGTCGAGTACGGCTGGGTGACGGGAGATGGTGTTCTCCACTTCGATGGTTGAGATGTTCTCGCCGCCGGAGATGATGATGTCCTTCTTGCGGTCGCGGATCTCGAGGTAGCCGTCGGGGTGCATGACCGCGACGTCGCCGGAGTGGAACCAGCCGCCGTCGAACGCGAGCGCCGTCGCCTCGGGGTCGTCGAAGTAGCCCTTCATCACGTTGTTGCCGCGCATGACGACCTCGCCCATGGTCTGGCCGTCGCGCGGGACGTCGTGCATCTTCGGGTCGACGACCCGGATGGGGTCGGAGACGATGTTGTGCACTCCCTGGCGGCCCAGCAGTCGCGCTCGCTCGTCGTCGGGCAGCGTCGCCCAGCCCTCTTGTGGCTCGCAGACGGTGTAGGGAGCGTAGGTCTCGGTGAGCCCGTAGACGTGCACGGGCTTGAAG
>DASRHY010000038.1:0-15514 GCA_035650275.1 Kribbellaceae bacterium | reverse complement strand
CACCAGGGCCGGGGTGAACGGGTAGAGCCGGCGGAAGACCGTGTCGTCCGAGCCGATGCCGGCGTCGTCGAACTGGGCGCCCAGCCGCAGCGTGTCCCACACGTCGGCGCGCCGGCTCACCGCCGCGAACGCGTCGTCGAGCACCTTCCGCGCAGTGCCGTCCTTGGGCTGCAGCAGCCGGCGCTCGGCGATCAGCGGCAGGTTGCGCTCCTCCAGCGAGATTGTCGTGAACCGGTCGTTGGCATAGCGCAGCACGTCGGCGAACGCCTGCCGTTCGGCTCCGGGCACGTGCGGGCCGAGGAACGCGGTCAGGTCGCGCTGGCGGGCCACGAAGGAGACCAGCGGTACGGGCCGGTGCGCGTCGGCTGCCTCGACGAACTTGGCCAGCTTGCCGCCCTCGTTGCTGACGAACTCCATCTTGGACAGATGCTGGGACAGCCACAGGATCAGCTCGTCGAGGAAGAGCACGACCACGTCGTACCCCAGTTCCTTGGCGTTCTGGCTGAGCACGGCGAGCCCGGTGTCGAGGTCGAGGTACTCGCCGCTGTGCACCGCGCCGGAGAACAGGCTGGCGGTCAGGTCGCTGACCAGCCGGTCGCGCTCGGCGGTGCCCGGCGCGGCGGCCGCCGCCGCCGCGTAGCCGCCGGCGTCCCAGCCGGCCCCGCGGTAGCTGCCCCAGCCCGGCGAGCCCTGGCCGGCGCGGCCGGAAAGCAGGTCGAAGAACGCTTCCTCACCGATCCGCTGGCGCAGGTTCGCGGCGTCGCGCAACAGGCCGTCGGAGTTGTGCACCGCCGGCGGCGCGGCGTCCAGGTGCAGCCGGGCGATCTGGGCACGGTACCCGCCGAGCACCGCCTCCTCGATCGACCGCGCGCCGAGCAGGTGGTAGGTCAGCGTCAGCACCCGGCGGCCCTGCAGCCAGCGGTCCGCGTCGGCGATCTGCTCGGCCAGGCCCTGCTTCTCGCGGGCAAACTTGTTGCGGTGCAGGATCTCGTGCAGCACGGCCATGAAGTGACTCTTGCCGGAGCCGAACGACCCGTGCAGGAACGCCGCCTGCGACGCCTGCTTCTCCAGCGCCTGCGCGATGAGCCCGAGCGCCTCGGCGAAGTTGCGCCTGAGGCTGTCGGTGACGACGTACTCGGCCAGTGTCTGCTCGGCGTGGGCCACGCCGTCGGACAGCCGCATCACGAAGTCGGAGTCGGCGACCCGCTCCGGGATGGTGATGACGTCGCGTAGCCATGTTTTCGTTGGCAGTGTCATGGCAGCTTCTCCGCGGCGAGGTCGGCCCGGCCGCGACCCAGCGCGGCCAGCTCGGTGTCGATGACGACCCGGGTGTAGAAAGTAGCCGGGCCGGACGGATATCCGGGCACCGGGTCGAAATACCACTGGTGCAGCCAGGGCTCCAGCTCGACCAGCCCGGCCAGCAGCGGCAGCAGGCGGTCGGCGTCCCAGGCTTCGTTGGTCTTGCGGTCGTAGTACAGCGTGGCGAGGGCCTGGGCCTGGTCGAGGTGGTCCCAGCCAGCCCAGCCCAGCACCGGCGTCGGGTCGGTGTCCCGCCCGGCCTTCGGGTAGGCGATGAACCGCTCCTTGGGTACGTCGAGCTTGCCGCGGTTGTCCCAGTAGGACTTGCGGGCGAAGTCCTCGGACTTGTACTTCGGCGGCACTGGGATCGGCTCGGGCAGCTTCTCCCCCGCGTCCTCGCGGCGCTGTAGGTCCCAGGTCGCCTCCCACTGCCGGCGCTTGGCCAGGCCGCTGGGCTTGTACCGGTACCTGGCCAGGAACGGGACGGCCTCGTCGGCGGTCAGTTTGGTCAGCTCGGCGGTCAGGTCATAGTCGTCCCGTCCACAGTAGAGTGCGAGGACGGATCGGAAGTCCGGGTCGGTGCCGATCCGGTCGGCGAGCTGGGCGACGGAGAGCAGGCGTGCCTTCTTACCGTCCCGCCACAGGTGCTCGGCTTCGAGGCGGTCCAGCAGCCAGTTGCGCAGTGCGGCCTTTTCCTGGACGTCCCAGGGCTTGGTGGCCCAGCGCCGCTTGCACTCGGGCCGCTCGATCAACGCGATGTCAGGCCGCTCCTCGATGATCTGGATGCGTTGCTCCACAATGGACCGGTACGCCGCCGGCCAGTGCTCAGGAATCTCCGTGATCGGCGTCGAGCCGTGCCGGGCGAACCACTCGGTCTCGACCTCGCCGCCGGCCACCTTGCGAGCGAGCACAATCTCAAACGCGCGTTGACCGAGCCTCAGCTCCGGCACTGAGTCGTCGGGTGCCGTGAGGTCCTCGTCCAGCAGCAAGTAGTGCCGGTACACCTCCCAGTCCAACTCCTCCTGGAGGGCGATCATCTCGCCCCGGATCCGGTAGTATTCGCTGACGGCCTTGTCCAGGCTTTCCCGCGACGGCATGCCGGTCTTGCACACGGTGAGCGGCTTGACGGCGGCGAGCTGCTGCGCTAGTCGATCGAGCCTCCGAGCCCGACCCAGTGGGGCGCCTTCAGGCAGTGGAAACGCTTGCAGCTTTGTCCCGGTGAACTCGAACACATTCTTCCATGCCTCACTACCCATTGCTGCGTAGCCTGCGGTAACTCGCGCGCCACCTCCCTCACCCCTGCTTTGACTGACCTGATGAAGCCAGAAGCAGGCGGTCGACGAGTTGAGCAGCCCGAGCAACGCAAGGTGATCGTTCTCGCTCGCCCCCTCCGGCAACTTGATCACCGGCGCCGTACGATTGAAGACCTTTCCACCCCGAGCCAGAACGAAATGATTATGCGTCGACACAAACGCAAACGCAATCGACAATGATATGCGAAATCGCTCAGGAAAGAACATGCTGTGGTCAAACCAGCGGAGTCCACGTTCGTCGGGCTTGCGTCCGAAGTCTACGCGTTCACGCAAGATTGTTCGTATCATGAAGAGTTCGTGCCACATGCTTGTCCCAAGGTCGTCACGCGGGCGGCCTTGAGCGTCGTAGGGAAACAGGCTTGCCGTTGCTGGCTCTAGCGTGAAGTCACGAACATCCTCACCAAGCACGACTGGCACACAATCGTCGACCAGGCCATGCGTTGTCAGCGCGTGCGCGGGTCTGTAGAAGCACTCGTCAGCGCCAGTGTGAGTGGTGCGGCCGATTTCCATGATCCGGTCACGAAGCCGTAGAGCTGTGGACTGAGCAAGCATCGTCGTCAGGTCACCAGCACCGCCGCCCGAAAGGCTCCATGGGTAGTATGCCAGGAACAACGTGGGAACATCTGAGACGGTAACGAACGTGTTGGCGGCGCCAGGGCGGTCGATATTCTCTGCAATAGCGGACCAAACCAGGCCCTTGGCGGGATCGGACGGAGCAGTTGGCTCACCGAGAGTACCGAGAACGGCCCGGATTCTTTGCCGCTTCGGGAAACGGCGACGGCCGATCAGGATCACAGTCGGGGTGCCGTGGCCAGGGATGTACGCACCGGACGTGTCGATGACGTGGCTCAGTTCAACCTGCTTCGCCAAGTAGTCCTCGATGAGCTTTTTGCCGAACTCCCGTTTCATGAATGAGTTGGCCGTAATCTGCCCGACAAACCCCGCCCGTCCTGACTCGTCGGAGTTGCGCACGAGCTGGAAGAAGCGCTGCGTGAATGGCACCGACAGCGCGTACATGCCGCTGCACACGTCCTTGTAGAGCCGGCGGTACTCCTCGTTGAGCACCTTGTCTTTGACCGTGATATAGGGTGGGTTACCGACCGCGACCGTGTATTTTCCCGACACTAGATAGTCAGCAAGCAGCGCGCCATCCTCGGTGTAGTACGTGAACGCGCTACCGGTCTCCAGCATCGACACCATGTCGCCCTGGTGTGACGACTCGCCGTCGCCCCACTTGAGGAGCGAATCCCCGGTCGCCACGCGGATCCGGAAGCCGAGCGGGCTCTCCAGGCTCGTCTCGCCGCATGCCTGCATCGCCTCGACCATCAGCCGGAACCGGGCGATCGCCACCGCGAACGGGTTGATGTCCACGCCGGTCACCTGGTCGAGCGCCTTCTGCACCCGCTCCCGCGGGTCCATCGCTGGCGCCTCACGCAGCCACCGGGCGTGCAACCGCCGGAACGCGCCGAGCAGGAAGTGGCCCGAGCCGCAGGTCGGGTCGATCAGCGAGGTCTCGGCGAGCCCGTACTCCTTCAGCGACTCGTCGAGCGTCAGATTGAGGATGAACTCCTCGACGAACTCGGGCGTCTGCAGTAGCGCGTACCGCTTGCGGGCGGCCTGCGAGAGGTCCTGGTAGAGGTCGCCGAGGAACCGGGTGTCCAGCGAGTGGAAGGACGCCAGGCCCTCGCCGCGCTGCCAGAAGTCGAGCAGTGCAGCGGCCGCGTCCGCCGAGATGTCGAACCGCCACACGGCGTTGTGATCGTCGAAGAGCCGCGCCGTGGCGCCGAGTCCCCGCAGGTGTCCGAAGGCTGCGCGCAGCCAGTGCCGGTCGTTGTCCCGGAAGTGCTCCTGGAAGTACGCCGTCTTCGCCTGGATCGCGGCGTCGACCCCGCCGTCCGGCCCGCCGATCCACACGCCGTTGACCAGGTGGTTGTCCTCACAGAACCGGACGAACACGGTGCCCAGCAGCCAGGCCACGCCGGCCAGGTCGAGCTGCTCCTCCCGCCACGACTCGTAGGTCCCGCCGGTGCGCCGGGCCGCGTACGCCGCCTTGTACTGCTCGTGCAGCCAGGCGTCCAGCCTGGGCAGCGCTTCGCTCTGCCGGCGAAGGTCGTCCACCAGCGCCTTGAGCTGGCGTTGCAGCGCCTTCAGCGGGACGGTCATGAACATGCCTTCCTACGAACCGGTGGCGACGAGCGTGTCGAACGCCTCACGCAGCTCCCGAGCCTGGGTTAGGCCACGCGCTTCGACGGCGCCCACGACTTCACGGGCACGCCAGTGGTTCGACGGCACCAACCGACCGGACAGGATGGCCGTCATCACCGTGGCGCTCGCCTCGTCGGGTTTGCCCGCCGCCAACAGTGCCAGCGCGAGATCCAACCGTGCCGCCGCCGCCCGGCGCGGGCGCGGACCGCCCTTGGCCGGCGACTCCAGCCGGTCAACGGCCGCCCGAGCGTACTCCTCCGCCGCCGGGTCACCGATCCAGGCGAGCGTCGTTGCCGTGTAGGCAACGGCTTTCGCGGGGTCGTACCGGAAATGATGCTCCGGACACTCGGGCATCGATAGCGACGAAGCCTGCCGGGCCAGCCGGTCAAGAGCTTCTCGGGTCCGCCGGTGCTCGCCGAGCCTGGCCCACGTACGACCCTCCTGCCCGGTTGCCTGGATGAACGCGGACCCGCCGCGCGGCGCGATCTGCTGGGCCGCTCGGGCGAGATCGCCCGCCACCCGGTACTGGCCCTCGTTGACGGCGTCCCAGGCGCGGGTCTCCAGGCACCAGCCGAGAATTTCCTGGTCGCCGACCTCGTTGGCCAGGTCGGCCGCGGTCCGCAGCCATGCCATCGCGGTCCGGCGCTGCTTGAGGTCGATGTAGATGGTCGCGCCCAGCAGGGACAGCCAGCTCCCGGCGGTCAGCAGCCGGCGATGCTCGGCAAGCGTCTTACGACCATCGATCAGCCGGACGATGTACCCCTGGTGCAGGCGCACGGCCGCGAGCAGTTCGGTCGACGGCGTGGACGGGTAGGCGATGGCCAGCTCGTCCACCTTCTCCTCGATCCGGGCGAGCGTCTGCCCCCCGACATCGGATGCCCATACGCGACGAGCGAACTCCAGCGCATCGAGGTCGTCCTCGCTCCCCGAACCCGGAGACTCAGTGATGGCCGACCACAGGCGGCGCGGCCGGGCGACGACGGTCGTGTGTTCCAGGAACCCGATGTCGATGTCGAGCGCGTTCGACAGCCACCGCAACCATTCCGAGGTGGGGATCCGCTCGTCCCGCTCCCAGCGGGACACCTCGTGTCTGGTCACAGTGGACCGACCGGAGAGGCTGCACAGCTTGGCGGCCAGCTGCTGCTGGCTCAGCCCGAGCTGGCGCCTGCGTAATGCGATCAGCGATCCTGTCGACCGTCCGGCATCCATCACCTGCCCCCTCGTGACCACCTCACGCTACCGTTCACCGGCAGCCGCCAGTTTCGGGCCGGCCGCGTCCAGCCACGCGTCGGGCAGCCAGAGCCACTGGCTGGACGAGGTGACCGGGATCGGCTCGGTGTCCAGCACCGGCTGGGCGCGGCGCGCCGGCACCAGCAGCAGCCGGGCCGCCGGCCGTGGTACGCCGGTGTCGGCGAGCCGGGCCAGCAACCCCATGCAGTCGTACCGGGCCAGCGGCGCCGCCTCGGTCAGCAGCACCGGACCCGGCGCGGCCCCGACCGCGCGCTCGACGCGCGGCACCACCTCATGGCGTACCGCGTTCTCCAGGTTCCGCCGGTCCGGGTGGGACCGTTCGTGGGCGTCCGATTCGACGACGAGCTGCCACGGTACGCCGATCTCGCGCAGCGTCTCGACGAGCAGCCGGGTGACGTCCACCTCGGTGAGCGACAGGCGGGACAGCAGCGCCGGGCGGGCCGCGGCGGCCCGGCGCGGATCGACCAGCACGGCGAGGAAGGCGTTGCGCTCCAGGACACCGGCCAGCCGCGCGTCGACGTCGGCGAGCACCTGGCCGCCGGCGGCGGTGAGCGGGCCCGCCCACCGGGTCGAGGTCGGCTGGATCCCGGTGGACGCGACGGTCGGCGGCCGGTACCCCCCGGCCTGCGGATCCCACTCCAGGGCAACCCCGCACTCGCCGAGCAGCCGGTCCAGCGCCGGACGCAACGGCAGCGGCGCGGCCTGCGGGAACCGCGCCCGTACCCGGTTGTGCAGGCCCTCAACGGTCAGCCTCTGGTCGCGGGTGAGCACCAGGCTGCCGGCGGCCAGCCGCACGGCGCGCTCCGGCGCCAGCCCCACCGGGTAGAGCTGGAGCTGCGCGTTGACCGCCACGTCCCCGGCGGCCGCGGCGGCGAGCTGCACCAGCCGGGCATCCGGCAGGGTCGCCATCGCGGCCGGCGGAGTCGTCTGGCGCAGCCGCTCGACCGCCCGGGCCGGGGTCGGCAGCGGATCGGCCACGGCCAGCCGGTGCGCGACCCGGCCGAGCCCGACAACGTACTCCAGCAGGTCCAGCGCGGTGTGCGTCGCGGTCGGGTCCTCCGGCTCCCGGCCCACCAGGACACCGCCGCCGAACCGGCGGGTGTCCACCCGCGCGTCCCCGCCGCACGACAGCTCCGCCTCGACTGCGGCCCGGACCACGCCGATGGCCTGCGCGGTGCGCAGCGGCTCGATCGCGTACGTGCCCCGGGTCGCGATCAGCGCGTCGGCCAGCTCACGGGCGGACATCACCCCGCCGCGGGCGTCGAGCAGCGCCACGATCTCGTCCCGGACGCCCGTCAGGTGGTCGCTGGCCGCCCACCGGCCCGCCCACTTCTGCATCGTCTTGCTCAACTGTGACTGGCCGACGCCCAGGGCGGTCCCGACCTCCGTCTGGGTCGGCCACCGCAGCAGATCACCGCCGTCCGCGGCGGGTTGCTGACCAAGGAGTACCCGCAACGCCAGCGCCTCGGTCCGGTTCCGCGCGGTCGGCCGCGGCACCAGCCCGGCGGCGAGGCTGTCGATGCTGCGGGCCGGCGCCCGCTCCGCCTCGGGTGGCCCGGCTTCCAGCTCGGCCGGCGCGGCCGGCCCGAAGTGCAGCCGCAGCTCCTTGGCCCGCCGCCGGATCTCGGTCTTGGTCGCCTGCGGCACACCCTCCAGCCGGGACAGCGTGAACGGGTCGTAGTCGACCAGGTCGCCGACCGTCCGTACACCGAAGCGCTCCAGTGCCGAACGCGCCCGTGCGGTCAGGCCGACCAGGTCGAGCGGGGTGTCCCGGGTCAGCGCCGGCTGCTGCGCCGCCTCGGGCGCCGCACCGGCGGCGGCCAGCTCCTTGAAGATGGTGCGCCAGGCGTCGGCCATCTCCTCGACGGTGTCGAAGCGGTGACGGGCATCGCGCGCCAGCGCCCGCCCGAAGAAGACCACCATCCGCTCGGCCACCGCCGGGTCGAACAGGTCCTCGGTCAGCGTCACCTCATCGGCGATCGCGGCCGGGTTGGCCACCCCGTCGCCCCAGCGCGGCAGCGTACCGGTGGCCATCTCGAAGAGCGTCACCGCGGCGGCGAACCGCTCGGCCGCGGCATCGTAGCGCGCCCGGCGGGGCGGGCCCAGGAACGGGTCGAGGTACTGCGGGGTGCCCGCGGCGAGCTGGTCGGCCGGCACGGCGGCCAGCGAGAAGTCGAAGATGCACAGGTGCGGCTGCTTGTCCTTGGGGCGGGGTCGGGCGGCGAGGTTCGCCGGCTTGATGTCGCGGTGCGCGACCCCCATCCCGTCGAGGAAGTTGACGATCTCGAGCAGGTCCCGGCCGTAGCGCTCCAGCAGATCCAGGCTCAACCTCCCGCCCGCGGCCAGCATCTCGGCCAGGGTCGGCTCCCCGGCGTACTCCAGCAGGAGCGCGACCTGCCCGCCCACGGTGACCGGCCCCTGGACGAGCTGGGCGACCTGCCAGTGCTTGAGCGGGCGGAGCCGGTCCGCCTCGTCGTCGATGCGCTGGTGCTTGCCCTGGTCGCGGCCGACCTTCAGGACCAGCGGGGTGCTGTCCTCCTCGCGGCGTACCAGCAGGGCGACCGCGGTCGCGCCCGCGCCGAGCCGGCGCACCACGGTCAGCCCGCCGTCGAGCACGTCGCCCGGCCGGGCGTCCAGCGGGTTGACCACCGGGTCCGGCTCCGGGGCGGTCAGCTCGTCCTCGACCTGGTCAAGGTTGGCCAGGAGCTGCGCGACATTGGCCGTGCGGGCCGAGGTGTCCCCCGCGGTCGCGTCGAACACCAGGTACTCCAGGATGGCAGGCACCCCGTCGACAGCGGCGGCCAGCTCCAGCCCGCCGCGCTCGGTGATGACCGCCCTGAGCTCCTCGGGGGTGGTCGCCGGTGGCCGCCCGGCGAAGATGAGGTACCCGAGCGCGCCCAGCGAGAAGACGTCGAGGAGCTGCCCCGGCGCGTCCGGGTTGGTCAGCGCCTCGGGAGCCTGGTAGAGCCGCGCGGTCGGGTCGGCGAGCTGGTCGATGTGCTCGGTGCCGGCCAGCAGCGTCGACTGTGTCGTGCTCGCGCCGACCCGCCCGCCGGCCTGCCAGTCGGTGATCACCAGCCGCGGACGGGGTTTGTCCGGGGCGCAGACCAGCACGGTACGGGGGTTGAGGTTGCGGTGCACCAGATGGCGCGAGTGCGCGTACTGGATGATCTCGGCGAGGTCGCGCAGCAGGGTCAGCCGCTGGTCCACGGTCAGCCGGGCGCCGTGCTCGGCCAGCCAGTGGTCCAGTCGTACCGCGTCCGGGTCGTGCTCGAAGATGACCGCTGGACCGAACTCGTGGTCCACCAGGTCGACCGGGTGCGCGATGCCCGGGTGGTGGATGCCCTGCAGCAGCCGGAACTCCCGCTCGGCGGCCCGCTGGATCAGCTCACGGTCGTCGGCGCTGGCCCGGGCGGTGAGGTAGAACCGGACCCGGCTCATCGTGCCCGTCGGATGCTCGGCCAGGTAATCCTGCCAGCCCGGGCCCTCCGCGTACGGTTTGGGCTGGAGCTGCCGGCCTTGGACGGTACGACCGGCGACCGACGGGCGGATACCGGCGCCGTCGACGAGCGAGACGATCTCCCGGGCGCGGACCTTGTCGATCACGTCACGGGCGTCGGTCGGGCGCTGTGTCAGCAGGTCGAGAATGCTCGGCAGGCCGGAGCTGTTGGTCGTGTGCGGCCCGTACACCCACTGCCGGCCCACCTGGTCCAGCCGGCACCTCAGGTCGGCCGCGTGCAGGAAGATCGCGCCCCGGATGAACGGCACCCGGGTACGGCGCCCCTGCTGGCGGGCGTAGTGCTGGAGCAGGCTCGCCAGTCGCTTGGCCTTGAGGGTGGTCAACAGCAGCGGGTTGTCCGCCGGTCGGCTGTGCCCTCTCGGGCTGCGGACCACCCAGCGGATGCCGTCGCCCGAGATCTCGCCCTGCCAGTGCTTGAGCTCCACCACGTACAGGCCACTCGGGGTGAGGACGAGCAGGTCGATCTCGTTGACCGAGCCGTCGGTGCCGACGAACTCCACGTTCGCCCAGGCGAAGTACGGGTCACCGTCCGGAAGTAGGATCTTGACGTGCCGCAGGCCGGCGCGCTCGTGTTCCCACGCACTGGCGTTGATCTCCTTCCACCGCGGGGAGTCGTCCCTTATCGTCCTCACCTCCTCGCCGCCCCGCGCGTTGGAGCGACCGAGCCCGCCATGCTCGTTCCACCCGAAAGCATCAGTTTGGCTTACTCATAGTGTCAGAGCCGCAACCGGGCCGAGACCTCGCCCGCCCGTATCGCAGGTCAGTCGGGTCGGTATCCGTAGTCGCTCAATCGCCGCCGAGCCGTCTCAAGTTCGTCGTCGGTGAACAGCGGCGCGAATCGCTCCTGCTGCTCGACGATCATTGCCTCCATCGTGAGGTCGAGTCGGTGCCGCTCCCACAGCGCCGTGAACCCCTGCGATACGGCCGAGGCGTGCAGCAGCTGCCTGGCCGCGGCGAGACCTCCAAGCTCGCTGACCATCTGGATGAAGTACGTCGCCGTGTAGTTCGCCTCGCGTCTGGCGCGGTGATAAATGTCCACCATTGCGTCGTGGAAGACGCGCTCCAAGTCCAGCCCGGCAGCGTGTGGAGGCTCGGCCTGGGGCATTGTGGCTCCTTCAGAACCTGAGTCGTCGTCCGCTTCCGGGGGATCGTCCTCGACCTCAACGAACGTCGCCGGTGGGTCGCCGACGTTACCCACGACCCGCGTTCCCATGGCGTCACCGATCAGCGCGAGCAGCTTGGCTTTACGGTCGGCGAAGAACGCCTTGAAGTCGGCGGCGCGCAGGGTTGCTGGATCCAAGAGGTGGGTGCGCAGGATGGCGTCCAGCTCGGCAGCGGAGATGCCTGCGGCAGGCTCCACCTTCTTTGTCAGGTAGACGGCCGGCGACCAGCCACCGATCATGCGGTTCGTTTTCGCGGCGAGGGCTGTCTTGTTGACGATGGACTCCCGCTCTGCCCGCCCGACGCCGTTCTTGTCACACCACACCTTGGGGAAGATGTGGTGGATGTCCACCGACAGGTCGAGGAAGGTCGCGATATTCATGGGCTGCCGGTAGGCCCAGTCCATGCAGCCCTCCCGCATCAGCAGCGCGTAGATTCCCTTGTAGGCCGCGCTGTTGCGGGTCCGGAGGGTCAGCAGACGCGACTCCTGGAAACTCGCCTCCGCAACCGTGATCGGCTCGGGCCTGTCGTCGCGGACCCATTCGACGACCTGCTCCAAGTCACGGGCGAAACGTGTTTCGGTCGCTCCACCGTATAACTCCCCCAATACGCCAGACCAGTACCAGCGGCGCAGCCTTTTGTCGGCCGCGTGGCTGTCTGCCTCCTTGGCCAACACCGCCTTGATCACGGCCAGCGGTACGAGCTGGCTCCGGTACGGCAGGTCATCCGCGTCGAAAATGTGTTGCTGGGTAAGGAACCTTGCGGCCCACAGCAGCCCTGCCTCGACCCGCCCGGCGTGAGTCAGGTACTCATCGAGCGTCAGGCGCAAGATGTCCCGCCGCTTACAGGAAACGCCCGGTGCCTGGGCAGGTTCGCCGCCGGCGGTCAAGTGAGCCGACCGCCGCGCGTATGAAGCCAGCAGCGCCACGCCTTGAAGGAAGTCGGTGTTTTGCACGGACCGGAGCACCCGCTTGGCTGCCAGTCGTTCCTTGCGCGCACGCCAGTCGTCGTTGAGCCGAAAGTCATGGTGCTTCTTGTCCCCGGCGAACGTCGCGGTGAGCAGCTCGAAGACATTCAAGGGCACGCCGCCAGTGTTGACCTTCTCGAAGACGGTACAGACGGCCTCCTTCGGTGTGGACTTCTTCAACACGATCACGGGCACGGTGTAGCTGATGATGTTGCGAAGCACCCGTTCGAAGAACTCGTTCCACCGCCCGACCCTGACCGGATCACCCGCGACGTACTTGCCGTTCCACTCAAACACCTTCGGCATATCGAAGGCGATCCACAGCGGGAAGACACCGGCCTCACATTGGCTCTCGACCGTCGTGTAGTCCGCGGTCACCACACGTCCAAAGTCTGCACGGACCTTCAGGTCTTGCGAGACCGACAGTATGGCCTCCTCACGATCCCCATCATCACCCAGCGCTCTCGCGATGTCGATCAGATACCACCGCTTCAGCTCCTTGCCGGTGGCATCAAAGGTATCCACCGGAAGCTGCGCCTTGAGCGACTGGTAGAGCGAGGTCAGCCGCTGCTGCCCGTCGAGGACCAGCTGTTCGGGCGTCGACAGCGCCAAGCCGTTCACGCCGGCCAGCGGCCTCGGCGCTAGATTTACGTCCGGACCTCCGGTCTCAAGCATCATGATGACGCCGACCGGGTAGCCGAGCGTGATCGTTGCGAGCAGGCTCGTGATCCGAGGATCATCCCACTTCCACTCACGCTGGAAATCAGGCAACTGCACCTTGCCCTGACCTATCTCTTCCAGCAACGTTCCGAGATTCATGTCCGGACTGTCGAAGGGCATTTCTACTCCACGCGGCCATCTGACTGACTCGGGTCACCGTGGCGCAAACCCCCCTTCCGCGCAATCGTCCTAGTCGGGCCTCGGCGACAGCCCACGTGGCGAAGGGTTCAGCTAAATGTGCCGGCCGGATTCAACCCGAGATACGACGCTCAATCACCAAGTGCCGCGTAGTTACGTGCAATTCGGACAGTCCGGGCGGACGTACTAACCTATGGACGGCTTGGGCGTCTCCGGACGTCCCAAAGAGATGGTTTAGCCGTTCTCCCTCGCCCGCAAGACTTTGCTACTTGCGAGCCGGCCCAACATTGCCGGTCGCGACACGGGCCCCGGTCGCACGTGACCAGTTCTCCGTGCGGCCGGGCTGCCGTCGAACACGGATCTCGATGGGTGGGAGCGGCTGATGTCCATTGCCAGGGCGGGCGACCGGGTGCCCTTCGGCCCGGCTGCGCACCGCTGGCACCGGCTCGTGGCAGCCCGCAAGCGTCGGCGTGGCATGGACCCAAAGATCCTGTCGCTGGTCGCGGAGATGCGGCTTGGTGGCGCAACCTGGGTGAAGATCGCGCAGGAGGTCAGCCAACAGTCCAAGGTCAACAATCTGGTAGGTATGCGACTGGCGCATGGCTGGAGCCAGCGCGACGCGGCCGACGAGTGGTGCCGGCGGTGGCCGGACCAACCCAAGACCTTTAAGAACTTCTCGTACTGGGAGATCTGGCCTGGCGCGACGGGATACGAGCCATCGCTGTCCGTCCTTATCCGACTGGCGAACCTCTACGAATGTGCTGTGGTCGATCTCGTGGCCGATCTGCCCGACTTCCGATACCTCGATCAAGTTGGTCTGGCCGAGCCTCTTACGTACGGCGTGGAACAGATGGTCATCGGCGAGCAATGCCCGCACGGATGCAGCGTGCTGGCCTATGCCATCTGCGACACCCCACCTGCTCGCCCTGTCCAACACCGGGAACGTATCAACGGCGTCCAGCGCGAGGCGCTCCGGGCGGCCGTCGTTGGCCGCCACCAGTCGGGAAGTTCTCAGCGCACAATCGCCATCGACCTTGGCATCTCGCACGCCCTGGTCCGCATCCTGCTTCGTGAGGCTGCCCCCAGCCCAATCACCGATACTTCTACGCTCTTGGACGGGTCCGAGGAATAGGCGCCGTACGGAGGTTGCCCGGCGGACGCACGAGCCCTACGCCACTGTCTCCGCGTCAGCCGTCGATGGGCTTCGCTGCGGACCACACTCGCTCGAACGAGGCGAGGTAGGTGGCCACCATGCCGTCCGGATGGGAGCCCTTCAAATGGAGCATCGGTGCGTGCGCGCCCGGGCGGCCGAAGACGTGGGTGTTGACCAGCAGCTCGTCATCGGCGCGGTAAATCGAGTTGTATAGCACAGTGTCGTGCAGGCGTAGTTGAGCACCGACCTCGGCAACGGGGCTGAACCCGACGAGCGCGGTGCGGATGCGAGCGCTCATGCCGTCGCCGATACGTTCCTCATCTCCTCTGCGAGCGACGTGGACACCGCTCGGGTCGCCAAGCGCGATCCGGACCCGTACGCCGGCACGCGCCTTCTCGCGCAAGACGACCGACACTGCAACATCCTCGCCGAGGAACAGCGCGCTGTAGGCCAGGATGCCGATCTCGTGCTCGGCTCGGCCGAACAGGCGCGCCCAGGTGTCGATCGGCACAGCCGAGCGGTGCGGGTAGACGACGCGGATCTCGTCCGTCATGGTCGCCGGTTCGACCGACCGGTGCAGATCTGGCCAGAGGTCGCGGGGAGGCCAGCCGGTCAGATCGGCCAGAGCCTCGCGGTGTCGGGGGTAGGGCACCCGGCCAGCGATCCACCGCTGCACTGTCTTCGGGTCGACGCCGAGCCGCGCTGCCACATCGACGGCATCAACACGGGCGCTACGTAGCGCGCGAGCAAGCGGATGGTTCACGCAACGACTCCGATCGCTAGCGAGACCGCCATCCTAGCGAAGAAGTCCCAAGACGTCCTAACCATGTGGTTCACGCTCAGTCACTGGCTGTGAAGACTCAGACCCAGCCGGAGATACGGGAGCAGGCGAGCGAATGAGGAACGAGGACCGGCCCACGGAGGCCGAGGCGCAACGGTCGGCCGACCGCCTGGCACTGGCGCTCGAAGACGTCGGGTTCGACGTCGGCCAGGAGTTCCCGGCGCTGCACGACGCGATCGGCCGACAGGGCTTCGCGGTCGTACGCCTCGGCGACATCCGGCCGGCGACCGCCGACCGGCTCGTCACACTTCTAGCGCGGGCAGCGGCACAGGGCATCACATCCGCGGAGGAGGACAATACGTAGGACTCCGGCAGCCGGCCAGAGAGATCTTCGCTAGCCTGCCCATGTGGAGCAGGCCGAACGCGCGCGCGCCCTCGCGCGCCGGTTGCTGGCCGAACCGCTGGCCCGCCGGTGGACACACACGGAAGGTGTCGGGCAGACAGCCGAGTCAGTCGCTCATCTGGTGGGCGACGATGGCGAGGCGCTGATCTGCGCGGCCTGGCTCCATGACGTCGGATACTCCCCCGGGTTGACCGCATCCGGCATGCACCAGCTCGATGGTGCCCGCTACCTGCGGGATGTAGCCGGATACGACAGCCTGGTCTGCCGGCTGGTCGCCCACCATTCGTTCGCGGTCATCGAGGCTCGCCGTCGCGGCCTGGCCGACCAGCTCGTCAGCGAGTTCCCGCCGGTTGACGGCCTGGTTTCGGATGCGCTGACGTACGCCGACATGACCACGAGCCCGGATGGCGAACCCGTGGACGTGGAGCACCGTCTCGCTGAGATCCTTGCCCGGTATGGGAATGGCGACCTCGTCGCCGAGTCGATCCGGGAGGCGAGCCCTCGAATCAGCCGCTCGGTCCGGACGGTGATGGCGCTGCTGGCGGCGACCTAACGACCGGTGCGCTCGTCGTCGGCGCGCGACAGGGTGCCCTGCTCATCCCT
>DASRHY010000037.1:0-14077 GCA_035650275.1 Kribbellaceae bacterium | reverse complement strand
GCGCATCGGATGGATCCAGCCGCGCTCGCGGACGCCGTCGACGGCCCGGACGACCTCACCGTCGAACGGCGAATGGACCGGTGCTCCCCAGGCGTAGCAGTCGCGCGTGCGGCCGCCGACCAACCAACCGCGCAGCGTGCCGGCCGGGTGGACGTGGATGCCCCTGCGTCCGTCCACCTTCAGCAGGTCATAGGCGTACCGCTGGCCGAGCATGTCGGTCCCGTGGCTCGGGATGCGGTCACCCGGACTCGTCACCGCCATCCAGCCCTCGCCGCGCAGCGGAAAGTCGACCACCCGAGCTCCGCGCAGTTCGCTAGCCATGCGCGGATCGTACGAGACGTCGTAGCCGATCCCTGAGTCTCCCGGGCTGGCGGTCTGACGCGGCCGTCAGCCTGATGAGGCTGTCTGGTCGCCTGTGGTCAGCGGCCGGGGGTGCAGCCGTCGCGGGGAAGGTTGACGTCCGGCGACCGCGAAGGACAGCAGAGCCATGGCGGCCGCGACCGCGGCGGTCCAGCCGTAGAGCGTCGACAGGCTGACGCCGTTGTCGACGAGGGGGCCGACGCCGAAGGCAGCGATTCCGTAGCCGACCTGGTAAAAGGCGATCACCCCGCCGGCGACGGCGGCCGACATGGTCGTCAGGGAGTCCTGTCCGAGGCTGATCGTCAGCGGAAGCAGGGCGGAACAGCCCAGCCCCGCCAGGCCGAAGACTGCGACGCCGAGCCACGGTGCGTCGTCGGGTATGGCCGCGGCCAGCGTGAACGAGACCACCAGCACGACGGGCAACAGGTGGAAGACGATCCGCGCGGGTATTCGGCGTACGATCACCGCGAACAGCAGCCGGCCGACCGTGACCATGCCCCAGAAGACGGTCAGCGCCAGCGCGGCCTGGGTCGTCGACGCGCCGTGCGCGGTCATGTCCTGCTGCGACCAGTTGCCGTTCATCGTCTCGCAGACTCCGTACAGGACGGCGAAGCCGGCGAACAACCAGAACCCGCGCCGGGATCCCGTGGGCCTGCTCGGGCCGGGCAGCGGCGCCCGTCGTCTCGGCGCGCAGGGGGAGCCGGATGCTCGCGAGCAGGAGCAGGACGAGCAGCACCGTCGACAGGACCGGAAGACCCCACCAGAAGCCGAGGCCGTCGAAGACAGCAACGAAGACCGGGGCCGTGGCTGTGCCGAGGCCCAGCAGGGCGTTGAGAAGCAGGATGGCACCGTCGGCGCCGTCGGGATGGAACGCCGCAGCATACGTGTTCAGGACAGGCACGGTCAGGCCGAAGCCGACCCCCAGAGCACCGGTTGCCACCAGGAGCAGCGTGTACGCCGCCGGGTCGCTCTCGAGGGCGCTTGTCACGACCAGCACGACCATCGCCGTGCTGTTCGCCGCCAGACCGACGAGCAGCACCCGCTTCGCGGTGAACCGGCGCGCCATGGTGGCGCCGAGCAGCGACGTCGTGATGGCGGTCAGCACCTGCGGAAGGAACATCGCGCCGTACTGCGTGTTGCTCAGGTCGTACTCGGTGGGGTCGGTGAAGATCGAGCTGGCCGCCGGGAACGTGACCAGGGTGATGCCCTGCACCAGTCCTGCCAGGTTGACGATCCGGTTCTCGGCCCTCGACGCCATGGCAGTCGCGAGCGTGCGGAAGGCTTAGCCGAGCCGCGGCCGGTCCAGCGAGATGTGCGGCCGGTCCTCCTCGGTGTCGCCCCAGGCCAGGCGACCAGGCTCGGCCGATGCCTCGACGGTGGCGGAGTGGTCGCGGTCGAAGTAGTCCCACGCCCATGTGAGGAAGGCGTCGGTCTTGCTGTGCACCCCGCTGAGCAGCATCACATGCACGCCGAGCCAGGCCGCGAAGGCGAGTGGCCCCTCGACCTGGTGCCGGTGCTTGCCGACCTCGGCGACGGCGGCGTTGCGGCCGATCATCGCCATGATGCCCTTGTCCTTGTACGAGAACGGCCTGGTCGGCTTGTCCCGCATGTCGCGCAGGATGTTCTCCGCGGCCCAGTTCCCCGACTGCTGAGCTACCGAGCCCAGCTGGGGTAGCGGCGCGCCCGCGCCGTCTTCCTCCCCGATGTTCGCGACGTCGCCGACCGCATAGACGCCGGGAAAGCCCTCGACGGAGAGGTCGGGCCGGACGTCCAGACGCCCGCCCCGGCCAGGGGTCGGGCCCGCGTTCTGCGCCACTGCCGCACCCGACTCGCCGCCACCCCAGACCACCGTCCGGGCCTGGATCGTGCTGCCGTCGTCGAGTTCGACCCGGTCGGCGTGAACCCCCGTCACCCCGACCTGGAGCTTGACCTCCGCGCCCGCCTCGGTGAGCTTCCTGGCCGCGTACTCCTGAGCCTTGACCGAGAACGGGGCCAGCAATGCGTGTCCGCGGTCGACGATGGTGATCTCGCCGGACCGCTCAAGCCGACCGGTGCTGGTCAGAGCGTGCATCAGCTCGGCCAGCGCGCCGGTCGTCTCCACGCCCGTCGGCCCGCCTCCCACCACCACGACGTCGAGCGTGCCTGCCGCGCCGGAGTCCTCTCCGGACATCGCCTCCTGCAGCAGCTGCTGCAGATGCACCCGCAGCCGCTCGGCATCGGCGACGGAGTAGAGCGGGAAGGCGTGCTCCGCGGCGCCCGGGACGCCGAAGAAGTTCGGCCGGGCTCCGGCCGCCATCACCACGTGTGACCCGCGCAGCGTCCGACCGTCGGCCAGGACGAGTGTCCGGGCGCCCAGGTCCACCTCGACCACGTCCGCGGTCAGGACCTGCACGGACGGGTGCGCCTTGAAGATCGTCCGGTGCGGACGGGCGATGTCCTCGGCCGGCAGTTGCGAGCTGGCCACCTGGTAGAGCAGCGGCTGGAACTGGTGGTAGTCGTTGCGGTCGACCAGGGTCACGTCGACACCCTCGTCGCCGAGCTGGAGTGCACAGGAGACGCCCGCCAGCCCGCCGCCGAGGATCAGAACGCTGTCAGCCATGGGAACCACCCAACGCAGGGTCTTGTCCGGATTCTTCATCGGACACCGCGGTCAGCGGCTTGGTCACGGTCTCGAGGGACTGGCCCTCGGCCTTGATCCCGATGAGCAGTTCGACGACGCCGCCGGTCACTATGATCAGGCCGCCGATCACGTAGCCCCACACCATGCCGGTCCGGCTCGTGCCGTCGAGCCGGGCCGGAATCGTCGACCGGAGGGCAACGGGTTCACTGACGGTCATCATGACCCCCTCGAGCTGTGTCTGACGCCTCGCAGGAGCCTGACGTCGGCCGCCAGCCTCCCGGGCGCGCCCGGCCGTCGCTCCCACCCGCCACCTTCGGATCTCACGCTCGAATTGGCGTCATCCCCCGTGGATGACCGCCTCTCGGAGGTGGTTCGAAGGGATGCCCAGCAGACCGGCGACTCGAGCCGCGGATGAGACCGGCGCGGTGCCATCTCATTCGCCCGGGATGACGATACCTGGGCGGTCCGGGTGACGCTCGACGGGGCAGGGAGCCCTCCGGGCGGCAGGCACCCCCTAGTCATGACGGGACGGTCCGATCGATCCGGAATCGCAGCAGCCTGTGCACGGCGAGCGCCGCTGGCCGATGGCCGCGGCGGTCATCGCGGCCATGGTGGTGACCATCCTCCTGCCCGACGCCCTCCGTCTGGCGCCGCGGTGGCTGCTCGCCCTTGTCGAAGGGTTGCTCCTGCTGACGCTGATCGCGGCATCCTCGGCCTCGTGGTCGCCCGAGCCGTCAATGTCCTCTCCTGAAACGCCCGGTCGGGTCTCGCGCTCTTCGGCCGCCGACCAACCCGCTGAGCGGGGTGGGGGACTGAGCAGTCGATGCGCGAGCCACCCCTGCAGGAGGAACAGCGACAGAGCGACGGCATACACAACGATTCGTAGCAACACGGGGCCATGGTTCAGCCCGGATCCCACCGGCGACAGTGGCAAGAATGCCATGGTTCGATACATTATGGTCATGCATCGCGTCGCGGTCCTCGCCCTTGATCGGGTCAGCGTCCTCGACCTGGCCATCCCTGGACAGGTCTTCGGCACCGCGCGTGCGCTGGACAAGGCACCGGACGAGTTGTTCGGGTCGGCGCTGTATGAGGTCGTGGTCTGCGGGGAACGCAGCGAGCTCACGGTTACGGGGCCCGGCGGCGTCGAGTTGTTCCGGATGGGCGCCCCGCACGAGCTTGCCGAGGCCCGTACCGCCGACACGATCGTCGTACCGGGTGCCCGCAACAATCGGCCGTCGGACGAAGTGATCGACGTCATCCGTGACGCCCATGCCCGGGGTGTCCGGATCGCCTCCATCTGCAGTGGTGCCTTCGTGTTGGCTGCGGCAGGCGTGCTTGACGGGCGGGTGGCGACGACCCACTGGACCAGCGCGGCCAGCCTCGCCGAGCAGTGCCCGCGGGTCCGCGTCGACCCCAACGTGTTGTTCGTCGATGGTGGCGACATTCTTACTTCGGCCGGCGCCGCGACCGGGTTGGACCTCTGCCTGCACATGGTTCGCAGCGATTTCGGATCGGCGGTCGCGGCCGAGGTGGCCCGTCATATCGTGATCGCGCCTCAGCGCGACGGCGGCCAAGCACAGTTCATCGTGCATCGGGAGCCATGTCCGGGAAGTGGCTCACTCGAGCCGACAATGCGCTGGATCCGCGATCACCTCGCCGAACCAATCACTTTGCCGGACATGGCTCAGCACGCGGGCGTCAGCCCGCGCACGCTGAACCGCAAATTTCGCGAGCAGACCGGGACGACGCCGCTGCGCTGGCTGCTCATGCAACGGGTCCGGCTCGCGCAGGAATTCCTCGAGACATCCTCCATGTCGGTCGAGGAGATCGCCCGGCAGTGCGGATTCGGCACGTCGATCAACATGCGCCAGCACTTCACCAGGCAGGTGCACACGTCGCCGAACGGCTACCGGCGCGCCTTCCAGATGCGCCAATAGACGCCCGTTGGTAACGAAGCTCCGACGGCCGAAGGTCTGTGAGAGACGCCCCTTTCTACCGGCAAGGGCAGTGCTCGGACCGGATTGATGCGCGTGGCAACGATGTCCCACACGTTGCCGATCGCTGGGCTCAAGAGTGTGTCTCAAAGTCAAGTGCTGTTAGGTAATTGTGATTCGAGACCGGCTGGCGTACGTTTCGAATACGGATCCAGGTGCCGCGGATCCATCGCAGGGGGCCGGGGGGCCGCGCTGCACGCGCTGGGAGGAGTACGCCGGTCCGTGGCGTCGCGGAGATGTGGCCGGTCCCGTCCGGACCGGCGACCCGAGCTCCTGAGGGGGAGTCACATGTTCCCATCGCTTCGCTCCGGCGAGCGCGCCGGACGCAAACCATCACGACGGACATCGACACTGAGGGCGTGTGCCGCGCTGGTCGTCGGTGTTGCCGCCCTCACGCTCGCTCCACCCGCGTCGGCAACACAGCCACAGCCCCAGCAGTTCGAGACGATCGGGCAGCTGACCGGGCCGAACACGGTAGTGGGAACCTGGACAGGCGTAGGGCTCATCGACGCCGCCGGCACCTACACGGAGACCGCCCGGTTCGTAGGAAGCACCATCCATGCCCAAAAGGTGCTGGTCAGCCCGGCCGGCACCATTGTGCTTGAGAACCACTCGCTCATCATCTGGCTCGACGAATGCACCGCAACCTTCGGCGCCGGAAACTGGCATATCGCAGCCGCTTCGGGTGCGTATGCGGGCCTCAAGGGCGGAGGCACGCCGGTTTCAACCCCCGCGAGCTTCGGCAACGTCTGCACTGGGCATGTTCACGTCGTCCATTCGGGTGCCGTAACTCTCGGTTGAGCCACGTTCGACCACTTTGTGCCGAGGACGGCCTACCGGGTTCGGATCCCCTTGCCGGCGCGGTACCGGGCGGCGGGTCGGGGTCGAGCGTGCGTAAAGGCCAGCTACGAGGCAGGAGAGTCGTCCCAGGTTCGGCGCAGTCGCGGCTGCAGACGACGGGGAACCGGGCCACGTTCCATCGGCGGCGCGGTCGGAGGCTGGCAGGCAACGAACGGGGCGAGTTCATGCAGCCAGACAAGGAGTCGGCCGCGCTCAATGAGTTCGAGGAGGTCGTGCAGACCATGTCGTGCGCCCTGCTGCTCGGCGCGGGATATCAAGCCGTGCTCGATCGCCTGCTCAAACTCATCCTGGTCTCCGACGATGTAGGACGTCGCGTCATCGCGAACGAGAACGTCGATGAACAGATCCACGCCGAAGGTGCTGCCGGCGTCTCGCTCCATCGGGGTTGCGATGTCGCAGTTGAACGCGAACCGTTGGCCGGGATCGCCGGTATCGACGACGTTGCCTGCGAGGTCGGTCGTCACGTTGACCTTGAACCACCGGTGAGCGAACGCGTAGTGCCGCAGCACGACACCGTCGTGGAGCGCCTCGGTTATGACGATCTGGTTGTCGAGTCGAAGTACGCCCCGGTCGGGCGTGCAGAAGATCCGTACCGACGACTCGTCGGGGTGGAAGTCGTGGTCCCTAAGCACACCGTCATCGTGCATCAGCGGTGGTCACGGGCGTCGTCCCGCTCGCCACCGTCCCTTGCGCGATCGGGTGGTGTGCCGGAGCCGCCTCCTCGCCCGACGGACTCGCGAGGCGAGGAGGCGACCTCGGGCTCCAGAGCTGTCACGGTTGCTGATCCGGAGTGATCGACGGTGGGATGTTCTGGTTGAGCCGGAACAGGTTGGTGGGGTCGTAGCGGTCCTTGACTGCGGTGAGCCGGGCGTAGGTGGCCTTCGGGTAGGACGCTCGTACGTGTTCGTGGCCCCCCTCGCCGGTGAAGTTGACATAGGACGCCGCATCCGGCCCTAGCGCGGCGGACGCCGAGCGGGCCCAGTGGGTGACGTCGTCGAAGCCCTCCGCGTCCTGAGTGCGAGCCACCACATTGAGGATGTACTCACGGTCGCGAGTGCCGAAGGCGGTGGCGTCGGCTGGTACCCGGGCCATTGCTCCACCAAGGTGGTGGATGTGAAGTTCCGACATGGCGTTAGGCACTCGGGTGTACGACGAGACGAGCGCGTCGACGGTTGTCTCGCCGAGGTCGGTGAAGAACGCCGAGTTGAAGTAGTTCCACAGGCCGCGCGGATACAGCGGATCGATGAGCGACTGCATCGCGACGTACGGCATCGGGCTGAACAGGTCGGCCACCACCGGCGCGAGCGCGCGGAACGGCCGGGTGGCCGCGTCGCCGTCCTCAGCCCGGCCCGACCACACACCGAGCACGGCAACGATGGGCTTGCCGTGGATCTCCTCGGGCAGGAACGGCAGCGGCGGTGCGGTGGTCAGGTTGATCGCCAGCGACAGCTCGTCGGCCGCGTTCGCTGCCGCGCCACCGAAGCCGTGCAGGACCCGTGCTGCGTCCTCGCCGCGGTAGAAGACGATGCCGGCGAAGACCGTCGGACCGACTTCGTGCGCTCGGAACTCGAACGAGGTGACGACGCCGAAGTTGCCGCCGCCGCCACGCAGGGCCCAGAGGAGTTCGGGGTTCTCGTCCTCGCTGGCGTGCAGGTACTGGCCGTCCGCGGTGACGATGTCCGCGCCGACGAGGTTGTCGCACGTCAGTCCGCACCGGCGAACGAGCCAGCCGATCCCGCCGCCGAGGGTGAAGCCGGCGATGCCGGTTGTGGACACCAGACCCCCGGTGACTGCCAGCCCGAACGCCTGCGCCTCCGCGTCGACGTCCTGCCACAAGCATCCTGCCTGCGCCACGATTCGGCGCCGATCCGGATCGACCCGAACTCCGTTCATGGCGGAGAGATCGAGCACGAGGCCGCCGTCGGAGGTCGAGAACCCGGGGATGCTGTGGCCCCCGCCTCGGATTGCCAGAGGTAGACCCTCGCTTCGGGCGAACTCCACACCCCGGACTACGTCGGACACCCCGTGGCACCGAATGATCGCAGCCGGCTTCTTGTCATGGGCACCGTTCCAGATCGACCGTGCTTCGTCGTACGAAGGGTCTTCCGGGGTGACCAGCTCGCCACGCAATGCCTGGGCCAGCTCACCTAGTGTGGCCTCGCCCAGCGCGTCGTGACGGGTGTCCGTTGTCGTCATTGTTGCTCCTCGGTCGTCGTGTCTGATTGCGTGTGACGGGCACGACGCTAGGAATGCAGCCTTTGCACCGGCTTAGCGCGCCTTAGCAGGCCGTGAGTGACTGCCCTTCGGGGTCCGATGGGCCGTACGGAAGGGCGGATGCCCGCGCGATGCCGATGCGACAGCCCAGGCGGGCGAAGAGATCGGCCGCCGCGCGGCCGTGCCTGGCGAGTGCCTCCGGGTCGCTGTCGTCGCGGGCGAGTTCGGCGGCGAGGAGCCGTGCCCACGCCTCGAGACGCGCGTATCCCTGCGGTTGATAGGCCTCGACTGCCTGTTCGGCGATCACCCGGGCGGCGTGCCGATCACCGGCGAACAGTTCGACGTCGGCAAGGTTCAGTAGCGCACCGGCTACCCCCGGTCCGTCGTCGACGGCCTTGGAGCGGTCCACAGCGAGGCAGGCGTACCGTCGTCCCTCGCGCAGGTCGCCGGCGGCGGCGGACAGGAGTCCGAGGTTGGCGAGGCTTACGTTCTCGCCGCGGCGGTCCCCCAGCTGCTCGCGGATCCGCATCGCCTCTCGCAGATGCTCGTCGGCCGACTCGAACAACCGCAGGTCGCGCTCGACGCACCCGAGATGGTTGAGCGCGTGGGCCAGCCCTGCCGCGTCGTCGATGTCGGCGAACGCATGGACCGAACGGCGTACGGTGTCCAGGGCACTGTCCAGGTCGCCCGCGAGTCGATAGGCGTCGCCGAGTGCCGACAGGGTGTAGCCACGCCCCTGCTGGGCGCCGACTCGGCGGCCGAGCAGCCAGGACTCCTCGAAGACCGGGACCAGCGATCCGTCGACGGGGGCGAGCGGCATGGACAAGGTCACGGCTGGGAAGAACGGGACGGCCGTTGCCTCGAGCGCGCTCAGGTGGTCAAGGCTGTCGACGAATCGTTGCTGAGCGAGCGCCACGTCCTCGCGGAACAGGGCGGCCATGGCTGACAGGCTGCGGGCGGCGGCGGCAACCGGCGCCGCTCCCAGTGACTCGGCGTCGGCGAGGGCCAGCGTGGCGGTTCGCTCGACCTCGTCGAGATCCGCCGTACCCAGCAGAAGGGTGCCGCGCAGAACCCGCGCGTACACCACCTCTGCTGGATCACCGGACTGCTCCGCGACGGTGACGCCGGCGTCGGCCAGAGCTGGCAGCCGGTCACCCAGGCCTCTGCGGGCGTCGAGGACGGCCAGGGCGAGCAGCGCACGCGCTCGTTCCGGCGACGGTACGACCGCCACCTCGAGGATTCTTTCGAGCCAGCCTGCGCCTTCGACGAAGTGACCGCGCGCCAGCCAGTACGGCCACAGGCGGACGCCCAGCGACAGCGCGCGTTGGTGGTCGTTCCGTAGTGCCCAGCCGAGTGCGGCACGGAGGTTGTCGTGATCGGCGTCGAGCAGCTGCGGGCGCTCGACCACGACACCGCCTGCCCGCTCCGGATCGTGCTCGCGAGCAAGGTCCAGGAAGTATCGACAGTGAGCGGCCTCCAGCGGCTCGACCTCGCGCGCGGCGACGGCTCGCTCCCGGGCGAACTGCCGGATGGTATCGAGAAGCCGGTATCGGGAGTGAGACCCTGCGTGTTCGACCTGGACCAAGGACTTGTCGACGAGCCGTCCGAGGCAGTCCAGCACGTCCTGGCTGGGAAGCCGCCGGTCGGCGCAGACTTGCTCGGCTGATGCGAGCGAGAAGCTGCCGGCGAAGACGGCGAGTCGGCGCAGCAGTACCTGCTCGTCCTCAGACAGCAGTGCGTGGCTCCACTCGAGTGCGGCCCGCAGCGTTGCGTGCCGGGTGAGCTGTCCGCTCCGACCGAGCAGGGGGAGTGCCTCGCCCAGCCGCTCGGCGATCTCGGCCGGTTCGAGATGAGACGCGCGTGCGGCCGCGAGCTCCAGGGCAAGCGGAATGCCGTCGAGACGACGGCAGATCTCCACAATGGACGCGGTGTTGCTCGGGTCGAGGCCGAAGTCAGGCCGGACATCATGAGCACGGTCGAGGAAGAGTCGTACGGAGGCGAGGCTCCCGAGCCGGTCGAGGTCGCTGGCGTCCTCAGGCTCCGGAAGTTCGAGTGACGGCACCCGGAACGTCACCTCTCCCGGAACCCGCAGTGGTTCCCGGCTCGTGGCGAGCAGAGTGACGCCGGCGCAGTCGCGGCGTACGGCGATGGCGAGCTCAGCACAAGCGGCGCGCAGATGCTCACAGTTGTCGAGCACCAGAAGCAGAGTGCGCGGGGCCAACCGGCTGACCAATGTGCGTAACGGATCGGTGCCCGCCGCGGGATCGAGTCCGACGGCCGCCGCCACGGTGTCGGCGACGAGGTGCGGATCGGTCACCGGCACCAGATCCGCGACCCAGACGCCATCGGGATATGACTGAACCAGCCTGCGAGCCGCCTCCTCGGCGAGCCGGGTCTTGCCGGCACCACCCATGCCGGTGAGCGTGACCAGGCGGCCCCCTCTCAGCAGGCGGCGGACGTCCGCGATCTCCCGTTCGCGCCCGACGAAGCTAGTGAGTGCCGGCACGAGATTGTGCCGGGGCAGCTCAGCCGCAGGGGGCTCCGCAACCTCGAGGCTGCCGGTCAGGAGGTCGCGGTACAGCCGCCGCGTCTCGGGGTCGGGATCTGTGCCGTACGCCGCGCGCAAGTCATCGCGCAGCTGTTCGTACCGCGCCAGCGCCTCCGACCTCCGGCCCATTGCCGCATGCCGCCGAATCAGGCTCCGAACCGCACGCTCGTGGAGAGGGTCCGCAGCCAGGGCCTGCTGCAGCGCGTCGAGCGCCTCGGCCTCGTACTCGGACGCGCCAGCCGCGTCGTTCGTCGCGGTGGCGGCGGCGTCGGCGAGGTCGACGAGAAGATCGCAGAAGCTCTCACGGAGTTCCTCACGCGGCCGGGCGGCCCAGTCTTCGAACCGGTCCTCGGGAAGCAGATCGCCCGTATACGCAGCCACCGCAGAGCGTAGGTCAGCGAGGTCGCCGCTGGCCCGGGCGAGTCCCGCCAACTGCTCGAAGCGCAGTACATCGGTCTCGACGAGACCGCCGGCGAGCAGCGAAACGATATCGTCACGCAACTCCAGCAACCCGTCGATCGGTCTGTCACCGGCAAGCGCGCGACGGGCGACATGCAGCGCCTGGTGAAGGTTGTTCACCGCGGACCTCGGGTCACGGCCCGGCCACAGCGCGTCGAGGAGCACCTCGCGGTGCAGCCGTTGATCGCTCGTCAGCGCCAGCAGCTTGACGAGTGTGCGCGCCTTCCGCAGACGCCACGCCCTGGCCTGGACGGGCTGATCGCCTCGATCCACACCAAACCCACCCAGCAGCCGGATCCGCACGCTCGACCTCCCCCATCGAGAGTAGAACCACGGCCGTGGGAACAAAGCCCAGCGGCGCCCCGGATGGACCTGCTGTGGACTCAGGGGAGGTGGTAGGGACTCGGACCACTCGTCCACTGGGCGCCGGTCTGTGTCTGGTATGCCTCGACCGCGGCTCGGATCGTCGCGTAGAAGTGGTCCGGAGCGAAGGTCTCGGTGAGCTCGTAGCGTTGGATCTTCCGACGCACCGGGTCCTTGAGCTCAGCGAAAACGAGGCTCGTGCCGGCGGCGCTCAGTTTCGCGTCGAGATCCTCGAGCATGTCGGCGGCGGTGGTGTCGACGTCGGTGATCGGTTCCGCGGCCACCACGATCCAGCAGGGTCTCGGATCCGCATCGGCCAGCCGCCGGATCTGGTCACGGAAGGTCCGCGCATTGGCGAACAGCAGCGGGGCGTCGAAGCGGTAGATCACCAGGCCGGGTAGATGCTCGACCGTCCGGTGGAAACTCGTGTCGTGATACCCGGGGATGCCTTCGGCGCGTCCCAGCACCGCCTGATGGGGCCACCATGCTCGTCTGAAGACGTTGATGATCGACAGCGCGACCGCGACGCCGATTCCGGGCAGGACACCCAGGAGGGTTACGCCGAGGAAGGCTGTCAGCGCCAGGATGAACTCCGAGGTGCGTTGCCGCCTCAGGCGGCGTAGCCCGCGGAAGTCGGCGAGAGACATCGATGCGGCGATGACGACTGCCGCAAGCGCCGGCTGCGGCAGATTGCGCAACAGTCCCGGGGCGACGAGCAGCATTGTGACGATGGCGGCCGCTCCGACGAGACCGGTCACCTGCGTTTTGGCGCCGTTCTGGAACGCGACCGCGGTGCGGGAGCCGCTCGTGCTCACGGGGAAGCCCTGGAAGAAGCCTGCGGCGATGTTGCTCGCGCCGACACCGATCATCTCCCGGTTGCCGTCGACCTCGGCACCGGTACGCTCCGCGAACACGGACGCGGTGGAGATCGTGTCGGTCAAGGACACCAGCGCGATCCCCAGCGCACCGGCCAGCAGCAGCGAAAGGCTGTCGATCGGGACCGACGGGATGGTGAGCGGGGGAAACCCCTCGGGCATCGGCCCGACGACGGCCACGCCGTGGCTCTCCAGATCGAGCAGGTTCACAGCCCCGATCGCCAGCACTACCGCGGCCAGGACGCCGGGCAAGCGGGGGAGCACGCGCTGGAAGACAAGGATGAGGGTCAGGCAGGCCAGCCCGACGGTCAGTGCGGGCCCGACTGCGTCTCCGGCCGCGACGCCACGAACGAAGGCTTTCGCCTCGTCGACGACGCCGTCCGCGTCCACCGAGAATCCGAACAGCTTGGGTAGCTGGCTGATCAGTATCGTCAGCGCCAGGCCGTTCATGTAGCCGATCTGTGTCGGCCTGGACAGCAGATCCGCGACGAAGCCGAGCTTGAAGACTCCGGCGAGCATCGTGAACGCCCCGACCATCAGTGCCAGCGCGGAGGCGTACGCGACGGCGGCTCCAGGATCGCCCCCGGCGGCGGCCATCGGGATCACACTCGCAGCGATCATCGGGCCCAACGATGAGTCGGGACCCAGCACCAGCACTCTCGAGGGACCGAACAATGCGTAGCCGATGAGCGCGAGAATGGTGGTGTACAGCCCGGTGATCGGCGGCAGCCCCGCCAGCTCGGCGTACGCCATCCCTTGCGGCACGAGCAGCGTTGTCAGGACCAGACCTGCAACCAGATCCTTGGGCAGCCAGGCGGACCGGTATGACCGGAGACTCGCGACGCCGGGCACGGCCCGGCTCACAAACGGCTCGGATCGTGCCGGTGGCTGGGTCATCGGCATCTCCTGCCACTCGGGGGTCAGCCCAGTGCATACGTAGGCCCGCTTGCAGCCGAAGAGGTCCGTGGCGACGCTCGTCGACATCCTCGACCACTCGAGATCCCTCCCGGCTCCTCGGCCATCGGCTCAGGGACACCTGTGGGACGCCGATGCGACCGCGCTGGAACTCATCGTGGCAGAGGGTGGCCGTCCTGACCATGGAGGCCAGGCCAGCCGGAGTGCCGACCCTGCCTGTCCGCACCTCGGCGTGAGCGCGGATCGCAGCTCGGTCTCGTTTGGAAGGCACCGCGCTGGTACTCGATGCCTCGTCATCGCGGCCGGGCGAAGGGTAGCGGGTCGGCCCGGGATGTCCGTCGGCCGGCGGCGGCTCCGTCGTCTCCAGTGCAGACCCCTACGAACCCGGGAGACACCGATGACGACCAACGCCACTGCGACCGCGGCATCTGCCACGGCGGCCAGGCTGTCGACTGCGGCCATCATCGCCTACCAGATGCTGCTGTTGGCGGTGATCTTCATCAGGCCGGAGCTGGATCCGAGCCGCAAACCCATCAGCGAGTTCGCAATCGGGCACCACAGATGGGTGATGCAGCTGGCCTTCCTCACCGCAGCCGTGAGCTACGGCGCCCTGTTCGTGGCGGTCCGGCCAGCGGTCCGCGGCGCCAACGGCCGGGTCGGGCTCGGCATCCTGGGCGTGTGCGTGGTCGGCACGGTCGGTGTGGGCGTGTTCGTGGCCGATCCTGTGGTGACGCCGCTGAACGAGCTGACGACTGTCGGCACGCTGCACGTCGTCTGTGGCTTGAGCGCCCTGGTGCTCCTACCGTTCGCGGCGCTGCTCATCAACCTGGACGTCGCCCGCGGAAACACCGCCGCGGCACCGGCG
>DASRHY010000036.1:0-53895 GCA_035650275.1 Kribbellaceae bacterium | reverse complement strand
TGCATGCGGCTTCCCTGTCCGCGGCAGATGAGGACGACGCGGTCACAGGCCGACCGCGTCTTGGCCCGTCGTTGTCCTGGCCGGGTGTGCTGACCTGGATTGCAGCCTTGGTGTCCTGGTTGACGAGGATGTCGATTTGTTCATGTCGCCCGGTGGTCGGCCGATCGACGCGCTCGTCGACGCCCACTACGCGGCGCCTGATCAGGACGGGTCCAACCCCGCTGCGCCACCATCGCGGCCACGTGCGCGGCCGAGTCGCGAGCGCCCAGGCCAACGGGATCGGGTTCATGTAGGTGGCGCGCGGATCGCAGCATGTGAGGACGTCGAGCGGACCAATTCGGCTCGGGGACGTTGGCACCGGACCGGGCCACGATTGCGTTTCATCGGGATCAGGTTGCGGACGCGCCTGCAAGTCCAGCCCGAGTGCGACGATCCCGGCGCCGAGCAGCAGAAAAGCCGTGATCATGATCCACGCATTCTGGGCGTCCAAAGCCGCAGCCCGACGTGAACAGGCAGCGGCAGCAGCTTCAGTAGTCCTCCCAGAGGTTCGCCGTCTTCAACCGGTCACTCGTCGGCGGTGGTGGGATCGATGAGCGCGGCCCGGTCGACGGACGCCACGTCAAGTCACCTTACGGCTGATGACGTACAACCGCTGGGTCCCCTCACCCCTGGCGGTGACTGGCCCGCGGAGGTACCACTCGATGTCGACGAGACCGGCGGCCTCGACGACCCCGACCACGAAAGCCGGGTCGTGCAGCACGAAGTCGAGGTCGACTGCGTGGCCGAACCACTCGTCGAGGTGGCGAACCTCGGCTCCGGCGTGCATGCCGAGGACGAGCCATCCGCCGGGAGCGAGCGGCCGGACCAGGGCCGCGACCGCGTCCGGCAACTCCGAGGCCGCCAGGTGGATGAGCGAGTACCACCCCAGAACGGCCGCCCACGCCGAGCTCGTGGCCGGGCGGCTGAGCCGCCGCAGGTCGCCGACCTGGAAACTGCGACCTGGGAAGCGTCGGCTGGCCTCGGTCACCATCGCCGGCGAGATGTCGATCCCCGTTGCGTCGGCGCCGCGGTCGGCCAAGTACGCAGTGACGTGTCCTGGGCCAGAGCCGACCTCCACCACAGGCTGTCCGGCCGCGTGGGCGAGTACCCGGTCCAGCAGCCAGGTCTCGAACGGCAGACCTCGCAGTTCGTCGAGGAGGTGGTCGGCGTAGGCGGCTGCGACGGCGTCGTAGGACGACCGAACCAGTGCGTCGCGCTTGTCCGCGCCGTCGGCGATCACGGCGTCACGGTCGACGGTCGCTGCGGCGGGCAAGGCCTCCTGCGGGGCTGGTCCGAGGAGATGAACCCAGCGTCGATCCTGCTGCCCGGGACGCAGTTCGAGTTCGCGCACCAGCGGCTGAGGACGCGCCGCCATCTGGTTCAGACACGCCTCGACCTCGCCGCGGTCGGCGAACGCATACAACCGTTCGGTGCGCGTGCGCAGCTCACCCGGGGCCTGCGCACCCCGCAGCAACAACACAGTCAGTAGCGCCCGCTCGTCAGGGTCGAGACCGAGCCGCTCATCGAGGACCTGGTGGTACTTGAGCGTCCGCCGCCCAGTATCGGACCACACGATCCGCAACAGTCCTCGCTCCTTGAGCGACTGCGCGGTTCGCTCGACGGTCTCCTGGTCGAACTCAACCACGGGTTCCCGGCTGCTTGTTTGGTTACAGGCGGCCCGCAGCGCGTTAGCCGTCAGGGGGTACGACGCCGGCACCGTGGTCTGTTTCTCCAACAGGCAGCCAAGTATGCGCTGATCCTCGGAGTCGAGGACGGGAAGCTCAGTCACGCTGTCGACCTTAGATCCGATGCAGACGGCTACCGTCCGCAGAGGCCTGTTCTGGCTCGCACCTGCTCGCTCGGCCCTCGCAGTCGCAACGTCGGTCAACTGCAAGACCGATGCCATCCACCGAGCCTCCAACATCTCTCCCACTCGGAGGAGCGGCGGCGGGTTGTCCGGAGGTCACGGTGCCTCCTGACCTGCGCACTCTTGCGGTGGAGCTAAGGGGATTCGAACCCCTGACCTCTTCCATGCCATGGAAGCGCGCTACCAACTGCGCCATAGCCCCGCATCCCCGTTCGGGGACTCCGAGAGTGTAGCCGAGCCGCTCGGCGTACGAGAAATCGGGCCGAGGTCACTTCTGCGGGTCGTCGCTGAGCACCGGTTCGGGCAGCGAGCCGGCGTTCCACTCCTCGATCCGCCAGCGGCCGTTGCGGCCGTACAGCAGCGAGGTCCAGGCGCAGTTGGACAGGCCGCCGAAGACGCCCCAGTGGTCGAACGGGACGCCGAGCCAGTGTGAGATCCCGACCCGTGCGGCGAGGCCGTGCGCGACAGCCACGACGGTGTCCTCGCGCCAGCCGCCTTCCACGGCGCGGTCCAGGGCGCGGGCGAACCGCTCGGCAACCTCGGTCAGGTTCTCGCCGGTGGTGCCACGGCGGATGTTACGCAGGCCGAGCTCACCGGTAGCGAGCACCTCGGCCACCTCCGGGTACTTCTCGGCCACCACGTCCATGGTCAGGCCCTGCCAGTCGCCCACGTCGATCTCGCGCAGGTCGGCGTCGTACGTGACCTCAAGACCGGTCAGCCGGGCCAGCTCGCCGGCGGTGGCGGCGGTGCGCTGCAGGTCGCTGGCGATGATCCGGGAGGGTGCGAGCGAGGCGAGCCGGGCGGCGGCCTCGCGGGCCTGGTCGAGACCGATGTCATCCAGCGGGATGTCGGCCTGGCCCTGCATCCGGCCATCGAGGTTCCACTCGGTCCGGCCGTGCCGCCAGACGATCAGCCGGCCGGCCGTCATTCGCCGTCGTCCGACGGTCCAGCGTCCGAGGGCACCGCAGCAGGCAACGGGATCACCGGGCAGTCGCGCCAGAGCCTTTCGAGCGAGTAGAAGGTGCGTTCGTCGTCGTGCTGGACGTGGATCACCACGTCCAGGTAGTCGAGCAGGATCCAGCGGCCCTCGCGCTCCCCCTCACGGCGTACCGGCTTGGCGTCCAGTGTGCGCAGCTTCTCCTCGATCGCGTCGACGATTGCGCGGACCTGCCGGTCGTTCGAGGCCGAGGCGACCAGGAACGCGTCGGTGATCGCGAGCTGCTCGGAGACATCGAACGCGATCACGTTCTCCGCCTTCTTGTCGTGCGCGGCCTCGGCGGCCGCGGTCAGCAGCTCGACGGCTCGTTCGGTGGCAGTCATTCGTCCTTCTGGTGGTAGAGGTTGCGCTTGGCGATGTACTGCACGATGCCATCCGGGACCAAGTACCAGGTCGGCTCGCCGGCCTCGACGCGCTGCCGGCACTCGGTGGACGAGATCGCCAGCGCCGGTACCTCGAGCAGCGTGACCCGGTCGTGCGGCAGCTGGTCCAGCGGCAGCTTGAGGTCCTCGGTGCCGGGCCGGGTACAGCCGACGAACTGTGCGAGCTGAAAGATCTCGTCCACGTCGCGCCAGGTGAGGATCTGCGCCAGCGCGTCGGCGCCGGTGATGAAGAACAGCTCGCTGTCCGGGTACAGCCCGTGCAGGTCGCGCAAGGTGTCGATCGTGTACGTCGGTCCCGGCCGGTCGATATCGACCCGGCTGACCGAGAACCGCGGGTTGGACGCGGTCGCGATCACCGTCATCAGGTACCGGTCCTCGGGCGGCGAGACCTCCCGCTCGACCTTCTGCCACGGCTGTCCGGTGGGAACGAAGATGACCTCGTCGAGCTTGAAGTACGACTGCACCTCGCTGGCGGCGACCAGGTGGCCGTGGTGGATCGGGTCGAAGGTTCCGCCCATCACGCCGAGCCGGCGGGGCTGCGCTGCCACGGTGAGGTCGTCCGGTCCGCTCAGCTGTGCGGACGGCCCTTCCCGAAGATCAGCGTGACGAGCAGCAGCCCGACGAGCACGACGAGCACGAAGATCCCGAACGCCCACTTCGACATCCCCGCGCCCTCGGGTTCAGCCTCCGAGAGCGCCACGATCAGCGGCAGCACCAACGCAGATGACATAGCGCGCAGCCTAGCGGGTGCGACCCGCCGTGCTGCGCAGCCGGTCAACGCTTGCGGGTGTGCCGGGCGATGACCCGGCGCCGGGACGGCCTGCGTGCCGCCGTCCGCCGGTACGCGGCGGCGATCCGCTGCAACTCGTCGACATGGGCACGGGCGACGTCGTGGGTGATCATGATCCCTTCAAAGATGAAGTGCTGTTGTTTGTCCTTGCCTTCGATTATATGTCTGACTGTCGCGGTTTTCCAACGAATTAATGGCGATTCTGACACTACGCCTGCGATACACTCGGTTGATCACGTCCTGTGAGGAGGATCCGGTGGACGCGACCGACCGGAAGCTGGTCGAGGCCCTGCGGGCGAACGGACGGCTGAGCTGGGCCGAGCTGGGCCGGACCGTCGGGATGTCCGGCCCGAGCGTGCAGGAGCGAGTGAAGCGACTCGAGGAGCGCGGCGTGCTGTCCGGCTACCGAGCCGTGGTGAACCCCGACCAGGTCGGCCTGGGTACGACGGCGCTGGTCGGGTTGTTCCAGGGCGACGACACCGAGACCGACGACATCGTCGCCGCGGTGCGCGACATCGAGGCCGTCGAGGACTGCTGGTTCGTCGCCGGCGATGCCGAGCTGGTGGTCAAGGTACGGGTGCCGGATGTCGCCGCCCTGGAGGCCACCGTCGGCGTCCTGCGCCGGGTCAAGGGAGTGGTGCGGACCCGGACGACCGTGGTGCTGTCGACCCGCTGGGAAGGCCGGCCGGCGCCGCTGCCGGCCGACGAGTGAGCCATACCGCTCCGGCCGCCAGCAGGGCGATACCCGCCGCCACCGGCCAGAGCAGCCGGGGCGCGTGCTGGTACGCCGTACCGCCCAGGGCGGGCGCGAAGAGCGAGCCGCTGATCGAGGCCGCGGCGTACAGGCTCGAGTACCGCCCGACCATGCCGTACGGCGCCGCGTCGGCCACGTGCGCGGTCGCGGTCGGCTTGTAGAGCATCTCTCCCGCCGTGATCACCACCATCGCGATCACCGCGCCGCCGAGTGCCGGCCAGACCGCGATCGCGGCCAGCCCGAGCCCGACCAGTGCGAACCCGGACGCCACCACGGTGACCGCCGCGTGGTGCCGCAGCCACACCGCCAGCGGCGCCTCGAACAGCACGATGATCGCGGAGCTGAGCGCGATCAGGATGCCGTAGGCAACGGCCGGCGCCTCCGCGTCCCGGAGCATCAGCGGCATGGTCGCGAAGATCTGCCGGTACACGGTGTCCAGCGCGACCACTGCCAGCAGCAGGACCAGCAGCCGGCGATCGGTCAGCAACGCCCTGAACATGCCGCGCCGGTGCTGACCGAGCTGCTCGACCTGCCGGACCGCTTTCGGCACCCACCGCCAGACCACCGCGGCCAGCACCAGGCTGCTCACCGCGTCCAGCACGAACACCGCGTCGAAGTCGTACGCCGCCAGCAGGCCGCCGAGCGGCGGGCCGATCGTGAACCCGGCGTTGCTAGCGGTCCGCGACAGCGCGATGCCCTCCCGGCGCCGGTCGGACGGCAGGTTGATGGCGACCAGCGCACTCAGGTTCGGCCGGCTCGCCCCGCCGGTGGCACCGGCCAGCGCGGCAACGACCGCGATCCAGCCGTTCGGCACGAACGGCATCGCCGAGCAGGTGACGAACCAGCCGAGCAGGCTGCCGAGCACCGCCTCCCGGAGCCCGAACCGGTCGCCGAACCAGCCGCCCCAGAGGTTCCCGGCGAGCAGCCCGGCGCCGTACGCCGCGCCGGCCAGCCCGGCCTGCTGCGCGGACATCCCGCGGTCGGTGACCAGGTACAGCGTCAGGAAGATCCAGGCCAGCCCGCCGGCGGAGCTGACCAGCTGCCCCAGCATCAGCGCCTTCATCCAACCGGGCAGCTCGGCGGCACGCCGCCAGACGGTCAGCATCGTCCGACCCCTCCGAGTAGAGTGAGTTCCTGTTAGGAACTTAGTCGTCGGCAGTGGATGTCGGCAACCCGCTTCGGAGGTCCAGGTGCGGCGCAGTAGTTACTCACCCGAGCCGGACTGTGCGATCGCGCACTCACTCGGTGTCGTCGGCGACGGTTGGGACCTGCTGGTGATCCGCGACCTGGCCCGCGGCGTCGACCGGTTCGACGCGCTCGCCGGGTCACTGCACATCTCCCGGAAGGTGCTGACCGAGCGGCTGAACGGGCTGGTCGACCATGGCGTCGTCTCGCGTGCCCCGTACCAGGACCGCCCTGTCCGGTACCGCTACCTGCTCACCGAGCGCGGCCGCGCATTGCTGCCGGTGCTGGTGGCACTGCAGGACTGGGGCGACCGCTGGCTGCTCGGCGACGGCGCCCTCACCGGCGCCGACGCGACCGACGCCCCCTCGTCGCACCGGCTGCACGCACTGGTCGGTACGACGATTCCGGTCGGGCTGTTGCTCCCGGCAACCAGTGGTGGCACTCGTGACATCGTCGCCGAGCGCGGTCCGACCGTGCTGTTCGGCTACCCGGCAACCGGACGTCCGTCACCGCTGCCTGAGGGCTGGGGCGACATTCCCGGCGCGCACGGCTGCACGCTGGAGAACCGGCTGTTCCGCGAGCGGTACGACGAGTTCGTTGCCGCTGGCATCAACGTGCACGGGGTCAGCACGCAGCGGCCGGACGAGCAGCGCGGGTTCGCCGAGCTGGAGGCGATCCCGCATGTGCTGCTGTCCGACACCGGCCGACGGCTGACCGCCGCGCTGCGGCTGCCGACGTTCCGCGCCGGTGACGTCGAACGGCTGAAGCGGTTCGTCCTGGTGGCCGGCCCGGACCGCGTCGTCCAGGCGGTCCGCTACCCCGTCACCGACCTCCCCGCAGCCGTCGACTGGTCCCTGCGGACGGCCGCCGCCCTGCCCTGAGTGTGTTCGCGAATCGCCATACGAGAGCGCTCTCGCATGGCGATTCGCGAACACACATCGGGCAGAGCCGGGTTCAGGTACGGACCTGGCCCTCGCCGGTGACGACGTACTTGGTCGAGGTCATCTCGGGCAGCCCCATCGGACCGCGGGCGTGCAGCTTCTGGGTGGAGATGCCGATCTCGGCGCCGAAGCCGAACTCGCCGCCGTCGGTGAACCGGGTGCTGGCGTTCACCACCACCGCGGCCGCGTCGACCGCCTGGACGAACCGCCGTGCGGCCGCCTGCGACCTGGTGACGATCGCCTCGGTGTGGCTCGACCCGTACCGCCGGATGTGCTCGACCGCGGCCTCGAGCGAGTCGACCACGGCGGCGGACAGGTCCAGCGACAGGTACTCGGTACCGAAGTCCTGCTCCGTCGCCGGCACCACCTGGTTGCTCGCGGCAACCACTCGCTGGTCGCCGTGCACCGTGACCCCTGCGTCGGCCAGCGCCGGCAGTGCCTTGGCGAGGAACGCCTCCGCGACGTCCGCGTGCACGAGTACCGACTCGGCCGCGTTGCACACACTCGGGCGCTGCGTCTTCGCGTTCAGCAGGATCTTGACGGCCAGGTCGAGGTCCGCGTCCGCGTCGACGTACACGTGACAGTTGCCGACCCCGGTCTCGATCACCGGCACGGTCGACTCCGACACCACGGTCTGGATCAGCCCGGCACCGCCCCGCGGGATCAGCACGTCCACCAGCCCACGCGCCTGCATGAGTTCCTTGACCGCCGCGCGGTCGCCGGGCACACCCTGGACCACGTCCGCCGGTATGCCGCTGCTCTCGGCGGCGGACCGCAGTACGTCGACGATCGCGGCGTTGCTGTGCGCCGCCGACGACGAGCCGCGGAGCAGTACCGCGTTGCCGGACTTCAGGCAGATCCCGGCCGCGTCCGCGGTCACGTTGGGCCGCGCCTCGTAGATGATGCCGACGACCCCGAACGGCACCCGGACCTGACGCAGCTCCAACCCGTTCGGCAGCGTGTACCCGCGGACCACCTCACCGACCGGGTCGGCGAGTCCGGCCAGGTCCTCGAGCCCAACCGCCATCGCATCCACCCGGGTGGGGTCGAGCCGCAGCCGGTCCACCGTGGACTCCGGCGTACCGCCCTCGCTCGCCGCCGCCACGTCCAGCGCGTTCGCCTGCACGATCGCGTCCGTGTTGTCGCGCAGCGCCTTCGCCATCGCCCGCAGCGCGGCGTCCTTGACCGCCCGCGAAGCCGCGGCCAGCGCGTACGACGCCTCCCGCCCGCGCCGGCACACCTCCAGCACACCACTCATCCCGCCATCCTAGGCCGCCCCGTCCCGCGGCCCACCCAGATCTCGTTCATCGGGCTCTTGTGACCAGGCGTGTCGTCGTGAGCTGCGTCCGCATGGACCCGGCCATGGCAGTAACGGTCACAAGGGCCCGATGAACGACGACACGCCGGGTCACAAGGGCCCGATGAACGGAACTAGAGGAGGACTAGGTCGTCGCGGTGGACTACTTCGCGTTCGTACTCGGCGCCGAGGTCGCGGGCCAGGTCGCGGGTGGACCGGCCGAGCAGGGCCGGGACCTCGGTCGCGTCGTAGTTCACCAGGCCGCGGGCGACGATCTCGCCGTCGGGGCCGACCAGGTCCACCGGATCGCCCGCGGAGAAGCTGCCCTCGACGCCGTGGATGCCGGCCGGGAGTAGCGAGGCGCGGCGTTCGACGACCGCCCGGACCGCGCCGGCGTCGAGCCGGAGCCGGCCCTGGCCGGAGGTCGCGTGCGCCAGCCACAGCAGCCGGGTCTTGCGCCGCCTGCCGGTGACGTGGAACAGCGTGCCGACCCGATCGCCGCGCAGCGCGGCGCCGACCTGCGCGGCCGAGGTCAGCACCACCGGGATGCCGGCCTCGGTGGCGATCCGAGCCGAGTCGAGCTTGGTCACCATGCCTCCGCTGCCGACGCCGGACGAACCTGCCTTACCGATCGACAACCCGTCCAGGTCCTTGGAACCGCGGACGTCGGCCAGCATCGTCGTACCGGGCTTGCGCGGATCGCCGTCGTACAGGCCGTCGACGTCGGACAGCAGCACCAGCAGGTCCGCATGCACGAGGTGCGACACCAGCGCCGCCAGCCGGTCGTTGTCGCCGAACCGGATCTCCGTGGTGGCGACGGTGTCGTTCTCGTTCACGACCGGTACGACGCCGAGCTCGAGCAGCCGGGCGAAGGTGCGGTACGCATTGCGGTAGTGGCTGCGCCGGGTGATGTCGTCGACGGTGAGCAGTACCTGGCCGACACGCAGGCCGTGGTCCGCGAACGCCTCGGTGTAGCGGGCCACCAGCAGCCCCTGGCCCACGGAGGCGGCGGCCTGCTGGGTGGCCAGGTCGCGGGGACGGGTCCTCAGGCCCATCGGGGCCAGCCCGGCGGCGATCGCACCGGACGACACCAGCACGATCTCGGTGCCCTCGACCCGGCGGGCGGCGAGCGCGTCCACCAGCAGCCGGAGCCGGTTCAGGTCGATCCGGCCGCGCTGGGTCAGCGAGGACGAGCCGACCTTGACGACGATCCTCGCAGCTCCCGTGACCTCGACGCGCCGCCTCATGTGCTCTGGTCGCCCCCGCGGTTGGGTGCCTCGTCCACGACGTCGGCGTTCCACGCCGCGCCGTACTCGGACAGGTCCTGCGGCACCGGGCTGCCCGCGGCCTTGCGTGCGTGATACTCGGAGTCCTTCGCGCGTCGCCGCTGCACCGCGGGCCGCTGCTCCTCGAGCCGGTGGTCCTCACCGCGGCGGGCCAGATTCTCCGCCCCGGCCTGGACCTCGGGTGCGAAGTCGAACACGACAGCATCCTGCCCGTGGCCGATGATCACGGTGTCGCCCTCGACGGCGCCGCGCTCCAGCAGTTCCTTCTCGACGCCGAGCCGGTTCAGCCGGTCGGCCAGGTACCCGGTCGCCTCGGCGTTGCCGAAGTCGGTCTGCCGGACCCAGCGCTGCGGCTTGTCACCCCGGACCAGCCAGCCTTCCGCGGTCTGCTCGACGCTGAACTCGGGCCCGCTCACCGGCTGCGGCCGGATCACGATCCGGGTCGTCTCCGCCACCGGTGCCTCGGCCCGGCGCCGCGCGACCAGCTCGGCCATCGCGAACCGCAGCGCCTGCAGACCCTCGCCGCTCGCGGTCGAGATCGGGTACACCGTCAGCCCGCGCTGCTCCAGCTCCGCGGTCGCGATCTCCGCGATCTCGCGCGCGTCCGGTACGTCGATCTTGTTCAGCGCCACCAGCCGCGGCCGGTCCTCGAGCCCGCCGTGCGCGGCCAGCTCGGCCTCGATCACGTCGAGGTCGGTCAGCGGGTCGCGGCCGGGCTCGAACGTCGCGCAGTCGATCACGTGCACCAGCGCCGCGCACCGCTCGACGTGCCGCAGGAAGTCGTGCCCGAGCCCGCGACCCTCGCTGGCGCCCTCGATCAGGCCCGGCACGTCGGCCACGGTGAACGTGTTGTCCCCGGCAACGACCACCCCGAGGTTAGGGATCAGGGTGGTGAACGGGTAGTCCGCGACCTTCGGCCGGGCCCGGCTGATCGCCGCGACCAGCGAAGACTTGCCGGCGCTCGGGAACCCGACCAGCCCGACGTCGGCGACCACCTTGAGCTCGAGTACGACGGTGCGCGTCTCGCCTTCCTCGCCGAGCAGCGCGAACCCGGGCGCCTTCCGGGTGTTGCTGGCCAGGGCCGCGTTGCCGAGGCCACCCCTGCCGCCGTGGGCTGCGACGTACTCGGCCCCCGGGCCGACCAGGTCAGCGAGCATCTCGCCGTCGGCGGTACTCACGATGGTCCCGTCCGGAACGGCCAGTACGACGTCGCCGCCGGCCTTGCCGGCCTGGTTGTCGCCACGGCCCTGCTCGCCGTTGCTGGCCTTGCGGTATGCGGACCGGTGGTAGTCGACCAGCGTGGTCAGGCCCGGGTCCACCCGCAGGATCACGCTGCCGCCGTCGCCGCCGTTGCCACCGTCGGGCCCGCCGAGCGGCTTGAACTTCTCCCGGTGCACCGAGGCGCACCCGTTCCCGCCGTTGCCACCGGTGACGTGCACCGTGACCCGGTCGACAAAACTGGGTATCGCCATCTTCGGCCTTTCGTTTGCGTCTGAAGAAGGTTGCGCTATGCGCCAAGGTTCTTCGGACGTTGCTGTGAACAGAGACGAGGGGCGGGTCGCGATGTTCCGCGACCCGCCCCTCGCCGAGGCTTGCTTACCGGGTGGCGGTGTTACTCCGCCGGGACCGGTACGACGTTGACGACGCGGCGACCGCGCCGGGTGCCGAACTCGACGTTGCCCTCGACCAGCGCGAACAGCGTGTCGTCGCCGCCGCGGCCGACGCCGGTGCCCGGGTGGAAGTGCGTGCCGCGCTGCCGGACGATGATCTCGCCGGCGTTGACCAGCTGGCCGCCGTACCGCTTCACACCGAGCCGCTGCGAATTTGAGTCGCGACCGTTACGGGTGGACGCTGCGCCCTTTTTGTGTGCCATGAGAGGTCAGCTCACTTCTTCGCGTCGATGCCGGTGACCTTGACCTGGGTGTACCGCTGGCGGTGCCCCTGGCGCTTCCGGTAGCCGGTCTTGTTCTTGTACTTGAGGATGTGGATCTTCGGGCCCTTGGTCTGACCGAGGACCTCGGCCGACACGGCGATCTTGGCGAGCGCCTTGGCGTCGGCCGTCACGGTGTCGCCATCGACGACCAGGAGCGCCGGCAGCGAAACGGTCTCGCCGACCTCGGTCTCGAGGTTGTCGATCTCGATGACATCGCCGACGGCAACCTTCTGCTGGGTGCCGCCACTGCGCACGATCGCGTACACCGCGGATCTCACTCTCTGTTTGCTCGGAGTCGTTCAGGGGGCTGCGTGCGCGTCGCTGCACTCGGCCCACACAAAGGAGGCACACGAGACGTGCGCCGAGGATCTAGGGTACGGCGCCCGTCACGAGCGGGTCAAACCGGGGCTGCCGCCAGGCCAGACCGGTCCTCCGAGGTTTGTTCGGACGCCTTCTCCGGCTCGGGCGCCGGCTTCTCGGGAGTCTGCTTCGCGGACGCCTGCTTGTCAGGAGCCTGGTCCTTGGACCGTCCGTCCTTCGGCTGCTCGTCCTTCGGCTGCTCGTCCGGGGTCTGGTCCTCGGCCTGCTTGCCGCGACCGCGGCTGCGACCGCTGCGCGAGCTCTTGGCCTTCCCGTTCTCCTTGTTGTCGCGGCCAGAGCCTCGCCCGCGACCGCTGCCGGCGTCGTCGCCGCCACGCTTCTTCGGTTCGCGCGGCTCGTCGTGCAGGAGCAGACCGCGGCCGCCGCAGTGATCACAGGTCTCGCTGAACGCCTCCAGCAGACCGGTACCGATCCGCTTGCGGGTCATCTGGACCAGACCCAGCGAGGTCACCTCGGCGACCTGGTGCTTGGTCCGGTCCCGGCCCAGGCACTCCACCAGCCGGCGCAGCACCAGATCCCGGTTCGACTCCAGCACCATGTCGATGAAGTCGATCACGATGATGCCGCCGATGTCGCGGAGCCGGAGCTGCCGGACGATCTCCTCGGCCGCCTCCAGGTTGTTCCGGGTGACGGTCTCCTCGAGGTTGCCGCCGGACCCGGTGAACTTGCCCGTGTTGACGTCGACGACGGTCATCGCCTCGGTGCGGTCGATGACCAGCGATCCGCCGGACGGCAGCCAGACCTTGCGGTCCAGTGCCTTCTTGATCTGCTCGTCGATCCGGAAGTTCGCGAACACGTCACCGTCCCCGGACCACTTCTCGACCCGGTCGGCCAGATGCGGCGCGACGTACGAGACGTACTCGTTGACCAGGTCGAACGCGTCGTCACCGGAGATGACCAGCTTGGTGAAGTCCTCGGTGAACAGGTCCCGGACGACCCGGATCAGCAGGTCCGGCTCGCCGTACAGCAGCTGGGGTGCCTGGCCGCCGCCCGACTTCTTGTCGATGTCCTCCCAGTACGACTTCAGCCGGCTGACGTCGCGGGTCAGCTCCTCCTCGGACGCGCCCTCGGCGGCGGTCCGGACGATCACGCCCGCCTCGTCCGGGACGATGTCCTTGAGGATGCCCTTGAGCCGGTTCCGCTCGGTGTCGGGCAGCTTGCGGCTGATTCCGCCGTTCCCGCCGCGCGGCACGTACACGACGTACCGGCCGGGCAGGCTGATCTGGTTCGTCAGGCGCGCGCCCTTGTGGCCGACCGGGTCCTTGGTGACCTGCACCAGGACCGGCTGCCCGGACTTCAGCACCGACTCGATCTTGCGGGGGCCGTTGCCGCCGCCCAGCGTGGCCCAGTCGACCTCACCGGCGTACAGGACGGCGTTGCGGCCCTTGCCGATGTCGATGAACGCGGCCTCCATGCTGGGCAGCACGTTCTGCACCCGGCCGAGGTAGACGTTGCCGATCAGCGAGGACTGATCCTCCTGCGCGACGTAGTGCTCGACCAGCACGTTGTCCTCGGACACCGCGATCTGGGTGAGATTCTCGCTGGCCCGGATCACCATCGTCCGCGCGACAGACTCCCGCCGGGCCAGGAACTCGGCCTCGGTGACGATCGGCGCCCGCCGGCGGCCGGCTGCCCGGCCCTCCTGGCGGCGCTGCTTCTTCGCCGCGAGCCGGGTCGAGCCCTCGACCGCGGTGATCTCGGACGCGGCTGCCTTGCTGCTGCGTGGCTCGCGGACGCGTACGACGACCTCGTCCGGGTCGTCCGGTGACGCGACGCCGTCCTCGCCCTTGCGGCGACGGCGGCGGCGCCGGCGGCGGGAACCGCTGCCACCCTCACCCTCGATGTCGTCGTCGCCCTCGGCCTGGTCAGCCTCCGCGTTGTCGTCGGCGGCGTCGGTGTCCTGGTCGTTCTCGGCGTCGGAGCCGTCCTCGGCCCCGGCCTCACCGGACTTGCGGCGGCGCCGCCCACCGCGGCGACGCCGGCGGCGGCGCGGACCCTCACCGCCCTCGCTGTCGGCGCTCTCGTCGGCGTCTGCGTCCTCGGTGTCCTCGCCCGCGGTCACGGTCGCGGGCTCCGGGGCGGCCTCGGCCTCCTGGGTACGGCGCTGGCGGGTCCGGCGGCTGCGCGTGGGGGCCTCGTCCTCGGCGGCGGGAGTGGTCTCCTCGACCGCGGCCTCGGCCGGTTCGGCGGTCTTCTTCGCGGTACGACGGCGCGCCGGCCGCTCGGTCTCGCCCGCAGCCTCGACCGGGGCCTGGAACAGCACCGCGGCGGTCGCGGCACCACGGCGTCCGGCCGGCTTCTCGGCCTCGGGCTTCTGGTCCGGCTGCGCCGGGGCGTCGGACGGTGCCGCGGTCTCTGCAACGGCGGTCTTCTTCGCCGTACGCTTCCGGGTCGTCTTCTTGGCTGGCGCGGCCTCGGCGGCCGGCGCCTCGGTCGTGGCGGGCGCCTCGATCGTGGCGGGCGCGGCCGGCGTCGCTGTGCCGTCCGGCGTGGCGACGGCCTTCTTCGCCGTACGCTTCCGGGCGGCCTTCTTCTTGGCCGGCGCCGCCTCGACCAGCGCTGCGTCCGGCGCGGTGGTGGCCGTCGCCGTGTCGGCGGGCGGGGCGGCGTCCGCCGCGTCCGGGGCGGGCGCGGTCTTCTTCGCGGTCCGCTTCGACGCGGCCCGCTTGCGGGCGGGCTTGGCCGGCGCCTGGGTGGTTGCTTCGGGATTGGCCGGCGTCTCGGTGGACGCGGGCGGGTTCTGGGTGTCTGTTCGCTCGTTTTCGAGCATGTGTTGCGGGTCTCCTCAGGCCTCCGGCGTGCCCTTGGCGAACCCGTGGTGGCGGGTCCGGCACAGCCGGAAGCGGGTCTCGTTCGCCGCGCCCGGCGTGTTGTCGGGGCGGCGGAAGCCAGCTGGGTCCGCTCTCGGCGCCCGCTACGGCGCCGGTGGAGCGGCGGCGTCGCCCTCCGCTGGATGCGTCTCATGGGCGGTGTCCGCCTGTTCGGGCGCGGTCGCCTGGGTGGCGTCGCGGTCACGAGCGAGCGGATCGTCCACAGTGCCGGAGGCCTCGTTGAGCGGCCCCTGCGCGAGCCTGGTCAGAAGAGCCGGGCCCGTCACCGAGAGCGCCGCTACCTCGAGCACACCGGCGAGAACGTCGTCGGGTCGTACGGTCGGGGTTCCGTGCCGTACTACCACTTGCAGTATCGCACACCGATCCAGTCCGGGCTCGCCGCACGGCTCCGCGAGTCCCGGGGACAGGCGCAGCACGGCAGCGCGGCAGTCGAAGGTTCGAAGCCCCCGCTTGGTCATCCGCTCGACCAGCACCTCATCTCTCGCGAGGAACGCCTCCGCCGCAGCCGACACACGCTCAGGATCGGTCCCGGGGAGCGTGATCCGCCACTCGCTGGCCTCCAGCCGGTCCGCCAGCGACCCGGGTCCGGCGACCACCACATCGACCACGTCGAGCCCGTCCGGAAGGGCCTCGTCCAGGGCGGTCCGGACCTGCTCCGGCTCCCCCACGGATGTGAGCGAGATCTCCAAGTACTCAGCCTCGCTCGCGGCACCGGTCGGCGCCGCCCCGGCGTACGAGATCTTCGGGTGAGGGCTGAACCCGTGTGAGAACGCCACCGGCAGCCCGGCCCGCCGTACCGCCCGCTCGAACGCGCGCTGGAAGTCACGGTGCGAGGTGAACCGGAGCCGTCCTCGCTTGGCGAACCGCACCCGCAGCTTCTGGACCGCTGGGAGCTGCTGGGTGGGCGGGGCCTGAGTCGGTGACACGGCGCCCTATTCTGTCACCCCTCGGCAGCGCAGCCGTCCACCGGGCGTTGTCGGCGACCAGCAGCGCCGGTACGACGCTGAACGGGAACGGCATGTCCGTGCGGAAGGTGTCCTCGCCCGACACGACCGCGACCGGTTCGTAACAGTCTCCGCTGAGCTGGTAGGCGGTCAGGATCTGATCGCAGCACGGCGTCCGTGCCAGGTCGTCCACTGTCAGCGGTCGATCCTCGATCGGCCCGAGCCGAGCCTCCGTCATGACACTCATGGTCTCCCCTCACTGCCGATCCAGCCACAACGACCTTCGCGAGAACACGGACCACGAAGTCACCGGGGCCGAACAGTCACGCGATGGCGACGCCGTGCGGCATGATGAGGGCCTGGATCCAGGTGAGGGAGGACGGGCCATGGTGGCAGAACCGGCGGAATCGGGCCCGGCCGCGTCGTCGCAGAGGCAGGACTCCGGGGACCACGGGGAAGGCGACGGCAAGGGCATCTACTGGGTGTTGAAGCACGTCCTGCTCGGCCCGCCGATCAAGCGGGTGTTCCGGCCGCACGTCGAGGGTCTGGAACACATCCCGCCGACGGGTCCCGGGATCATCGCGAGCAACCACCTGTCGTACGCCGACTGGCTGTTCATGCCGCTCGCGGTGCCTCGGCGGGTCACTTTCGTGGCCAAGTCCGACTACTTCGTCGGCCGCGGGCTGAAGGGGAGGTTCCAGCGCGGGTTCTTCAAGGGCACCGGACAGGTGCCGATCGACCGCAGCGGCGGGTCGGCCAGCGAGGGTGCGCTGCGCGCCGGGAAGAAGGTGCTGCAGCGCGGCGAGCTGTTCGGTATCTATCCGGAGGGCACCCGCTCGCACGACGGCAAGCTGTACAAGGGCCGCACCGGTGTCGCCCGGCTCGCGCTGGAGACAAAGGTCCGGGTGATCCCGTGCGGCGTGGTCGGCACCGACGTGGTCGCACCGCCCGGCAAGGTGGTCGCCTCGCTGGCGTCGCCGACCGTGAGGTTCGGAGCACCGCTGGACTTCTCCCGGTACGACGGGATGGAGCGCGACCGGCTCATCCTGCGGGCCGTCACCGACGAGATCATGTACAAGATCATGGAGCTGTCCGGCCAGGAGTACGTCGACATGTACGCCACCAAGGCCAAGGAACTCGCCGGCCGCGCCACCACCGGCGCCCCCAAGAAGATCCGCAAATCCGACGTCTAGCCCTCCATGGGAAAGTTTTCGTCGCCTGGTGACGGAAAGTTGCCCCCATCCGTGGTCCAGGGTGCGGCGGCCGACGGCAGCGACCCGGTGAGTAGAGTCCTGGAGGGTGAACGGAAGCATCGCCTATCAGGGCGAACCCGGCGCCAACTCCGCGATGGCCTGCACCGAGATGTACCCGGGCTGCGACCAGCTGGCCTGCACGACGTTCGAGGATGCGCTCGAGGCGGTGACGGACGGTACCGCGGCGCTGGCGATGATCCCGATCGACAACTCGATCGCCGGGCGGGTCGCGGACATCCATCACTTGCTGCCCGAGTCGGGGCTGCACATCGTCGGGGAGCACTTCCTGCGGATCCACTTCCAGCTGATGACCGTGCCGGGGGCACGGCTGGAGGACATCCGGACCGTCCGCAGCCACGTCCACGCGCTCGGCCAGTGCCGCAAGATCGTCCGTGACAACGGCTGGTCGACGGTTGTAACCGACGACACGGCCGGCGCGGCCCGCGAAGTCGCCGCGCTCGGCGATCCGAGCGTGGCGGCGCTGGCGCCGCTCGCCGCGGCCGAGCTGTACGGGCTGTCGATCATGGCGGAGGACGTCGAGGACGAGCACCACAACACGACCCGGTTCCTGGTGCTGGCCCGGGAGCCCCTGGTTCCGGACCGCGAGGCCGGGCCGGCGATCACCACGTTCGTGTACCGGGTGCGCAACGTGCCGGCCGCGTTGTACAAGGCGCTCGGAGGGTTCGCCACGAACGGCGTGAACATGACCAAGCTGGAGAGCTACCAGCTCGGCGGCATGTTCTTCGCGACGCAGTTCTACGCCGACGTCGAGGGGCACCCGGAGGACCCAGGCGTGGCCCTGGCGCTGGAGGAGCTCACGTTCTTCTCGGTCGAGGTCCGCGTGCTCGGGGTCTACCCGGCGCACCCGTACCGCGCGGAGATCGCCGAACCCACGGCCAACCGGGTGAACCACCCCATCGCCAACACTTGAGCACTGTCCAAGTCAGACGACCAGTGCCACTCGGCCTCCCACAGGGCTAGACGACTGACAGCGGGAGCAGCTTCTTCCCGGTCGGGCCGATCTGGATCTCGGTTCCCATCTGCGGGCACACGCCGCAGTCGAAGCACGGGGTCCAGCGGCAGTCCTCGACCTCGATCGCGCCGTCCGGCTCGAGGGCGTCCTGCCAGTCCTCCCAGAGCCAGTCGCGGTCCAGACCAGAGTCCAGGTGGTCCCACGGCAGCACCTCGGCGTACTCGCGCTCCCGGGTGGTGTACCAGTCCAGGTCCACCGGCTCGTCCGCGAGCGCCCGCTCCGACGCGAGAACCCAGCGGTCGAAGGAGAAGTGCTCGCTCCAGCCGTCGAACCGGCCGCCGTCGCGCCACACCTGCTCGATGATCCGGCCGACCCGGCGGTCGCCGCGGGAAAGCAGTCCCTCGACGATGCCGGGCTTGCCGTCGTGGTACCGGAACCCGATCGCCTTCGCGTAGCCCTTCTCCTTGCGCACCGCGTCCCGGAGCTTGGCCAGCCGTGCGTCGGTGGTCTCGTGGTCCAGCTGCGCGGCCCACTGGAACGGCGTGTGCGGCTTCGGTATGAACCCGCCGATCGACACGGTGCAGCGGATGTCACGGCGGCCGGACACCTCACGGCCGGTCTGGATCACCTTCTTGGCCAGGTCCGCGATCGCCAGCACGTCCTCGTCGGTCTCGGTCGGCAGCCCGCACATGAAGTACAGCTTCACCTGCCGCCAGCCGTGGCCGTACGCCGCCGACACGGTGCGGATCAGGTCCTCCTCGGTGACCATCTTGTTGATCACCTTGCGCATCCGGTCCGACCCGCCCTCGGGCGCGAAGGTCAGGCCGGATCGCCGCCCGTTGCGGGAGAACTCGTTCGCCAGCGTGATGTTGAATGCGTCGACCCTTGTCGAAGGCAACGACAGTGAGATGTTGGTGCCCTCGTAGCGATCCGCCAGCCCGTGCGCCACGTCGGCGATCTCGGAGTGGTCGGCGGACGACAGGGACAACAGCCCCACCTCCTCGAACCCGGACTGCTTGATGCCGTTCTCGACCATGTCGCCGATGGTGGTGATGTTCCGCTCCCGCACCGGGCGGGTGATCATGCCCGCCTGGCAGAACCGGCAGCCGCGGGTACAGCCGCGGAAGATCTCCACGCTGTACCGCTCGTGCACGGTCTCGGCGAGCGGGACGAGCGGCCTCTTCGGGTACGGCCACGCGTCCAGGTCCATCACGGTGTGCTTCGCGGTCCGCCACGGCACGCCCGGCCGGTTCGGCGCGACCCGCTTGATCCGCCCGTCCGTGAGGTACTCGACGGTGTAGAACTTCGGCACGTACACCCCGCCGGACGCGGCGAGCCGGTGCAGCACCTCGTCCCGGCCGCCCGGGCGGCCCTCGGCCTTCCACTCCCGGATCACGTCCGAGATGGCCAGCACGATCTCCTCGCCGTCGCCGAGCACCGCGGCGTCGATGAAGTCCGCGATCGGCTCCGGGTTGAACGCCGAGTGCCCGCCCGCGAGCACGATCGGGTCGTCGTTGCCGCGATCCACGGCGTACAACGGGATCCCGGCCAGGTCGAGCGCGGTGAGCAGGTTCGTGTACCCGAGCTCGGTGGAGAACGACACCCCGAACACGTCGAAGGCCCGCACCGGCCGGTGCGCGTCCAGCGTGAACTGCGGTACGCCGTTGTCCCGCATCACCCGCTCCATGTCCGGCCACACGGCGTACGTGCGCTCGGCCAGGATCCAGTCGCGCTCGTTCAGCACTTCGTACAGGATCTGAACGCCCTGGTTCGGCAGCCCGACCTCGTACGCGTCCGGGTACATCAGCGCCCAGCGGACCTGGGCTGCGTCCCAGTCCTTCGTCACCGAGTTCAGCTCACCGCCGACGTACTGGATCGGCTTCTGCACGCTCGGCAGCAGGGGCTCCAGGCGCGGGAACAGTGACTCGACAGGCATGGACGACTTCCGGTTCGGGAACTGAGCGTCTACCAGCGTAAACGCGGGGCGGTCAGGACGCGGAACCAGCCAGGTGGTCGAGCAGCAGGCCGTTCACCTGGTCCGCGTGGGAGACCACGATCAGGTGCGCGGCGTCCTCGATCACCTCGAACCGGGCGCCGGGGATCTGCCCCGCCACCCGCAGAACGTGCTCGGCCGGGATGGACTGGTCGGAGTCCGCGGCCAGCACCAGCGCCGGCGCGGTGATCCCGGCCAGGCCGTCGCGAAGGTCCAAGTCCCGGATCGCCTCGCAGCAGGCGGCGTACCCCTCAGCCGGGGTGTCCATCAGGTCGCGCTCGATCTGGGCAAACCTGTCCGTGCGCTGCTCGGTGTACGACGGCAGGAACCAGCGGCCGAGCGTGGCCTCGGCGACCGCCGCAATGCCGTTCTCGCGGACCTGCGCGGCGCGCTCGACCCACGGCTCCGGCCCGACCGGCGAGACCGCCGCGGCGCACATCACCACCAGCCGCTCGACCCGGTCCGGGGCGTTCGCGGCGAGCCACAGCCCGACCATGCCGCCGAGAGAGATGCCCACGTACGACGCCCGCTCGGCGCCCAGGTCGTCCAGCAGCGCGAGCACGTCGCCGCCGAGGTCCGCGATCGCGTACGGGCCGGGCGGCACCTCGGACTTGCCGTGCCCGCGGTGGTCGAACGCGACCACCCGGAACCGTTGTGAGAGCACGTCGACCTGCGCCTGCCAGAGGGCGTGCGTGGTGCCGAGTGCCCCGCCGAGCAGGACCACGTGCGCGTCGTCCGGACCGGTGACCTGGTACTCGAGGCGTGCCATGCGTTCCAGCCTATTGGCCGGGTCGCCGACGCGCCCCCGGATCCGGACGTCCAGGCCATCAGAACCTCGCCCGCCGGTACGAGGCCGATGAGCGACGGTATGCCGGGTTGCCGGGCGACGGCGGCAGATCTGAGGGGGTACAAGGGCTGATCTGAGGGGGTGCTCACGATGTGGCGGGGGTGGCTGCGGGCCGACTGTTGAGTCAGGCGGCGATCCGCGCCGCAAGGGAGGAATCATCATGAACCGCAAGTACACGGCCGCCCTGGTGCCCGTACTCGCACTGGGCGCGATCGCGTTCACTGCGAGCGAGGCCACGGCCATCGTGAAGGACCCGAGGAACGACGGACAGCCCGGTGTGGTGGTGCCGTCGGAGCCGCCGATCGTCCAAGTCCCGGTGGACGACACCTGGACCGAGACTGCCCAGGCCGGCGCATCCGCGCTCGGTGGCGCCGCCATCGCGTTCGGAGCTCTCTGGCTGTACCGGCGGCGCCAGCCGCTGGCCAGCTGACCGAGGGGGCCGTACCTGCGCTGGGGGCAGGTACGGCGCTCTCAGCCCGGACGGCCGCCGTCCAGCCGGACGGCCAGGGCGGCGGCCTCCAGCCGGGAGGAGGTGCCGGTCTTCCGCAGGATGTTGGAGACGTGCACGCTGACCGTCTTGTCACTGATCACCAGGTGCCTCGCGATCTCGCCGTTCGACCGGCCGGCTACCAGCAGGGCGAGGATCTCTCGCTCGCGAGCGGTCAGGTCCGCCAGCACCGACGACACTGCCTGGTCCGGACCGGGCACCGGAGCGGCTTCGCGCAGACTGACCCGCGCCATCCGAGCGAGGGACTCGACCTCGCCCTGCAGTGAACGGGCGCCGAGCCCGGCCGCGATCCGGTACGCGCTCCGCAGCAGCTCGGCCACCTGCGTTCTCTCGGCCGCCTGCGCCTTCAGGGCGCCGCCGGCGACCGCCGCGCCGGCCTGACGCCAGCAGCCGATCGCCTCGTCCCACGGCGCACCGGCAGCACGGGCGGCCTCGACCACCCGCTGCCACCGGTCCGCCTGGTCGGCGGCGTCCCGGCAGCGCGCGGTCTCGGCGGCGAACCTGGCCCGCCTCAGAACCTGTACGGCGCGCGGCGGCCGCGCCGCGTCGGGCATCATGGCGGCAAGGGAGTCCAGATCCGCGACCGCGCGGCCCGCCGCACCTGCGTCACCGGCGTCCCGCGCGGAGACCGCGACGTCCGCGGCCGCGGTGGCGTAGACGACCAGCAGCTCGTCGTCGCGCGCCAGCAGCTCGGCACCGTCCGCGGCGATCCAGCGGCGCAGCCAGTCCAGTGCCTGCTGCGGCTCGCCGGCCGCGGTGAACACGTCCGCGCCGGACAGCGCGAGCTCGTCCCGCAACCCGACGAAGTCCGCGGCGACATGCTCCAGCGCGCGGACGAGGTGCTGCTCGGCCTCCGGCACGCTGCCCGACCGGACCGCCAGCCGGGCGGCTACGAGCCGGACCGCCGCGCCGGCGAGTGCGGTACAGCGCGCCGCGAGCGCCGTACGCAGCAGCCGCCGGCACTCGTCCCAGCGTCCGAGCGCGAGCAACCCGCCGGCCGCCTGGCCGGCGAGGAAGAATGCCCACTGCGGGGCACCGGCCGCGAGCAGGTCCTCGTACGCCTCCAGCGCCACCGCGGTCGCGTCGACGGTGCGGTCCAGCGAGTTGAGCCCGTTCACCCGCCAGGTCGCGGCCATGCCGAGCATCCCCGGATCGTCGGCGGCCCGGGCCAGCCGCTCGGCCTGCTCCGCGTCCGCGAGCGACGACGAGTCCGCGTCGTCGCCGTGCACGCTGGAACGGGTCACCAGTGCGGAGGCGAGCGCCAGCGGCGACCCGGACCGCTCCGCGATCCGCACCGCCTCGTCGGCGTGGCGGGCCGCGCCGGGCAGCGAGTCCCACCCCTCGGCCCAGGCGAGCTTGGCGAGGGCCATCGCCCGCTCGGCACTGTCCGGGAACGGCTCGGTCAGCGCCACCGCCTCGACCAGCTCCGCGATCGTGGCCTTCTTCCCCGCCGCCGGCTGCTGCCACACCAGCTCCCCCCAGCGCACGCACAGCGCGCTGGCGAGCAACGGCTCCCGGTCCCGGTCGACCAGGTCCAGCGCCTGCCGGACGAGTGAGGTGGCCGCCTTCATCCAGCCGGTCTTCTGGAACGCGCTGCCCGCCCGCAGCAGCAGCGCCACGCGTTCGGCCGGCGTGCCCCGGACCTCGGCGGTGACGTCGCTCCACAGGGAGCACGCGCGCTCGAGGTGCACCCCCTCCTCGGCCGAGGCGCGCATCGCGGCCGCCTGATCGGCCGCCGCCAGCGACCACCGGAACGCCTCGTCCAGGTTTCCGGCCCGGTGGTTGTGCACCGCCAGGTCGGCCGTCGCGGAACCGCGGTCGTCGCCGTCGCGGAGCACCCTGACGTACGACGTGTGCATCTGTACCAGCTCGGCCTGCGCCACCCCGTCGTACAGGACCTCGGCGAGCAGCGGATGGCGGAACCACACACGTCCGTCAGGATCGGGTCGTACGACACCCTGGTCCTGCGCCTCGGTCAGGCTGCCGGACAGCCGCTCGGGTACGACGCCGTGCTCGGCCGCGACCCCGGACAGCACGTCGGGCTCGATCGGCCGGCCGGCAACGGCGAGCAGCCGGGTGACCTGGCGGGCGTCGGCCGACAGTCCGTGCCAGCCCGCCAGCAACGCGTCCCGCAGCTCCGCCGGCGCGGTCGCGGGCAGCTCAGCCTCGTCCCCGGACGTCCCGCGGACCAGCAGCTCGGTCAGGTAGGGGTTCCCGCCCGACCGGTCGTGCACCTGCGCGGCGAACCCGAGATCGACGGGCCGGTCCAGCAGGTCCGCGATCTGGGTCTGCGTCTGCGGCAGGTCGAGCCGGCCGAGGCGCAGCTCGGTGAAGTGCGGCATCCGGCGCATGTCCGCGAGCCAGGTGTGCAGCGGATGGCCCTCACCGCGATGCTCGTCGCGGCAGGTGGCCAGCAGCGCCAGCCGCTGGGTGCGGAAGCCGGCGATCAGGTACGCGAGCACGTCGAGCGAGGTCCGGTCGGCCCAGTGCAGGTCGTCCACCACGACGACGGTCGGCCGGCGGTCGGCGAGCCGGTTCAGCACCAGGTCGATCAGCGGGAGCAGCCGCCCCGGCTCGGCATCCCGCGCGACACCCAGCTCCGGCAGCACGGTGGCGAGCTCGCCGGCCCCGGACAGTACGTCGGACCGGGTCGCCTCGTCGGCCCGGTGCAGCCAGCCCTGTAGCGCTCCGCTGATCGGCGCGAACGGCACCGAGGCCTCGCCGAACCGGACGCAGGTCCCCCACAGCACTTCGGCGTCGAGCGCGTCGCAGACCTCGCGGACCAGCCGGGTCTTGCCGACACCGGCCTCGCCGTGCACCACGAGCGCGCACGGGCTCCCGCTCGCGGCCCCCTGCAGAGCCTTCGCGAGCAGCTCCAGCTCGACCCCTCGCCCGGCGAGCCCGGCCTGCACCGCCCCCACTCCTCCATTGTGCGGGTTGACGCCGGGGTCAGCGGACGTGGCGGGTGCGGGTGGCGCGCAGGTGGATGTTCTGCAGCAGGCCGACGGCGAGCAGGCAGGCGAACATCGACGAGCCGCCGTAGGAGACGAACGGCAGCGGCAGGCCGGTGACCGGCATGATGCCGAGCGTCATCCCGATGTTCTCGAACGCCTGGAAGCCGAACCAGCACACGATCCCGGTCGCGACCAGCCGGCCGAACGTGTCCCGAGCCTTCACGGCGATCCGGCAGGCCCGCCACAGCACGATCGCGAACAGCAGGATGATGCCGCCGGCTCCGAGCAGCCCGAGCTCCTCACCGGCGACGGTGAACACGAAGTCGGTGTGCTGCTCGGGGACGAAGCTGTTCTGCGTCTGCGAGCCGTGGAACAGGCCCTGACCGAACACGCCGCCGTTGCCGATCGCGATCCGGGCCTGGTTCACGTTGTACCCGATGCCGCGTGGGTCCTGGGACGGATCGGCGAAGGCCGCGAACCGGGCGAGCTGGTAGTCCTTCAGCACGTGCAGCTCGAGCGCTACCGCGGCGGCGAGGACAGCGGCCGCGACCAGGCCGAGCAGCCAGCGTTTCGACACCCCGGACACGGCGATCACCCCGGCGACCAGCGCGCCCATCACCATCACCGTGCCGAGGTCGGGCTGCAGGACGACGAGCGTCACCGGAGCCGCCGCGATCGCGAGCGCCTGCACGATGTCCACGGTTCGGGCGTCGTCGTGGCGGTTCACCTCGAGCCTCTCGGCGATCAGCAGCGCCATCGCCACGATCACAGTGAGCTTGGCGAACTCGCTCGGTTGCACCGACAGGCCCGGCAGCCGGATCCACGACCGGGACCCGTTCACGACCTCACCGACGCCGGGCACCAGGACCAGCACCAGGCCCGCCACCGCGGCCAGGTACGCGAACGGCGTGAGGATCCGCACCCAGCGGTGGTCGACGAGTGCCGCGGCGACCGCGAGCACCAGCCCGAGGCCGAAGTTCATGGCGTGCTTGACCAGGTACGCGTGCTCGTCGCCACCAGTCAGGGCGGGCCGCTGGAACGTGGCCGACCAGACCAGCACTGCACCGATCGCGGCCAGCGCGACAACGCCGATGACGAGCATCCAGTCCACCTGCCACAGCGCAGACCGGCGGTCCGCCCGCACACGTGCCGAGACCATGGTCGTCATCGCGCCAGCACCGATGCACGTGGGTCCACGGTGTTGCCCTTGATGCCGTAGATGCCTTCCCAGATGTGCCGGACCGCGTCGCCGGACGCGCCGGAGCCGGTACCGGCCTGGGAGATCATCATCACCACGGCGTACCGGTCGGTGTACGACGCCAGCCAGGACGTGGTCTGCTTGCCGTACCGCTCGGCGGTACCGGTCTTGGCGCGCAGCGGCACCTTGTCAAGCGGGAACCCGGTGAACTTCCACGCCGCCGTACCGGTCCGGACCGTGTCGCGCAGTGCGTCGTCGATGTAGCGCAGCGTCGAGTCCGGCACCGGCACCTTGCCGCGGGACTTCGGCGGGAACGGGGTGCGGTGCCCGGCCGGCGAGATGTGCGCCTCCGCGACCCGCGGCTGCCACAGCGTGCCGCCGTTCGAGAGCGCGGAGTAGACCGTTGCCAGCTGCAACGGTGTCAGCGTGGTGTCGCCCTGGCCGATAGCGAAGTTCACCGCGTCACCGGCCCGGTACCGCCAGCCGTCCACGCAGAACTCACGGGCGAACTGCTTCAGGAACGACGACATGCCCGGCTTCGGCTTCTCGGCCAGTGCGCAGTAGTAGTCCTTCTGCGCGTCGTAGTACTCCTTCTTCCACTTCCGGTCCGCGATCCTGCCGCCGGACTCCGACGGCAGGTCGATCCCGGTCGGCCGGCCGAGGCCCCACTTCTTCGCCATCTCGACCAGCGGGTCGCGGGCGTCGACGTTGCCGGAGCTGCCGCCTTCGTCCAGCCACAGGTTGTACGCGATCCGGTAGAAGAACGTGTCGCAGGACAGCGCCAGCGCCTGGTCGAAGCTCATCATCCCGTGCGACGCGGACTCGTAGTTCTTGAACCTCCGGTTGCCGACCTCGAAGAACGAGGAACAGTCCAGCCGGGTCCGCTTCGAGTACCCGTTGGTCATCGCGCCGGCGGTGGTGATCGGCTTGAACGTCGAACCCGGTGCGAGCTGGCCCTGCGTCGCCCTGGACAGCAACGGTGTCCCGGCGGCCTGTGAGTACAGCGCGTTCAGCTCCCGCTGGCTGATCCCGCCGACCCAGACGCCCGGGTCGTAGCTCGGGTACGACGTCATCGCGACGACCTGCCCGGTGGTCGTGTCCATCACGACCGCGGCGCCGGAGTCGGCGACGTACTTGCGCTCGGTGATCTTGTCGTGGGTCTTGCGGGCCGTCATGATCGCGGTCCGCAGCTCGCGCTCGACCAGTGCCTGCAGCCGGGCGTCGATGCTGGTGACGAGGGTCGAGCCGGGCACCGGTGCGGTCTGCTTCTCCACCCCGTTCGCGCGGCCGAGGTTGTCGACCGTCACGCTCTTGACGCCCGGCGTCCCCCGGAGCAGCCGGTCGTAGGTTCGCTCCACCCCGGCCCGTCCGACCAGGTCCGAGCGGTGCGTCACCGGGTCCGCGCCGGACTGCTCGATCGCGTCCAGCTCCCCGGTGGTGATCGGGGACAGGTAGCCGAGCACGTGCGCGGCGTTCATCCCGTACGGCGCCGGGTACGCGCGCAGCGCGGCCGAGTCCGCGACGATGCCCGGGAAGTCCTCGCGGCGCTCCATGATCTCGATCGCGACCTGCTCGCTGACGTCCTTCGCGACCGGTATCGGCTGGTACGGCGACCCGTTCCAGCAAACCGGCGGCTTGCTCGCGCCAGGCTCGCCGCACAGCTTGGTCCGCGCCTCCAGCTCGGCGTACGACTGCCCGAGCACGTTCGCCAGCCGGCTCAGCGCCGCCCGGGCCTGTGCCGCGGGCAGCTTGGTGATCACCGCCCGGTCGACAGTGATCACCAGCGACACCCGGTTGCCGACCAGCGTGCGGCCGCGGGCGTCGACGATGCTGCCGCGGGTCGCCGGCACCAGCACCTCGCGCGCCCGGTTCAGCACCGCGGCCTGCTGGAGCTGCTCGGTGGCCACCACCTGCAGCCACCACAGCCGGCCGAACAGCGTCGCCAGCAGCGAGAGCAGCAGCACCTGGATCACCAGCAGCCGAAGCCGTGGCCGCAGCGGCGTCTTCCGCACCGGGTCCATCCCGAGCAGCGGCGACCAGCTCATAGCGATCTCACCAGGGACCTCACCAGGGACCTCACAGGGACGCCCCTCCGGTCAGCCGGCGCCGGTCCTGCGCGGTCCCGAACCGCCCGATCCCCCACATCACCAGCGGTACGACGACCATCGCCGCGAGCACGTCGTACCCGATCGCCACCCCGAGCCTGGTGACGACCTCGCCGGCGTCGGCGGACGGGTCACGCAGCAGCGCGCCGGTGCCGGCGAACGCCAGGTGCGCCAGCGACGTGCACAGCACCACGCTGAGTCCGACCTGCCCCGGCCCGACCGGGGTCGCGCCCTCGCGGCGTAGCAATCCGGCCAGGTATCCGGCCAGCGCCAGCGCCAGCGCCCACCGGCCGGCGGTGTGGTCGGCCGGCGGCACCAGGTCCAGCAGCAGCCCGCCGGCGAAGCCGGTCAGCGCCCCGAACTCCGGCCCGCGGGCCAGGCCGAACCCGACCACCACGATCAGCGCCAGGTCGCAGGTCACCCCAGCGATCGCGATGTGTGGCAGCGCCGACACCTGCAGGGTGACGGCGAGTACCAGCACAACCCCGGCGACGGCCGCTCTCAAGGTCCGCACCTCAGCGGCCCTGCCGCGGCGGGAGGACGGCGTCGCGCGGGTCCCTGGCCGGTGGCCCCACCACCACCCCGACCGTGTCCAGCCGACTCGCGTCGACGTACGGGCGGACCACGGCGGTCGACCCGAAGGTCCCCTGGAACGCCCCGACCGAGATCACCTCGCCGATCGGCACGCCCGCGACGTACGGCGCGCTGCCGCGCGATCCCCAGGTCACCAGCCGGTCCCCCGGCTTCGGTTGCGCCCGCACGTCGACCAGCGCGAAGTCGAGCACCGCGCCGGACCCGACCTGGCCGCGGCCGGACAGGAATCCCAGCGACATGGTCCGCTCCAGCCGGCCGCCCACGGTCGACCCGGCGTCGGTCAACAGCAGCACCGTGGCGGTGCCCTCGGTGGCTCGCACCACCCGGCCGACCAGCCCGTCTCCGTTCAGCACGGTCATGTCGGCGCGCACCCCGTCCGCGGTGCCGGCGTCGATCGTCACGGTCCGGGTGAACGTCTGCGCGGCGCCGATCCCGATCACCCGGGCCGGCGCGACCGTGTACCCGCCGAGGCCGGCGACCTTCAGCAGCCGGTCCAGCTCGGCAGCCCGCTGTCGCGCGTACTCCGCGCTGCGCAGCTGCCCGTTCAGGGCGGCGTTCTCCTCGGTCAGCCGCTGGTTCTCCGCGACCAGCCGGTCCATCTCGGCGAACCGGTCCCGCAGCCCGTTCACCGGCTCGACCGCGGACGTCGCACCGGACTCCAGCGGCCCGAACACCGACGCGGCGGCGTTGCGCAGCGGGTCGATCGGGGACGACGGCGAGCGCCGCGCATCGAGCGTGATCAGGGTGAAGGAGGCGAGGATCACGAGCGCAAGCACGGTCCGGCGTCGTCGCAGCTCCCGCGGGACGCCGGTGGACCGGACCACACCCTTGGTGGGCGGCGCCCCGAGCTCCCTCAGCACCACACAACCCTAAGCGGACCGCGACGGTCAGCAGTGGAGATCAACGGAGTGTCGGGCCGAGGTGTCCGTTACCGCAAACTTCCGCGCCGCCCAGCAAGGGCCTAGCGCCGCTTGTCGGTGACCAGGATGCGCTGCAGGGTGTCGATGTTGTCGACGCACTTGCCGGCGCCGAGCACGACGGCGTCGAGCGGGTTCTCGGCGACGTGGATCGGGATCCCCGTCTCGTGCCGGAGCCGCTCGTCCAGGCCCTGCAGCAGCGCTCCCCCGCCGGTCAGCACGATGCCACGGTCCACGATGTCACCGGCCAGCTCCGGCGGGGTCTTGTCCAGCGTCGCCTTCACCGCGTCGACGATCGCCGAGACCGGCTCCTCGATCGCCCTGCGCATGTCCGCGGCCGACACCTGTACGGTCCGCGGCAGCCCGGACACCATGTCGCGGCCGCGGATCTCGGCGGTCGGCTCGTCCGGCAGCGGGAAGGCCGAGCCGATCGTCATCTTGATCTGCTCCGAGGTCGCCTCGCCGAGCAGCAGGCTGTACTCCTTCTTGCAGTAGGTCACGATCGCCTTGTCGATCGCGTCGCCCGCGACCCGGATCGACTGGCTGGTGACGATGCCGCCGTACGAGATCACCGCCACCTCGGTGGTGCCGCCGCCGACGTCTATCACCATGTTGCCGGTGGCGTCGCGAACCTCGAGGTTCGAGCCGAGCGCCGCTGCCATCGGCTCCTCGATGATGTACACCTTGCGGGCGCCGGCCATGTAGCCCGCGTCCCGGACCGCCCGCTGCTCCACCGCGGTGATCCCGGACGGCACGCATACCACGATCCGCGGCTTCGCGAAGTACCGGCGCCGGTGCACCCGCTGGATGAAGTACCGCAGCATCTGCTCGGCGGCGTCGAAGTCCGCGATCACGCCGTCCTTCAGCGGCCGGATCGCGGTGATGTTGCCCGGCGTACGGCCGATCATCTTCTTCGCCTCGGATCCGAACGCCACCGCCTCAAGCGGCTCGTCGGTCCGGGTGGCGACCACGGACGGCTCGTTGAGCACCACGCCGCGCCCGCGCACGTACACGAGCGTGTTCGCGGTCCCGAGGTCGACCGCCATGTCTCGCCCGAGCATGCTGTTCGCCATTCGCGGTGACCTCCCCGACGTGAATCCTCGGGCCGAGCCTATCGGGGCAGGCCGTCTCGCCCGGGACCGACACCCGATGCCCCTCCCCGTGACCGACCTCAGCCGAGGTCGGGGAACCAGAGCTTGATCTCGCGCTCGGCGGACTCCGGTGAGTCCGAGCCGTGCGCCAGGTTCTCCCGGTTGGACAGCGACAGGTCACCCCGGATCGTGCCCGGGGCCGCCTTCCGGCCGTCGGTGCTGCCGAGCAGCCCGCGGACCACCTCGACCGCCTCGTCGCCGGACAGCACCATCGCGACCAGCGGGCCGCTGGTGATGAACGTACGCAGCGGCGGGTAGAAGTCCCGCTCGACGTGCTCGGCGTAGTGCTGGTCCGCGGCGTCGCCGTCGATCGTGCGCAGATCCATCGCGTCGATGGTCAGGCCCTTGGCCTCGAACCTGCCGAGGATCTCGCCGACCAGGCCGCGACGGACCGCGTCGGGCTTCAGCAGGACCAGCGTGCGCTGCGACATCATCATTCTCCGTGCTCGGGTGCGGTGCGGCGTGAGCCTATCCGGCCGCCGCCTCGCGGGCGCGCTTGGCCTCCTCCACCCGCAGCCCGAGGACGATCGCCAGCACCCAGAAGAACGCGAACGTGGCACCGAGCACGAACATCACCGGTACGACGAAGCCCAGCCCGATGGCGCCGATCTGGACCAGCGAGCCGAGCACGTACCCGGCGCGGAACCGCAGCAGCGCCGCGGCCAGGATCGCCATCGCGGCGAGCCCGAACGCGGTGAGCAGAGCGGTACCGGTGCCCACGTCGGCGATCGAGATCAGCACCGGGATGGTGAGAGCCAGCACCAGCGCCTCGAACGTCAGTACGATCGCCGCCATCGACCTCATCGCTCGCCGCCGCCCAGCAGCACCCTGGCCTCGCCGGCGGTGATCACCGAACCGGTGACCAGAACGCCGCCACTGCCGAGCGCGGTCGCCTTCTCCTCGGCCAGCCGGACCGCCTCCGCGATCGCGTCGTCCAGCCGCGGCACGACCAGCACCCGGTCCTCGCCGAACACCTCCGCGGCCTCCGCCGCCAGTTCCTCGGCAGGCATCGCCCTCGGGGTCGAGTTCTGGGTGCAGACCACGGTGTCCATGATCGGCTCGAACGCCTCCAGCACTCCGTACACGTCCTTGTCCTGCATACAGCCGAGCACCCCGACCAGTGGCGAGAACGCGAACGCCTCACCGACCGAGTCCGCGGTCGCCTGCGCGCCGTGCGGGTTGTGCGCCGCGTCCAGCACGATCGTCGGGCTGCGCCGGACCACCTCGAGCCGGCCCGGCGAGCTGACCCCGGCGAAGGCCCGGCGCACGAGGTCGGCGTCGACCTGCTTCTCGTCGTTCGCGCCGACGAACGCCTCCACGGCCGCGAGCGCGGTGACCGCGTTACGGGCCTGGTGCTCGCCGTGCAACGGGACGAACACCTCGTCGTACTCGCCGGCCAACCCGCGCAGCGTGAGCAGCTGACCGCCGACGGCGACGTCACGGGAGAGCACGCCGAACTCGAAGCCCTCCCGGGCGATCGTCGCGCCGACCTCGGCTCCGCGCCGCATCAGCACCTCGAACACCTCGGGGGTCTGCAGCGCCATCACCGCGGTCGCGCCGGGCTTGATGATCCCGGCCTTGTCGGCGGCGATCTCGACCGGCTCCCGGCCGAGCAGGTGCGAGTGGTCGACCGCCACCGGGGTGACCACGGCAACGGTGCCGTCAGCAACGTTCGTCGAGTCCCAGGTCCCGCCCAGCCCGACCTCGACGATCGCGACGTCGACCGGCGCGTCCGCGAACACCGCGAACGCCATAGCGGTGATCACCTCGAAGAACGACAGCGGTACGTCGGACTGCGCGTCGACCAGCTCCAGGTAGGGCTCCAGCTCGGCGTACGCCTCGGTGAACCGTTGCTCGCTGATCGGCTCCCCGTCCAGCGTGATCCGCTCCCGGACCGTCTCCAGGTGCGGGCTGGTGAACCGGCCGGTCCGCAGCCCGGCCTCGCGCAGCAGCCCGTCGATCATCCGAGCCGTGGACGTCTTGCCGTTGGTGCCGGTCAGGTGGATCACCGGGTACGACCGCTGCGGGTCGCCGAGCAGCTCGACCAGGCGTCGTACCCGGTCCAGAGTGGGGGCGATCTTGTGCTCGGGCCAGCGGGCCTGCAGGCGCGCGGAGACCTCGGCGTACGACGGGGTAGTCATCAGGCCGCCCAGTCTACGGAGCACCTTGACGGCCGGGCCCGGGAGGAGTTGCCTGTCAGCAGTGTCCGTCTACACCTGAGGTGGGGAGCCATGAGCGTCTACAAGGTGGTCGACCTGGTCGGCACCAGCAGCCAGTCCTGGGAGGACGCGGCCACGGTCGCGATCAAGACCGCAGGCGACACGTTGCGCGACCTGAGGGTGGCCGAGGTGGTGGAGCAGGACGTCCACATCGACGGCGGCGCACTCACCTTCCGGACCAGGCTCCGGGTCTCGTTCAAGTACGAGGGCGGCCAGTAGTACTTATCCGTGTGAGAGCACCGGGTCGCTCGCCGTAAGATCGGCGGCATGACTTCGTCCCGTGTGCCCGACAAGCCCAGCCTCGACGGCCTCGAGGAGAAATGGGCGCGGGTATGGAAGGAGCAGGACACCTACGCGTTCGACCGCACGGCCGAGCGCGCGGACGTCTACTCCATCGACACGCCTCCACCGACCGTGTCCGGGTCGCTGCACGTCGGCCACGTCTTCAGCTACACGCACACCGACCTGGTGGCGCGGTTCCAGCGGATGCGCGGGAAGAAGGTCTTCTACCCGATCGGCTGGGACGACAACGGGCTGCCCACTGAGCGCCGGGTGCAGAACTACTACGGTGTGCGCTGCGACCCGTCGCTGCCGTACGACGCTGAGTTCACGCCTCCGGAGAAGCCGGACCCCAAGCGGCAGATCGGGATCAGCCGGCAGAACTTCGTCGATCTGTGCGAGGAGCTCACGCACATCGACGAGAAGGCGTTCGAGGCGCTGTGGCGGCACGTCGGGCTGAGCGTCGACTGGAACTACCTGTACACGACCGTCTCCGCGGGCTCGCGGCGCGCCTCGCAACGTGCCTTCCTGCGCAACCTCGCCCGCGGTGAGGCGTACCTGGCCGAGGCGCCGACCATGTGGGACGTCACGTTCCAGACCGCGGTCGCGCAGGCCGAGCTGGAGGCGCGCAACTATCCAGGGCACTTCTACCGGGCCGCCTTCCACGCCGCGCACGGGAAGGTGTACATCGAGACCACCCGGCCCGAGCTGATCCCGGCCTGCGTGGCGCTGATCGCGCACCCCGATGACGAGCGGTACCAGGGCCTGTTCGGCAAGACCGTGAGGACGCCGCTGTTCGGCGTCGAGGTCCCGGTGCTGGCACACGAGGCGGCCGAGCCGGACAAGGGAGCCGGGATCGCGATGTGCTGCACGTTCGGCGACCTGACCGACGTGCAGTGGTGGCGGGAGCTGCAACTGCCGGTGCGGACGGTGATCGGCCGTGACGGCAGGCTGCTGCGCGACACCCCCGAGTGGCTGGCAGGCTCCGAGGTGTACGCCGAGCTGGCCGGCAAGACCGTGCACACCGCGCGCGAGCTGATCGTGGCCAAGCTGCGCGAGTCCGGCGACCTGGACGGCGAGCCGACGCCGACCCAGCGGATGGCGAACTTCTACGAGCGGGGCGACAAGCCGCTGGAGATCGTGTCCACCCGGCAGTGGTACATCACCAACGGCGGCCGGGACGAGTCGCTCAAGCAGGAGTTCGTTGACTGCGGCAACGAGCTGAAGTGGGTGCCGGACCACATGCGGTACCGGTACCTGAACTGGGTCGAGGGCCTGAACGGCGACTGGCTGATCTCCCGGCAGCGGTTCTTCGGCGTGCCGTTCCCGGTCTGGTACCCGGTCGGCGAGGACGGCGAGCCGGACCACGCGCACCCGCTGCTGCCGCGTGAGCAGGACCTGCCGATCGACCCGACCTCACAGGTCCCGGGCGGGTACGACGAGTCGCAGCGCGGCAAGCCCGGCGGTTTCGTCGCGGACCCGGACGTGATGGACACCTGGGCGACGTCCTCGCTGACGCCGCACATCGTCTGCGGCTGGGAGCGTGACGAGGACCTGTTCCGGCGCACCTTCCCGATGGACCTGAACACGCACGCCCACGAGATCATCCGGACCTGGCTGTTCTCCCGGGTGGTGCGCGCGCATTTCGAGAACGGCACGCTGCCCTGGGAACGCTCGATGATCTCCGGCTTCGTGGTCGACCCGGACCGCAAGAAGATGTCGAAGTCCAAGGGCAACACGGTGGTGCCGTCGGAGATCCTGGAGAAGTACGGCTCGGACGCTGTGCGCTGGCGCGCCGCGATGGCCCGGCCGGGTCTGGACTCGCCGTTCGACGAGTCGCAGATGAAGGTCGGCCGGCGGCTCGCGATCAAGGTGCTGAACGCGTCCAAGTTCGTGCTCGGCATGAGTGCGGCGTCGGCCGATGCCGCCACGGTCACCGAACCCCTCGACCTGGCCATGCTGCACCGGCTGCGCGAGGTGGTGCACGAGGCGACCGCACGGTTCGAGGCGTACGACTACACCGGCGCGCTGGAGACCACCGAGCGGTTCTTCTGGACCTTCTGCGACGACTACGTCGAGCTGGTAAAGGAGCGCGCGTACGGCGGACGCGGCGACGAGGCCGCACGTTCGGCCAGGTCCGCGCTGGCGGTCGCGCTCTCGGTCCAGCTCCGGCTGCTGGCGCCGTACCTGCCGTTCGTCACCGAGGAGGTCTGGTCCTGGTGGCAGGACGGATCGATCCACGTCGCCTCGTGGCCGGTGCCGGAGACCGACCTCGCGGTCGCGGATCACGACCCGGACGTGCTCGCCGTCGCGGGTGAGGTGCTGGCCGGCATCCGGGGCGCCAAGTCCGAGGCGAAGGTGTCGATGAAGACCGAGGTGTCGAAGGTCGAGGTGTCCGGACCCGCGGACCGGATCGCGCTGGCCGAGCAGGCCGAGCAGGACCTGCGGGCAGCCGGCCGGATCGTCGGCGAGATCGTCTGGAGCCCGGCGGAGTCCGACCGGCTCGCGGTCGTCGCGACACTGTAACCTGCACATTCCGGTACGTCGCCCGGGCACGACCTATACCCAGTGTGCGAGCATCATGGGCGACAGGCGGACCAACGGGGGCAATACACGGGGCCAGTAAAGAGCTGGGACGGGCGTGTGCCATGAGGAGCACCGATGAGCGACTCGAAGGATGCGTCAGACCCGGACGGTGCTGACTCGGACCGCCCGGGCGACGGCCGGAGTGGTCGGTGGAACCTGCCGGTGGTGCTGGCGAGCGTGCTCGTCCTGCTGGCCGTCATCGCAGCATTCGGGTACTTCGGCGGCCTCGGCCCGCTCAGCTCGCTGAGCACCAAGCGCTCGCTCGAACCGCCGGAGACCCTCGGCGGCCTGCAGCGGATCACCGACGAGCAGACCCGGCAGGCCCTCCAGCTCGACCAGGTCGGCGACGCCCTGGCCCAGACCAACAAGGGCAACGACACCGCCGTCGAGGTGTATGGCGACGTCGGCCGCGGTTCCGGCTTGTTCGTGGTGATCGCGCTGCGCGGCAAGATCGACATCGACAAGACCGTGGAGGACAGCGGCGCGACCCCGGAGCAGGTCCGCAAGGTCGGCGATACCACCTGTACGACGCTCGAGGATCAGGTCGTCACCTGCTACCGCGGCTCGAACACGCTCACCGTGATGGTCCGCCTCGCCACCGGCCGGGCCGGCGTCGAAAAGGTCGCCCCTATGACCGACGAGGCCTTCGACGCCTTCAAGTGACTGGGGCCGGCCCGGGAATAACCCGCCGCGGTTACCGGCTGTCGTCGTACATGAGTGCACTGACGGACAAGGCGAAGGCTCTGCTCGACGCCCCGGTGTTCGCGGCGTTCGGCACGATCAACCCGGACGGCGCCCCGCAGCTGTCGACGATGTGGGTCACGCGCGACGGCGACGACGTGCTGGCCTGCACGCTGCGAGGCCGGCAGAAGGAGCGGAACCTGCGCCGGGACAACCGGGTGAGTGTGCTGCTGACCGACCCCGACGACGGCGAGTCGCACGTCGAGATCCGGGGCACCGCGACGCTGTCCGAGTCGGGCGCGCGGGAGCTGATGGACGACCTCAGCCAGAAGTACCGCGGCACCCCGTTCCCTGAGGAGCCTGCCGACCGCATCCGTGTCATCGTCCGCATCACCCCCACCAAGCTCACCGAACACAACTAGCCGACGGCGGTCTGCTCGAGAGTCCCTCGGATCGCATACCGGTTGCGATATGCGATACCGATACCGGTATGCGGTTCGACTTCCGCCGATCGCCTGGCCTCGGGCCCGGCGCGCTGGGTCGCCAGGTCAGGCGGACTTTTCGCGGCGCTCGCGCTTGCGCTCGATGGCTTCGCGCGGGATAAGGGTCGGGTTCACGCTGTCGAGGACGACCTCGCCGGTGACGACGACCTTGGCGACGTCGTCGCGGCTCGGTACCTCGTACATCACGTTCAGCAGGACTTCCTCCATGATGGCGCGCAGGCCGCGGGCGCCGGTGCCACGTAGCAGCGCCTGGTCCGCGATCGCCTCGACCGCGTCCTCGGAGAACTCGAGCTCGACGTTGTCGATCTCGAACAGCCGCCGGTACTGCTTGACCAGCGCGTTCTTCGGCTCGGACAGGATCTTGATCAGCGCATCGCGGTCCAGCGGCGACACTGTGGTGATCACCGGCAGCCGGCCGATGAACTCGGGGATCAGCCCGAACTTCAGCAGATCCTCCGGCATCACATCGCCGTACCCGCCGGTCTCGCGATCCGTCTCCGGCTCGAGCGAGACATTGAAGCCGAGCGTCTTGCGCCCGACCCGCTGCTCCACGATGTGGTCCAGTCCGGCGAACGCGCCACCCACGATGAACAACACGTTCGTGGTGTCGATCTGGATGAACTCCTGGTGCGGGTGCTTGCGACCACCCTGCGGCGGCACCGACGCCGTCGTACCCTCCAGGATCTTCAGCAGCGCCTGCTGCACGCCCTCGCCCGACACGTCGCGGGTGATCGACGGGTTCTCCGACTTCCGGGCGATCTTGTCGACCTCGTCGATGTAGATGATCCCGGTCTCGGCCTTCTTGACGTCGTAGTCGGCAGCCTGGATCAGCTTCAGCAGGATGTTCTCGACGTCCTCACCGACGTACCCGGCCTCGGTCAGCGCGGTGGCGTCCGCGATCGCGAACGGCACGTTCAGCATCCGGGCCAGGGTCTGCGCGAGGTACGTCTTGCCGCAGCCCGTCGGGCCGATCAGCAGGATGTTCGACTTCGCCAGCTCGACGGCGTCGTCCTTCGCGTGCCGGCCAGACGCCGAGGTCGAGCCCTGCCCGTCGCGGACCCGCTTGTAGTGGTTGTAAACCGCCACCGCGAGCGCCTTCTTCGCAACATCCTGACCGACGACGTACGCATTCAGGAAGTCGTAGATCTCGCGCGGCTTGGGCAGCTCGGTGAGGCCGACGTCGGAGCCCTCGTTCAGCTCCTCCTCGATGATCTCGTTACAGAGATCGATGCACTCGTCACAGATATATACGCCGGGTCCGGCGATGAGCTTCTTCACCTGCTTCTGGCTCTTTCCGCAGAAAGAGCACTTCAGCAGGTCGCCGCCATCCCCTATGCGTGCCACCTGGACGATTCCCTTCTCTCGTCGACCCGCGTCGACTCTACGACTACCGGGTACCCGGGGCCCAGATTTCGACGGTACCGCGCCGGAGGTAGTTTCGCTGTTACCCCGGCGTACAACCCTGTACGCCGGGGGCGAACGCGCCGACCTCTTGACACGGCGGCCCGGGCCTGCTGCTAAGGCTCAGACGCCGGCCGGGACCGGAGCCTTGAGCGACTGGAGGATCGAGTCGATCAGGCCGTACTCGACGGCCTGGTCGGCGGTGAGGTACTTGTCCCGCTCGATGTCGCGGGACACGCTCTCGGTGTCCTTGCCACTGGCGTCGGAGATCATCTTCTCCAGCAGCGAGCGCATCCGGAGGATCTCGTTCGCCTGGATCTCGATGTCGCTGGACTGCCCGTAGGTGCCCTGCGACGTCGACGGCTGATGGATCAGGATCGTGCTGTTCGGCAGCGCCAGCCGCTTACCCGGCGTACCGGCCGCGAGCAGCACCGCCGCCGCGGACGCCGCCATGCCGAGGCAAACCGTCTGGATGTCCGGCTTGATGTAGCGCATCGTGTCGTAGATCGCGGTCAGCGCGGTGAACGAGCCGCCCGGCGAGTTGATGTAGATGCTGATGTCGCGGTCCGGGTCCATCGACTGCAGGCAGAGCAGCTGCGCCATCACGGCGTTCGCGATCTCGTCCGAGATCGGCGTGCCGAGGAAGATGATCCGGTCCTCGAACAGCTTTGTGTAGGGATCGATCCGGCGCATGCCGTACGACGTGCGCTCCTCCCACTGCGGGATGAAGTAGTTCATGCTCAGGTCCTTAACAGAAATGAGTGGGAGGTCAGGAGTTCGGGGCGTCGCCGCGGAGCTGGGCAGCGCTGGCGAGCACCTGGTCGATGAAGCCGTACTCCTTCGCCTGCTCCGCGGTGAACCAGCGGTCGCGGTCCGCGTCGGTCTCGATCTGGGCCAGCTGCTGGCCGGTGTGCTCGGCGATCAGGTTGAACATCACCTTCTTGATGTGCAGCGACTGCTCCGCCTGGATCTTGATGTCGGAGGCGGTACCGCCCATCCCGCCGGACGGCTGGTGCATCATGATCCGGCTGTGCGGCAGCGCGAACCGCTTGTTCTTCGCGCCGGCGCAGAGCAGGAACTGCCCCATCGATGCGGCCAGACCCATGCCGACGGTGGCGACGTCGTTCGAGATGTACTGCATGGTGTCGTAGATCGCCATCCCGGCGTCCACCGAGCCACCCGGCGAGTTGATGTAAAGCCAGATGTCCTTGTTCGCGTCCTCGGCGTTCAGCAGCAGCATCTGCGCGCAGATCGCATTCGCGTTATCGTCACGCACCTCGGATCCCAGGAAGATGATCCGGTTGCTCAGCAGCCGCTGATAGATGTGGTCGTCGAGTCCGAACGACCCGTTGCCGCCAGCGGCGGTGGGACCTGGGGGTGTCTGGTTCGCAGTCGCGTTCACGAGGCCGACCCTACTGTCCGAGGACCCCAGACCTAAGCCCGCGCTGGGCCTGTTCGCTCACGGCGCAGCAGTGCATAGGCCGCCGTACGCCGTGAGCGAACAGGCCGCTGTCAGGCGTCGGTCGTGGACTTCTCGTCGACCGCCTCGCCGGCCGGCTGGTCCGCTGCCTCCTCGGCGTACGTGCCGTCCGGCTGCAGCGACTTCAGCTCGACGGTGTTGCCGGAACCGTCGGTCACCGTGGCGTTCTCGACCAGGTACGCGAGCGCCTTGCCGCGGACCACCTCGGACACCAGGCTCGGCACCAGGTTGTTCTCCACCGCGTGCTGCGCGAACTGGTCCGGGCTGACGCTGGCCCGCTGGGCGTGCCGGACGATGTGCTCGGTCAGCTCGGAGTCGTTGACGCTCAGTTCCTGCTGCTCCGCGACCAGGTCCAGCACGAACTGCGCCTTGATCGCGTCCTCGGACCGCTTCCTCAGGTCCTCCTCGAACTCCTCGGCAGACATCTCCTCGCCCTCGAGGAACTGCTCGAAGGACATACCGGAGTAGCCGAGCTGCTGGTCCAGGTTCTCCCGGCGGGCGGCCACCTCGTCGGTGAGCAGACCCTCCGGCACCGGGACGTCGACCAGGGTGAGGACCTTCTCCAGCACGGCGTCCCGGGCCTCCCCGGCCTGCTCCAGCCGCTTGCCGCGCTCCAGCCGGGCGCGCAGGTCCGCGGTCAGCTCGTCAGCGGTGTCGAACTCGGACGCGGTCTGCGCGAACTCGTCGTCGTACTCGGGGAGCTCCTGCTCCTTGACCGCGGTCACGGTCACCTCGACGTCGACCTCGTCACCCTTCAGCTCACCGCCGACCAGCTGGGTCTTGAACGTGTTCGACGCACCGGCGGACAGCCCGATCAGTGCGTCGTCCAGACCGTCGAGCAGAGTGCCGCTGCCGACCTGGTACGACAGCCCGGTCGCCTGCGCCTCGTCGATCTGCTCGCCGTCCTTCGTCGCGGACAGGTCGATCGTCACGTAGTCCTGGTCCTGCACGGCACGCTCGACCGGGTTCAGCGAGCCGAACCGCTGCCGCAGCGCCTGGACCTGCTCGTCCACGTCAGCGTCGGCGACGGCGACGTCGTCGACGCTGGCCTCCAGACCCTCCAGGTCCGGCAGTGTCAGGTCCGGACGCACCTCGACCTCGGCGGAGAACTGCAGGCTCTCCTTGTCGTTGAACTCGGTCACGTCCACCTCGGGACGGCCGATCGCCTTGACCTTGTTGTCCTGCACCGCCTGCGAGTACAGCTTCGGGAGGGCGTCGTTGATGGCCTCCTCCAGCACCGGACCGCGGCCGACGCGCTGGTCGATCACAGCCGGCGGTACCTTGCCCTTGCGGAAGCCCGGCACGGTGATCTGCTGGGCGATGCTCTTGTACGCCGCGTCGAGGCTCGGCTTGAGCTCCTCGAACGGCACCTCGACGAGGAGCCGGACCTTGGTCGGGCTCACGGTCTCGACGGTGCTCTTCACGGTGCTGGTTCTCCTTCAGGCAGGCTGCAGTGGTTCGGATGCTGGGTTGTGGTCGGGGCGACAGGACTCGAACCTGCGATCTCCTGCTCCCAAAGCAGGCGCGCTAGCCACTACGCTACGCCCCGGCAGCGTCGCCCGAGTCTAGTCGAAGCCGGCGGCGGGTTCGAAAGCCGGTGCCCGAGGGAGGTGCAGGTCGATCACGGCACTGCGGATCGTCACCATGAACAGCTATCTGCCGGGCTTCCGGCTGGTCGCGACCTGGGCCGCCCGGCACGGGCACCAGATCGTGCTCGCGGTGACGACACCGCCGGGTACCGGACGCCGGTACGGCGCCGGCGACAACCCGTTCGTCCTGGACGTCCCCGCCGACATCGACGTCCTCGTCACCGGCCGGCTGCGTACCGTCGCCGCACCGGTGATCGCCGCGCTGGAACCGGATCTGGTGATCTCCGCGGCGTACCCGCGGCTGATCCCGCCCGAGATCCTCGACCTACCCCGGTACGGCGCCCTCAACCTGCACCCGTCCGCGCTGCCCGCCGGCCGCGGGCCGAACCCGATCCGCCTCGTGTACGACGGTGCCGCCACCGTCGGCGCTACCGTGCACCGCACCGCCCGCGAGTTCGACACCGGCGCGATCCTGAGCCGGCGGGAACGCCCGCTCCCGGAGGACCTGACCGGCCCGGCGCTGTTCGCGTCGTGGACCGAGATGCTCGCCGAGACACTGGAGGAGGGCGCCGCCCGCGCGATCGCCGGCGAACCGGGCGAGCCGCAGGACGAGAGCACCGCGTCGTACGCCGCCGCCTTCACCGCAGCCGAGCTGGTGCTCGACCTGAACGAGCCGGCCGCGACCATCCGGCGCAGGACTGCGGCCCTGAACGCGCTCGGCGACCAGGCCCGGGTCCGGATCGGCGACCGCGATCTCGTCGTCCACGCCGCCCATGTCGAGCCGGTCGACGCCCGGACCACGCCCGGCACCGTGCTCGACGAGCACCCTGACGGCCTGACCGTCCAGGCCGGCGACGACGCGGTGCGGCTCGTGCTCAGCCGTCCGAGCGCCTAAAACACGTCGGTCCCGCGGCGGGACCGAGTTGCGGCGCCAGGGCCCAGATGTGGAATCATGTCTGGGCGCCGTCCGTTCGCGGACGGCGTACGCGGGTGTAGCTCAATGGTAGAGCCCCAGCCTTCCAAGCTGGCCATGCGGGTTCGATTCCCGTCACCCGCTCCACACACCACAAGGCCCAAGCTAAAGGGGATTCCCCAGCTTGGGCCTTCGCACGCTCAGACCGAATCGGGCGCGCGTGCTATTCGCGTGCTAGTAGGTAGCCAGCATCCGCTCACCCGCCGCCTCGTCATCGCCGTCGCCCTAACCTCGTTCTCGACCACCTGGCTCAGCCTCGCTACGGTCTCACGAGCCCGCTCGTCGGTCGCGTGCTGGTAGATCAGGGCCGCCCGCATGGTCGAGTGCCCCATCCGGTGCATCAGCTCGCGAGTCGACGCACTCCGAGAGAGCGATCTCGAGCGCCCTTCGATGGACCCAACCTGTTCGCTGACCGGCGGCCTCGGTCAGGGGCCTTTGATCGGCGCGGGAGAGGCCTTCCTGCCCTGTGGCGCGATCAGGCGGCGGCGTTGCGTAGAAGGAGAACGAGCGCACAGGGGGAGGGTGCCATGACGCTCACGAAACCGTCATCCGACCGGCCCGGTGGCCGACAGCGCACGCCTAACGACCGGCGATGGCTTGTCATCGGTGTGGTCGTCGTAGTGGTCGCGCTCATCGTCGGCGCCACCACGGTGCTGGTGCTGCGCGGCGACGAGGGTCCGAGCCCAACCGGTCCCGACCCGTCTGCCACGACGAACGCGCCGACGCCCTCGGCGGAGCCGTCGCAGGGCCCGACGGTGCAGCGGCGAAGCGCCGCGGAGGCGCTCGGGCCCTTCCTGGCGGGCGCCGCCAGGACCGACCGCAGGCTGACCGAGGCCGCGGCGGCCATCAACGCCTCCGGCCCGCCGTGGACCGCGATCAGCGACGACGTCGCACGCAAGGTGCACGCGGCCAGTCCGGAGTCGCTTGGCCGTACGATCCCCGCCGGTGTGCCGCACGATCTGCTGCAGTCGGTCGTCCTGGTCCTCAGCGACCTGGAGTCCCGGTGGCACGCAATGGGCAGCTTCGAGAACGCGGGCCCTGTCTTCCCGGGCACTTCGGACGCGGTGCACCCAACGACCAAGCAGCTCCGTGCCGCACTTGCCAACGGTCACGCCGCGACAGCGCGCTTCGACCGCGACCTGGCCGCGGCGCGGTCGCTGGCGGCCGCGACGCCACCGATCGTCTCGGTGCCCAAGCAGTCCCGGCTGACAGCCGAGGTGATGCTGCTCACGCAGTACGCGCACATGGTCAACGCCGGCTGCAATGCCCACGGCGGTGCCGTACTCACCAAGCTGCCCGTGATCAAGTGGAGTCCGCTGCCGTACATGCGACAGGCGGACGGAAAGATCAACCAGACCGAGTTCAGCGCGAAGCTCACCGCCGGCGGCACCTGGCAGGTCTACCTGCTCGTGTGCTGAGCCGGTACGCAGTCGAACAGCCGGCCACAGCGACCGGCCCTTTCTCATGCACCGTCACGGGCCAGTGATGCCGATCCCAACGTCCCAACAGCGCCGCTCTTGTGATCCGCCAACAGATCCGCGACACACGTCCGCCAACCGATGCGCGACAGGTCTAGGAGCCTGCTGCCGACCACGAGCCGACGGCAAACGCACGGATCGCCGAGATCTGTGCGTCGTGCCCTCACTCAGCTTGGGGTCAGCGTCGTGCACGTCAAGTGCCGGACCGCTCGTGCGTTGCGTCGCCTCGCAGACCGACGCAGCGACCGGCCCGGACCGCCACAGCGGTCATGAATCCTGACGTAAGGCCCGGTGACACCAGGCCGCCATGCCCTACTGCCGCCGTGGCGCGAGCTGGATGCTGCAATTCTCGGGTCCGTCGGTCGGTTCAGAGGTGAGTGCAATGAGGAACAGTGCTATCGCCAAGAAGGCCGCGATTGCCGCCAGCGTGGGGTTTTCCGGTCTGGCCGTCTTCCAACTGCTGCTCGCGGCGGGCGCCCCGTTCGGGGAGGCGGCCTGGGGAGGTACTACCGAGGGCCAGCTCTCGACGGGCCTCCGTGTCGGCAGCGCCATCTCCATCCTCGTGTACGCCGTGGCTGCCGCGCTGATCCTGCGGCGCGCGGGCTTCCGGGTCCGTTGGGTTTCGAACCCAGTCGCACGGATCGGATCGTGGGTGCTGGTGGTGCTTCTTACGTTTGGAGCGTTGGCGAACTTCTTGTCCCACAGCCCGTGGGAACGGTTGCTGCTCGGTCCGGTCACTTTGGTACTGGCGGGACTGTGCCTCGTTGCCGCTCGATCCGCTGGGGACGCCGTCGGCTCTGCGTCCGAGGAGGCCCGGGCATCTGGAGGCTCCTCACTGAGCAATTCCGGTGAACGCCGCCCAGCGAAACACCGGTAGGGGCCAGCGGCGCGCTCAGGGCCAGCAGGCCGCGCGGGAGCACCCCGACTGCGACAGTGAAGCGCGGCCATGCCGATGAGCGCGTATCGGCGGGCCAGCGCCACCTCTCCTTCTCCTTGCTCTCCGCATCGTCGCGGTTGCCGGTGGGTAGAACGACTGCCACGCGAGACGCGACCCGCGCGGCGATGGCTGGGTCGCGCCCCTATGGTGGACCGATGGCGTCGGTCAAGCAGTTCCAAGTCACCTTCGACTGCGCAGAACCTGAGCGCGTCGCTCGTTTCTGGTGCGACGTGTTGGGGTACGTCGTACCGCCTCCACCGGAGGGGTTTGCTACATGGGACGACTTCGATCGCGCGCTGCCGCCTGAGCGTCAGGGTTCAGCGTTCGCATGCATTGATCCCTCAGGTGTGGGCCCACGACTGTTCTTCCAGCGCGTTCCCGAAGGCAAGGTCGTCAAGAATCGGCTGCATCTTGACGTGCGGGTCGGCACCGGGCTCGTGGGTGAAGAGCGCCTGGCCGTACTTGAGGCCGAGTGCGCACGACTGGTCGCGCTCGGCGCGGTACGTGTGCGACTACTGCGGGCCGATGGCATCGAAGAGTCGTGCCTCGTGATGCAGGACATCGAGGGCAACGAGTTCTGTCTCGACTGAGTCGCCGCGACGCTGCGGCCATCCGCTCATGCCGCTGATAGCGCGTTCGCCCCACCGCCGCCGCGGCCGGTGGCGCCATCAAGTCCTGCCACCTTCTTGACGCAAGACACCGCGGGCCGAAGTGACCCGCGGCCGGGCCACGGGTCACCCGAGTTGCCGGTTCAATCCTTCCTCGCAGCGGACGCATCGACGCAAACGATTCCCTTGTTGCCGTCCTGGTCGGCGATCACGGTGAGCGAGGGCGCGTCGCTGTCATCGACGATGGTCCCACCCGCGGCGACGGCAGCGGCGATCCGCTGCGCGGCCACCTCGGGCGCCACGTAGACCTCGATGTGGAACCGCTGACCCGGGGTCCCGTGCTCGTCGGCGTGCCCGAACCACAGATTCGGCACCCGGCCCGTGGCATCCCGGATCTCGTCGCTGGGGGTCCCTCGGCCCGGGGCCTCGGCGCTCCCGGTCAGTATGGCGGCCCACACCGGGGCGATGGTCGCGGAGCGCGCCGTGTCGAGGCCGAGCTCGATGTCACAGACCGAGGCCGGGTCTGGGTCGACCTTGTGGTCAGCGGCGATCTCGGTGATCCGTCGCGCGAGGTCGACGTCCTGCTGGGTCACCCATTCAACAAGGTGTTCGGTGCCCTCGTCGTCGCGGTAGATGGCGTCGTCGCTAACCAACTTGAGGTCGACGTACCCGTGGCCGATCGACACGCGCGGGTGGTGGCCGAGCGCGTCGCCCGCCTCGCCCACCGCGGCGACGAACCGTGCGCCGGTGCCGAAGTCGTCAATCACGTAGCGTGCATGCAGTCCCTGGGCCAGCTTGCGCCAGTCGATCAGGTTGGCCTCGGCGATCTGTTCGCCCTTCAGCATGTCCATGGCTGGGGACCTTATCCCTGATTCAGCCCGCAACGCGGGCTCAGTGAACATCCGGATCTGCCACCGTCCGCGCGGGCCAAACATGCCGATGTCAGCTTGTCAGAGGCCGGATGTCTAGCATCGGCTGCGTGACCGACCCCACGCCCTATCTTCACTTTCCAGGAACCGCTCGCGAAGCCTTGACCTTCTACGGCGAGGTGTTCGGCTGTGCGGTTGAGTTGCACACCTTTGCCGAGTTCAACAGAACCGACGGGCCGGCCGATGCCATTGCCCACGGCTACCTGATCGAGGGACCGGTCGCGCTCTTCGCCGCCGACGTGGCGGGAGACGAGCCTGCGTTCCGCTGCAAAGGCATGATGCTGTCCCTGCTTGGTACCGCCCCTCCCCGCACCCTGCGCATGTGGTTCTCCAGCCTCTCCGAAGGTGGCCGAGTAGTGGACGACCTGCAGACGCGGCCATGGGGAGCCTCCGACGGGCAAGTCATCGATCGCTACGGCCTGCACTGGCTCATCGGGTTCGAGGGCAACGACAGCGATTGACCCAACCGGAAGCAGGCGGCCCGCCCGAGGCCCTCAACTGGTGGTCTCGCAACGTCCTGTCATGCCGCTGACAGCGCAGGATGCGACGCGACCATCTGCCGCATCCGTCTCGGACTGTGGTTGAAGGCTAGGTCGCCGCACCTTCGCTACATTGCTGCCGTGCCGCCCTGCTTCGACGTCTACGTCTGGCTCCATCCCGACGACCGCGCCGGCGTGCTGTCACGATTCATCGACCGCTAGGTCGATGTGCAGAATCCTGGCGATCCGCGGTTCGACGCGTTCGTGCGCACGTTCGTTGATCAGGCACCCCAGCGAGGCGATCACGACGCTCTTCGCGAACTACGGCGTGACCGCTGTTGGCTTCGCTGCGTGCCGAGTTCGCCGCGCTTGGCGGCATCGGCGGCGGCGAGTTAGCGCCCCCTCAATCGGCCGCAGAGTGGGCTGAAGAAGCGCTGGTACAGCTTCGCCTGGGCATCGCGCCCTAACATCCGCATCTGGCTCCATCCGCGCTCATGCCGAATTGAGGGCGTGGTTCCACTCGCGTGGCAATGCGTTCCTCAGAGGTCAGTCCGTCGTGCGGAGCGATTCCAATGCGACAAAGCCCGGGTAGGTCTGTCGTGATGGGTGCTGGCGGCGGTAGTAACAGGACCAGTAGCTGGTCGCACGCTGTTCTGTGAGCTCCGCATAGCACGGATTGTCGGCGAGGAAGGTCGCGAAACCTTGGAGCAGGTTCGGGCGAGCCGGCAGGCTCTCGAGGACGAAGCGCTCGACGTCGGCGCAAATCTCGACGACGTACTCCCCGAGGAGTTGGACAACGAACGGGATGATGCAGGCGTCGTCGTCCGACGCAAGGATCCGGGACACGAACTCTTGGCGGACGAATCCCTCGTGATGACGGGAGTAAATGCAGGACAAGACGAGCGAGCGCTCGTCGTCGAGCCGTTGGAGGAGCGACTGCCCAGGCCGCGGGTTGTAGATCCTGTAGGGGATGGACACCTGTTCGCTCGCGAGACGGAGACCCGGGCACGCGCGTCTGTAGCTTGTCGCGATATCGCCAATTGGCTCGTAGTCGCTCGCCGGTAGCGCCCCGAAGACCTCCAACGCCGCGGAGTGCAGGCGCGACGGAAAGGCTCGCACCAGCGTCTCGGTCACCCGAAGACCATAGCCGCCACAACGCACTGACATGCCGCTGATCGTGAAGTGCATGGGTGCCGATGATCGGAGGAGTCATCGGCTCGCGTAACGTCCGGATTTGCCGCTGATCGCGCGTCATGCCGATGTGCGGACGCTGCCCGACGCCAGGTTGAGCTATGCCTCGGAGGTGGGCCGCATTCGTGAGCATCTGATCAATGCCCCTGCTCGAGGTCGATCAAATGGCAGGTGGTGCCGAGCCTCGTTGCCGGAACCTAGCGGGATCGTGTTCCGAACGGTACGACGACCTGCACACTGGACAGGTGGCGAGGCTCGGCACCGCGATGACGGCACGTGAGTCGGAGGTCTTGGCGCTGCTCGGCCAGCACCTGACGAATGCGCAGATCGCCGAGGCCCTGTTCATCTCGGTGCGGACGGTGGAGAGCCACGTGGCTGCCCTGCTGCGCAAGTACCAGGTGTCGGACCGGCGCAGCCTGGCCCGGCTCGCCGCCGGGAGCGCGCCGGCTCACGGGGGGCTGCCGGTGCCGGTGACAGCGTTCCTCGGCCGGGTGGCCGAGCGCGCGGAGCTCTCGGAGACCCTGGCCGGGCATCGACTCGTCACCGCGGTCGGACCGGGCGGGGTCGGCAAGACCCGGCTGGCGATCAGCGTCGCCGCCGACCTGGCCAAGCAGCGGCGGGACGGGGCGTGGTTCGTCGATCTCGTGCGGGTGACCGATCCCGCCGCGGCGGTCGCGGCCGTGGCCGAGGCGGTGGGCGTGCCCGAGCGACTGGTGGCCTCGCCGGAGGCGGCGCTGGTGGCCTCGCTGGCCCGGCGTGACGGGCTGCTCCTGCTGGACAACTGCGAGCACCTGCTCGACGGAGTCCGCGACTGCGTCGACCTGGTCGTCAACGGCTGTCCCGCAGTCACGGTGCTGGCGACCAGCCGGACCCGGCTGATGCTCCCCTACGAGCGGGTCTACCCCGTCCCCGGGTTGACGGTCACCGAGGACGACGGCGGGGATGCGGTCGCGCTGTTCGCGGCCCGCGCGGTCGAGGCGACGGGCGAGGCAACCCCGCCGGACAAGCGCCGGGCAGCGGCCCTGTGCCGGGGACTGGACGGCATCGCGCTGGCGATCGAGCTGGCCGCATCCCGCTACCCGACGCTGGGGCTGGACGGGCTGGAGGCCGGCCTCCACGAACGGCTGCGGTTCCTGACCGTCGGCGGCCACGCGGCCGACCGGCACCGCTCGCTGCGCGACACGATCCGCTGGAGCTACGACCTGCTTACCCCCGCCGACCAGGCACTGCTGCGCGGCGTCGCCGTCTTCGCGTCCTGGTTCGACGTCGCCGCCGCCGGCGCGGTCGCCACTCCCGCGCGCGACCACGCCGAGGTCGCCGACGGGCTGTCGCGCCTGGCCGACCACAGCCTGCTCATCGTCGACCGCGGCGAGCCGACAAACTACCGACTGCTGGAGACGATCCGGCAGTACGCCAACGAGCAGCTCAAGGCCGCCGGCGAGCAGGAGGCGGTCCGGGCCCGCCACGAGCAGCGGTGCCGGGCCGTCCTCACCGATCTCGCGGCCGCACCGCCGGAAGAGGCGTGGTGCACCAGGTTCGACTTGGTCGTCGACGATGCCCGGGCCGCGCTGCTCCGGTGCGCCGCAGACCCCGACCGCCGCGGACAGGCCGCAGAACTCGCGGCCCAGCTGGCCGGACAGCTATGGCTGCGTGGACGACTGATCGAGGCGAAGTACCGCTACGAGCAGGCCGCCCAACTCAGCCCGTCACCGGCCGACCGGGTGCAGCACCTCCGGATGGCGGCTGGCGCGGCGGGTTCCAGCTTCTTCGGCACCGACATGCTGCGCTTGCTCCGCGAATCCTCCGACCTGGCACGGTCGCTCGGGGACCTGGGCGGTGCCGCCTGTGACCTGGCCTGGATGTCGCTGTTCATCACTCGGGCTCCGGGAATCATGACGCAGACGCATACGGACGAAGAGGCGGCTGACCTGCTCGCCGAGGCCGCCGCGCTCTCGAACGGCGCTGCCCTGGCCGAAGCCGCGATCGCCGTCGCGAAGGCGTTCGCCGACTATCGCGGCCTGACCGTCGAGCGGTCGGAACACGCCGTCAGCGTCGCACGGGAAGCTGGTGACCCCGCGTTGGAAGACGCCGCGCTGGACTTGCTGACCGCTGTGCACCTCAGGCTTGATGACATCCCTGCCGCCGTGGCAGCGGTGCGGCGCCGCGAGGCGGTGATCGCCTCCCTGCCGATGGTGGCAACGCATGGCTTCGCACACGGGGACCACACGAAATACGGCTGCGAGATCCTGCTCGCAGCTGGCGACCTGGCCGGCGCGTCTGACTACGCCGACCGGCTGGCGCGGCTGCCCTTCAACCGCGAGGAGGGCCTCCTCGGCCTGGCCCAGCGGCTCAAGGTCGACGCCCTCGCCGGCCACTTCGAAGCGGTGCTCCGCGACGAACAGTTGTTCCGCGACAGCTGGGAACGCTGTGGGCGGCCCGTAGTCCCGAACCTGGCGAGCTCGCCGAGTGCTGTCGCGATGGTGCACGGCATCCTCGGCGACGACACGGGCCGCGCGGAGTGGCTGCAACTCACCAGGGACCTCCTAGGCCTGATTGCACGCGTGAGCTCGAAGGCCTGGGCACCGACGTTCGACGCCGTCGTCGCCCTCCATCGGGGCGACTTCCGGGCAGCATTGGACCGCCTCGCCGCCGATCTCGACGACCCAGAGACATGGTGGCACGCGGGCCAGATCATGTACCGGCCGTGGTACGCCGCCGTGTGGGCGGAGGCCGCCATCCTCGGCCAACTCGACGACGCGCTGTCGCGGATCGACCGGGCCCGGCACGCAGCGCGCGACAACCCGATCGCATCCGCCATGGTCGAGCGTGCCGCCGCGATGGCGGCGGATGACCGGACCGCCGTCGAGAACATGGCCGCGACGTTCGCGGCCCTCGGCTGTCCCTACCAGGAGGCCCGCACCCGCACCCTCGTCCGCATGACTCCGGGCCGGTGAGGTATGGCTCGACGCCATCCTCACAGCCCGTCACGATGCGCAGCGGCGAGAGGTTCGCCTGATCTTGCCCGGGCACCTGATCGCCCGAGGGAGGAGGGATTGACACGTGCACAGTGCGCGCAGGCGGGAGTTCGGCTGACCTAGATTGGCGCCTGCTCGCCAAATCTTCGAAGGCAGCGACTATTTCCTCCTGCCGGTAGCCCGCGGCCTGTCCGGTCTGCGATAGCTGGGCCATCTGACTTGTGCAAGCGTCGAGGGGATCATGCGCAAAGGTTGCGTCGCCCCGGGTCACCGCCGGACGCTACCCGTGCCGCAAAACCCTCCCCCATCGCGTGACGTGAGGACCCGTTCATGATGACCAAGAACCTGCTCCACCGCTTGGGCCAGCTTTCGACGACGAGTCTCATCGACGCCGCGCCCACCTTGCGCATCCTGCCGCCCAGGCTGCGTCCCGTCGCGCCTGGTGGTCACCTCGTGGGCCGCGTCGTCACTGCCCGGGCCAACCGGGACCTCATGTCCGTCATTCACGCGCTCCGGGAGTCCGGGCCTGGGGATGCTCTCGTCGTGGACGCCGGTGGGGACGACAGGGCCGTCGCGGGTGAGCTCTTCGGCACCGAGGCGCAGCGGCGGGGCCTGGCCGGGCTCGTCATCCTCGGGCGTTCCCGTGACACCGCCACGCTCGCCGGGCTGCCGATGCCGGTTTGGTCGACCGGGGTTGCCCCGAATGCGTATGCGGCGAAGTCGCTCCCGGAGACCGGGGTCAGCCTGTCGCTCGATGGTGTCCGGGTAGACCCGGGTGAGCTGATCGTCGGGGACGACGACGGGCTCGTCGTCGGCTCGGAGGACGAGTTCGGTGCCGCCGTCGACGCAGCGGAGGCGATCGAGGCCAGGGAGAAGGGGCTCCAGGCGCGCATGCTCGACGGCGCCTCGCTCTTTGACGTCATGAACTACGACGAGCACCTCGCGGCGCTTCGCGACGGGCGTCCGGGAGGACTGGCCTTCGGCTGACCTGTCGGCGGCTTCCGACGAGCGGCCGATGGTGGCGCCTCGCGGGCTCAGGCGCGCGACCACGAGTCCAGGACGATGAGCGTCTTCGTCCCCGCTACCTTGCCGACGCGAACGGCATCGGGACCGACGTCATCTGCGTCACCAGCGCAGACCTCCTCTTCCGCGCGCACCAGGCGCGGACCGGGCAGGGGAAGCACCAGCGCGCGATCCTCGAGGAGCTGTTCCCTACGAGCCGCCGCACCCCGCTCGTCACCATCCTCGACGGACACCCCACACCCTCGCGTTCCTCGCGGCGGCTGCCAGCACCCCGGCGTCCACCTCGCGGTCACGACATTCGGACAGTCTGGCGACCTCGACAGCGTGTACCGACACCATGGGCTGGACGCCGACACCATCGTCCGGGCGGCGCTCGACGCCGTGCACCGGTGACCTCAGGAGGTCGACATGACCACGTTCGCCCACCGTGCCGAGCGCGTGCAGCCTTCGGCGATCCGTGAGTTCCTCGCTCTCGCAAGCGATCCGCGGATCACGTCCTTCGCCGGCGGCTACCCGGATGCCACGCTCTTTCCTATGGACGAGCTCCACGAGATCTACGACGACCTGCTCTCGGCGAGGAACGCGTCGGCGCTGCAGTACACGGCCTCGGACGGGCTGCCCGCGCTGCGGGCACTTGTCGCTGGGCGGCTCACCGCAGACGGCATGCCTTGCACCGCCGACGACGTCCTGATCACCCAGGGCGGACAACAGGGCCTGGACCTCACGGCCAAGCTGTTCATCGACCTCGGCGACGTCATCGTCACCGAGCGGCCGACCTTCCTCGGTGCGCTGATCGCCTTCAACCCGTGCGAGCCTGACTACCGTTCGGTGCCCATGGACGAGGAGGGAATGGACACCGACGCCCTCGAGGAGATCCTGCGCCGCACCGAGCGGGTCAAGCTCATCTACACCGTTCCCGACTACCAGAACCCGACGGGTCGCACGATGAGCCTGGCCCGCCGACGGCGACTCGTGGAGCTCGCCGAGGAGTACGACGTCGTCATCCTCGAGGACACGCCGTACCGCGAACTGCGGTACGAAGGCGAGCGCCTGCCGACGATCAAGAGCCACGACACCAACGGACGGGTCGTCCACCTGGGCAGCTTCTCGAAGATCCTCGCGCCCGGACTCAGGCTCGGCTGGGCACTCGCGACGCCCGAGATCCGGGAGAAGCTCTCCCTCCTCAAGCTCGCCGCGGACACCCAGAACGGCACGCTCAACATGCGCGCGGCCGCGGCCTACCTCAGCCGGTTCGACATCGAGCGGCACATCGCCGACATGCTCCCCACCTACAGACACCAGCGAGACCTAATGCTCGCGACCATGGAGGAGCACTTCCCAGCCGGGATCACCTGGACCCGGGCCCAGGGCGGCCTATTCACCTGGGCGACGTTCCCACAGCGGCTCGACATCGCGGCATTCCAGCGCGACGTCCTCATCCCACGCGCTGGGGTCATCGTCGTGCCAGGTACGCCCTTCTTTGCTGACCGCCCCGAGGCCAACCACGCGCGGATGAGCTTCTCCGGGGTGCCTGACGAGCGCCTCATCGCCGGTGTGCGATCCATGGGCGAACTGCTGGCGGAGACCCTGGCGTGAGATACGCAGTGAGTCTCAGCATGAGGCGATCCAGATCGCATAACGCTTCGTCCCCTGCGACTTCGCCCGATGCGTCTTTCCGCCGCGATTGACGCAGCGGCGCCGCCCCGTGCGGTTGAAGCGGGCCGCAACGTCCGGACATGGCTCGATCCACGCGTTCGCACTGCCGCAGACCACCTGGCGGACGAGTGGCCGCGCATCACCCGACCGAGGTCAGCCTGGCACGTCCTTCTGCCCCTGCCGATTCGGGCTCCTATGGATCAAGGGCGCGCCTGCGGCGCGCCAGGCCGGGCTGCGGGCGGCGCAAGCGATCGAGCAAACCCCGCTCGACCCGCACCGCGCTGACCTGGGTCTGGCGGCTAGCAGGAGGACGCGGCAAGACTGGTGGCTGCTCATGGCCCGAGCCGTAACCCGGCACAGTCGCGACCGACGTCGCCAGCACCGCCCACGTCGTCGCGCCCGACGAGGTCTACGCGCCGAGCATGGGCGAGTTTCTCACCGGGTTCGCCGCGCTCCCGCCGTCCGCGTTCGGGGATTCGCCGACCTGGCCGACGCGATCGTCGCGGTCGCCGGCATGGCGGAGCCGCCGCTGCGCCTGGCCGTCGGGACCGACGCGATCGACGGCATCCGGGCCGCACTCGAATCCCGGCCGGCCGCGCTGGAGAAGTCAGCCCAGCGCGGCTGCCTTGCGCAGCAGCACTGAGCGTTCGCGCTGGTTGGCGCACAGCCGGGCCGCCAGCTCCAGCTCGGCGCGCGCCTCCGGTCGCCGACCGAGGCGGGCCAGCAGCTCACCGCGTACGGTCGGAACCAAATGCGAACCGGGGAGCCGGTCCAAGGCGATCAGCTC
>DASRHY010000035.1:0-13233 GCA_035650275.1 Kribbellaceae bacterium | reverse complement strand
CATCACGGCCTACGGTCTGCTGCGCGAAGCCGCTGCCGAGATCGAGAACGTGATGCGCATGACGCTGAAACGCAGTGGCCTGCCGTTCCCGATGTTCGAGCTGCTGCTCCGCCTGGCACGCAGCCCGCAGGATCGACTCCGGCTCACTACCCTGGCCACCGAGCTGACTGTCACCACCGGTGGCATCACCAGGCTCGTGGACCGTGCGGAGCTTCAGGGTCTGGTACGACGCGAGCCCTGCGTCGACGATGCCCGCGGCTACCACGCGGTGATCACGTCCGAGGGGAAGCGGCGGCTTCGCGAAGCCATGCCGGCCCACCTGGAGGACGTCCACGACCTGTGGATCTCGCAGCTCGGCGGCAACCGTGACGAGGTACTGGCCCGGGTCCGCAAGGCCCGCGACCACGCCCGTCAGGCCACCCGCACCCGCCTCCGCGCCGATCTTGCGACATGACGGCTGCGCACAGCATGGCGCTGACACAGCGAGCCGGACTACGCACTACAGGCACAGTGAACAGCGATGAACCGAGTCGCGGTTTGGGATGCCGATCGTCAACCGCCAACGGCTGAGCTTGATAACCGTTGGCCCGCGATACCCGCCGCCGCTCCGCACTCGCGGCCTCGGCCCGCGCGGCCGCCTCGACCTCGGACTCCACTGTGTCAGCGCACCCGGGCGGGGTACCCGCTTGAGCATTGTTCTCTCACTGGGCCGATCCTGCAGCAGCTGGTGGCGGCCTCGTCACTATCTCGAATCGTCACTCGTCCTGGTCGGAGAGGTCGTAGGCGGTGGGGTGTCGCGGATGGTAGAGCAGGAGTTCGCCGGCGCCGGGCACGACCAGCGGGATCGCGAGCCCGAATCCCATGTCTTCGACGGCACCGCTAAACGTGGCGCCGCGGGCCGACAGCTCCGCGACGGTGCTGTCGAGGTCGTCGCACATGAGCGAGATCGAGTGGTGCCTGGGGTAGGAGTACGTGTCGCCGTCGTACTGTCCCGATGTCGGGTGTACGCCGAGCTCGCTCGGGCCGGTTTTGAAGATCAGCCAGCCAGGCGACGCCGCGGGATCCTCTTCGTACGGCCAGCCCACGACGTCGCGCAGGAACGCCCGGGTGGCGTCGGGGTCGTCGGAGTAGATCAGGGTATGGACCGAAGTGATCATGACGCCAATCTACGGCTGGGCTCATAGCGAAATCGGATGTATGCGACCTTGTCGGCCGCATCTGCGGCGACATAGCTATGGAGAGCGGGAGGGGGTCGGGGTCCGCCGTCTCTGCTCGCGTGGTATGCGCCGTGGTTCGACCGGGTTCGAGGAGGTGCCCTATGAAGTGCACGCATCGGCAGGGTGGATGGATCGCGTTGGTTGCCGCCGTTCGACGCTCACGTCTGGGCGCCATGCTCGCCGGGGCCGCCGTGGTTACGGTGGCCTTGCCGCTCGCGAGCCAGCCGGCGCTGGCCCACCCGCCCGGCGTAACCGAACGGGTCAGCGTCAGCACCGCGGGAGTGGCTGGCGACGACGACTCGATCCACGCTGCGGTGAGCGGCAACGGCCGGTACGTCGCTTTCGTGTCGAGGGCCTCCACCCTGGTGCCCGGCGACACCAACGGCACGTCAGACGTGTTCGTGCGCGACCGGGTCGCCGGCACCACCGAGCGGGTGAGCGTGGACAGCCGCGAGCGGCAGGCCACCGGTGGTGAGGCGGGCGGCGTCCTCGACAGCAACTTCGGCCGGCCGGCGCTCAGCGCGGACGGCCGGTACGCGGCGTTCGTTTCGTCCGCAACGAACCTCGTCAAGGGCGATCGGAACAACGTGCCCGACGTGTTCGTCCGCGATCGGATGGCCGGCACCACCGAGCGGGTGAGCGTGGCCGGCCGCAAGACCGAGGCGAACGGCGATAGCTCGAACCCGGCGATCACTCCGGACGGTCGTTTCGTCGCGTTCAGTTCCTTCGCCGACAACCTGGTGGCCGGGGACACCAACTTCACCAGCGACGTGTTCGTCGTCGACCGCTCCTCCGGCACTCCGGTGCCGGAGCTGGTGAGCCTGAGCAACACCGGCGCGCGGGCCGAGAACAGTAGCGACGTCCCGTCGATCAGCGCGGACGGCCGCTACGTTGCGTTCGCTTCTGCCGCGGACACCCTGGTGCCGGGCGACAACGACGGCGCGTCCGACGTGTTCGTGCGCGACCGCGTCGCCGGCACAACCGAGGGCGTCAGCGTCGCCCCGACGCCTTCTGGGTTCGGCAACACCAGCACCTCGCCGGCGATCACGCCGGATGGCCGGTTCGTGGCGTTCAGCTCGTGGGAGCCAGACCTCGTGCCGGGCGACGCGAACAACAGCTTCGACATATTCGTGCGAGACCGCGGCACGGGCGCGCTGGAGCGGGTCAGCCTGAACGACACCGGCGTCGAGGGCGACGACTGGAGCCTTGGGCCCGCGATCAGCTCCGACGGCCGCCTCGTCGCGTTCAGCTCCCTCGCCAAGAATCTGGTTGCCGGCGATAACAACTTCGACTTCGATGTGTTCGTGCGCGACCGTGCGGCTGGCACCACGGTCCGGGCCAGCGTCCGCAACGACGGCAGCGAGGGTGGGTCGTCGCTGGCCAGCTTCAACGTGGTGATGAGCGCGGACGGCAGCGTGCTGGCGTTCGCGTCCGAGGCCGACCTGGTGCCAGCCGACACCGGCTTCCCCGTCGACGTCTTCACTCACGTGCATTGAGGTCGGTGAGTGACAAATGGTGCCGTATCTGCTCCAGCCGAGTCGGGCTGGCTGTCGACGGGGATCGGACGGACTCGTAATGCGTAGGTCGCCAAGCTCCGGGTGTGGCATGAGTCGTGGCATGAAATCACGCCTGTTGGGGTCGATCAGAGATGGCAGAGTCGATCGACGGTCGAACTGCTGAGGCTCAGCGAGACTCAGGTCTACCCGTGTAGATCGTGGTGTTCTGGCGCTCTGCTGTGCGAAGGCTGACCGCCGGGGGCCTCGACCCTTCCGTGATTTCGGTTGAGCACGCCCAGCGGTTGCGGTTCCGCCTTTGCGTATTGGGTATGGACGCGTTCATCGCCTCTGGTTACTGCATTACGTGGTCGCGGTGACGATCGCCGGTGAGCTGTTGCTGGATCTCGGTGGCCATTGTGATCACGGTGTCGAGGTCGTCGCCGCACGGGATGAGGTTGAAGGTCGTGCACCCTGCCTCGATATAGGGGGCGAGGAATTCGGACACCTCGGCCGCGGAGCCGAATGGCGAGTACCGCTCGAACTTTTCGTATGGCAGCCGGTAGATGGCCTGCATGGCGTGGGCGACGGCGGTCCTGGCACGGTTGCGGTTCGAGGCCAGCCCGCACCAGACGTTGAGTCCGTGCGACAAGGTCGCGGTCTGGCGGTCGGCTTCGGCTGCCAGGCTGGCGATCGTAGCTGTTGCTGCTTCGAATCGGGTCGATGAGATCCAGATCCCGAGCCATCCGTCGCCGAGGCGCGCGGCGCGGTCGAGTGCTGCTTGCGATCTGCCTCCGACGATCAGTGGGACGGGCTTGGTCGGGGTGGGGCGTATGAGTGCGTCGTCGACGGTGATGTGGGCGCCGTGGAGGGTCACTCGGTCGCCGGCGATCAGGTGGCGCAGAACCGTGAGTGATTCGTCCATCCGCTTGCCTCGGGTAGCCGGGTCGACGCCGCAGATGGCGACCTCGTGGCGGTCCTCACCGCCGATGCCGACGCCGAGCGTGAGCTTGCCCGGCGCCAGGTCGGCGAGGTCGCTGAGTTGGCGGGCCACCGGAACCGGGTGGCGCAGCGGTAGCTGGTACAGGCCGACGTAGACGTCGAGGTCGGGGCGGCATCCCAGCGACGCGGCGGCCTGGATCAGGCCGTCCATGCCGAAGCCTCCGTAGAAGCTGACGTGGTCGCCGAACATGACGTGGTCCAGCCCGGCATCGGCGATGCCGATCAGTGCCTCGCGCCGCTCGGCGGCCGCGAGCGGACGGCCCGTTATCGCCGGAATCGCCGTTCCGACGCGGACACCGCGCGCGAGGCGCTCGGTCGTTCCGTTCTGTGACATCGTCATGACCGGCCTGCGTTCGTCTCGGTGGGCAAGGCAGCGGGCACCGATCTCGGGGGTCGGGGCAAGAACCGGGGCACCCGCCGCGCGTACTCGCCGTATACGTCCCCGAGTTGACCGCGCAGGTCACGCTCCTCGAACCGGACCCCCACGGCGATGTATCCCGAGGCGGCGACCGCGAACAACAGGTGCCCAGCGGTCATCGACGGTGTTGCCCAGAAGGCGACCAGCAGCCCCAGCATCATCGGATGTCGCAGCCAGGCGTACATCCAGCGCTCCGCGAAGGACGGCGAACTGTCCGGTCCGCGCCGCGCCCACCCGCCCTGGCGCAGGCCCAGGAAGTCGAGATGGTCGATCATGAATGTCGAGCCGAGTGCGATCACCCAACCCAGCGCGCAGATCGCCCACAGCAATGCCACCCACGGTTGAGCATCGACCAGCCAGATCGAGGCCGGTAGCCCGCGCCACTGCCAAAACATCAGGCCGAGGCACAGGCTCGTTGACAGCACGTACGTGCTGCGCTCGATCGCGGCGGGCACGACCCGTGCCATCCGTCGCTTCACGCCGGCGCGGGCCATCACGGAGTGCTGAAGCGCGAACACCAGCAGCAGGCCCGAATCGACGAGCACCGCGAGCCACGCCGGCCCTGACGGGGTGTCGTCGATGACGGGGACGGTCCGCAGATCCGCGAGGAACGCGATCGCCCACGTCGCACTCACCGCGAACGCAAGGTAGGCCAACGCGGAGTAGACACGCGATGCGGCGCCGGTCAGGTGGCTTGTCACAACGCCCAGCATCAGCGACGCCGATATCGCCTGTCAGCAGTGGAACTACCGCACTTCGTCGGCGCCTCAACGACCGCCAGCGACGATCCAGGCCGCGATCTGGGACCGCGACCGGAAACCCAGCCGATCTCGGATGCGCTCCACGTGCGACTCCGCAGAGCGCTCGCTGATACCGAGCCGACCGGCGATGTCCCTGTTCGTCAGCCCCTCGGCGACCAGTTGCGCCACCTCGTACTGGCGTCTTGTCACCGACGCGCCGGGAACAGACCGCAGCGGCGACAGGCCGAGAAAGCTCCGCACGGCGTCCGCGATGGCGTCCCCGTCGCCGATATAGGGAAGGTGATTGCGGCCAGTCAGCACCTCCAGTCGCGCGCCCGGGATTCCGGCGGCGAGCGCCCGACCCTGCTCCAGCGGCGCCGCCCGGTCATGATCGCGGTGCAACACGAGCGTAGGTGCCTGGACGTTCGCGAGCAGGCCGGTGATGTCGACGTCGTAGGCGAGGGCCAGCATTGCGCGCGCGGTCTGCGGCGTCGCGGCCTCGCGCTGGTATCGGACGAACGCCGTCCTGGTCGCGGCGTCGGCGTCGGGGGCGAAGATGTCGGCCAGCACGTCCGAGCCAAGGCCCCAATGCTCCGCGATCAATCCGAGGACGTGCTCGCGCACCTGCACAGCCGCGATGTCGGCTCCGCGGACCCACCCCCCGTAGAGGACCAACCGCGCGACACGAGCCGGATGCTCCGCCGTCCACGCAGCGGCCACCGCGGCACCCAACGACGCACCGAACAGCTCGAACCGCGAAGCGCCGACCGCCCCGACGACAGCGTCGAGAGTCTCCAGCTCCAGTTCCATCGACGGAACCCGCGCCGCGGCCCCCGACAGCCCACAACCCGCCTTGTCGTAACGGACCACAGTGCGCCCCATCGCCAGCGACTCGTACAACGCGCGCTCCGGCGGCATCGCCCAACTCAGCTCCAGATGGGTGAGCCATCCCGGCGCGTGCACCAAAACCGGCCCACGCCCCACCACCGCATACGCGACCCGCGAACCATCGGTCAACCTCGTCGTGGCGATCCGCTGCTCCACAGCCCTATTCTGCCGCGGGGCCGTGTGCTCGAACGCCGCGGATCACCGCCGATCTGCGCGCTTCTTGCCACGGCCGCAGGTCCGTGCTCGGCGCACCCGCAGGGCACGGCCGGTGCGCAGGCAGGCGGTGAGTTCGCGTCGTAGCGCGCCGCGGCCCTGAACGTAGAGTGCCCGGTAGATTGCCTCGTGCAAGATCCGCGTGGTCTCATCATCGGGAAAGTCCAGCGGCAGCCGGATGGCGATCTGTTCCGGGCTCCACGATGTCGCCCAGCGCCGAGACCGCCGGTCCGGGTCACCCCGTCGGGCAAACAGATCACCGAGATCGCCGTGCTGATCAACCAGCGCCGTCTGTGCGACGGCCAGCGGTTGGACGGCGAGTATCGGTGTTATCGCCAGACGCGGCACGCACGCAGAGGGGCATGGCCGCGGAGCGTAACCGTTCAGCTGCGCCGGTTGCCCCAGCAGCCGTAGGTCCGGTAGTCGGCCAGCATGGCGAGTGCTATGGCGAGCTGGACGAGGCCGATGAGCCCCTGGAATATGACATACCAGTTCGGTGTGCGCGCCGGCAGGACATTGGTGAGCTGCAAGATGGCCGCCGGGACGCGCAGCACCCCGGCCAGGAACGCGATCAGGATCAGCCAGAAGGCCCACCGCCAGCGGCGCAGCACGCCGACTGACACGAACGCGAGGAAGGCGGCGAGCGCGATCAGGAAGGCGGTCTTGGCCCACCGCGGCCAGCTGGGCGGGAAGCGGAGCGCCTGTTCGTAGACGTCTGGTGCTGCCATGCGGATGACGACCAAGCTGCCCAGGGCCATGAGGAAGAAGCCGAGGACCAACGCCTGGATCCGATTGAGAATGGCGCACCTCCTGAGCCTGGCGATAGCAGGCTGTCTGTCACTTTAGGCTCGGTGTATGCCGGACGGGGACGAGGCTCCATCGACTTGAGCTCGTCATCTAGACAGTTGCTAAAGGCAACGAGTATGTCAATGGCTCTGACGATGAAGAGGAGCCAGCACCTGCCATAAGTGACAGCCATGACAGCCTTCGGTCAGCCTGTCACGCGGTAGACAGCGCAGTCGGGGTGAAGCGTCAATCTCTCAACAGGTGGTTGGCTAACGATCGATTCGCGGCAGTCCCCAGAGCATGTTGTAGAGCACCTGCGGCCTCCCACGCGCGTCGAACGCCCCGAACGTCACCGTCGGGTTGTCGGGGTCCGCGGCATCAATGAGGAAGGTCCGCTCGTCGAGCGGGAGCGCTTCCCGTTCATGCTCACCCTGGATGAGGAGCCCGCTGTCGGTGACCGTGACCTCAACCCGGCGGTCCGGCCACGCGTAGACCCCGGCGTATCGCTCGAGATCCCCGGGTACACCGGGCTCTGGTTCGAGCCGCAGGGCCGGTATACCGACCGCGAACAGGTCCGCCACCAGTTCGGTCAACAGGGAGCGGTGCATCGCTCGCCCGGTGCCGGCGTTGGTCATCAGCGCGACGGCAGCCTTCTGGTCCGGCAGCAGCCGCAGAACCGAGCGTTCGCCGTTGACGAGTCCGTCCCAGCCCCACACCGGCTCGCCTGCCCATTCGAACCGCGCCCACCCGAGACACCATGCGTCGAGCCACCCGTCGATCGACACGTCGGCGTGCACCTTCCGCAACCCGGCCAGCGACGGGTCCTGGAGATGTAGGGCGGCGAACCGCAGAAGATCGTCGACCGTCGTCACGGCAGTCGTCCCCGCCGGACCGTAAGCCCGTCCCGACAGTGGCTCGACCGGGACCGGTCCGGCGGCCGTGACCTCATGCCCGGACACCCGTGTTCTTGGAATGTCGGGCCGGAAGGTGGTGTCGCGCATGCCCACGTCGGCAAGACTGCGCCCCATCGCGTATTCCCAAGCGGTGTTTGTCGCGGTCTCGATCGCTCGCCCGAGCAGACACCACCCCACATTCGAGTACGACCAGAATTCGCCGATGGGTTCTGCCACGGCGACATCGGCGGCGAGCCGCGACAACGCACCGTCGTCAGCTTCCTTCCGCTCGTCGAACCCGAACTCCAGATCCGCCCGCAGCGGCAAGCCGGACCGGTTCGCCATCAAGTCGCGCACACTCGCTCGTTCGGCCCACCGACACCCACGCAACTCCGGCACATGTGCGCCCACCGCGTCATCGAGGGCCAACCGCCCCTCCTGCGCAAGCCGAGCAACCACCGTTGCCACCATCGACTTGGTCAACGACCCAGCGCTGAACCCCGTCTGCGCCGTAACGGACAGCCCGGTCGTCACGTCTTCGACCCCGAAGAACGCCGTCGCCGCAGCGCCGTCGTGTAGCACCCCGATCGCCGCGCCGGGCACCGCATGCCTCGACGCATGCTCACGAAGTAACGCCCGCAGTTCCCCCTCGCCCACCCGACCAGCCTAGAGATGGACCGTGGAGGGACAGCGCCTCACCGTGTTCTCTTGGTGGTCGCTGCGACCAACGGGCCAGCGGAGTGAAGAATTGCCCGATCCACGATCCAAGAAACAGCACGAGCACAACATCCACCGCGCCCACCTGCGGATGTGTGCTCGGCAATGTCCTGGGTTGTGCGTCGGGGCCGGTTCAGGCCCACGGGTGATCCTTGGGCGGCCACGATCGCTCGGCAGCCGTGGACGCGGGGGCCCGTCCTCGTGCGTCATTGCACCCGCTCCCGGGTGGACTCTCCTCGTCGATCGGTTCACTACACCGCGGGCGTCGAGCCTCACGGGTCCCGGACCGACGACCGCGGATACAGCCGCAGGCATGCTGAGTGAGCCTTTAGGCGACCGCCACGGGAAAGGCTGGACGGTAGGGGCCGGACGGTGTCGTGCGTGTGGCGGATATCGGCGCCGGCTGCGGTGGCGAGTGGTCAGCGCGGTGATGCGCTCGGGCCGGGCCCGCCCGCGCGGCGTGCGGGGCCGCTCCACTGCTTGGAGAGATCGCGACAGATGCCGGCCGCTGTGTCGACGAAGGGCTGGAGGATCGGTGGCGCTGTGCGCTCGGGGTGCCATGCGATCCCGAGCCGGCGGGGCTGTGGCGCGGGCCGAAGGGGGATGACGGCCACGTTGGGATCGTGCTCGTCGACGGTGAGCCGCGGCAGCACCGCGTAGGCGAGACCCGACCCGATCAGCCCCTGGATGGTCGGGTTGTCGTCGGACCGGAAGATGTAGTTCGGGGCGCCGGGTGTTTGGCGGAACGCGTCGTCGATGATCTGCCGGCATCCAGGATCCCGGGTGCCGATCATCGGCAGGTGGGCGATGTCGGCGATGCCGACCAGTCGCTGTGCCGCTTCCGGCGCTCCCGCGGGCGCCAGCAACACCATCGGGTCATCGAGTACCGGGCGGATCTCCAGCGGCCCGGTCGGGTGCGGGCCGATGTCGAGAAAGGTGACGTCGATGTCGCCGGTCTCGACGGCGCGGATTAGTTCGGCGCTGCCGCGGGACTCACGGAGCACGATCTCGATGCCGGGCCATTGCGCCCGGAATTCGCTGAGCAGCCTGGGGAGGATTTTGGTGCCGACGCTGGGCATCGTCCCCGCCCGCAGCGCGCCGTGTTCGCCGATGGCCAGCGCCCGCAGGTCGGCCGCGGCGCTGCCGACCCGGGCGAGGACGGCCCTGCCGTGGGTCAACATCGCATCTCCTGCCGCGGTGAGCCGCACCGGGCGGCGCCCGCCCGGGCGCTCGAACAGCGGCGTACCGACGATGCGTTCGAGTGCGCCGACCTGTTGGCTGACCGCTGACTGGGTGTAGCCCAGTTGCTCGGCGGCCGCGCTGAAGGTGCCGGTGTCGACCACGGCCACGATCGCCTGGAGATGCCGCACCTCTAGAGCTGGCCAGGCGGCAGGCGCGATGAAAGTAGTAGAACTCATAATGGAAAGCAATCCTAAGGGGACTTGTGCTTATGGCACAAGCATGAGCATATTGATCCCAATCGGCCGCTGTCGTGGCCACGAGGATCGGGTGGTCGGCCCGAAGCCCGGGCAGACGCCCGGGACCGGCTGGTGCGTCGGCGGCGCGCGGCCTGAAGGGGCCGGCTTCTGAAAGAGGGCGCGCGATGGCAATAGATGTTGGCGGGATCGGAAGCACTGGTCGTCGAGAGCTCGAGCAAGCTCTGCGGGGGAAGGTGGTGTGGCCTGGGGATCGTGGCTATGACACGGCGCGCGCGGTGTTCAACGGCATGATCGATCGGCGCCCGCTGGCCATGGTCCGGCCGGTGGATGCATCGGACGTGGTCGGCTGCATCGAGTTCGCACGTCGCCACGATCTGCCGCTGTCGGTGCGCGGGGGCGGTCACGGCGTCGCAGGGAACGCGGTATGCGACAGCGCGGTGATGCTTGACCTGTCCGCCTTGAAGGCAGTCCGGCTCGATCCGGACAGTAGGACGGTCCGGGCCGAGCCGGGGCTGACGTTGGGCGAGTTCGACCGCGCAACGCAGGCGTACGGGTTGGCCACGACGCTCGGCGTCGTGTCGACAGCCGGGATCGCCGGGCTCACCCTCGGCGGCGGCCTTGGGTGGCTCAACGGCCGTTACGGGCTCGCCTGCGACAACCTGACGTCCGCTGAGGTGGTGACCGCCGACGGCCGGTTGCTGCGGGCCAGCGCGGCGGAGAACGAGGATCTGTTCTGGGGTATCCGCGGCGGCGGCGGCAATTTCGGGGTCATCACCTCCTTTGAGTACCAGCTTCATCCGGTCGGCCCCGTCCTGGCCGGCGGGCTGGTGTATCCGCTGGACATGGCGCCGCGGGTCCTACGCTTCTACGACGAGTTCGTTAACGCGGCCCCGGACGAGCTGTCCACGGCAGCGTCGCTTGCACTGACCCCCGCCGGCGAGCCCATGGTGTCGATCGCGGTCTGCTACTGCGGTCCGATCGCGCAGGGCGAACGGTTGCTGCGCCCGCTGCGGAGGTTCGAGGCACCGGCCGAGGACGCGATCCAGCCGATGCCCTACACGGTGCTGCAGACGACTCGCGACGAAGGATACCCCAGCGGCAGGCTCCACCACTGGAAATCCGGCTGGCTGCGCCATCTGACCGACGACGCCATCGAGACACTCGTGCGGCTCGTCCCGCGGATGCCGTCCTGCGCCAGCGGCGTCGGCCTCCAGCAGATGCACGGGGCCGCTAGCCGTGTCCCGGCATCGGCCACCGCCTTCGCCCACCGAGCCGAGCAGTACGACTTCCTGATCTTGTCGCAGTGGTCCGATCCTGCCGACTCCGAACCGAACCTGGCCTGGACCAGGGCGCTGTTCGAGGCGATGCAACCCCATCTGGAGGAGTCGGTGTACGTGAACAACCTGGGCGATGAAGGCCAAGATCGGGTCCGAGCAGCCTATGGGGACAACTACCCGCGCCTGGCCGCCCTGAAGGCCACCTACGACCCGGCCAACCTGTTCCGCGCCAACCAGAACATAGATCTATCCACGCACACAGCCGGCGGGCCGTGACGACCGCCAGGCGGCCGTGCAGGCCGGCCCCGGCCGGTCGGGCTGTCGACATCGGCGTACTCCGAAGGGGACAGCGGGCAGTTGTCGTTGCGGGGTCGTGTTGTCGGCGACGGCTCGACCAGGGCGGATATGCGAACCCGCGCGGCACTGCGACATGGACGCGGATTGGTCCGCGACCAGAAGACCCGACCCGACACGTCGTCGGTGACAGCCGATGCGTGCCAGGCCGGCGCTGGGAGGCTCACGAGCGGAGCGACCAGGAACGAAGGGACATCCAATGACCAGCGGCACCGGTGGCAGCGGCGGCGCCGATCTGCGCGTTCTTGTCGTCGGTGCCGGGATCGCGGGTCTCAGCACCGCCCGGGCACTGCGGTGCCGCGGCTTGGTCGCCGACGTGGTCGAGCGGCAACCCACCTTGACACACACCGGGGCGGGCATCTTCCTGCCGGGCAACGCGGCGCGTGCGCTACGTGCCCTGGGCTTGGAGTCCGCGGTCGCCGAGCGGGCATCGCTGATCGCGCACCAACGTCTGTGCGACCACCGGGGCCGCCTGCTCGCCGACATCGACATGGCCGGCCTATGGGGAGACGTCGGCCCCTGCCTCGCGCTGCATCGCGCAGACCTGCACGAGGTCTTGGCATCCCATGGCGACCCGGTGCCGACCTGGATGGGCCGAGCGGTGGTGCGGATCAGCGAGCAAGACAACACCGCCACCGTCGAGTTCAGCGACGGCACCACCGGCCGCTACGACCTGGTCATCGGCGCCGACGGCATCCACTCCACGGTCCGCCATCTCGCGATCGGGGCATGCCGGTCCGCCCGGTGGGCCAGCTAGCCTGGCGCTTCGTCACCGAGTGCCCGCCGGAGCTGACCACCTGGACGGTGCTACTGGGCCGCGAGGTCACCTTCCTAGCCGTGCCGATCGGCCGCGGCCAGGTCTACTGCTACACCGACACGCCCACCGCGGACGCCACCCGGCCTCGGGGCGAGCAGGTGATCGGGCGGCTTGCCGAGCGCCTGGCCGGCTTCGCCGCACCCGTGCCGGCCATCCTCGACACCCTCGGCCCCGATGACGCCGTACACGTGGCCCCGATCGAGGAGGTGACCCTCGACGGGTGGTCTCGCGGATCGGTGCTGCTCATCGGGGACGCTGCGCACGCCACGCCACCCAACATGGCTGAAGGTGCCGCGATGGCCCTCGAGGACGGCCTGGTACTCGCCGAATGCCTCGCTGCCCCCGGACGCGACATCGCACAGACACTGGCGAGCATTCCAGGCTCGGCGCCGCCCACGCACTCAATGGGTCCGCGCCCAGACCCACCGCCGAGACCGCACCCGCAACCTGCCAGCCGCCCTGCGCAACCTCGTGCTGCGCCGATGGGGATCGAACATCGTACAGGCGAACTACCGTCCGCTCCTCGATCTCCCCTGATGCGGCACCGGCCCCGGCCAGGCGATCAACCAGCTACCGCAACTTGACGCGCACGCCACGCCACGACCAACGAGACCACCCGCGCCAGCCGCGCCCCCTGCCGGCCCGACCGCCGACATGTTGCCACCGCAGTCGATCTGGCGGGCGATCTCGTTCGTGTTCCCGTCAACGATGTCGAAGACACGTCTGCCCAGCTGCGCCGTGGCGATGGACCTCGCCCGTGCGCAGCGAATCCGCCAGGTCAGCGCCGCAAGCCTGGACCGGGGCGGGCAGTCCGACGCGCGGTCGAACCGCAGCCGGCGCTTCGGTGCGCACCATCCACCGCCCCGCGTCCGGCCACTCCCGACCGCACAACGGCAGAACTGGGAGGATCACGCCCATGGTTGGGTCATGAACACACCCACGCCCATCCGCCGCGGGCTGGGCATCCCCGCCGGCCTCG
>DASRHY010000034.1:0-8188 GCA_035650275.1 Kribbellaceae bacterium | reverse complement strand
TGAGAAGCGTCTGGCCGCCGCCCGCGCCGCGCTGCCGGCCGTCCGTGCCGACCTGCACGCGGCGATCGTCCGCGAGTACGAGCGTGGCGCCCGTACCCGCGAGCTGGTCGACGCGACCGGCTACACCCGCGAGTCGATCCGTCGCATCCTGCGAGCCGGTGGCGTAGAGCCCGAGTAGGCGCCATTCGCGGGGTCGGGCTAGTCCGAATAAAGGTCCGCATGCCGTCAGCGGACGGCCGTCCCAGCGTCGCTGCCCACTCTGCGTTTGCCCTGGTCAAGCATGCCGCACACAGCGAACTGACAACTGCTACTCGGACTACGCCCAGCGCAACGCCGCTACGCTCTTGGGCCTCCTGAGCAGCGATAACGCCTAGCCGACCGACAGGCCCATTCGTTGCATGCCGTTGTCCAGTTCCGATAACGTGGGCCGCGTGGCTCCCTCTGGCAACCCTCATCCGGACTTCGGCCTACTGGCCGACTCGTGGGACATCACGCTCGACAGCGAGATGTACGCGCTGAACACCCGCCGGTCCTACGCCCGCGCGCTGACGAACCTCGCCCGCTGGCTGGCCGAGCGCGACCCGGACATCGGGCCCGCGGAGGTGACCCGGGACCACGTCCGCCGGTGGATCATCCACACGCGGGAGTCGACGTCCAGCGGGACGGCCCGCAGCATGTTCGCCGGCGTTCGGCACTTCTTCGCATGGGCCGCCCGGGAGGGCGAGATCCCAACCGACCCGACCGCTGGCGTCCGCACGCCGCCGCCGAACGACCCGACGACTCCGCTGGTGACGATCGAGGAGATCCGGGCGTTGCTGGGCACCTGCAAGGGCCGGACGTTCGGCGACCGCCGCGACCACGCCATCATCCTGACCTTCGTCGACGCCGGCCCGCGGCTGGCCGAGCTGGCCGGTCTGCTGGTGTCCTCGGTCGACCTGCGCGCCCGGTCCGTCGAGCTGGTCGGCAAAGGGTCCAACAGGTCCGGCCCGCGCAAACGGACCGTGGGCCGGCTCGGTGCCAACTGGGCCCAGTCGATGGACCGGTATCTACGGGCCCGCCGCTCGCACCCGTGGGCGGACCGTCCGGACCTGTGGCTCGGCGACCGCAATCGAGCGGCCATCACCGCGGACGGCATCGACGCGATGCTCCGACGCCGCGCGGCGCGCGTCGGCATCGAAGGTATCCATCCGCACCGGTTCCGGCACTCCTGGGCTGACGCGTTCCTCGGTGCCGGTGGTGCCGAAGGCGATGCCCTGCACCTGGGTGGCTGGCGTAACCGGGCCATGCTCGACCGGTACGGCCGCAGCAACGCCGAAAGCCGTGCTCGCGACGCGTACGCGCGGTTGAGCTTCGGTGATCGCATCTAGCTGCGCGGCGTGCTAGCGTAGTCGACCGAGAGACAAAGCGGCAAAGAGAGTGTGGAACCGCTATGTCTCGACCCAGTTGCCCATGTAGTGCGGGCCACTGCCGCAGGGAGCCCCAGGGCCGCACGAGTGTGCGTCTCCCCGCCGACGCTTCATCGGCGAAAGACCTGTCTCCGTCTGAGAGGCAGGCGTCGCCGTGCCACTAACCCCCGAACAGCGCACCCAGCGCGCCCGGCTTGCCGCGCTCGCCCGGTGGAGTCGCGAGGATCCCGTACCGAACGCCGAACGCGGTCAGCGCGGGCTACAGAACAAGTTCCTGTTGGAAATCCAGCGAGAGTTCCCCGACCTCCCCGAGGTCGAACTGCTACGCCGCGCGGACGTCCGGTTCCGCGAGCACATGCAGAGGCTGGCGTTCAACCGGTCCAAGTCCGGCCCGTCTACCGAGGGCGGCGCAGCGGCATGACCGAAGAAGAACGAAGCGGCCCCGCCAGAGGCCGCCTCTCCACCACTCACCTGACGGAGATAGTACCGCCTCAGTACCCACGTGGTGGCGACCCGCGCCTACGCCTGCATTGGCATCACGTCCTCGTCCGCCGTCGTCGCTGGTCCCGCGAGCTTGACGAGATCGTCCGTCGCCTCCAGGAGGCAGCAGCATGAACGCCGCGCTCGCGCTCGCGCTCCAGTACGTGGCCGACGGCTGGTCGCAGACCGACGCCGCGGAACGCACCGGGGTACCGCTGTACGAGCTGCGCGCAGCGATCGAGGCGTACGCGCCGGAAACGGTGGCAGATCTGCCACCTGCGACATCCGTCGCACCTGCACGAGGCCACCGACCGTCCGCAGGTGTTTCAGATGTAACACCTGGTCTCCTCGCCGGGCTGCGCAACGGGGTGTGGCTGGACGCGCAGACGTTCCCGCCGCTGCGCTACGCCGTACCGGGGCTGTTCCCCGAGGGCTTCGGGCTCCACATCGGACCACCGAAGATCGGCAAGTCGTGGGCGCTACAGGACGTGGCGCTCGCTGTCGCCTCGGGCGGGCTGGCGTTCGGCGCGGTCCACACCGGTGTCCCGCGCTCCGTGCTGCTGCTCGCGCTCGAAGATGGCGACCGCCGGCTCCAGGACCGGGCTCGCCGGCTACTTGGGACATGTCCCATCCCGGCGCGGTTCAACTACCTGACCCGGGTCCAACCGGGCGCGGCCGTCGACACGATCGAGGCCTGGCTAGAGCAGACCGACGACGCCGCGCTCGTCATCGTGGACACGCTCGGCCGGGTGATGCCGCCGGCCCTGCCGGGCGAGTCGGCGTACCAGCGCGATTACCGGGTCGGTGCTCGGCTCAAGCGGATCGCCGACGACCGACCAGGGCTCTGCCTCCTGGTCAACCACCACGACCGCAAGGCCAGCTCCGATGACTTCGTCGACAGCGTCTCCGGCACCCACGGGCTGGCCGGCGCCGCGGACACGATCGCGGTACTGTCCCGTCCCCGGCAGGAGACCGAAGGCTCGCTGAAGGTCACCGGGCGCGACGTGCCCGAGGCCGAATACGCCCTGAACTTCGTGGACGGCTGCGCTTGGCAGCTGTACGGCGGAGACCTCGTCAAGTCCGCGGAGAGGGCCGCCACGGTGGCCGCCAGCGCAGGGCTGGCAGACCGGACCGTGGACATCGTCTCGTTCGTCGCCCGACACCCGGGCGGCGTACGGGCCAGGGACGTCGAGGTCGAGTTCGGTGCCGACGCCCGCCGCTACCTTGCCCGCCTCGCCGACTCAGGTCGGCTCACTCGCGCCGCGCGCGGCCTGTACACCGTGTCCCCACAGTCCCAACGTCCCAATCTCACCCTGATCTCGGGACAACGGGACAGTGGGGACGCACCTTCTGAGGAGCCATCGTGAGCAACGTGACCGACCAGCCAACCGCCATACGGGCCATCGCGGCCGCGATGCAAGACCTGCGGGCCGTGGAGAAGACCTCCCGGAACGAGACCCAGGGCTACGTGTACCGCGGAGCCGACGCCGTGATCAACGCCGCCGCGCCCGTCCTACGCCGGCACGGCATCGTCACCGTCCCCACCGTGGAGACAGCCGAGTACGTCCTGGTGGAGTACGGAACCAAGCTCACCAGGATGACGTCGGCGAGGGTGCTGGTGAGCTTCCGTCTCTACGGGCCCGCCGGGGACCACGTCATTGCCACGGTGAGCGCCGAGGGTGCAGACACCGGCGACAAGGCCATGACGAAAGCATTGACCGTCGCATATCGGACCATGCTCACCCAGGTGTTCGCCCTACCCACCGCGGACACCGAGGCGCTGTCGCCGCAGCAGCTCAAGCTCCTCCAGGTGCTGTTCCGGGAAGCCGGCATCCCCGAGCGCGAGGACAGGATCGCGTTCGCCAGCGAGGTGATCGGCAGGGTCATCGAGTCGTCGAAGGAACTGACCGGCGCGGAAGCGAGCGAAGTGATCGACGCCCTACGGGCGGGCATCGACGAGCCCAAGACGGAGAACCCGTCATGACCGACTACCCGGTGACCGTGCTGATCCGCCTGCTCCACGACCTCGGCCTATGGGACCGTCGGTACCACATCGCATCCAGGATCGCCGGCCGGCCCGTCCGCTCGCTGGACGAGCTGTCCACAAGGGAACAACACGACCTCATCCGCGGCCTACGCACCAGGATCCTGGTGCCATGAGCAAGTCGTGGTCCAGGGGGAGCACCCGGGCGTGGCGCACACTGCGCGCCCGGGTGCTGTACCGGGATGGCTACTCCTGTCGGCTGCGCATAGCCGGTGTGTGCGTGGGCGTGGCAACTCACGTCCACCACACACTGGGCAGGGAGGTAACCGGTGACGACCCTGCCCACCTGGTGGCCGCGTGTGCACCATGCAACCTCGCGACCGGTGACCCATCGAAGACACCCGACCCACCACCACGACCGAGGACACGATGGTGATCGATACGCAAAAAGACAGGCCGTCGAAAATGGGTACACCATGTGTCTGGTTTTCCCCATCTGCCCCCCTATGGACACCCGCCGTACCTGTTCCTTCCCTCTCCCCGCATAGCCCCCACATCGCGCCATATCCGGACAGATAGGACCTGATGATGTCTACCGCCGGCCCGATGGAACGCGCCGTAACGGCTGCGCTCAAGGACGCCCCGTTGCTTCCTCGCGATGCCGCCGCGGTACGGCTGGCGAAGCGGTACGCCGAGGAGTTGGACACGTTCGCCGACGCCGAGGTGCTGGCCGACCTCGGCCCGAAGTTGCTCGCCATCCTGAGCGCGTTGGGCATGACCCCGGCCGGTCGAGGCGTGAAGGGAGGTAGCCCCGGTGTCGGTCCTGTCGCCGCCGCGCTCGACGAGTTCACAGCCCGCCGTGCTCGGAAGCGTGCTCCCTAGGCTGTTCACGCCGCCGCTGGTGGTCGGGCCGCCGGGCCCGTGCGGGTGCGGGTGCGCGTTGTCGCCGGATACCAGCGTCGGGTTCGACCAGGTCGACTTCGCCCGGAACATCCTGCGCCACCCGTACGACGAGTGGCAGCGATGGAGCGTGCTCCACGCTGGGGAGCTGCTGCCCGACGGGTCACAGCGGTTCCGGTACCGGCTGATCCTGGCGTCCCGGCAGAACGGCAAGACCGAGATTCCGGTCTCGCTGGTCCCGTACTGGTTGTTCGTCGAGAAGGTCGGGCAGGTCCTCGGCACATCCACCAAGGTCAACATGGCTAAGAAAATGTGGGCCAAGTCCCGCAAGCTGATCGAGACGTCGGGCCTCGACGGGCTGTGCGACCGCCGCTGGTACCGCGAGACGAACGGCGAGGTCGAGCTGTGGACGCCCAAATTCGACGCCGACGGGAAGCCGTGGGACTCGCGGTACGCCATCGACGCGTCCAACGAGGAGGGCGGCCGCTCGCTGAGCGTCGAACGCCTCTTCCTCGACGAGCTGAGACACCACTACGACTACGCCGCCTGGGGTGCCCTCGTGCGCACCATGGGCGCGATCGATGGCGCCCACGCCTGGCTGTTGAGCAACGCCGGCAGCGACAGAAGCGTCGTCCTGAACGACCTTCGGGCCGCCGCCGTGCGCGAACTGCCGGACGGTACCGAGGTGGCGGTCGACGACCCGGACACGGACCTGTTCCTGGCGGAGTGGTCCGCCGAACGGATCGCCGATCCGACGGACATCGACGCGCTGGCGCAGGCCAACCCGAACATGAACCGGCGCGGGCAGAGGTCGCGCGATCTGCTCGCCGACGCGCGCCGGGCGGTCGACGCTGGTGGCGAGGCATTGACCGAGTTCAAAACCGAGGTGATGTGTATCCGGGTCAAGGTGCTGGACCCGGCCGTGGACCCGGGCGCGTGGGGTCGCTGCCTGGACCCGGGGGACCTGTCGGCCGCGCGGTCGCGAGTCGCGTTGTGCTTGGACGTGGCGCCGGACCAGCAACACGCGACGCTGGCCGCCGCCGCCGTTCTGGCCGACGACCGGGTCCGCGTCGAGGTGGTCGACGCGTGGGACGGGCCGGCCTGCGCGGACCGGCTACGCCGCGACCTACCGCGGCTGCTGGCGCGCGTTCGGCCGCAGGTGCTGGGGTGGCTGCCCGCGGGCCCGGCCGCGTCGCTGGCGGCCGACCTGAAGGCCCGGCCGGGCTGGCCGCCGGCCGGTGTCACCGTCGAGGAGATCCGCGGCGAGGTGACGGCCGTGTGCATGGGCCTCGCGAAGGAGGTCACCGCCGGCCGGGTGGCGCACTCCGGAGACCCGTTGCTCGACGCCCACATCGGCGGTGCGGAGCGTCTGAAGCGGGGCGACGCGTGGGTCTTCTCCCGCAAGGGCGAGGGTCACTGCGACGCGGCCTACGCGCTTGCCGGCGCGGTGTTCCTGGCGCGGACGCTGCCGCCGCCGGTGGGCAAGCCGCGGCTGGTCGTGGCCGACTAGCAAAATCCGGCACGCCGTGTCAAGTGTCATGGCCTGCCAAGTGGCACGACGTGCCATGATTGCGCCATGGGGTTTTGGCGCAGGGTCGGTGAGTTCTTCACCCTGCAGCACGTCCCCACGGCCACGTTCGACACGGCGCCCCGCCCGATCGACGCGGTTATCTCCGAGATGCTGGGGCACGGCACCGCGCCACGGGTCGGGCGCACCGAGGCGCTGTCGGTCCCGGCGGTCCAGCGCGGTCGCAACCGGATCTGCTCGATCGCCACGCTGCCGCTGATCCAGCGCGGCCCGGACCGGCGCGTGGTCCCGAACCCGCTGCTCGACCAGCTGGACCCCAACGTCGCGAACGTGGTCACGCTGGCGCAGACGCTCGAGGACCTGCTGTTCGAGTCGGTGGCGTGGTGGCAGATCCTCGCGTTCGGCTGGGACGGCTTCCCCGTCTCGGTGCAACACCTGGACGTGGCCACCGTGACCACGGACCCGCCGAAGGACCGGCCGGTGTCGCCGCTGCCGAGCGGCATGGACCCGCGCGACGGCGTGGTGTGGGTCGACGGGAAACCGGTGTCGGGCAAGGAGATCATCCGCTTCGACTCCCCGAACCCGGCGCTGCTGAAGGTCGGGGGCCGGGCCATCAAGCGGGCCATCCTGCTCGACCAGGCCGCCCGCATGTACGCCGACGACCCGCGGCCCATGGACTATTTCACTCCGGCCGAGGGTGCTGACCCGATCGACGACGACGACGTCAAGGTGGAGTTGGCGAAGTGGTCCGCACAGCGTAAGAAGCGAGGCACCGCCTACGTTCCGGCCGCGCTGAAATACAACACGGTTGACGCGCCGTCGCCGGCCGACCTCCAGCTGGTCGAGTTGCAGAAGCAGGCGGGCCTGGACATCGCGAACGCGCTGGGCGTGGACCCCGAGGAGTTGGGGATCTCGACGACCTCGCGGACGTACGCGAACGCGGTCGACCGCCGCCGCGACCGTATCAACGACACCTTGTCCCCGTACATGCGCGCCATCACCGACCGGCTCTCGATGCCGGACGTGACGAAGCGCGGCTACAAGGTCGTGTTCGACCTCGACGACTACATGAGGGCGGACCCGCTGACCCGGGCGCAGGTGTACAAGCAGTACCTCGACATGGGGGCGACCACTGTGGACGAGATCCGCGAAGAGGAAGGCCTGCCGCCGCTACCCCCAGGTGATGCACCTGCATCACCTGAGGCAGTCGACCCGATGCCGGAGCAGGAACCGATGGTTCCGGTCGACGCGTCGGCACTCGCCACGATGACGTTCGACGGGCCGGCTATGCAGTTCGCCGACGTGCCGGTGACCGGGTTCTCGGTGGACCGCGACGCTCGCGTCATCGAGGGTCTGATCCTGCCGTACGGCGACGTCGGCACAAAGTTCGGTCTGCGGTTCCGGTTCTCCAAGGGCGCCTTGCAGTGGTCCGACCCGACCCGGGTGAAGCTGAACACCCACCACGAGGTCCGCGAGACCGTTGGCTACGCGGAGAAGCTGACCAGCGTCTCCGACGGCGTACACGCCCGGTTCAAGGTTGCCCGCGGCCCCGAGGGTGACCGGGCGCTGGAGCTCGCCGAGGACAAGGTCCTCGACGGCCTGTCCGTGGGCGTCGACTTCGACATGGCCACGGACACCACCCCGGACCCGCGAGACAAGACCGGCGTGCTGGTCCGCCGCGCAGACCTGCGCCATGTGGCGCTCACCCCCGAACCGTCGTTCGGAAACGCTCGCGTGACCAGAGTGGCCGCGAGCCGTACCGCAGAAGGAGATCCCGTGACCGAGACCACGGCCGAGACGACCTCGGCTCCCGCCGTTCCGGCCGTGGTGCCGGCTCCGGCGCAGACGTTCAGCATGGACCAGGTCCTGCAGCTGCTCGCGCAGGCCCGC
>DASRHY010000033.1:0-4341 GCA_035650275.1 Kribbellaceae bacterium | reverse complement strand
TCCTGCCGCGTGAAGTGTGGGTGGCCTCCGAACACGTCAAGACCTTCAACGACCCACTGGTCGAGTGCCTGAACTGCCACAAGCGCCATCGGCAGGACCACCTGCAGGAGGCGTACGCCGAGAAGAAGGGCCTCGACGATCCTGACGCCGTTCCGATGACGGAGATCGTGTGTCCGGACTGCGGCACCAAGGGGCAGTGGACCGAGGCGCGCGACTTCAACATGATGCTCAAGACCTATCTCGGTCCGATCGAGACCGAGGAAGGCATGCACTATTTGCGGCCGGAGACGGCGCAGGGCATCTTCGTCAACTTCGCCAACGTGGTGACGACAGCACGCAAGAAGCCGCCGTTCGGAATTGCCCAGACGGGCAAGAGCTTCCGCAATGAGATCACCCCTGGCAACTTCATCTTCCGCACCCGCGAGTTCGAGCAGATGGAGATGGAGTACTTCGTCGAGCCCGGCACCGACGAGGAGTGGCACGAGTACTGGATCAACGCGCGCTGGGACTGGTACGTCGACCTCGGCCTGAACCCGGAGAACCTGCGGCGCTACGAGCACCCGCAGGAGAAGCTCAGCCACTACTCCAAGCGCACCGTGGACATCGAGTACCGGTTCAACTTCGGCGGCAAGGAGTTCGACGAGCTCGAGGGCGTCGCGAACCGGACCGACTTCGACCTGACCACACACTCCAAGCACTCCGGCACCGATCTGTCGTACTTCGACCAGGAGAAGGGCGAGCGCTGGACGCCGTACGTGGTGGAGCCGGCAGCCGGCCTGACCCGCGCTGTGCTGGCGTTCCTGCTGGACGCGTACGCCGAGGACGAGGTACCGACCGCGAAGGGCGGCACCGAGGTCCGCAAGTCGCTGCGACTGGACCCGCGGCTGGCGCCGGTCAAGGTCGCGGTGCTGCCACTGTCCCGGAACGCGGACCTGTCGCCGAAGGCGAAGGACCTCGGCGCCGAGCTGCGCAAGAACTGGAACGTGGAGTTCGACGACGCCGGCGCGATCGGCCGCCGGTACCGCCGGCAGGACGAGATCGGTACGCCGTACTGCGTCACTGTCGACTTCGACACGCTGGAGGATCAGGCGGTGACGATCCGCGAGCGCGACTCAATGAAGCAGGAGCGGGTCGCGTTGACCGAGGTGACCGGCTACCTGGCAAAGCGACTGGTCGGCTGCTGACCTTTGACCGGGCGGTTGCCAACTCGCGACGCCCCTGCGGCGTCTAGGAGAAGGTGACCGCCCGGAACAGGGCATGCCGAGACACGGGAGATTCGAGATGACGGTTCGCACCGCACTGCTGGGGTTGTTCGCGGCCGGGGCGCTGGTTTGCGCCGCGGGTTGCTCGGACAGCCCTTCTGCGGACCCGGGTGTCGGGTCGACCGTCCAGGGCCAGGCCACGTCGACGACGCCCGCCAGCACACCGCCGGGGACGTTGCCGCCGCTGCCGAAGCCGTCGAAGCCGTGGCCGGCGCCGACGGTGACAGGTGCGCCCGCCGAGGACGCGCCGCTGGCTGACCGGATCAGGTTCTCGATCGCCAAGCAGGTCCAGGTCGCCGCCGGCAAGGCCGCCAAGGCGACCGTCTCGTGTCCGGGCCTGGACGACGTCGGCTCGGGCAGCGGCAGCCACACCATCACGTGCACCGTCACCTATGGCGGGCAGTCGTTCACCGGCCGGCTGGTGGTGGACGCCAAGCGGTACTCGGCGACGTACGACTTCACCTCGGACTCGGTCGCGGTGGCGAAGCCGAAGGTGGTCGACGCGGTGACCCGGGCCGCGGTGCGCCCGGCGAAGGTGGACTGCACGATGGGCGCGGTCGCGGTGCTGAAGCATGCCGACCCCAACGGCCTCGACTGCACGGTGACCGACACGTCCGGCGCCGAGGCCGCGTACACGGTGAGGGTGTCCGGCGACGGCAAGGTCACTGCCGCGAAGATGTAGCCATGCAGCTCCAGCTCGGCAACCTGATGATCGACACCCCGGTGGTGCTCGCCCCGATGGCGGGCATCACCAACGCGGCGTACCGCAGGCTGTGCGCCGAGCAGGGTGCCGGGCTGTACGTGTGCGAGATGATCACCTCCCGCGGCATCGTCGAGCGGGACGCCAAGAGCCTGGACATGCTCACCTTCGACCCGCGCGAGGAGGTCCGGTCGGTCCAGCTTTACGGCGTCGACCCGCACTACATCGGCCACGCGGTGACGATCCTGTGCGAGGAGTACGAGGTCCGGCACGTGGACCTGAACTTCGGCTGCCCGGTGCCGAAGGTGACCCGCAAGGGCGGCGGCGCCGCGCTGCCGTGGAAGCGGAACCTGCTCGGCGCCATCCTGCGGTCCGCGGTCGCCGCGGCCACGCCGTACGGGGTGCCCGTGACGATGAAGACCCGGATCGGGATCGACGCCGGGCACCGGACCTACCTGGACGCGGGCCGGATCGCGGAGGAGTCCGGCTGCGCCGCGATCGGACTGCACGGGCGGACCGCGGCACAGGCGTACTCCGGGGAGGCGGACTGGGCCACGATCGCCGAGCTGGCCGAGCACGTCTCCATCCCGGTGCTCGGCAACGGGGACATCTGGGAGGCGGCCGACGCGCTGCGGATGGTCGCCGAGACCGGTTGTGCCGGGGTGATCGTCGGCCGCGGCTGCCTGGGCCGGCCCTGGCTGTTCCGCGATCTCGCGGCGGCCTTCGCGGGCTCGGAGGCGCTCACCCTGCCGACGCTCGGCGAGGTGGCCGCGGTGATGCGCCGGCATGCCGAGCTGCTCTGCGAGCTGATGGGGGAGCACCGCGGGATGCGGGACATGCGCAAGCACATGGCGTGGTACCTGAAGGGCTTCCCGGTCGGCGGCGAGCTGCGCGCCTCGTTCGGCACCGTGGCGACGCTGGACGAGCTCGACGTGCTGCTCTCGAAGCTGGACCACGACGCGCCGTTCCCGGTCCGGGAGCTCGGCGCTCCACGTGGCCGGCAGGGCAGCGCCCGGGACAAGGTGGTGCTGCCCGAGGGCTGGCTTGACGACACGGACGGCCTCGGCACCGACCTGGCCGAGGCCGAGCTCGGCGTGTCGGGCGGCTAGCAGTCAAGGACGCGAGCGAGGAGCGGATGGAGATCGTCGACGAGCGCTGAGGTCCGTCACCTCTCGCAGCTCGGCGAACGCCGCGGCCAGGCCGTCGATCGTGTAGTGCGCGTTGAGCCCGCTCGGGTTCGGCAGCACCCAGACGCCGGTCTGGCCGAGCATCCGTTCCTGGCGGCCGAACGTCGCCTTCGGGTCAGCAAAAGCCACCCGGTACGCCGTGACGCCGACCACGGCGAGCCAGTCCGGCCGCAGCCGGCGTACCTTGCGGGTGAGCTGCTTGCCTCCGGCAACGAGCTCGTCACGGTTCAGCTCGCCGGCCTGAGCGCTCGGCCGGTCGACGACATTGGTGACGCCGAGGCCGTACTCGAGCAGCTCCAGCTGCTCGTCCGGCAGTAGCTGCCGCGGGGTGAACCCGGAGCGGTGCAGCGCGGGCCAGAACCGGTTCCCGGGCCGGGCGAAGTGGTGCCCGGTCGCGGCCGACATCAGCCCCGGGTTGATCCCGCAGAACAGCACTGCCAGACCGGGAGCGACGACGTCCGGGAGTGCTTGCGGCATGGCGAACTAGGGTGTCACAACGTGGACTGGACAGAGCGACTGGCCGAGCTGGCGGCCGCGGCTGAGGTGCCCGGCGCAGTGCTGGGGATCTGGGCGGACGGTGAGCAGACGATCGCGCCGTACGGTGTGCTGAGCACCGCGACGGGGGTGGAGACGACCGCGGACTCGGTGTTCCAGATCGGGTCGGTCACCAAGCTCTGGACCGCGACGATCGTGCTGCAACTGGTGGACGAGGGCCGACTGGCGCTGCACAGCACTGTCGCGGACCTGCTGCCCGGTGTCCGGATCGGCCGGGACGACGTCGCCGGGCAGGTGACGGTCCAGCAGCTGCTTCTCACCAACTCTCCGCACGCCGACGGGACGCCGTACATCTTCTCGGGTGGACGGGCGACGCCGCGAGCCGCGTCAACTGAGGGTTGACACCCTCCCGGTCGTCAACCTAACGTTGACGACATGACGCCCGGACCGAACCTGCAAGAGCTGATCGACACCATCCGCGCCGACGCCGGCAGCGGTGATGCGCTGGACGAGCTGGCCGCTGCCTCGGCCACCGTGACCGAGCTGAGCATGACCGGCGACGCCGCGCTCGGGTACTTCGTCGACCGTGCCCGCGGCGCCGGCCACTCCTGGGTCGAGATCAGTGGCGTGCTCGGCGTCAGCAAGCAGGCGGCGCACAAGCGTTTCGCGGTGTCGTGGACCGCCCGGCCCGCGTTCG
>DASRHY010000032.1:0-6875 GCA_035650275.1 Kribbellaceae bacterium | reverse complement strand
GGCGAGCGGAGGGATGACCTTGCGCCACTCCCACCAGTGCTGCGGGAAGCCGTGCAGGAGCAGGACCGTCGGGGCATCTGGTTGGCCGGCCTCGGCGATGTGCATCCGTAGACCGGTGGAGAGCCTTATGAACGCATGGCTCACGCCGGGGAGCTGCGGCAGATCGGGCGGCTCCGGCAGGTCGGACTCGCCGGGTCCGCGAGGTGCGTCATGGGGACTTGCCACCAGGCCTTTGTACTCGCTTTCAGCGCCGATTCACCACCGGACCTTGCTTCGTCGGGCTGATCAGTGACGACGGGCTGGAAGCACGGGACGAACTTGAAGTCATCATTCGTCGTGGCGGCAAGCGCGGTCGCCGAGTGGCGGCCTCCGTCAAGCCCCTGGACGAGCGATTCGATCGAGCAACGACCCCGGCACCTTTCGCTCGCCGAGACGTCGGGTGGTGGTCGCCGGTCAGAGGCCTCCGGCTCCCCACTCGGACGCCTTGCCCTCACCCTCGATCCTCATCTTCTTTGCGACCGCTCGAGGGTTCGTGTCCGTCAGCGGCGCCCGACGGTGTCTTACGTCATAGACGATGGCCCAGATCAGTAGGAGTCCGATGGGCACGATGACTAGATGAGTAATTCCAAGGGGTGTTACTGGTGTGGCGCCTGTGATTTGAGGGCGAGGGTGTCCAGGATCGGCGTTGCTTACCCAACTCGAGCACTGGAGGCTCATCGTGGACGCCGACCTGGACACCCTCGCGACCGCACTCTACGTGCATGTTGACGATCTGCTGAGGTCCCACCCCGAACGCGTGCCGTGGCGTCCGCGGGTCGGCATCGCACCGAAGATCACCGACGCGGAGGTGGTGACGCTGGCGGTGATGGCGGCGTTGCTGGGCTACACCAGCGAGGCCCGCTGGCTGCGGTTCGCCCGCGCACAGCTACGCTCGCTGTTCCCATACCTGCCCAAGCAGCCCGGCTACAACAAGCGGCTGCGCGGCCTGGCGGCCACGATCGGCTGGCTGATCGGCGCGCTGGCGCGTGACACCACGCTGTGGAGCGATGACGTGTGGCTCGCCGACTCCACCCCGGTCGAGTGCGGCCGCTCCCGCGAGACCGCGAAACGCTCGGACCTGGCCGGGTTCGCCGAGTACGGCTACTGCGCCTCCCACTCGCGCTATTTTTGGGGGCTGCGGCTGCACCTGCTGTGCACCGTGCACGGGCTGCCGGTCGGGTTCGCGCTCACCGGCGCCAAGGCCGACGAACGCCATACCCTGCTGCACATCATCGGCGCCGACCCGACGCTGGCCGGCCGCACCGGCCAGACCCTGATCGCGGACAAGAACTACTACGGCCGCGAGTTCGAAGCCGCACTACCCCAGCTCGGCATCACCTTGCTCCGCCCGGCCCGCAAGGGCGAACCCGACCGTCCCGGTGCCCGGTTCTTCAAACCGCTACGCCAGATCATCGAGTCGATCAACGACACCCTCAAAGGCCAGCTCGACCTCGAACGACACGGCGGGCGCACCATCGACGGCGTCCTCACCCGGGCCTGGCAACGCCTACTCGCCCTCACCGCCGTCATCTGGCACAACGACCGCACCGGCCAACACGTCAAACGATCCCTGATCGCCTACGACCACTAACAGACGGCTTGGAATCACTCATCTAGCAGGAAGACGAGCATGGCGCACCTCCGGCGCTGAGGACCTTCGAATCTACTCCTCCTGTACGGCAGGGAATAGCGCGCGCCTAATACCGTGCAGTCGAACCTTGCATCAAGCGCTCATCGGCATGACCGCGCGAATCGCGGCGTATCCGGGCAGATGGACCCTAGGTGAAGAGGTCCTGCCCCTCCGCGCCAGTCGGATCGGAGGTCAAGAGGCTCTCGTGAAGGAACTCCAGGGCCGAGCCGGTGTCAGGCGTTGACTCGCCACAGTCGTCGAGGCCGGCTTCCGTCTCCGTCGGTTTGGTGTTGGGCCACAGAGTCCGCATGACTGACCCGCACACTCATCAGCATGAGCGCGCGGATCGCGGCTGGATCCGGGGCGTTTGGACCGTGCCCCTATGTCTGGTTCCTGGAAGCCACCCTCAAGGGACTCTCGAGCACGCAGGGCCGATGCTTGAGTGGATGCTTGTCTTCTGGGGCAGCGGCCCAAAATAGCGCGGTCCGCTTCTCATTTCTTCAAGCCAGAGACCCGGCCCGCCTGCCACGATGACGATCAGCACATGGCGAAGGGAGCGACGGTGGCGATCACGGGCATCTCACCCTATCTGCGGTACGACGACGCAGACACCGCGCTGGACTGGATGGAGCGGGTGCTCGGGTTCACCGGAACCGTCCGCTGGCGTGACGACACCGGGAGTACGTACGAGGCGGACATCAACGCGGGGTCCACCACGATCGGGGTCAGCAACAGCCGCGGCACCACCGACAACGGCAAGAACGCACTCCTCATCGTGCACGTCGACGAGGTCGACGCACACTACGAGAGGGTCCGTGCAGCCGCTGACACCGACGTCGACCCACCCAAGGACCAGCCCTACGGCCCGCGCACCTTCACCATCACCGACCCCTGGGGGTACCAGTGGAGTTTCTGGCAAGGCCAGGCGATCCCACCCGAGCCGGACGGTTGACAAGCCCGTTTCGGTTGACAGCGACACCTAGGACGAACCGCCTTGTCATCGGCATGAGCGCGGATGGGAGCTTAGGACCCAGACCTGATGACAGCGGGTCACGCTTGGCATACCGTGCGGAGTGAGAGGGAGACAAGAATCCCGCGCGAGAATCTGTTCGTCGCGTCTCGGGATGTGTGTTCGAGATTCGCATGCAACCTGCCGGTGGGTCCAGCCGCTCATGTCCAACGTCTATGCGGACGTGCCGACAGGGGTGGTGCCGATGATTGATGGCCGGCAGGGCTTCGAGGAGTTCGTCGCGGCCAGGTACACCGCGCTGCTGAGGACGGCGTACCTGCTGACTCAGGATCGTGGTCTTGCCGAGGATCTTGTCCAGACCGCGCTGGCCAAGTGCTGGCTGGGCTGGAAACGGATCCGGTACGACGATCCCGGGCCGTATGTGCACCAGGTGCTGGTCAACACCTACACGGCCTGGTGGCGGCGTAGGTGGAACAGCGAGTACCCCACCGAGGAACTCCCGCAAGGCGGTGGCCCCGTCTCCCACCACGCGGTCGACGAGCGGGCCGAGCGGGCCGATCTGGCCGACGCGTTGCGGCGGTTGCCGCGGCGGATGCGCGCGGTGGTGGTGCTGCGGTTCTACGAAGATCTGTCCGAGGCCGAGACCGCGCGGATCCTCGGGTGCTCGGCCGGCACCGTGAAGAGCCAGACCAGCCGCGCCCTGGCCAAGCTCCGCATCGACCCCGCCCTGCTCGATGAGACGTCGCGCCGGCAGGCACCAGTCGAACGGACCTCGAAGGAGGCGGACCGATGAACCTCGTGGACCTTCGTGACCACCTCGACCAGCAGGCCGCACAGATCGACGGCACAGGTGACCTGCCGCTGAACGCGGTTCGCCGTCGCGCGAGCAGGATCCGCCGGACCCGGGTCGCTGTAGCGGTCGCCGGTGCCGCCGCGGTCGTCGGCGCCGTTGCCGTTGCCGTCGGCATCGTTCCCGGGATGGTCGGTACCGACCGGCCGCAACCGATCGGCCCGCCGATCCCGGCGATCTCGACTCCTGGTCCGCAGGCCTCGCCCGACGGGCTGCCGTCCCGGGTGCCGCCGACCAACCCGCACGACTATGTTCGCGACGTGGCCCGGTTCCACGGCGAGGTTGCAGGTGACACGTTGCGTGAGGCAGTGATCAGTCCGGCGGGCCAGTCCTCGATCGAGATCACCGCTCGCGTGCGCGGTCCCGTGCTGACGCTGCGGTACTTCTGCGTGGCGTCCACGATGCCGGACGCGAGCCTCGAGATCACGATCGACGGCCTCAGCCGGGTGGGCGGACTGAACTGCCACGGCGACGTCGTGCAGGCCCAGATCGAACGCCTGGCCCTGCCGATCCCGGTCAGCCGGCCGGTACAAGTGCGGGCCCACCTCGTCAACGACCGAGGCACGCCGATCACCGACCCGACCGCCCGGCTCGGGGTCGGGGTCTATGAGACCGGCGCCTACCGCTCGGTCGGCACTATCCATGTGCCGGAACGAATGGAGCACAACGGCTACGTGTACCGGCTGGCCAAGCTCGAGCACTCACCGGTCCACGGAAGCGCCGGGCACGAACTGGCCACACCCGGGAACACCCCGTTCCTCATCGTCTACGGCAGCTCGGGCGACAGTACGATCGGCGTCGACCTCGACGGGATCGCCACCTCGTCGGGCCGGGACGGCTCGATGATCGCCGGCGGCGGCTGGAGCGTGACAGGCGTTGCGGCGCGGCCAGCCGGACACGCCGCGGTGTTCGCGGAAGGCCCCCACACCAACGGCGACTACCTGATCGGCTTCTACCTCCCAGCCCCCTGACGCCGCGGATATCCACGAATGCGCCATCGACACGTGTGTCTGCGCACGCCGTGGAGCCCGATAAGCCTGCAGGCGAGCTGCAAGTTCCGACCCGAACCTCAACCACGCCGCGGGCCAGCAGCAGTACTCGCCACCAGTCGGAGATCAGTCACTCGTTGAGTATGGCGGTTCGGACAGATCACCGGATGTCGGTCGCTGCGCGCGAAAGCGGCATGTGAGTGCGTCCCCGAGCATCGTGTAATGACGCTTACATTCGGACACGGTGCTGGAACCGGATGGTGGTGATCCGGCGTTATCCGACAGTCTGATCGGACTGGTTGCGGATGCGGAAGCGGAGGATGGTGGCGTCGCCCGACCGCTTGCTGCTGATCGGTTCTAGGTTTGTCCTCGCGACGCCCGGGGACGAGAAGCGAATCCCGTCGCCGAGCAGCACGGGCAGTACATACACCAGAATCTCGTCGACGAGCCCCCGCTGCAGGCACTGGCCGGCCACGTCGGCGCCGAGGACTTCGAGGTCCTTGCCGCCCGCAGCGTCCAGTGCTGTGGCGACCGCTTCCCCGATGTCGCCGGAGAGGATCCGGACCTCCGGGTCCGGCCACTGTAGCGGCCTGTGGGTGAGAACGAACATGGGTCCAGAGAAGGGGTAGTCGACGCTGCCCGGCTCCTCTGCCTCCATCCGGTCGCCGACCTCCCAAGTCCGCCGCCCGACGAGCATGGCGCCCGTGGCCGCCGCGATCTCCGCAAAATCGTCCGGTGCCACGAAGTCGGCGAGGGCGCGACCATCCCCCCAGTCCATCGAATGACCGGGACCGGCAATGAAGCCGTCAAGCGACATACACCTGTTCACGACTACCTTGCCGCTCATTTCACGACCGCCATCCTTGGGTCTTCACCGCACGTCTGGCCGTCCTGAGCCGACCCCAGCGAGATCTCAGCGCGCGCTGACACGGTTCAGATCGTTCCGCCGATCTGGGCACTCGGGAAGTGCCGATCCGCTACATCCGCCGGCGTGGCGGCGTGTCATGTAGTGACGGTTCTTCGACACATCCCCTCATCGGCATGAGCGCGCGCGGACAGCGGCTCTGCCGCCCGACCGCACCCCGGCAGACCGGTGGCCGTCAGGTTCTGAGTCCGTTCTTTTCGTACGCGCCGTCGCAGATGGCGGCGTTTCAGGTGCCGAGCCGGTCGTGAAGCAGCTCGATGATCGGCCAGGCACCTTCTGACCAGTTCGACATGACGGTATAGGTGATCGATGACGAGGGCTGGTGCACGCTGGCGAACGACACGCCGGCGTCGTACCCCTCCAGCCAGACTCCGTCGCCCGTAGCGCGGAGGTGGAACCCGAGGCCGTAGCGCTTGGACTCTTTCGGCCAGTCGCTGTGCGGTCGCACCATCTCGGCGACCCGCTCCGGCGACACGATCCGTCCGGCGAAGAGTGAGTCCCAGAAGGCGCTGAGGTCGGCAGCGGTCGAGTAGATGCCCCCGTCGCCGCTGCCGAGCACGGGGAGATGAAACACGTTCGTTCTCAGGCCGTCGACAGATAGATAGCCCAGGGCGGCGCGTCCAGGGAGCTCATCGGAGCGCAGGAACGCGGTGTCGACCATGCCCGCAGGCTCGCAGACCGCCTTGCGAACCAACTGCTGGAAGTCCACGCCGCTCGCCCGTTCGGCCAGCAATGCAAGCACGACATAGCCGCCGTTGTTGTACGCGAACCGCTCGCCGGCGGGGAACACGGTCTCGTGCCCGTCCAGCACCGGCAGGAACAGCTCAGTCGTCGCGAGCTCGTGCACCGACACCGGCATGACGTAGTCGCCGATGTCGCCGACGGCGTCCTCGTCGAGGTAGTCGCCAATCCCGGACCGATGTGCCAGCAGCTGCTCGATCGTCACGTCGTCGGCGATCAGGGGCAGGTCTTTGCCGAGCAGCGAACGGGCGGTCGTATCGAGCTCGAGCGTCCCACGCTCGACCAGGCTCATGACCGCCAGTGCCGTCAGGCCCTTCGATCCACTCGCGGTCGCGAACAGGGTCTCGACCGTGTTGAGGACCCCGTGGGCCCGGTCGGCGTACCCATAGGCCGTGGAGAACTCGGTCTCGCCCGAGCGATCGAGGCGGATCACGCCGGAGAATCCGGTGCGCTCCGCCGCTCCGTCCACCGCGTCCTGGACTGACCGCATCGCGTTCAACCTACCGCCCAGGCGCTCCTTGGGACATCCCTGCACCGGGCGCGCTCATCGGCTGACCGCGCGGGTCGCGGCGTGACAGTGCACGTGATCTTTCGGCGGATGCGCTGCCGGTGCGATGCCCGTTTCCTGAGCTAAGTGGCCGGCTTGGTCGTGTGCTGTTCGGCGTGGTGGGTGGCGGGTTGGCGCGCTCGGGCTGCGTGGCGGCGGGCACGGCCGCGGGCGAGGGTGCGGA
>DASRHY010000031.1:0-15122 GCA_035650275.1 Kribbellaceae bacterium | reverse complement strand
ATCGCCTGGACGAGCTCGCGACGGTCCTCGGCGGTCAGCGGGTCGAGCAGCTGCGCGACCTCGGCCGCGGACGCGTCGTCCAGCTCGGTGTACGCCGCCCGGCCCTGCGCGGTCAGCCGGATCACCTGGCGGCGGCCGTCGGTCTCGGAGCGTTCCCGGGTGAGCAGCTTGTCCGCCTCGAAGCGGGCCAGCATCCGGCTCAGGTAGCCGGCATCGAGGTCGAGCATCCGGCGCAGCTCGATCGCGTCCACGGACTCGCGCCGGCCGAGCTCGAACAGCACCCGGGCCTCGGTGAGCGAGTACGGGCTGCGCAGCAGTCCTTCCTGCAGTGCTCCGACGGCACCCGTGTAGTACCGCGTGAATGCCCTGACCCGGGACACCGCGTCGTCCATCGCTTGACCTCCGCAAAGATTTACTTGACGGAGTCAAACATATCAGGCAGTGCGCCGCCTGCGCCGGGTGGTCGCCAGTACGCCGAGGCCGAGCAGGACCGGGACCGCGATCGTCACCGGCAGGGCGCCGCCAGAGTTCAGCTCCTGGCGAGGTGCGACCGTCACGTGCACGGGAGGGCTGGCGACCAGCGGGCCGCGGCCGGCCGTCGCGGACCCGCCCGGCAGGAGGACGACGTACACGTCGAAGTTGCCCGTGTTCACCGCCTGGAACTCCCACTCGACCGACGCGTCGCCGCCGGCCGGGATCGGTTCGACGACCCGGGTGACGTCGCCGGACCAGTCCTCCAGGTCGACGTAGACACCGTCCAGGCTGGCCACGTTCAAGTGCGCGATCAGCCGGTCCGTCGGAGCGGAACCCGGGTTGGTGACGGTCGTGTCCAGCGTGAGCACCTGGCCGATCGAGGCCGAGATCCGCTCCTGGTCGAGAGATACCTGTACGCCGCCGGGCGGCTGCGGGGTCGGCGTCGATGCAGCCAGGAGTGCGCCCAGCGTGGCGAGCAACCGGATCATGATGTGGCCCTGGTCAGCCGGATCAGCCGCGGGGCGGCGATGACGAAGACGGTCGTGGTCAGCAGCACGGTCAGTGCCGGGGAGAGCAGGTACGACAGGTCCTGCCGCCAGGTGTGCCGGTTGAGCATCAGCGCCGACAGGTAGTGCATCCCGGACGCGAGCGGGTTGACCCGGACCAGCAGGTCGCCGACCCAGCTCTTCGGCATGCCCGGTAGCTGCGTCGGTGCGAACAGCGCCAGCAGCACGAACAGACTGACGGCGAGGCTGGTCTTGTTCGAGTCCGAGAGCGCGCTGACCAGCAGCGCGACGCCGGTCAGACCGACCGCCACCAAGGTGCCGACGAGCGCGATCAGGACGACGGCCTGCCCGAGGACGGCGGTGGAGCGGCCGAGCACCCACAGATAGGGCATGCTGACGACGACGCAGGCCGCCCACAGCGTGAGCGTGCTGACCAGCTTGCCCAACGCGATGTCCCGGCGTGGAACGGGCGTCAGCAGCAGGGCCTCGAGCGTGTGCCGCTCGCGTTCGCCGCTGATCGCGTCGGCGGCGACGACCATGGTCGCCAGTACGCCGACCGCGATCGCTACCTGCAGGGTGAGGTTGACCGCCTCGCGTTGTTCGAGGAAGTTGAGCCCGCGGTTCGTCGCCGACAGGTAGGTCATCGCGCTGAGCAGCACGCTGAACGCGAACACCAGCGTCGGCCCGCGACCGCCGAGCCACAGGTCACGGATCTCCTGGCGAGCGACGACCACCCAGCGGTTCACGGCCGGCCTGCCTCGGTCAGCGCCAGGAAGGCTTCGCTGAGCCGATGCGCGCCGACCGAGCGGGTCACGTCCGCGATCGTTCCGGCGGCAAGGGCGCGGCCGCGGTCCAGGATCAGCACCGTGCTGCAGGCCGACTCCACCTCGGCCAGCGCGTGTGTCGAGAGGACCACGGTCGCCCGGCGGCGTAGCGCGATCTCGCCGACGAGGGCGAGCATCTGCCGCTGTCCGGCCGGGTCGAGGCCCAGCGTCGGTTCGTCGAGGAAGACCACTGCGGGGTCGTTCACCAGGGCCCGGGCGATTCCGAGCCGCTGGCGCATGCCCCGGCTGTACGTCGCTATCCGGGATCCGGCCCGCTCGGCCAGCCCTACCTGGTCGAGCAGGTCCTCGGCGACCCGGCGCGCCTCGGTCCGGGGCAGGCCGAACAGCCTGGCGTGGTACAGCAGGTACTCCCGTCCGGTCTGCTGGCCGGGATAGCCGGCGCTCTCCGGGAGGACGCCGATCCGCTGCCGCAGTCGCCCGGGCTCGCTCGCAGGGACACCGGCGACGCTGAAAGTACCGGCGCTCGGCCGCAGCAGGGTGGTGAGCAGCCGGATCGTGGTGGTCTTGCCGGCGCCGTTCGGGCCGAGGAGACCGAGTACCTCGCCCGGCTCGGCGGTGAAGCTCAGGTCGTCCACCGCCAGCCGGTCGCGGTACCGCTTGGAAAGGCCGGCGGCCTCGATCGCGACCATGCCGCCGACGCTATGGCGCGTGACCTGAACGTTGGCTGAACTGTGTCGGCACTGCGTCGTCACTGTGTCGTCACAAGGGCCCGATGAGTGACGACACGCCGGGTCACAAGGGCCCGATGAACGGATTTACTCGCCGGGGATGCCTACGCGGAGGATGCGGGCGCCGGGGCCTTGGGCTGCTAGGTGGTCCTGGCGGTTGTAGAGGGTGCAGCGCTGCAGGCTGAGGCAGCCGCAGCCGATGCACGAGTCGAGGTCGTCGCGGAGGCGTTCCAGCTCGGCGATCCGTTCGTCCAGGCGGCTGCGCCAGGTCCGGGACAGCCGGCTCCAGTCCGTCTTGGTCGGCGTCCGGTCATCCGGCAGCGAGTCCAGCGCACCCCGGATCTCGGCGAGCGCGAGGCCGACGCGTTGTGCCGCCTGGATGAACGCGATCCGGCGCAGCGTGCTGCGCTGGTACTGCCGCTGGTTGCCGGCCGTCCGGCGGGAGTGGATCAGTCCCTGGTCCTCGTAGAACCGCAGTGCCGATGCGGCGACGCCGGAACGACTCGAGATCTCGCCGATGGGCAACCAGTGCTCCTTGTTCAGAATGGTTTCCTCGACCATGTCGCCCACTGTAGGCGGCGATCCATGAAACCTAAACTGCACTTGAGAGTGGTCGGGCGGTGGTCAATCGTCGGGTAGACTTGCCCGGTCGGTGCGCGAGTCGCGTCACCAAGAGGCGCTCCGACCCGCCGGTTGAACCAGCCGGTGCCATGGCTGCACGCGATATGCAGCCGCAGGTCGATGGCCATCAACTCCTGCGTACGCCGAGCCGAGCCACGCTCAGCCCGGATCGTCGTGCGAGCCGCGTGGGCGTCGTACCCGTCACCCACGTCGTTCGAAAGAGGACCCTTGACACAGCAGTACGCCGATCGGCCGCGGCCGAAGGTGAAGAAGCCCCGCCACAAGAAGAATCCGCCTCACAACAACACGCCGGCCGACCTCGGCCCGGTCGCCGAGGGCAACGCGTTCGCCGCACTCGGCATCGCGCCCCGGCTCGTCCAGCGGCTGGCCCGGGACGGCATCACCGAGCCGTTCCCGATCCAGGCCGCGACCATACCGGACGCCCTCGCGGGCTCCGACGTGCTCGGCCGCGGCCGGACCGGCTCGGGCAAGACGCTCGGTTTCGGCCTGCCGGTGCTGATGCGGCTGGCCGGCGGCCACACCGAGTCGCGCCGTCCGCGCGGCCTGGTCCTGGTCCCGACCCGCGAGCTCGCGATGCAGGTGCACGACGCACTCGAGCCGCTCGCGCACGTCATGAACGTCCGGGTCAAGCTGGTCGCCGGCGGCCTGCCGTACCCGAAGCAGATCGACGCGCTGCGCCGCGGCGTGGACCTGGTGATCGCCACCCCGGGCCGGCTGATCGACCTGTGCCAGCAGCGCGCCGCGGACCTCGGCGCGGTCGAGGTCACCGTGCTGGACGAGGCCGACCACATGTGCGACATGGGCTTCCTGCCCGACGTCCGCACCCTGCTCGACATGACCCCGGCGGGCGGCCAGCGGCTGCTGTTCTCGGCCACGCTGGACGGTGACGTCGACACGATCGTGCGCGACTACCTGAAGGACCCGGTGACGCACTCGACCGACGAGGCCCAGGCCGCGGTCACCACGATGGAGCACCACCTGCTGGTGATCGAGCCGAACCACAAGCAGTCGCTGACCGCCGAGCTGGCCAGCCGGGACGGCCGCACGCTCGTGTTCGTCCGGACCAAGCTCGGTGCCGACCGGGTCGCGGGCCAGCTCCGCGACCGCGGCGTGATGGCGGCGGCGCTGCACGGCGGCCTGACCCAGGGCGCCAGGAACCGGACGCTCGGCCAGTTCAAGGACGGCTCGGTGCCGGTGCTGGTCGCGACCGACGTCGCCGCCCGCGGCATCCACGTCGACGACGTCGGCCTGGTGGTGCAGGCGGACCCGGCCGCGGACCACAAGGACTACCTGCACCGGGCCGGCCGGACCGCTCGCGCCGGTGACGAGGGTGCGGTCGTGACCCTGGTACTGCCGCACCAGCGGCGCGGCATGATCCGGCTGGCGGAGTCGGCCGGCGTGGACGTCGCACCGGTGCGGGCCCGTCCGGGTGACCAGCTGGTGACCCGGCTGACCGGCGGCGCCAAGCCGTCCGGTCACGCGGTGAAGCTTCCCGTCCCGCGTCGCCCAGACCGCGGCTTCAAGGGCGGCGGCAAGAGTGGTGGCTACAAGGGCAGGCGGGGCGGCGGACGCCCGCACCGCCGGTTCGAGCACGACCGGCACACCTCGCACCGGCCGTAGCCGGCGAGGACGGCGGTAACTCAGCCCGCCTTGCGGGCACGGGTGCGCTTGGCGTACGACGCGAACTGGTCGACGAATGCGTCCAGGGAACGCCGGGCGGCGGCGGAGTCGCGGTCGACGAGCCAGCTCAGCACCACCCCGTCGGCGACGTTCAGGACCATCCGGGACAGCTCGCCGACCGGACGGGTCCACTCGATCCGGGCGGACGCGGCGATCAGGCGCATCAGGTGCTGGATGCCCTCGATCTGGCGCTCGCGCTGCTCCCGGGCGATCGGCTCGATGTCCGGGGTCCGCAGCGCCCAGGTGATCACCTCGTACGTCAGCAGCTGTTTGTCCGGCGTCGACTCCATCAGCGCCCAGAACGCGTGCACCGCGGCGCGGATCAGCTCCTCGGCGGTGCCGCCGCCCGCCGGCAGCGCCTCGGCCGCGGCGGTGTACCCCTCCATCGCCAGCTCACGCACCACGTCGCCGAGCAGCTCCTCCTTGGAGCGGAAGCAGTAGTGCACGATGCCGACCGAGACCCCGGCCTCCTGGGCTATCCGCCGGGTGGTGGTGGCGGCCAGGCCGTCGTGGGTGGCGACCCGGATCGCGGCCTGCACGAGGTCGGCGCGGCGTTCGGTCGCGGGCACGCGGGGCACGATGACCTCCAACGGATAGCGGGCTTGCCACGCTAGCCGAGGTCCGGCTGTCCAAGTCAACCGTCCAAGACTGTTGACCAGTTAAATGAGCATCCTTCAGTCTTGGCGTGCCGGGCGCACCTCCAGAGAGGATGGACCGATGACGACGTTCGGACCGGATTTCCTGTGGGGCGTGTCCACCGCGGCGTACCAGATCGAGGGCGCGGTCACCGAGGGCGGCCGCGGCTTGTCGGTCTGGGACACGTTCAGCGCCGAGCCGGGCCGGACCGCGAACGGCGACACCGGAGCCGTTGCCTGCGACCACTATCACCGGTACGCCGAGGACGTCGCGCTGATGAGGGACCTCGGCGTGGATGCGTACCGGTTCTCGTTCGCGTGGCCGCGGATCCAGCCGTCCGGCAGCGGACCGGCGAACGCCGAAGGGCTCGCGTTCTACGACCGGCTGGTGGACGCCTTGCTTGCCCAGGGCATCGAACCGGTGCCGACCCTGTTCCACTGGGACACCCCGCAGGCACTGGAGGACGCCGGCGGTTGGATGCGGCGCGACATCGCCGACCGGTTCGCCGAGTACGCCGCCATCCTCGGCGCACGGTTCAGCGACCGGATCGGCCGCTGGATCACGATCAACGAGCCGATGGTGGTCACGATGTTCGGGTACGCCGTCGGCGCGCACGCGCCGGGCAAGCAGCTGTCGTTCGACGCGCTGCCGGTCGCGCACCACCAGCTGCTCGCGCACGGCCGCGCCGCCCAGGCGCTGCGTGCCGCCGGTGCCGGCAGCATCGGGATCGCCAGCAACCACGGCCCGACCTGGCCCGCCAGCGACAGCGAGGACGACCGTGCGGCGGCGGCGCTGTACGACAACCTGGTGAACTGGATGTTCGCGGACCCGGTGATCCTCGGCGAGTACCCGGACGGCATCGGCGACGGCATGCCCGGCCCGGTCGCCGACGACCTCACGCTGATCGGCGGCTCGGTCGACTGGTTCGGGATCAACTACTACATGCCGAGCCTGATCGGGGCTCCCGGCGGCGGTGCCGATACCGGTGTGACTGACGGGTTCGTGCTTCCGGCCGGGCTGCCGTTCGAGCCGCGCGCGATCGACGGCCGGGAACGCACGGACTTCGGCTGGCCGGTGGTGCCGGAGGGCTTCGGCGAGATCCTGCAGACGTTCGCGACCCGGTACGGTGACCGGTTGCCGCCGATCTACATCACCGAGAACGGCTGCGCGATCAACGACGGCCCGGACGAGTCGGGCAGGGTCGCGGACCGGCGGCGGATCGAGTACCTGGACGGCCACCTGCGCGCGCTCCAGCAGGCGATGGATGCCGGCGTCGACGTCCGCGGGTACTTCCACTGGTCGCTGCTGGACAACTTCGAGTGGGCCGCCGGGTACTCGCAGCGGTTCGGCCTGGTGCATGTCGACTACGCGACGCAGCGTCGTACGCCGAAGGACTCGTTCGCGTGGTACCGGGACATGATTGCGTCGGGCAAGCACTGAGCCTGCCGTCCGGACACTCAGAAGGAGACCTCGGCCAGCACGGGGTAGTGGTCCGACGCCTCCTCCCCGGCGGCGTACCGGATCGTCTCGGTCCTGATCCGCGGGACCGGGCGGCTGCCGTGCTCGTCGAGGCAGCAGACGTAGTCGAGGACGTGCCGGTAGCCGGGGAAGTCCCGGCCGGTCAACGGGTTCGTGGTCCCGTCGAACGTCGGCTCGTGCATCCGGCCCGCCGGCTCGAGCATCCCGCCGACAGCTGCCGCCGCGGCGGTCGCGTGCTCGGTGCCGTGCTCCACGTTCAGGTCGCCGACGAGCAGCACCGGGTCGGCTGGCGGGACCAGTGACCGCACCAGGGCGCGGATCTCGGCGAGCTGCTCGAGCCGTACCGCCCCGGTCTGCTCGACCGGGGTCTTCGGTTGGTCCGCCTGCAGATGGGTGGCGGCGATCCACAACGGCCCGTCGATCCGGACCAGCAGGCAGCCCTTGCCGACCAGCGAGTCCGCGGTGCCGCCGTGGTACGACGAGAACACCAGCTGGTGCCGCTCGTGCAGGCCGCGCCGGCTGAGCACCCGGACGCCGCCGCCGAGCAGCGAACGGCCCAGCACCCGCGGGCCGGTCGAGCTGGTCCACTCGGCGCCGAACGAGGACAGCTGCGGCGTGGCGTCGTACCCGTGGCTGCGCAGCCAGCGGACCAGGTAGCCACTCGGGCTCAGGCTGAACGCCTCGTTGAGCACGACCACGTCCGGGTCGAGCCGCTGCACCGCCTGGCGGGCGAGCTCGATCCGGCGCAGGCCGCGGTCGGCGTACGACAGCACCGGTAGCTGCAACAAGTTGAAGGTGAGGATCGTCAACATGTGTCAGCGCACCGACCGGATCGGCTGCACGGTCAGCGCCGCGATCACGGCGGTGACCAGGACCAGCACCATCAGGGTCGGGTAGCCGCCGAGCGAGCCGAGCACGGCTGCGCCGATCACCGGGGTGAGCACGTACGGCAGGTTGTTCGCCACGTTGATCACGCCGAGATCCTTGCCGCGGTCCTCCGCCCTCGGCAACACCTGGGTGATCAGTGCCTGGTCGACGGCGGCGTACGCGCCGTACCCGAGCCCGAGGATGCCGGCGGCAACGATGCTGGTGCCGAAGGTGGGCAGGAACGCGAGCAGCAGTCCCGCTGCTCCCTGCAGTACCGAGGACACGACCACGAGCCGCTTGCGCCGCCCGGTCCGGTCCGAGAGCCGGCCGCACAGCGGTGCCGCGATCACCACGCCGATCGTGTAGACCACGATCAGCACCAGGGTGCCGCCCTCGGGATCGGGGTACTTCACGTAGTCCTGCAGGTAGTAGAAGAGGTACACCTGCGCCAGCGCGTTGGACAGCTGGATGAAGAACCGCCCGGACCAGGCCCAGGCGAAGTCGTGGTGCCGCAGCGGCGTGACGACGCCTTTCGCGATCGCGCCGATGGACAGCGGCGGGCGTTCGGCCGGGTCCAGCGGTACGCCGCGGGTGCCGACGCTGTACGGCAGTGCGAGCAGCAGCGCGAGCAGCCCGAGCAGTGCGAAGCCCGGGGCGAGATCGAGGACGACGACCGCGACCAGTGCGACGCCGACCAGCGGCCCGACGGCCTGGGCGAGTCCGAAGAACGCGGACACCCAGGCCCGCTGGCTGACGGGCACCTCGTCGGGAACCGCGGCCATCAGTGCCGCGTTGGTCGACGACATGCCGATCTGCGCAATCGCCCAGACCAGCACCATCCCCACCGCGGTGGTCTGCAGACCCTGGCCGGACACCGCGAGCCCGGTCAGCAGCGCGCCGCCGAGCACCCAGACCTGGCGCCGGCCGCGTCGCGACAGAGTGCGGTCGGAGAGTGCGCCGACGGCGATGTTCACCAGGATCGTGACCACGGCGGCAACACCGGTGACGACCGCTAGCAGGGTGACCTTGTCGTCGCCGGCGATCGCCTCGGCCTGCTTCGGCAGCAGGATCTGGGCGGCCGCGAAGTAGGCCATGTACCAGCCGAACAGCCCGGCGGACCAGGCCGCGATCCAGCCGGTCCGGACCGGCCGGACCGGTTCGTCCAGCGCGGAACGCGTCACGGTGCGGTCCATCGGCCCTCCCTACCGGGCAGTCAGCGAGAGCGTGAGCCACTCGCGTCGTACTTGTCAACCGTCCAAGTCGGTTGACCAATATGCACCGCCCGTCCCGGCGTTCGCCGCCGATCCTCGCCTGGCTCGACCCTGTACGTCGTGGCCGCCGTCGGCGTCACCGGCGCTCTGCTGGTGCATCGCATCCGTTCCGTCACCTGACCTAAGGTGGCGGGCATGCCGCTGTTCTCGTTCGAGGGCGTCAGCCCCACCGTGCATCCTCAGGCGTGGGTCGCGCCGACCGCGACGCTGATCGGCAACGTCGTGGTCGAGAAGGACGCTTCCGTCTGGTACGGCGCCGTGCTGCGCGCCGACTTCGGCCCGATCGCGATCGGAGAGGGCGCGAACATCCAGGACAACTCGGTCATCCACGTCGGCGTCGACGGATGCGACGTGGGCCGCAACGTGAGCGTCGGGCACCGGTGCCTGCTGCACGACTGCACCATCGGCGAGCAGGCGCTGATCGGCAACGGGGCGATCGTGCTGGACGGTGCGAGCATCGGTGCCCGTGCGCTGGTCGCTGCCGGCGCGACCGTCACGCCCGGGTCCGTCGTACCGGCGGAGACCATCGTGATGGGCAGTCCGGCCAAGCGGCAGCTGCCGCTGGACGGCAACAGCCGCTGGCTGGTCGAGCACAACGCGGAGATCTACCAGGATCTGGCCCGCCGGCACGCGAACGGTATCGCGCCGGCCTGACGATCAGGCGGCGGCTCTGGTCTCCGGTGGGGTCACGGTCTCCAGTACCGCGACCTTCCCCGTCGCCGTCCGCGGCGCGACCGAAAAGCCGAGCACGGCGATCAGCACGGTCGCCGCGAACGCGGTCGCGTACCCGAAGGCCAGGAACAACGCCCCGGTCACCGCGATCGCGACCACGGTGAACACCATCTCGCCGAGCTGCAGCGCCGAGCTGTTCACGCCCTGCTCACCGGGCCGGGAGATCTCCAGCGTCAGCACGGACAGCGTCGGGTACACCAGCCCGATGCCGAATCCGCCGACCACCCAGGCCGGGTACGCGATCGCGACCGGCACCCCCTCGAACGCCACCGACCCCATCAGCAGCAGTCCGGCCGTGATCGCTGCCGTGCCGACGCCCAGGTTGGTCTGCTGCGCGAACACCTGACGCCCCTGCAGCCAGGAGCCGAACGACCAGCTCAGCGCGCCACCGGTGAGCGCCAACCCGGCCAAGATCGGCGACAGGTCCCGCTCGCCGATCAGCATCAGCGGTACCAGCACCTCACCGGCGAGGAAGGCACCGGCCGCCAGCCCGCGCAGTGCCACCACGGTCGGCAGCCCGCGCGCCGCACGCATCGTGCCGCGCGGCAGCAGCCGCGGCAACGTCACCGTAAGCAGCGCGAGCCCGGCGACCAGCAGCGGCAGCCGGCCGTCACTGCCGTACTGCACCATCGCCGCTCCGACCGCGGTCAACGCCGCCCAGCCGACCCGGACCGCGAACCCGGGCGCCGGCTCGGCCTGACCACCGGTGAGCGGCTGCCCGGCTAGCCCGCGCCACAGCAGGACGGCGGCGGGGATGGTCAGCAGCGGTACCGCGAGGAACACCCACCGCCAGCCGATCGTCTCCGCGACCGCGCCGACCACGGCCGGGCCGACCATCGACGGCACCACCCACGCGGTGGCGAACAGCGAGAACATCCGCGGGTGCTGTGCCTCCGGGTAGACACGCGCGACCAGGACGTAGATCGCGATCCCGGTCAGCGCTCCGCCGAACCCCTGGACCAGCCGGCCCGCGATCAACACCTCCATGCTCGGCGCGAAACCCGCGATCAGCAGCCCGCCGGCGAAGGTCAGCAGACCGGACCAGAGCGGCCCGAGCGGTCCGCGAACGTCACCCCAGCGCCCGCCCACGACCGTCCCGACCACACCGGCAGCGAGTGCGCCGCTGAACGCGAGGCTGTACAGCTCCATCCCGCCGAGCTCGCGGCCGACGATCGGCATCGCGATCGCGACCGCCATGTACTCCAGCGCGACCAGGGTCATGATCGCGACCAGCCCGACGGTGAGCGCCTTGCGCGACGTCGCGGCCTCGGGACCGATCTCAGATGTCAGCATGCTGTCGACCCTCCAACATCAACACGACTTGAGGTCAAGCCCGTTCTACAGCACACCCCGAGCTTCGTCGGTTGCAGATTGCGCACTGAAGTGCCGCCACCTGACGCGGCGCTACTTGAAGGGTGTTGCCTGATCGGGATACCGATGTCGGTATGCGATACCGATGTCGGTATACGGTCGCCGCGGTCATCGCCGCACGGAGCAAGCGCCCGGTCGGCAGACCTAGGTACGGCGGACGACCGTTGCCAGGGGTAGCCGACGACCCGGGTGGGCGGGTGCAGAGTGGGGCGTCAGACCGGCGTACGACGGTGGGCGCGGCGTAACGCCAAGGCTGTGGCGGCGCTGACGAGGAGGCCGCAGGCACCGGCGGTGACGAAGGTGACGCGGGCGTCGGTCAACTCGAGCAGCAGACCGCCGAGGCCGTACGACAGACCGGCCGCCACGCCGACCGCGCCGTACAGGTTGCCGAATACGCGGCCGAGCAGCCGGGCCGGTACGACGCGCTGCAGGTGGGTGTTGAGCCCGACGTCGATGGCCGCGATACCGGCGCCGCGGATGGTCTGCAGGGCGAGCGCCGCGCCGACCGCCCAGGCGAGTCCGGTGAGCAGGTTGCCGGCGCTGCTGATCGCGAACCCGGCCACCAGCAGCCCGAGCATCGGCATTCGGTGTCCGAGCCGGCCGAGCACCAGGTATCCGACGACGAGGCCGATGCCGACGCCGGCGTACAGCACGGCGGCCGCGGAGTCACCGGCGCCAAGCTCGTCCTTGGCGAGGAACACCATCGCCACGTCGTCGACACCATTGACTGCGGCGATCCCGAAGAAGCCGAGCGCGATCACCCGAACCACCGGTGTCGACCAGATGTACCCGAGCCCGTCGCGCACGTTCCGGGCGAACGGCTCGTGTTCGCCTGCCGAGGGCAACGACGGCAGCCGGGTCAGCAGCACCGCCGAGACCACGAAGGTCAGCGCGTCGACCAGCAGGATGCCGCGGATGCCGAGCACGGTGAACAGTGCGGCGGCGACCAGCGGGCCGAGTGCCTCCAAGCCGTAGGTGCCGGCGCCGAGCGTGGAGTTCGCAGTCTCCAGCTCGCGGTCCTCGACCAGCGCGGGTACGGCGCTGCGCGACGCCGGCTGGAAGATCGTCGCGGTGATGCTGCGCAGTGCGACCAGCACCAGCAGCACCGGCAACGGCGGCAGCGTGATCGCCATCGCGACGACCAGGACTGCCTGGACCAGCTCGCAGCTGATCATGACCGTGCGCAGGTCGAACCGGTCGCAGATCGCGCCGGCCAGCGGGCCGAAGAAGCCCGGCAGGCAGTCGCCGGCGAACAGCAGCAGCGCTACCGCGAAGGCGGCGCCGGTGCGGTCCTCGACGTACACGAGCAGGGCGACCAGCCCGAGCGAGTCTCCGAGGAAGGAGATCGCCCGGGCCGACCACAGCACCCGGAACGACGGGTTGCGGCGCAGTAGCGTCAGCCCGCCGGTCCGGGAAGGCACGGTCTACCGCACGGGCCGATAGTTCGCGATGATCACGCCGCTGCTGGTTGGCTGCGCGCTCACCAGCTCGAGCTTCTTCAACGTCACGTTCTCGGGGAACAGCCGTGCGCGGCCTTCACCGGCGACCACCGGGTGGATCAGCAGCTGCAGCTCGTCGAGCAGGTCGTGCTCGACCAGTGAGCGGACCACGCTGGGGCTGCCGGCGACGCTGATGGTGCCGCCGTCGGTGTTCTTCAGGTCGCTGATCGCGCCGGCGAAGTCGCCCTTGAGCAGCGTGCTGTTCGCCCAGTCGTCGACCGAGTCGAGCGTCGTCGACACGACGTACTTCTGGTTGTTGTTGATCCAGTCCGCGAAGTCCTTGTCCTCGGTGGCGTTCGGCCAGTATCCGGACCACTCCTGCCAGGTGACCCGGCCGAGCAGGATCGAGTCCGCCGACTGCAGCACGGTCGTGAGGGCCTCTCCCATCTCGTCGTCGAATGCGAACTGCCACTGGTCCGGTCGCTCGACGACCCCGTCGAGCGAGATGAAGAGGCTGGAGAACACGTTGCGCATGCTTACTCCTCTAGGTGTGGTGGCGGTGCCCGGACGGAGTGCCCGGGCGCTGCCCGTTGTCCAGGACGAGGAACTGACCCATCATGCCCAGGTCCTCGCCGCCGATGATGAGTGCCTTGGTCACTGTGCTGTCCCTTCGGTGCCAACCGCTACAGCAGGTCGGTGATCAGCCAGAGCAGGATGTTGCCGCCGGCCATCGGACGCAGCCGGGTGTTCTGGAAGGAGGTCACTCGCCAACCGTCCGGCGCCGGTGAGCGCGGCGCTGCGCCAGCTGATCGGCATGCTCGGGCTGGACGCGTTGACCGTCAGCCCGGGCGAGCTGGCGCCGTGGATGCTGCTGGTGACGCAGCGGCAGGCCGAGCTTGCTTTGGCCGAGAACAGGTTCGCGGACGCACGTCGTACCGCCGAAGAGGCGCTACCGGTGGCGCGCGACCAGGGCGCACCCTGGCAAGTCTGGCCGCTGCTGTGCCTGATCGCACGGGCCGCGCAGCGATCCGGATCGGACAGTGTGGACGTCACCGCTAACGGCGAGCCGGCGGACTCGCCGGTGCTCGCCGCGCACGCGGCCTCGTTCGCGGCCGAGACCGGCAAGGGCTCCTGGACCGACGCGGTGCTGGCATGGCAGGCCGTCGGGCACCGGTACAGGTCGGCCGACGCGCGGGTCCGGGCGGCCGAGCAGGCGCTGGCCGCCGGAGAGCGCCCGGCCGCTGAGGAACTGCTGCGGACCGCCGCCGCGGACGCCGCGGAGCTGGGCGCGACGCCGCTCGCGGACGAGATCGCGGTGCTGGCCCGGAGCGCGCGGCTGGCCATCGACGGGGCGGTGTCACCGGCCGAGGCGCCGGCCGGCCTGACCGAGCGGGAGGCGGAGGTCCTGCGGCTGGTCGCGGCCGGCCGGTCGAACAAGGAGATCGCCGCCGAGCTGTTCATCAGCGCCAAGACGGTGAGCGTGCACGTGTCGAACGTGCTGGCCAAGTTCGGCGTTCGGACCGGGGGCGAGGCCGCTGCCAGAGCGCATCGGCTCGGTCTCTTCAAGTGACTTGTGCAGGGTGCTTGAGAAAGCCTGCCGCGCAGCCATACCTTTGTCCCGATAGGTAGGGCTTCGGCTGTTCGGCGCTCCGGACCGACCGCTCGTCGCAAGGCCCCGGCGCCGCCGATCCCAACCCGTCGACGCGCACGCCAAGGTGGATCACCACCCTCTGCCGGACCGCCCCTCTCCGGCCGGGGATGACTGTCCGTGGGGCGGCACACGTTCCGGTGGAACGACCCGGAGGGAAAGCGCGATGGGTATCGATGCCGTTCGTTGCGAGGCGCTCTTCGCGTCCACGGCTCCATCCGGTGACCAGCTGGCCGAGAGCCAGCTCCGGCACCTGGTCCTGCGTACGCTGTCCGACCTCGGTCGCGACGGCTGTGCCAGCCGAGTCGCCAGGGCCTTCGCCACGGACCCGGGCAGCGCCGCGCAACGCATGTCCTGGGCCCGTGCGCAGGTGTACCAGCACACGCTCTAGTTCTCGTCGGCTGCCCGGACGAAGTGCGGGATGCCCGCAGGGTTGCCGATCCAGTGCGCCGGCAGCCCGTCCGGCAACGGCTCTCGCTCGTCCTGCGACGCCACGCCGTGCTCCGCGAACCGTGCCGTCGCCGCCTCGACGTCGTCGGTGAACAGCTCCAGCCAGAGCTCGTCTGCGTAGTTGTCGACCTGGTCCAGCCGCAGCGTGACCGGCCCGAACGCGACCGCGACCGAGCTGGATGACCTAGCTCGACGGGCCGCGGTTCACCGCGTCTGAGGAAGACCACCGACCCCGTTTTTGGCCGGAGGCTCCCGAATCCGTGGGGCTGGTTCGGGGGCCTTCGTCCACTCGCCCCATCCTCCCGCCCGGCCGTCAACTACCATGGGTCGGCACCTCGCCGACGTGGCGCAATCGGTAGCGCACCTGTCTTGTAAACAGGTGGTTAGGGGTTCGAGTCCCCTCGTCGGCTCCAC
>DASRHY010000030.1:0-40373 GCA_035650275.1 Kribbellaceae bacterium | reverse complement strand
GAGCCCGCGGCCACACCGGCCTAGGACTCAGTCCCGGAGCAGCAGTAAGACGCCGGCACCGGCCGCCGCCAGCCCGGCCGACACCAGCAGGGCGAGATCCGTGCCACCGGCCGCGCCGGTCGCGATCGCCACGGTGATCGCGACGCCCAGCGAGGATCCGACGTACCGGGCGGTGTTGTTCGCACCCGAACCCATCGCGGCCCGGTCGGCCGGCACGCTCGCCACCGCGAGCCGCGGCAGCGCCCCGTTCACCAGCCCGCTGCCGACGCCCGCCACCAGCAGCCCGGCGACCGCCCGGGCGGCTGACCAGCCGGCCGCGAACCCGAGCAGCGGCAGGGTGCCGGCGGCCGCCAGGGCGAGGCCGAGCGCGACCTGGTGACGGCCGCCGATCGGCAGCCGCCGCGCCTGCTGGGCGACGAGCGCGGAGGTGCCGGACCAGATCGCGAACAGACCTGCGACGGCCAGCGCCCCGAAGCCGTGCGCGTGCTGCAACATCGCCGGCAGGTAGCTCATCAGCCCGATGATCGCCAGTCCGGTGAGGAACGCCCCACCGGTCGCGGCGACGAACGGGCGGTGCCGGAACAGCCCCAGCTCCAGCATCGGCGTCCGGCCGCGCAGCTCCACCAGCACGAACCCGGCCAGCAGCACGGCGCCGGCCGCGAGCAGTGCGACGGTGCCGGGCGCCGACCAGCCGAGCCGGCCCTGGGTCAGCCCGGCCAGCAGCGCCGCCAGCCCGGCACCGAGCAGCCCGACCCCGGCGACGTCGACCCGGCGCCGGTGCTCGGCCCGGGACTCGTCCAGCACCCGGTACGCCGCCACGGCCAGCGCCACCGAGCCCAGCGCCACCAGCCAGTACGCCGCGCGCCAGCTGGTCAGGTCCGCCAGGGCGCCTGCGAGCAGCGGCCCGAGCGCGATACCCGCGCTCACCATCGACCCCCACAGCCCGGCGGCACGCGCCTTAGCGACCGGGTCGGGGTACGCCTGGCCGACGATGCCCAGGCTCGCGGCCAGCAGGGTCGCGCTGGCCGCCCCCTGCAGCACCCGGCCGAGCACGAACATCATCGGCCCGGTCGCGACCGCGACCACCACGCTGGACCCGGCGAGCAGTCCCGACCCGATGACCAGCACCCGCTTGCGGCCGGCGTCGTCGGCGATGCTGCCGGCCGCGAGCAGCACTGCGGCGAGACCGAGTGAGATGCCGTTCAGGACCCAGATCTGGGCCGAGATCCCGGCGCCGAGTGCCCGCGCCGTCTCCGGCAGCGTGATCATCGGCATCGTGTAGTTCACCAGCGCCAGTAACGGCGCGGCACACAGCACGGCCAGCGACCCGGAGCGCTGAGACCGGATCACCATAGGTTCATTCACTGAACTCACAAGAGGCACCATAGCATCCTGGGTTCAGTGAATGAACTGACGCGCTAACATCTAGGACATGGCACTGGGCAAGGACTATCCAGGGCAGGACTGTGGTCTGGCACGCGCTCTCGAGGTGATCGGCGAGCGATGGACCATGCTGGTGCTGCGCGACGCGTTCTACGGTGTCCGGCGGTTCGGCGACTTCCTCGCGCACCTCGAGCTGCCCCGCGCCGTACTGGCGGACCGGCTCGCGGCGCTCGTCGACGCCGGCGTACTGGAGAAGCGGCGGTACTCCGACGCGCCACCGCGGGACGAGTACCTGTTGACCGCGGTCGGCCGGGAGCTCTGGCCGATGGTGTACATGCTGGGCCAGTGGGGCAACCGGCACCTGTCCGGCAGTAGACCGTTCCGGGTCTTCCATCACAGCACGTGCGGCCGCCGGCTCGACCGCACCGGATCGTGTCCGGCATGCGACCGCGCCGTACCGCCGACCGAGATCGAGATCCGGCCCGGCCCGGGCGCCGACCCGACCCGGACCGACCCGGTGAGCGTCGCGCTGCGCACTCCGCACCGGCTGCTGACGCCGCTGTCCACCTGAGGTCGTACGTCTCCCGGGGGAGGCGGTAGGGGGTTGCCCAGGGCAACCTCAGGGTCCGTCCCTGGGGCGCCGAACAACGTTGTCGACCTAACGTCAAAACGGTGGGGACTCAACTAGCCGAGAAGCTTGCAGAGCAGGGGGTGGTCGCCCCCGCACCGCCGGCACGTCCACGGTCGTACGCCGTGTGGCGGGTGCTGCGGGAGGCACTGCTGCTCGGAGCGATGTACGTGATCTACAGCGCCGGCCGGATCTACGCCGCGGCGCACGGCGGCTCGGCGTACGACAACGCACGCCGGCTGATCCGCTGGGAGGACTGGCTCGGGCTGCCGAGCGAGGCCGCGCTGCAGCACAGCGCGCTGCAGGTCCCGCACCTGGCCCAGGTCGCGAACTACTACTACGCCGGCGTGCACTTCCCGCTCACCGCGGCGGTGCTGACCTGGCTGTCGGTACGGCGGCCCGCGGTGTACCCGAGAGTGCGCTGGACGCTGATCGCGCTCACCGGGCTGGGTCTGATCGGGCACACGGTCTTTCCGCTGGCGCCGCCGCGTATGTTCCCCGATCTCGGCTGGGTGGACACCGGGATCAAGTTCGGCCAGTCGGTCTACGGTCCGAGCACGGACAGCGGCCTGGCGAACCAGTTCGCGGCGATGCCGAGCCTGCACGTCGGCTGGGCCGCGCTGGTCGCGATCGCGATGATCATGGTCACCCGGAGCCGCTGGCGCTGGCTGTGGATCCTGCACCCGGCGGTCACGTTCGCGGTTGTGGTGCTGACCGCGAACCACTACTGGCTGGACGGCCTGGTCGCGCTCATCCTGCTCACCGGCTGCCTGCCGATCCTGTTCGGCGCTGTCAGCTGGTCCGCAGGTCGGCGATCGTCTCGCGCAGCACGTCGTCCAGTGCTGCCGGGCTGATCCCGAACGCCTCGGTCGCGGCCGTGGAGTCCAGCACGAACGGCCCGCGGAACTGGTACTGGGTCTCCCGCACCGCGCGGGCCGTCGGGTCGAACAGCCCGCCGATCCAGAGCACCGGGTACGGCATCGCCGACAACAGCGGCCCAGGAAGCCCGGCCAGCTCGGTGGCCCGCGCGGCCACCTCCCGGAACGACCGGGGCGGCCCGGTCGGCACATGCCAGGCGCGCCCCCAGGAGCTCTGCTCCGAGGCGACGGCGACCAGGGTCCGGGCCACGTCACCGGTGTAGGTCCACGAGTGCGGCGCGTCCAGGTCGGCCGGCACGGAAGCCCGCTTGCCGACCAGCACCTTCGGCAGCACCAGCACCGTCATCGGCGACACCGCACCGGCGCCGAGGTAGTCCGAGCCGCGCACCTCCGCGGTCCGGATCCGCCCGGCCCGGTGCGCGGCCAGCGCCTGCTCCCAGATCCGCACCCGGACCCGGCCCTTCTCCGAGTTCGGCCGCAGCGGCAGGTCCTCGGTCATCGGGCCGTCCACCGCGCCGTACCCGTACAGGTTGCCGGTCGTCACCAGCACGGCCCCGCTGGTCTCCGCGGCGCGCAGCAGGCCGGCGGCCAGCGGCGGCCAGTCGGTCGCCCAGCGCGGGTACGCCGGTCCCGCGCAGCTGTAGATCGCGGTGGCTCCGGCGGCCAGCTGGGCCAGCGCGTCGCCGTCGGTGGCATCCGCGGCGACCCGCTCGATCGCCGGGTGCTCGGGTCCGCCGCCGCTGCGGGTGACCAGCCGGACGTCGTCACCGCGCTCCGCGAGCAGCCGTGCCGTCGCGGTACCCACCGCGCCCGCGCCGATGACCAGCTGCATCTCTGCCTCCAGAGGAAATTCGGTGTCGCCTCGCGCCCTGCTCAAGTAACGTAGCCGGGCTCCCCCAAACCCGTTGCCGCGACGCGGAGGCTGAAGCGTGTCCGATACGGAACCTACCGACGACCCGATACTCACCGACGAACGCGACCACCTGGCGACGTCCCGTGCGGCACTCGCCGCGATGCGCGCCAAGACCGCGGCGCTGGAGATCCACAGCGCCGACCGGGTCAACACCGAGTTCCTGAAGGCCGCCCTGTGGCGGCGGATGAAGGAGCTCGAGGACGACCCGGAAGTCCCGCTGTTCTTCGGCCGGCTGGACTACGCCTTGCCGAAGGAGGAGACGTTCCACATCGGCCGGCGGCACGTGAGCGACGAGGCCGGCGACCCGCTGGTGGTGGACTGGCGGGCGGACATCTCCACCCCGTTCTACCGGGCCAGCCGGACCGAGCCGATGGGTGTACGGCGGCGCCGCCGGTTCGGCTTCACGCACGGCGCGATGACCGCATTCGAGGACGAGAACCTCACCGCCGACGCGGCTTCGCCGAGCGACGAGCACAGCGACATCCTGACCAGTTCGATACTTGAGGGTGAGATCGAGCGCCCGCGCTCCGGCCCGATGCGCGACATCGTGGCGACGATCCAGCCCGAGCAGGACGTGATCGTCCGGTCCGGTGTCGAGGACACGATCTGCGTACAGGGCGCACCAGGCACCGGGAAGACCGCGGTCGGCCTGCACCGCGCGGCGTACCTGCTGTACGCGTACCGCGACCAGCTCAGCCGGTCCGGCGTGCTGGTGGTCGGGCCGAACGCGAGCTTCCTGCGCTACATCGGCGACGTGCTGCCCGCCCTCGGCGAGATCGAGGCCCGGCAGACCACGGTCGAGGACCTGGTCGCCCGGGTGAGGATCGCAGGCCCCGGGCCGGCCGCGGCCGACCTGCTCAAGGGCGATGCCCGGATGGCGGAGGTGCTGCACCGCGCGGTCTGGGCCGGCATCGGTACGCCGGCCGAGGCCCTGGTGGTCCCGCGCGGCTCGCACCGCTGGCGGGTACCGGCGTACGAGGCCGAGGAGCTGATCACCGAGCTGCGGAGCCGCGGTGTCCGGTACGGCGCCGGCCGGACCATGCTGCCGCAGCGACTGGCACACGCCATCCTGCTGCGCATGGAGGCGGCCGGCGACTCGCCCGACGACCGGGTGCAGAACGCGGTCGCCCGCAGCCGGCCGGTCAAGGCGTACGCCGACGAGCTGTGGCCCGCGGTCGACCCGGTCAAGCTGGTGTTCCGGCTGCTCACCGACGCCGAGTACCTGGCGGCGTACGCGGACGGGATCCTGACCGCCGAGGAGCAGGCGCTGCTGCGCTGGGACAAGCCGGTGCGCTCCTCCGGCAAGGCGCCCTGGTCCGCGGCCGACGCCACCCTGGTCGATGAGGTCACCGACCTGGTCGAGCGCACCCCGTCGCTCGGGCACGTGGTGCTGGACGAGGCGCAGGACCTGTCCGCGATGCAGCTACGGGCGGTCGGCCGGCGCTGCTCGACCGGCTCGATGACGATCCTCGGCGACATCGCGCAGGGCACCACCCCGTGGGCGACGCCGTCCTGGGACACGGCGCTGCGGCACCTCGGCAAGGACGGCGCGCACACCGAGGAGCTGACCGCCGGGTTCCGGGTGCCCGGCCAGGTGATCGAGTACGCCGCCCGGTTGCTGCCGTCGATCGCGCCCGGGCTGACCCCGCCGACCGCGGTCCGGCGAGCCCGCGGTGAGCTCACCATCGACCGCGTCGGCAACAGCCTGGACGCCGCCGCGGACACGGTCGTCAACGTCGTCGGCCGGCCCGGCTCGATCGGCATGATCGTGCCGGACGCGATGGTCGACGCGGCCCGGAAGGCCTTGCAGGCAAGGGCTGTGAGCTATGCCGTGCTCGGCGACGAGGACGACGTGGACGCGCACGTCGACGTCGTCCCGGCCGGGCTCGCGAAGGGTCTGGAGTTCGACCACGTGGTGCTCGTCGAGCCGGCCGCGATCGTCGCCGGCGAGGCAGACGAGCGGACCGGCCTGCGCCGGCTGTACGTCTGCCTGACCCGGGCCGTCATGTCACTCGCGGTACTGCACCACGACGACCTGCCGGCAGTGCTGGGGGGTGTCTAGCTGCCGCGTAGCTGGTTCTCCGCGTCGGCGAGCAGCTCGACCACCCGGGCGCCGAACGCGACGTCCACCTCGTGCGGCACGCCGGACTCCGCCGCCGCCACCAGCTCCGTCGCGGCGATCGCCAGCGCCTGCTCCGCGGTCGCGGTGGTGCCGGGCGACAGCGACGTACCGTTGTCGCCCCAGACGCCGAGCTCGAAACCGGCGGCGTCCGGCGGCACGAACAGCGACAGGCTTGCGGTACTGGTCGCGCCGGACTCGTGTCGCAGCACCAGGTGCACCAGGTCGCCCTCGCCGCCGACCGCGGTCAGACCGGCGATCGGGCCGAGCAGTGCGGTCAGGTTCGACAGCGCGTGCGGACCGACGTCCCACAGCGCGCCGCGCTCCCGCCGCCACGGCGACTGCGAGAACGGGTTGCCCGGTGCGTCCAGCGCGGCCAGGATCCGGATCCAGCCGCCGCGCCAGCCACCCGACCAGGCAGTGCGGTCGAACCAGTCCCGCACCTGTGGCGCGAACCGGTCGGTGAAGAACACCACCGAGGCGATGCCCTCGGACTCGGCCTCCGCGGCCAGCTCCCGGGCGTCCTCCACCGAGGTCGCCACCGGCTTGTCCAGCAGCAGATGCTTGCCGATTGCGGCCGCCTGCAGCGCCATCGGCGCCTGGACGTCCGGCGGTACCGCGAACGCCACCGCATCCACCACATCCAGTAACGCCGCGTAGTCGTCGTACCCCTGGACGCCCAACTTCCCGGCCAGCTCGTCCGCCTTCGTGGCGTTACGGCCCCAGACGCCGACGAGCTCGACGCCGTCGGCAGTGAGCAGCCCGGGACCGTGTGCGATCGCCGCCCAAGGACCGGTACCGACGAGCCCGAATCGCATGTGACCTCCGGATGACGGCGCGATATCGCTTTGGCCACGACCCTAGCCCTCAACCGCGCTGGCCTCCGTCCAGGCCCTCGCCGGGTGTCAGACTCGCCGCCATGGAGCTGCGTGACCGGTGGAATCACCTGCTGCCGGACGCGAAGCCGCTCGGCGAGGATCTGCTGGGCCGTTACTCCGAGCCACACCGGGCTTACCACAACCGGCGCCATCTGACCGAGGTCCTGGACGCCGTGGACGAGCTCGCCGGCGAGGCTGAGGACCCGGATACGGTCCGGCTCGCGGCCTGGTTCCACGACGCGATCTACGACCCGCAGGCGCGCAGCGGCGAGAACGAGGAGGCCTCGGCCCAGCTGGCTGAGGCCGAGCTGGCCGCGTATGGGCTGGACGCCGCGCGGGTCGCCGAGATCGGCCGCCTGGTCCGGCTCACCGCGGACCACCGCAGCGACGCCGGCGACACCAACGGTGCCGTGCTCTGCGACGTCGACCTGCGCATTCTGGCCGCCGACCGGGAGCGGTACGACGAGTACGCCGCGGGTATCCGGCGCGAGTACGCGCACGTCCCCGACCGTGACTTCGCCCGCGGCCGGTCCGCGATCCTGAAGCGGCTCGGCACCGGCCGCATCTTCCACACCCCGCAGGGGTACGACGCGTGGGAACGGCCCGCCCGGGAGAACCTGGACCGCGAGCTGGCAGAGCTGCGGCCCGGAACGCTGCACCGCTGGGCCGGGCTCGTCCCGCTCGTCTACCTCGCGGCGGCACTCGGCCTGGTCGTCGCCGCCTCGATCCTGCTCGGCCGGGGCCTGGCCGCAGCGCCGACCTGGCCGGCCGCGCCCGGGACGGCGCGCGAGGTCGGCTGGTGGGTGCCGGTCGCCGGGCTCGGCGCCGCGGGACTGGTGCTGGCCACATGGCTCAAGCGCGCCGGTCCGCGCTGGATGCTGGCGCTGTGCGCACCGCTGGCGGTGGTCGGCGCGATCGGCGTGGTCATCTGCCGGGTCCGCTGGCCCGATCCGCCGCCCGGTGTCGCGATCAGCGAGCGCTGGCCGTACCTGCTGCTCGCCTCGATCGCGGCACTGACCGGCGGGCTGCTGCTGGCACTGGGCTGCCGGCTGCGCACCACCGCGTCGTACTCGGCACCGCCCCGCCGGGTGCTCGGCGCGGCGCTCGTCGGTGTGGTCGGCGTACTGGTCGGCTGGGTGGCGCTGGCCGCCGGCGTGCCGTTCGTCCAGGCCCGGCTGGAGGCCGCGAACACGCACAGCGAGGTGGCGACCGCGCCGCCGTCCGCACCCGGTGCGGTCCGGATGGACGGCGAGCTGGCCTGGACCGCCGCCCAGACCGGCGCGGGCATGTCCGCCGGTACCGCGGGCGGCCTGACCCAGCTACGGCCGGACGGCGTGCTCACCGTCGACGCCGGCACCGGCCAGACCCGCTGGAGCTACCGCCGGTCCGACGTCATCGCCGCGGACGGCCTGATCGTCTCGGCGGACGGCGGCACGGTCGCCGTACACCTGCCCGCCGCGGCCCCGCGCACGAGCGACGTCAGCCTGCCGACGTACGCGGTGCTGGACGCCGTGTCCGGCACGGTGCTGGCCGAGCTGCACGTGGACGGCACCGCGCTGGCGGTGGACCGGGACGTGCTGGTGGTGGCCGACGGCAACGATGTGCTCGGCTACCCGCTGGGTAGCGAGGACCGCTGGCGGGTGCGCTCGGAGTGCCCGGTCACCCGGGCCCGGATCGTCGCCGGCACCGCGGTCGTGATCGGTTCCTGCGGCCCGAACCACTCCGACACCATCCAGGGCCTGTCCACCACCGACGGCACCGTCCTCTGGTCGGCCGGGCTCGGCCAGTACCAGGAGAGCGCCGACCAGCCGGCCGCGGCCGGGTACCGGGTCGGCCCGCTGGCCGCGCTCCCCGACAGCCACCAGGTCGCCGGACTCGGGTGGAGCCCGTCCGCCGGCGGCACCGCGTACCAATGGGTGCTGGACGCCGGGGACGGCACGGTGGAGTGGTCCGCGCCGCTGCCCGGATCACTGCGGCCCGGGTTCGGCCAGAGCGGCTGCGACCCAGGCTTGATGGCCACGCCCGCGAGCCTGGTCGTCGTCGCCTGCCGGACCGCGACGGCCGGTGCATCCCAGGTGTACGACGTGGCCGCCGTGAACCCGGCCGACGGAACCCCGCAGTGGCACCACCTGCTGGACGTGACACCGGCGCAGCAGGACGCGTCGTACCCGTCCCGAGGGTTCGCCCTGATGACGGACGGCCGGGTGGTCACCATGCGTCCCGTCGCCGGCCGCTGTGCCGCCGTGACGGTCGGCACCGTGGGTGTGGTCGAGCACCCCCTGGTGTCCGGCGACGTCCCGGTACCGCCGGTCACCTGCACCCGCCCGCAGGCCACCGTCGCCACCGGCCGCCCCATCCTCAGCGACGGCACCCACCACCTGGCCCTCCGCTAACCCCAGCCAGGTAGCCCCAGCCACGCGCCAGTACCCGGTGGACCCGAACGGCGGATCCGCCGGTGGGCGGGGTCCGGCGGTGGGTCAGGGTTTGCGGGCTCGGAGGCCGGAGGCGATCAGGCGGCGGACGAGCTCACGGCTCGGGACCGGAGTGGCACCGGCCGCGATCAGGTCGTCGTACAGGTCGGACGGGACGTCATAGTGGTCCCGGTCGAAGCCCCGGGCGGGGATCCCGCAGGAGCGGGCGAACTCGTGCAGCTCGTCCAGCGAGCTGTCGCTGACCAGGTGCGACCAGACCCGTCCCCAGCCGGGCCATACCGGCGGGTCGATCAGGATCATGCGCCCGCCGCCGTGCGGGTCAGCCGCTCACCCTCCGCGTCCAGCAGGTTGCGCCAGGCCCGGACGAACCGGCTGTCGACGTACGCCTTGGTCCAGGAGCCGTCCTGCCGCACCGACGAGCCGACGTGGAACCGCCGGACGCCGCTGCGCAGCAGCCACGGCACGTGCTCAGGTCGCAACCCGCCTCCGGCCATCGTGAGCCGCGCCGCGACCGGGTCGGCCTGCGCGCGCAGGCAGAGGTCCTCGGCACCGGCCTGTACGCCGAGCGCGGAGCCGGCGGTCAGTACGCAGTCCAGGCCGGGCAGTCCGCTCAGCGAGCGCCAGGCCGGGGACGGTTCGAGGACGGCGTCGATGGCGCGGTGGAAGGTCCACGGCGTGCCCGGGAACGACGACGCCAGCGCGATGCAGGCCTCGGCGTCGATCTCCGCGTCCGGGGTGAGGAAGCCGAGCACGAAGCCGTCGGCGCCGGCCGCGAGGTACGACTGGGCGAGCCCCTGCAGCCGGGCCAGTTCGCTGCCGGACGCGGTGTAGGAGTCGGACAGCCGCAGCATCACCCGTAGCGGCAGATCGGTGCTGCGCCGGATCTGGCTGACCACCGATACCGGCGGGCAGAGGCCGTCGACCTCCATCGACGCGCAGAGCTCCAGTCGGTCCGCGCCGCCGGCCTGGGCGGCCTCGGCGTCGGCCGGGTGCAGCGCGATGACTTCCAGCAGTGTGCTCATGGCCCGCCCATCATCGCCTGCCGCTCGACCGGGGTGCCGCAGACCCGCCAGAAAATACCTCTTGCGCTCTCAAAGGTGTCTCTGTATCGTTCTACTAGAACGTTTTAGAAGAACGATTTAGAAGAACGTTACAGAGAGGAGGCCGACGATGGCACCAGCAGTCACCATCAAGACGATCGCCCAGGCGGTCGGGGTGTCCCCGTCGACCGTTTCGAACGCGTATAACAAGCCCGGCCAGCTCTCCGAGGCGCTGCGCGAGCGGATCTTCGCGGTCGCCGAGGAGCTCGGGTACACCGGGCCGGACGCGGCGGCACGGACGCTGCGCAGCGGTCGCGCCGGCTCGATCGGCGTGCTGTTCACCGACCGGCTCTCGTACGCGTTCTCCGACCCGTACGCGGTCGGCTTCCTGGCCGGCGTCTCGGCCGAGGTGGAGCGCACCGGCACCAGCCTGCTGCTGATGCCGGTCAGCAACCCGGACGACGAGCCGGCGGCCCAGTCGGTACGGCAGGCTGCGATCGACGGTGCGGTCGTGTTCTGCGTCGACAAGGACCACCCGGCTCTGGCCATGCTGCGGGCCCGCAACATCCCGATGGCGTCCACGGACCGGGTCGCCGACCCGGACGCCCGCTGGGTCGCGATCGACGAGTACGCCGCGGCCGCCGCGGTCGGCGCGCACCTGACCAAGCTCGGTCACCGCGACGTCGTGGTGCTGGTCGATACGAACCGGCCGGCCGGGCAACGCGCCGAACTGCTGCCACAGTCCTCTGTCACCTGCACCGACTGCGGCCTGCGGATCGAGGGCCTGCTCAGCCAGCTGCCCAAGGACACCCGGGTCCGGATCGTCAGCGGCGGTCACAACGCGGTCGCGTCCGGCCGCGCCGCGGCCGAGTTCGTGCTCGACACTCAGGACCGGCCGACCGCGATCGTCGGGCTCAGCGACGTACTGGCACTCGGCGCGATCGACGCGATGAAGACCCGCGGGCTGGTCCCCGGCCGCGACCTGTCCGTCACCGGCTTCGACGACGTACCGGCCGCTGAGGCCGCCGGGCTGACCACGGTCCGGCAGCCGATCGCCGAGAAGGGGCGGCTGGCCACCCGCCAGCTGCTCAACCCCGAAGCCCTCGACCCCCAGATCCTGCTGCCGACCGAACTCATCGTCCGGTCCAGCACCGGCCCGGCACCCCGCCGGTAGCCGACACCACGTCACGAACACTCCGGAAGGGAGCGCACCACCATGACGTACCACATCGCGGGTAACACCGCAGTCGAGAACACCCGAAGCCTTGCGCACTCAGCGCTGCCGAACGCACCGGTCATCGAGGACGAGGTACGCCGGCCAGGCCTCCGCATCGCGGTCCGGGCCCGGTTCGGCGAGGTCCTCCGGGCCGCCGCGCGGCAGGAGCTGCGGCTGGCCGAGCGCGTGGACCCGACCCCGCGCTGCGAGCCGCAGCTCGGCTGAGAAACATCACCGGCGGGCCGGCGCGGTCATCTCCCCGATGACCGCGCCGGCCCCGTGCTGTCTCCGGGCAGGTCCGCACGGACGACGGCGACGAACCGCTCGACGTTCGGGTTCGGCACGCCCGGGTGCCAGACCAGGCCGAGCTGCCAGCGCGCCGTGCGCAGCGGGATCGCGGTGAGCCTGACGCCGGGCGGCACGATGCCGGCGGCGCTCGCCGGCAGTACCGCGTCGCCCACGCCGGCGGCGACCAGGGCCAGCACGGTCTGGAGATCCCTCGCCTCCTGCACGACCACCGGAGCGCAGCCGAGGTCGTCGTACAGCCGGGTGATCTGGCCGGCGAGGCCCGGACCCCGCGGTGTGGTCAGGCGGACCAACGGGCGCCGGTCCAGCCAGTCCCGCAGCGCAGCCCGCCGCTGTGGCGGCTCCGGCGTTCCCGACGGTGTCGCGACGGCCAGCGTGTCCTCGCCGACCACGACGCGTGCCAGCTGCGCGGGTGCCGGCAGCCGGACGAACCCGGCATGCAGGCTGCCCGCGGCCACTCGTTCCAGCTGCACCGTGGACGGCAGGTCGTCGAGCGTGACCGAGACGCCGGGGTACCGCGCGCGGAACGTGGCCACGGCCCGCGGCGCACGGTCGATGCCGGACAACCCGAAGCCGAGAGTCAGCACCCCCTCCGCACCGCCGGCCAGCCGGGCGAGCCGCCGGTCGAACGCGTCGAGTCTGCTGAGCACGTCCTGCGCGTCCGCGAGCAGCTGCCGGCCCTGGTCGGTCAGCCGCGCGCCGTGCCGGCCGCGTAGGAACAGCACCGCTCCCGCCTGACGTTCCAGCGCCTGGATCTGCTTGGTCAGCGCCGGCTGGCTCAACGACAGCTCCCGTGCCGCGGCGCTGAACGTCTCGCTGCGCGCGGCCGCCTCGAACGAGCGGAGCAAACGTATATCCATTCCCGCAGGTTATCGAACAGCATGAACACTTAATTGACGCTCATAGACCACACGGCTTGACTAGAGACCGACAGCGACGAGGCGGAAGGTGTCCCGATGACCGTGCTGCGGTGTGCGTGCGTCCAGTTCGAGCCGATTCCGGACGACCCGGACCACAACCTCGCAACCCTTCGCCGGCTCGCCGCCGACGCCGTCCGGCGCGGGGCCCGACTGGTCGTGTTCCCCGAGCTCTGCCTGACCGGCTACTGGCACCTGCGCCGGCACCCGCCGGAGCGCCTGCACGAGCTGGCACAGCCGGCCGGCGGACCGCTGGTCACGGCGGTCCGCGAGCTCGCCGCCGCGCTGGGCGCCGGCATCGGTGCCGGCTTCCTGGAGAGCGACGGCGGCCGGCTGTTCAACTCGTACGCCGTCTGCCTGCCGGACGGCACCGTCCACGTGCACCGCAAGCTGCACTCGTTCGAGCACGAGGCGATCTCGAGCGGAGACTCGTTCACCGTGTTCGACACCCCGTGGGGCGTACGCGCCGGGATCCTCATCTGCTGGGACAACAACCTGGTCGAGAACGTCCGCGCGACGACCCTGCTGGGCGCCACGGTTCTGATCGCGCCGCACCAGACCGGCGGTACGGCGTCGCGCAGCCCGCACGGTATGCGACCGATCCCGATGCAGGTCTGGGAGAACCGGCATCGCGATCCGGACGCGGTCGCGGCGGCGTTCAACGGCCCGGACGGCCGGGGCTGGCTGATGCGGTGGCTTCCCGCCCGGGCGCACGACAACGGCATCTTCGTGCTGTTCAGCAACGGCGTCGGGCGGGACGACGACGAGGTCCGGACCGGCAACTCGATGATCCTCGACCCGTACGGACGGATCGTCGCCGAGACCGACGTCGCGGACGAGAACGTCGTGCTCGGCGACCTCGACCTGGACCTGCTCCCGATGGCGACCGGCCGGCGCTGGCTCGCCGGACGCCGCCCGGAGCTGTACGACGTGCTGACCCGCCGGACCGGCCTGGAACGCGACCCGCGCACCGCGCGCCTGTCATCCGAACCTGTCCCGGACGACCTTCGCGTCGACTCCTGATCTCGGCCAGGCGACCGCCGGCGGGCTTACGCTGGCAGCGATGTCCACGACCGATGTGCTGCTCACCGCCCGCGCCCTGGTGCTGCACGACCTGGCCGCGCGCGGGTTCGCCGACGCCCACATCGTGTCGCTGCTGGAGGACGTGATCGCATCCCGGCAATGGTGGCTGGACCAGTGGCCGGACGGCGCCGAGCACATCGCCGGGCTGGTCGCGCAGGACGTCCAGGACCGGATGGTGGACGGCCGGGTCCGCTGGCCGCGCTGTACGGCGTGCGACGACCTCGCCGAGCATGAGCTGCGGATCGAGCCGGAGCTCGGGCCGGACCCGCACTGGGTATGCGAGCGGGCCGGTATCACCGTGTCGCCGTTGGGGCGGCTGACCTGAGAAACCGGGATGATGGCCGCCTTCGAGACCGTCTGACTCACGGGACGCGACCCAGGTAGGCGACGAGGCGGTCGCCCGGTCCGGCGGACGGTGCCGGCTCGACCGGGTCGGCGAACTGGGGGCGCCGGTTCGTCACCGGTACGACCAGTCCGGCGACCGCGAGCAGTGCGGTCGCCAGGTCGGGCGGGATCGCCGCGCCGCGGCCGACCGCGCGGCGTACGTCCCAGCCGTGCACGACCAGCTCCAGCGCGGCGGTCGCGGTGACCAGGTCCGCGCTGACCGGGCAGCCGCCGACCGCAACGGTACGACGGTCCCGGCGTGCGCCGAGCACGTCGGACACGACGACGACCGACTCGTCGAGGTGGTCCAGCAGTTCGCCGAGGTTCCACTCGGCGCACGGGGTCGGCCAGGATGCCGCGCCGTCGGGCACGTCCGCCACGGCGGCGAGCGCATAGCCGACTGCGCGGTCCAGCAGCACCCGCACCGCTGTCACGCGGCGGGCACCCGCAGTGGCAGGCCGAACGTCGCGAACAGGCTCAGGTCCTGGAAGTCCGTCACCTTTGCGACCGCCGGCCCGGAGAACGTCAGCACCATCAGCGAGTGCGCCTCGTACCCGCCGGTGCCGTCCGGCACGTAGAGCGCGCATGCAGGCTGCCCGTTGGCACCGGTCAGGATCGTCCGTCCGCCGTCGGGGAACAGCGGGCAGCGGAAGGCGATCAGCCGGACGATCGTGTCGCGGCCGCGGAACCAGTCCGGCACCGGCGGCATCTCCCATACCGCGTCCTCGGCCAGCAGCGCGGTCAGCGCAGTCATGTCCGCATGCTCGAAGGCGGTTGCGTACCGCTCGACCAGCTCCTTCTGCTCGGTGTCGGTCAGCTCCGGCACCTCGTCGGGCCGTGGCGCGACCCGGTCCAGCAACGCCCGCGCCCGTTGCAGTGCGCTGTTCACCGCCGCGGTACTGGTGCCGACCAGCTCGGCCACCTCGGCGGCCCGCCAGCCGAGCACGTCGCGCAGGATGAGCACCGCCCGCTGCCTCGGCGGCAGGTGCTGGAACGCCGCGACCAGCGCCAGCCGCAACCCTTCGCGGGACTCGGCGACCGCGGCCGGGTCGGTGCTGTCCGGCAGCGGCTGCAGCCAGGTCAGCTCGGGCAGGTCGGGGCGCAGCGGCCCCTCCGGGTCGTTGCCCGGGGCACCGAGTCCGGAGGGCAGCGCGCGCCGCGACCGCTGGTCGAGCGCGGTCAGGCAGGCGTTGGTGGCGATCCGGTACAGCCACGTCCGCATCGAGGACCGGCGCGCGTCGTAGTCGTCGTACGCGCGCCAGGCCCGCAGGTACGTCTCCTGCACCAGATCCTCGGCGTCGTGCACCGAACCGAGCATCCGGTAGCAGTGCACCAGCAGCTCCCGGCGGTACGCGTCGGTGTCCCGGACGAACTGCTCGTCCACGCTGTCGCTCCTTTCCACACCCCTGCCACGAGTACATACCGCCGAACGGCCCGGAACTCATCGGTCCGGCGGCGATGAGTCCCGCCATCCCGCCGGTACGTACCGGTGACCCCAACTCCCGGGAGGACGAAGTGAGCACGTCACGTACGACGCAGCGCTGGGTGCTGGTGCTCGGATCGGTGGCTTCGCTGATGGCCGCGCTGGACACGCTCGTCGTGTCAACGGCGCTCAGCACGATCCGGCAGGACCTCGGGGCCTCGATCGAGGAGCTCGAGTGGACCGTGAACGCATACAACCTCAGCTTCGCGGTGCTGCTGATGACCGCCGCCGCGGCCGGCGACCGGCTTGGCCGGAGGCGGATGTTCGCCGCCGGGCTGGCGCTGTTCAGCGTCGCCTCGGCAGCGTGTGCGCTGTCCGGCGGAGTCGGGGCGCTGATCGCGGCCCGGGTGGCGCAGGGTGCCGGCGCGGCGCTGGTGATGACGCTCGCGCTGGCGCTGGTGAGTGCCGCATTCCCGCCCGAGCGCCGCGGTCTGGCGATCGGCGTCCTCGAGGGCGTGACCGGGTTGGCAGTCGCCTGCGGTCCGCTGGTCGGCGGCGCGATCGCCGAGGGCCTGGCCTGGGAGGCGATCTTCTGGCTGAACCTGCCGATCGGGCTGGTCGCGATCCCGCTCGCGCTGCGGAAGCTGCCGGAGAGCCTCGGCCCGGACTCGTCGTTCGACCTGCGAGGACTCGCCCTGGTCACCGGCGGCGCACTCGGTGTCGTCTGGGGCCTGGTCCGCGCCAACGCGGCCGGCTGGACCAGCGCCGAGGTAGTCCTGACGCTGGTCGGCGGGCTGGCCCTGCTGGCCGCGTTCGTGGCCTGGGAGGCCCGTGCGTCGCACCCGATGCTGCCACTGCGGTTCTTCCGGTCCCGGGCGTTCTCGGCCGGCAACGTCGCGATCTTCTGTACCTTCGCCGCGTTGTTCTCCGCCGTGTTCTTCTTCGCCCAGCTGTTGCAGACCACGCTCGGCTACGGGCCGTTCGACGCCGGGCTGCGGCTGCTGCCGTGGACCGTCACCCTGTTCATCTGCGCCCCGATCGCGGGCGCGCTCACGGACCGGATCGGAGAACGCCCGCTGATGAGCGGCGGACTACTGCTGCAGGCCGTCGGCATGTTCTGGATCGCGTCCATCGCCGAGGCCGGCATGTCGTACGGCGCGATGGTGCTGCCGCTGGTGGTCGCCGGCTGCGGTGTCTCGATGGCGCTGCCCGCGGTTCAGAGCTCGGTGGTCAGCGCCGTCGGGCACGACGACATCGGTAAGGCCGCCGGCACGAACAGCACGATGCGCGAGCTGGGCGGGGTGTTCGGCATCGCCGTCGCCGTCGCGGTCTTCTCGCACGCCGGGGGCGTGACGTCGGCCGCCGCGTTCACCGACGGCTTCGGTCCCGCCATCACGGTCGCCGCCGCCCTGTCCCTGGCCGGCGCCGTCGCCGGTCTATGGCTTCCAGGGCGCCGCGGCAGCGCTATGACAACCACCGAACCCGTTCTGGAAGGAAGCTCCTCATGAGCACGACTGTGATTCGCTTCAGGCCGGGGTGCTGGGCGGGGTGAGGCCGGCTTCGGCGAGGTCGCGCCAGAGGCTGTCCGGGATCGGGTGGTCGAGCAGGGCGGCGGTCTGGGTGATCTCGGCCGGGCTGCGTGCACCGAGGACGACAGCGGTAACTGCCGGGTGGCCGAACGGGAACTGCACGGCGGCGGCGAGCGGCGGCACGTCGTACCGGCGGCAGATCTCACGGATCGCCTCGATCCGTGCGGCGAGCGACGACGGCACGTCGCGGTACCCGTGCGGAGCGCCGGGTGCCGGGTCGGCGAGTACGCCGCCGCCGAACAGGCCCGCGGCCAGGACCACCACGCCGCGCTCGGCGCACAGCGGCAGCAGGACCTCGGCACCGGACTGGTCGAGCAGTGTGTAGCGGCCCGCCAGCAGGATGCAGTCCGGTTCGGCCTCGCGGAGGAACCGCGCCGCGACGTCCGCGTGGTTCACCCCGAGCGAGACGGCCGCGACCGTGCCCTGGTCGCGCAGGTCGGTCAGGGCCCGGAACGCCTCCGTCGTAGCGCGGCCGAAGTCCTGGTCCGGGTCGTGGATGTGCAGTACGTCGACCCGGTCCAGGCCGAGTCGTGCCAGGCTGTCCTCGACCGAGCGCAGCACCGCGTCGTACGAGTAGTCCAGCCGCGGCCCGACGCCCGGCGGCGGGTCGGCCCAGATCGGCTGGGTGTCCGGCCCGCCCGGCTCGATCAGCCGGCCGACCTTGGTGCACAGCACCAGCTCGTCGCGCGGGCGGGACCGCAGCGCCTGCCCGGTACGCCGCTCGGACAGGCCGTAGCCGTACACCGGGGCGGTGTCGAACAGCCGCACGCCGAGATCCCAGGCCCGGTCGATCGTGGCCAGCGCCTGCTGCTGCGGCACCGCCTCGAACAGGCCGCCGATCGAGGCCAGGCCGAGGCCGAGGCGGCTGACCCGCAGGCCGGTCCGGCCCAGCGGCACGAGCTCCGCGGGATCCACGCGTGGCACGCTAGCGACGGCCTCCGACAGCCGGGGGTGCCGGCCGGTTAGATTGGGTGCCGTGCGGCAGTACCTGGACCTCCTCGACCACGTCCTGACCACCGGCACCGCGAAGGGCGACCGGACCGGGACCGGCACGCTGAGCGTGTTCGGGTACCAGATGCGGTTCGACCTGGCCGCGGGGTTCCCGGCGCTGACCACGAAGAAGATCCATCTGAAGTCCGTGGTCGGCGAGCTGCTGTGGTTCCTGCGCGGCGACACCAACGTGAAATGGCTGCAGGACAACGGGGTGACGATCTGGGACGAGTGGGCCGATGCCGACGGCGAGCTGGGCCCGGTGTACGGGTACCAGTGGCGCTCCTGGCCCGCCCCGGACGGCCGGCACGTGGACCAGATCGCGCAGGTGATCGAGCAGATCAAGCAGAACCCGGACTCGCGGCGGCACATCGTGAACGCCTGGAACGTGGCCGACATCGAGAAGATGGCGCTGCCGCCGTGCCACACGATGTTCCAGTTCTACGTCGCTGACGGGAAGCTGTCCTGCCAGCTGTACCAGCGGTCGGCGGACATCTTCCTCGGCGTGCCGTTCAACATCGCGTCGTACGCGCTGCTCACCCATATGGTCGCCCAGGTGACCGGTCTGGAGCCCGGCGACTTCGTGCACACGCTCGGCGACGCCCACCTGTACCTGAACCACCTCGAGCAGGCCAAGCTGCAGCTGTCCCGCGAGCCGCGCCCGCTGCCGGCGCTGCGGCTGACCCCGCGCGACTCGATCGACGCCTACGAGATCGCGGACGTCGTCCTGGAGGGCTACGACCCGCACCCGTCGATCAAGGCCCCGATCGCGGTATGACGGTCACGCTGGTGGCCGCCGTCGCCCGCAACGGCGTGATCGGCAGCTCGAACGACCTCCCCTGGTACATCCCCGACGACCTCAAGCACTTCAAGCAGCTCACCATGGGCCACACCCTGGTGATGGGCCGCAAGACCTATGACTCCATCGGCCGCCCGCTGCCCGGCCGGACCACGATCGTGATCACCCGGCAACCGGACTGGTCGGTCGACGGTGTCACGGTGGCGCGCTCGATCGAGGAGGCGCTCGAGCTTGCCGACGGTAACGACGTGTACGTCGCCGGTGGCGGCGAGATCTACGCGCTCGCACTGCCGTATGCCGACCGGCTGGAGCTGACCGAGGTGGACCAGACCCCCGACGGCGACATCCACTTCCCCGCCGTCGACTGGTCGCAGTGGCACGAGACGGCCCGCGACCAGCGCGACGGCTTCGCCTGGGTGAGCTACCAGCGAGCGGCCGCTGATCACGGTCGTGCACGCTCGACCAGCTGAGCCGGAGCCTGCGCCTTAACCTGGACTAGTATCTTTCTAAGTCCAGGTTAAGCAAATAACCTAGACTTAGAGAAGAAGGAGTCCGGGTTGAGTCAACAGATCACGGGGATATGGCGCCCGCCACCCGACGCCTATGGACCAAGAAGGCATCGCAGACCGTGCGAGTACATCGCCTACGTGCCCGACGCACTGACCGATCGGCCTTTGGACCTTCCAGCTGACGTCGCCGCCGACGTCGTCGATGTCGAGCGCGCCCTCGCAGCCTTCAGCAGCACGGGCGACCACGACCTCGAACAGTTGGCAAGATTCCTGCTGCGGGCCGAGGCCGTTGCCTCGTCGAAGATCGAAGGACTCGAGATCAACAGCCGACGACTCGCTCGTCACGAAGCTCGGGTGGGCGCGAACGTACCCGATAGCGACGCAACGGCGGAGGCAGTACTCGGCAACGTCGCCGCAATGAATGTCGCGATCGATCGCGTCGCCACCACAGACACGATTACCCTCCAGCACCTACTCGAGATCCATGCGGCCCTCACGGAGCGTTCCGACCGGCCGGAGATCAGCGGGCTGGTCCGCACCAAGCAGAACTGGATCGGTGGCAATGATTTCAATCCCTGCTTCGCCGCCTACGTACCTCCGCCGCCCGAGCATGTCACTGGACTGCTCGAAGATCTGTGTGACTTCGTCAACCGCGACGACCTGCCCGGAACCGTTCAAGCGGGAGTGGCACATGCCCAGTTCGAGACCATCCATCCGTTCGCCGATGGCAACGGCCGGACAGGTCGAGCCCTGATCCATGTCGTACTCCGACGGCGAGGTCTCACCACGGGCTTCGTACCGCCGATCAGTCTCGCCCTCGCAACGCGGGCCGGCGCCTACGTCGACGGCCTGACCCGCTTCCGCTACGAAGGTGCACCAGACTCTCCGGCCGCGCGCGACGGACTGCACGACTGGCTGGGACTCTTCCTCACCGCAACCCGCCGTGCGACGCATGATGCGGCTGAGCTTCGGGTCAGACTGCAGCACCTAGAGGCGACGTGGCAGGACAGGGTCCGGCCACGGCGTGGGAGCAGTGTGGCCACCCTCCTTCCCCAACTGATCGCGCATCCGGTGGTCGGGGCCGACGATGTCCGCCGGCTTACCCGCGCGAGCCGAGCCGCGGCGTTCAGCGCTATCGAGACATGCGTCAATGCCGGAGTCCTGCGCCAGATCGGCGGAGGGCAACGCTACCGGCTATTCGAGGCGAGTGAGGTCTTCGACGTCCTGACGGGCTACGAGCGGACAATGGCGACCGAGTCAGGCGACACTCACGGGGAGCGACCGCGCAGGCCCGTCCCGTACCGCCGACCTGACTGACCTGGGACCGACTAGATTGGCTGCACGTCACGAGCGGCGTCGTCTGGGGGCGTACGGCGCATCGTCCAGGGCTGAGTTCGAGGGGAAGTACGACGATGACCGAAGCGAACCAGGGCCAGGCGGCCCAGCCGGCGCCGCTGCAGCCGCCTACCGCCACCGAGCCGGTGCTGAAGCTGAGCGCGCCAGAGCCGGTCCAGGCGGTGGCGACCACGGCAGCGCCCGCGATGGCGCCGGCCGTCGACGCGGCCGCGCTGCCCGGCCTGGACGCGAAGGTGGACACGTTCCTGGCCTCGCTGCTCCAGGCCGCGCCACGCTCGCCCGAGTTCGCCGCCAAGGCGACCGACGTGCGGAGCATGGGTGACGACGACATCCGGCGGGCGGCGGAGACGTCGAACCGGCTGCTCAACTCGCCGGTCCGCGCGCTCCAGGAGGGCGGGCTGTCCGAGGGCTCCAAGGTCGGTGGCACGCTGCTCGAGCTGCGCAAGACGGTCGAGGACCTGGACCCCAAGGAGGCGACCGGGGTCAAGAAGCTGCTCGGGATGATCCCGTTCGGGGACAAGCTCGAGGACTACTTCCGCAAGTACCAGTCGGCGCAGAGCCACCTGGATGCGATCCTGCACGCGCTGCGCGACGGGCAGGACGAGCTGGCCAAGGACAACGCCGCGCTCAACATGGAGAAGCAACAGCTCTGGGAGGCGATGACCCGGCTGAACCAGTACGTGTACATCGCCGAGCGGCTGGACTCCCGCCTGGCTGCGGCGGTCGCGGACGCCGAGGCGACCGACCCGGAGAAGGCGAAGGCGCTGCGCGAGGACGTGCTCTTCTACGTCCGGCAGAAGCACCAGGATCTGCTCACTCAGCTCGCGGTATCGATCCAGAACTACCTCGCGATCGACATCGTGATCAAGAACAACATCGAGCTGATCAAGGGCGTGGACCGCGCCTCCACCACGACGGTGTCGGCGCTGCGGACCGCGGTGATCGTGGCCCAGGCGCTCGGCAACCAGAAACTGGTGCTGGACCAGATCAGCGCGCTCAACACCACGACGTCGGGGATGATCGAGCGCACCTCGGAGATGCTCAGGGACAACTCGGTGGCGATCCAGCAGCAGGCCGCGTCGGCGACGATCGGGCTGCCGCAGCTGCAGGCCGCGTTCGCGAACATCTACGCGACCATGGACGCGATCGACACGTTCAAGGTGGAGGCGCTGGACAACATGGCCGCCACGATCGGCACCCTGGAGACAGAGGTGACCAAGTCCCGGGCCTACCTGGACCGGGTGCAGCAGCAGGACGACCGGGTCGCGCAGGGATCGCTCGACCTCGGCCTCGGCCGCTGATCACCGTCACCGCCGGGAGTAGTACGTCGATGGGTTTCTGGTCAAAGCTGACCGGGCGAGGCAAGGAGCCGGCTCCGGTTGTCGTGGTGCCGCGCGCACCGACCAGCGAGGACCTGCTGGCGGCGCTCGACCGGGTCGAGCAGATGGTGCTGGCCGGCGCCGTCCCCGCAGTGGTCGGGTCCCGCGTCGACCGGGTCTCCCGCACGGTCCGGGACACCATCCCGCGACTGGCGAACCTCGGAGCCGGCAGCCCGCAGGCGTACTCGGTGATGGCGACGGCGACCGACTACCTGCCGGAGGCGATCGGCGGGTACCTGCGGCTGCCCCGGCAGTGGGCGGACAGCCGGCCGGTGGACCGCGGCAAGACCTCGCTGATGCTGCTGATCGACCAGCTGGACCTGCTCGGCGCCACGATGGACAAGGTGTACGACGCGGTGAACCGGGCCGACGCGGCCGCGCTGATCGCGCACGGGCGGTTCCTGGAGGAGAAGTTCGGCCACTCCTCGACCGGTGGCTCGCTCGGTCTCGCGTCGGACCTGTCCGGCACCTCCCGCGCCATCCAGCCGAACCCGCCGGATCCCCCGGACGGCCCGGCACGGCTGCAGCCACCGGAGGCACGATGAGCACGCTTGCCGACGCGCTGGACGCGTTGCTCGCGGTCGCCGAGCGCGCCGGCGTACCGGCCGAGACGGCACGCAGCGAGGCGCTGGCGCTGGTCGCCGCGGTGGCCGAGTCCGCACCCGGCGCACCGGCCGACTGGGCCGTGGTGACCCCGGGCGCCGGCACCCAGGACTTCTTCGACGCCGCGGTCCGCGGTCGCCGCTGGCGTGGCGCCCCGACCGCGACGCTGAGCGCACTGGTCGCGGAGAACTCGGCCGAGAAGGTCGCGTACGCCGAGGCGCTCGCCGAGCTGGCCTCGGCCGCCTGCGAACTCGGCGAGCCGACGATGCGGGTGGTGGGCAACGCGTCCGTCGCGGCCGCCGCCCAGCTGCACGCCGCCGGAGCCCGCCCGCTCACCGCCGTACCCAATCCCGACGGCACCCCACAGGCCGCCGCGCCGCCGCAGCGGCCGGAGGCCGAGGAGCAGCACGCGGAGCCGAAGCGCTCGGTCGAGGAGCTGCTGGCCGAGCTCGACGAGCTGACCGGGCTGCGGCGGGTGAAGCGCGAGGTGCACCGGCAGGTCGCGCTGCTCAAGGTGGAGAAGCTGCGCAGCGAGGCCGGGCTGAAGAGCCCGACGATCACGCGGCACCTGGTCTTCACCGGCAACCCGGGCACCGGCAAGACCACGGTGGCCCGGCTGGTCAGCGGGATCTACGCCGCACTCGGGCTGCTGTCCAAGGGCCAGCTGGTCGAGGTGGACAGGTCCGAGCTGGTCGCCGGGTACCTGGGCCAGACCGCGACCAAGACCGCCGACGTGGTCGCGTCTGCGGTCGGCGGAGTGCTGTTCATCGACGAGGCGTACAGCCTGACCGGTGACCAGTACGGCGAGGAGGCGGTCGACACGCTGGTCAAGGAGATGGAGGACCGCCGTGACGACCTGGTCGTGATCGTGGCCGGCTACCCGCTCCCGATGACCGCGTTCGTGGCACAGAACCCCGGCCTGGCCAGCCGGTTCCGGACCACGATCGAGTTCGACGACTACACCGACGACGAGCTGACCGACATACTCACCGGGCTCGCGGCCGACGCGGACTACGAGCTGACCGAGGACGCAGTGGGCCGGTTCCGCGAGATCCTGGCGGGCACGCCGCGCGACAGCTCGTTCGGCAACGGCCGGTTCGCCCGCAACCTGCTCGAGGCGGCGATCGGACGGCACGCCTGGCGGCTGCGCGACGTCTCAGCGCCGAGCACCGAGCAGCTGCGCACGCTGCTGCCCGAGGACCTCAGCGACGAGGCCGAGGACGATCCCCCGGCCCCCGAGCCCGACGAAGGAGGTACGCCGTGAGCGTGACCCGTACGGCGCCCGCGGCGCCCCAGCCGGGGCCGGCACCGACCCCCGCACCGAGTACCACGGCGGCCCCAGCGCCCGCGCGGCAGATCTCCGCGTCCGGCGTGGCCGGCAGGGCCGTCGCCGTGGTGCGTTCCTGGCTGTCCGGAACCCCGGGCCGGATGCGGCTGGCGCTGATCGCGTCCGCCGCCGCCTCGGTTCTGTTCGGGATCGCCGCTGCACAGGGCTTCGCCGAGGCCGGTGGCGCGCTCAGCCGGGCCGACGCGAACACCGCGCAGCTGGTCCGGCTGCAGGCGATCCACACGAACCTGGTCCGCGCCGACGCCGTCGCGACGAACGCCTTCCTGGTCGGTGGGCTGGAGCCGGCGGACCAGCGCCAGGAGTACGAGAACGCGCTCAGCGAGGCGAGCCGGTTGATCACCGACGCGGCCCGCTCGCAACCGGCCGACAACGCCGCGCTGGCGGAGCTGAACACCGCTCTGGTCAACTACTCCGGCCTGGTCGAGCAGGCGCGGGCCAACAACCGGCAGGGCCTGCCCGTGGGCGCGCAGTACCTGCGCGACGCCAGCTCCGGGCTGCGCCTCACCGCCCTCCCGCTGCTGGAGAACCTGGTCACCGCGAACGAGAACCGGGTCACGACCGAGTTCGACGGCATCGGCCGTGGCTACATCTGGCTGTCCGCGTCCGGGCTCGTCGCGCTGGTGGTGATCGGCGGGTCGATGCTGTGGCTGGCCCGTCGTACCCATCGCTACATCAACATGCCGCTGGCGATCGGGGGCGTGGGCATCCTGCTCGCCACCATCGTCGGGTCGGCCGCGCTGTCCAACGTCGGCGTCGCCGTCGACGACATCCGGAAGGGTCCGTACGCCTCCACCCTCGCACTCGCGCAGGCGCGGATCAGTGCGTACGACGCGAAGTCGAACGAGAGCCTCACGCTGATCGCGCGTGGCTCCGGCGCGGCGTTCGAGAAGGCGTGGGTGGCCGCGGCCGAGCAGGTCGACCAGCGGCTGGACACCGCCGTCGCGCTGTCGGATGACGCTCAGCCTTCGAGGGACGCGTGGTCCGGATACACCAACGTGCACCAGGAGATCCGCAGGCTGGACAACGGCGGCGACTGGAACAGCGCGGTCACCCTCGCCATCGGCACCGGCGAGGGAAGCTCCAACAGCCAGTTCGACGCGTTCGACCGCGCCTCCTCGGAGGTGCTGGACAGCTCGGTGCAGCAGACCAGGTCCGAGCTGGCGGACGCCGGCAACACGCTGCCGCTGTGGCGCTGGGTGTGCTTCGCGGTCGGGCTGCTGGCCGCGCTGTGCGCCTGGTGGGGCGTGTCCCAGCGACTGGAGGAGTACCGATGAGCCGGCGCATCACGATCGCCGCCCTGCTGGCGGGCGCGCTGCTGCTGGCCGGCTGCGGCTCCAGCGAGTACGAGGCCACGCCACTTCCCGGCGCCACCGCGAGCCCGTCGCCGGCGCCGAGCAGTGCCCCGACCGCGGCACCGACCTGCGCCAACGAGCTGGCGTCCTACGCGCCGGCCAACGAGCCGGAAGGCGCGCAGCTCGCGAAGATCCGCAAACAAGGCCGGCTGATCGCGGGGGTGTCGGCAGACACCCTGCTGCTCGGCGCCCGCAACCCGGTGTCGAACGCGATCGAGGGCTTCGACATCGACATGCTGCACATGGTGGCGGACGCGATCTTCGGCGACCCGAACAAGCTCGAGCTGAAGGTGATCACCAGCGCGCAGCGCATCCCGGCGCTGACCGACGGCACCGTCGATATCGTGGCGCGGAACATGACGATCAACTGCGCCCGCTGGCAGCAGATCGCGTTCTCGGCGGAGTACTACCACTCCGGGCAGAAGTTGCTCGTGTCGAGCAAGTCGCCCGAGACCACGCTGGACCAGCTGTCCGGTAAGCGGGTGTGCGCACCGAACGCGTCGACCAGCTTGGAGAAGCTCAAGCAGTTCACCAAGGTGGTGCCGGTCGCCGCCGACACGCACACCGGCTGTCTGGTGATGTTCCAGCAGGGCAAGGTGTACGCGATCACCGGTGACGACACCGTTCTGGCCGGGCTGGCCGCGCAGGACCCGTACGCGAAGGTGACCAAGGCCCCGGCGTTCACCGCCGAGCCGTACGGGCTCGGGATGCCGAAGAACGACCCCAACTTCGTCCGGTTCGTGAACAAGGTGCTCGAGGACGCGAAGGCGGACGGCCGCTGGAAGGCGGCGTACGACCGCTGGCTGGCCGAGGCGCTCGGTCCCGCGCCCGCCCCGCCCCGACCGGTCTACGGGCGGTAGGGATGAATGTCACCATGACCACGGCGGTGGCACCGGTCGCGCCGGGCCGGATGGGTACGGCGCTCCCGGCGGCCGACGCGTTGCGCTACCTGGAGGCGCTCGGCGCCTGGCGCGACCAGCGCAAGGTGGAGCTGGACGAGCTGGACGCGGCCGCGCTGGAGGCTCCGGACGCGGACGCCCTGACCGACGACGTGCTGCTGTCGATGGCGCTGTGGAAGGCGGTCGCCGACCGGCACGACCTGCTGCTCGCCACCTGGGACTCGGGCCGAGTGGGCACCGCGGAGCGGGAACGGCTGTCGGCACTGATCTGGGGCCGGCTGGACACCGCCGGCGACCCGCGGCTGACCGGCACCACCGGCGCGCTCGCGGTGTCGTTGCCGGAGGCATGCAAGCTCTCCGACGCGCTCGCCTCCTCACTGCGGGCCCGGCTGGCGCTCTCGCCGGGCGACGCCGACGTGGCGGCCAGGACCAAGCAGCTGCGTGCCCAGGTGGAGCGGATCCGCGACCAGGTGGACCGCGAGCCGGCCGGCAACCGGGACGCCGCCACCGCGGATCTCGCCGAGCTGGACCGCCGGCTCACCGACGTGGTGGACCGGGCCAAGCGCGGCGCCGACGTGGGCGGGCTGCTGGGCCCGCTGGAGCTGGACGCCGCGCGGACCGAGCGGGACCTGATCGTCGGGTCCGCCCGGCGGCGCGAGGACGCCGCCGACGCGGCCCGGGCCCGCGAGCAGCGCACCGAGCTGGCCGCCCGCGGCGCGGCGATCCGCGACCTCGCGGCGCGCTGCGTGGCCGGTGTGACGCCGGCGCCGCGGCTCGCCGTACCGGATGTCACCGCGCTCGGCCCGGTACCGGAGCAGGCGGACGAGGTGGACGCCTACCTGGCCCGGCTGGAGACGGTGTCCAGGGCACTCACCCAGGCCCAGGCGGCGTACGCCGCTCCGCTGCAGTTCCGCGACGAGCTGGAAGGGCTGCTCACCGCCTACCACGCCAAGACCCGCTCCTCGGACGCAACGAGCCGGGACGACCTGGGCGAGCTGTACCGGCGGGCGCAGTCGGTGCTCGGGGCCCCGCCGGTCGACCTGGACCGGCTCGCCGCACTGGCCGCGGCGTACCAGGGGTACGTCGCCGCCAAGGGAGGGAAGCCATGACGACCACGACTGCCTGCAGCCAGCCGGGCTGCACCGGCAACATCCTGGACGGGTACTGCGACGTCTGCGGCTCGCCCGCGGGCGCGGCGCCCGAGCCGGCGGACCAGAGCCAGCCGGCCGGCGTGGCCGGTACCTCGTCGACGGTGTCGCGTGCCTCGAACCGGCTGGCGTCCGCGCCGATCGGGTCGGCCCGGACCAAGGCGGGTACCAAGATCACCCGCCGGGTCGGGACCTCGTCGACCCGGCTGCGCGGCGCTCGGCTCGGCGCCGGACTGACCACGGTGCCGCCGATCCCGGCGGTCGACGCGGGCCGGGCGATCATGCTCAACCCGATGGTGCCGGAGGACCGCCGGATCTGCCCCAGCTGCGGACACGCGGTCGGCCGGTCCCGCGGCGGCCAGCCGGGCCGGACCGAGGGGTTCTGCCCGAACTGCCGGAACCGGTTCTCGTTCTCGCCGAAGCTGCAGGCGGGTGACCTCGTGGCCGGCCAGTACGAGGTGGCGGGCTGCCTGGCGCACGGCGGTCTCGGCTGGATCTACGTGGCCCGGGACAAGAACGTGTCCGACCGCTGGGTGGTGCTCAAGGGCCTGCTCAACTCCGAGGACCCGGACGCGATCGAGGCCGCCATCGCCGAGCAGCGGTTCCTGGCCCGGGTCGAGCACCCGCTCGTGGTGGAGATCTACAACTTCGTCAACCACGAGGGCGCCGGCTACATCGTCATGGAGTACGTCGGCGGCACCTCGCTGAAGTCGCTGCTGAAGAAGCGGATGCAGGCGAACAAGGGCGTGTACGACCCGCTGCCGCCGGACCAGGCGATCGCCTACATCCTGGAGATCCTGCCGGCGTTCCAGTACCTGCACGACCAGGACCTGCTCTACTGCGACTTCAAGCCGGACAACATCATCCAGGTCGGCGACGCGGTGAAGCTGATCGATCTCGGCGGCGTCCGGCGGATCGACGACCTGGACTCGGCCATCTACGGCACCACCGGCTACCAGGCGCCCGAGGTGCCCGAGGTCGGGCCGTCGATCGCGTCCGACATCTACACCATCGGCCGCACCCTGACCGTGCTGTGCATGGAGTTCCGCGGCTACCAGTCGACGTACGTCGCGTCGCTGCCGCCGGTCGCGGACGTCCCGCTGTTCCAGAAGTACGACTCGCTGTACCGGCTGCTCGCGAAGGCCTGCGCGCCGGACCCGGCGGACCGGTTCGCGTCCGCGGACGAGCTGCGGGTGCAGCTGCTCGGCGTGCTCCGCGAGGTCGTCGCGATGCGCCCGGACGCGATGGGGTCCGCGCACTCGGCCTCGTCGCTGCTGTTCAAGGCGCCGACCGTGACCGACGCGGACCTGGACTGGCGGGACCTGCCGGAGCTGCGGTTCGACGAGAGCGACTCGCAGGCGGACTGGCTGCGCACCATCGACGTGGCGGACCCGGTCGCTCGGCTGGAGCTCTTGGTCGACGCGCCGAAGTCCTCGCCGGAGGTGCTGCTGGCCACCGGCCGGACCGCGCTGGACGCCGGCCAGCCGGATCTGCTGGACACCGCGGTGTCGGACCTGTTGGCGGAGGACCCGTGGGAATGGCGCGCGGTCTGGCTGTCCGGGCTGTCCGCGCTGGCGGCCGGCAACGCGAGGAGCGCGCAGGCCGCCTTCAACGCCGTCTACGGCCAGGTTCCCGGCGAGCTGGCGCCGAAGCTGGCGCTGGCGCTGGCCTGCGAGCACAGCGGCGAGCTGGATGTCTCCGAAGCGCTCTACACCGCGTGCGGGCGCACCGACGCGAACTACGTCGCACCCGCCGCGTTCGGGCTGTCCCGGATCCGCTACGGACGCGGGGACACCGCCGGCGCGGTCGCCGCGCTGGACCTGGTGCCGCGGACCAGCGGGTCGTACACCACCGCCCGCCGGCACCGGGCCGGCATCCTGATCGCCTCCGGCGGCGGGCTGCCGGCGCTGGCCGAGGCGATGCGCAGCGTCGAGACGCTCACCATCGACCCCGTCGACCGGGCCCAGCTGTCGATCGACGTCTACGGCGAGGCGCTGAAGCAGGTGATCCTCGACGGACCGCAGGAGAACCTGCAGATCGGCGGCCGGCCGGCGACCGAGGACCCGCTGCGCGGCGGTCTCGAGTCGGCGTACCGGGAGCTGGCCGGATTCACCCCAGACCACGCGGAACGGATCCGCCTCATCGATCTTGCGAACGGGGTACGTGCATGGACGTTCCGGTGACAGAGTCCGAGCTGGAGGCCGCGGCGCTGGTCTGCCCGTCGTGCCAGGCGTCGGTGACCACCGGCGAGCAGTTCTGCGAGGCCTGCGGCGCGTCGCTCGGCGCCGAACCTCCCGCTGCGGCCGAACCTCCCGCTGCGGCCGAGCCGGTCGCCGCGGGTGAGGCGTGCGCGTCCTGCGGCGGGCGGTACGCCGCCGACGGCTACTGCGAGAACTGCGGCGCCCGGAAACCCAACCCGCGCGACCACTTCACCGAGCAGCCCGCGAGCTGGGTCGCGGGGGTCTGCGACAAGGGCATCCGGCACGCCCGCAACGAGGACGCGATGGCCCTGGCCGCGGACGACGTGCCGGGCAGCCGCGTCGTACTCGTGGTGTGCGACGGGGTCACCAGCGCGATCGACTCCGACATCGCCAGCCTGGCCGCGGCCCGGGCGGCCCGCGACGTGCTGGGCGTCTCCCGGGCCCAGGGCCTCGGCATCGAGTCGTCGCGGTTGAGCGCGATGACGGCCCGGCTGAACGCCGCCGCGGACGCGGCCAACGACGCGGTGACCGCGGCCACCCCCGCGGACGTGGCCGGCAACCCGCCGTCCTGCACGTTCGTCGCCGCGGTCGCCGAGGGCACCCTGCTGCTGGCCGGCTCGGTCGGCGACAGCCGGGCGTACTGGCTGCCGGACGACGGCCAGCCGCTGATGCTGACCACCGACGACTCGTTCGCGGCCGAGCAGATCGCCGCCGGCGTACCGCGGCACGAGGCCGAGCACGGCCCGCAGGCCCACGCGATCACCCGCTGGCTCGGCGTGGACGGCCCCGAGCACACCCCGCGGAGCACATCGATCGAGATCACCGGCGCCGGCTGGCTGCTGGCCTGCTCCGACGGGCTGTGGAACTACTGCTCCGAGCCCACCGACATCGCCGACCTGGTCCGCCGTACCGCCGCGGACCACGGCGGCGACCCACTCGCCACCGCGGAGGCGCTGGTCGCCTTCGCCAACGACCAGGGCGGTCAGGACAACATCACCGCCGCCCTCGCCCGCTTCGACACACCGACGACGAACGAGAAAGGTGCCGACTGATGGCCGAGTTCTCCGCGGAGGTCTTCCAGAACGAGTTCCTGCCCGACGGCGGCACCGATGTGCACGCGATCGTGACCGTGAACTGTGCCGGTGCCGGCCAGGCCGGCCAGTCCGGTGGTGAGGTCGGCGAGATCGTCATCGTGGACACCTCGGGCTCGATGGGCAAGGACAAGATCCAGGCCGCGCGGGTGGCCGCCGCGGCGGCGATCGACCAGGTGCTGGACGGCACCTGGTTCGCAGTGATCTCCGGCAACGACCAGGCCCGGCTGGCGTTCCCGCCGAGCCCGGAGCCGACGATGCTGCGGATGGACCCGTCGGTCCGCGCGGCCGCCAAGCAGGCGGTGGCGCAGTTCTACTCTGACGGCGGTACGGCGATGGGCACCTGGCTGATCCTCGCCGCCCGGGTGTTCGCCGCGGTGCCGACGCTGACCCAGAAGCACGCGATCCTGCTCACCGACGGTGAGAACCAGCACGAGACGCCGGAGCAGCTGACCGCCAACATCGACGCGGTCCGCGGCATGTTCCAGGCCGACTGCCGCGGCGTCGGTGTCGACTGGGTGGTCGAGGAGGTCCGCAGGATCGCGACCGCGCTGCTCGGGACCGTCGACATCATCCCGAGCGCGGCCGAGATGGAGTCCGAGTTCGCCACGATGATGCAGCAGGCGATGAGCCGCGGTGTCGCCGAGGCCCAGCTGCGGGTCTGGGCACCGCAGGGCGCGCAGGTGCTGTTCGTCCGCCAGGTGGCCCCGACCGTCGAGGACCTGACCAGCCGGCGGCAGGAGGTGAATGCGCTCACCGGCGCGTACCCGACCGGCGCCTGGGGCGACGAGTCCCGCGACTACCACGTCGCCGTCCGGCTGGCGGCGAAGGGGATCGGCCAGGAGCAGCTCGCCGCCCGGGTGCAGCTCGCGGTCGCCGACCAGGTCGTCGCGCAGGGCCTGGTCAAGGCGATGTGGTCGAACGACGACGCCCTCACCACCCGGATCAGCCCGGAGGTCGCGCACTACACCGGCCAGACCGAGCTCGCCCAGGCCATCCAGGAGGGCCTGGCGGCCAAGGCGTCCGGCGACTCCGCCACCGCCACCACCCGGCTCGGCCGGGCGGTCCAGCTCGCCGCCGAGACCGGCAACGAGGAGGCCACCTCCCGGCTGCGCAAGGTGGTCGAGATCGACGACCCGGCGACCGGTACGGTGCGGTTGCGCAGGTCCGTCGAAAAGCTCGACGAGATGGCGCTCGACACCGCGTCGACGAAGACCACCAGGGTGAAGAAGTGACCGCTACCTGTCCGAACGGCCATGCCACGGCGTCGACCGACTACTGCGACACCTGCGGCGCCCCGATGACCGCGGCTGCGCCGGACTCGGGCGGCAGGCCGACGCTCACCGTCGTACCGGATCCCGATCCGGAGCCGAAGGCCCCGGCAGGCAAGCCATGTCCGAACTGCTCGGATGAGGCACCGGCGGACGCGCTGTTCTGCGAGTCCTGCGGATACGACTTCACCACCGGCACGATGCCCCGCCCGGACTCCTCGCTGGACCTCGCTCCCACCCCGGCTCCAGACACCACCCCGGAGCGGCCGAAGGCCCCGATCGAGTGGGTGGTGGAGCGATGGGTCGACCCGGACTGGTATACGGCCCAGCAGGCCGACGACCCGTGCCCGTCACCCGGGCTGCCGGTCGTCGTACCGCTGACGGCGAAGAGCGTGCTCGTCGGCCGCCCCTCGAAGAGTCGCGCCATCCACCCCGACGTGGACTGCGGCGATGACACCGGCGTCAGCCGCCGGCAGGCCCAGCTGACTACCGACGGGCAGCGCTGGTGGGTCGAGGACCTGCAGTCGTCGAACGGCACGTACGTCGGCCCCGCCAGCGGCCCGCTGCCGACCACCCCGGTACCGCCCGGGCAGCGCAAGGAGCTCGGCGAGGACGACCGCGTGTACGTCGGCGCCTGGACCCGGCTGGTCGTCCGCCGCGCCACCGACGCCGAGAAGGCCGGCCAGGCCTGACCCTCCAGGCACCGACTGTGTTCGCGAATCGCCACGGTTGAGCGCTCCCTCATGGCTATCTCCGCACACACTGCTCCGGACTGTGTTCACGAATCGCCTTGCGGGAGCGCTCTCCCATGGCGATTCGTGAACACACAACGCGTGCTGCCGACGATCTGAGCGGGAACTAAGGTGACTGCCGTGGCAGAGTTCACCGGGTTCCCGGAAGCGGCGCTGGACTTCTACGACGACCTAGAGATCGACAACACCAAGACGTTCTGGACCGCGCACAAGGACGTGTACGAGCAGGCCGTCAAGACACCGATGACCGCGCTGGTGACCGCCCTGGAGCCCGAGTTCGGCGAGGCGAAGGTGTTCCGCCCGTACCGCGACGTCCGGTTCGCCAAGGACAAGACGCCGTACAAGACCAACCAGGGCGCCTGGGTCGCGCGCGGCCCCTCGACCGGCTGGTACGTCGAGGTCGCGGCGCCCGGAGTCCGCGTCGGTGCCGGCGTCTACGACGCGTCGTCCGACCGGCTCGCCAAGATCCGCGCGGCGATTGACGACTCCCGGCGCGGCAGGCAGCTGGAGAAGATCCTCGCCAAGCTGGAGACCGGCGGCTGGGAGGTCCGCGGCGACAAGCTGAAGACGACACCACGCGGGTACGACGCCTCGCACCCGCGGATCGAGCTACTCCGGCACCGCTCGCTGACGGTCGGCAAGTCCTACGGTTTCGAGCCGGTCATCCACACTCCCGACCTGCTCGACCAGGTCCGCACCGACTGGCGCGCCGCGGCTCCGCTCGTCGACTGGATCGTGGACAACGCCGACTGACGTCGCGGACATGTGGCACGCGAAGAGGGCGGCCCCGGCGTGACGCCGGGACCGCCCTCTCGTCGTACGACGGACCGCTAACGGATCAGAAGTCCATGCCGCCCATGTCCGGAGCGCCGCCGGCCGGGGCCGTCGCCTTCTCCGGCTTGTCCGCGATGACGGCCTCGGTGGTGAGGAACAGCGCGGCGATCGACGCGGCGTTCTGCAGCGCCGAGCGGGTCACCTTGGCCGGGTCGATGATGCCCTCGGCCAGCATGTCCACGTACTCGCCGGTTGCGGCGTTCAGGCCCTGGCCAGCAGGAAGCCCGCGCACCTTCTCCACCACGACGCCGCCCTCGAGGCCGGCGTTGATCGCGATCTGCTTCAGCGGCGCCTCGACCGCGTGCTTCACGATCGCGGCACCGGTTGCCTCGTCGCCCTCGAGGTCGAGCTTCTCGAACGCGTTCACGCTGGCCTGGATCAGTGCCACGCCACCACCGGCGACGATGCCCTCCTCGACGGCGGCCTTGGCGTTGCGAACGGCGTCCTCGATGCGGTGCTTGCGCTCCTTCAGCTCCACCTCGGTGGCGGCGCCGACCTTGATCACCGCAACACCGCCGGCCAGCTTGGCCAGGCGCTCCTGCAGCTTCTCGCGGTCGTAGTCGCTGTCCGACTTCTCGATCTCGGCGCGGATCTGGTTCACCCGGCCGGCGATGGCCTCGGGGTCACCGCCACCCTCGACGATGGTCGTCTCGTCCTTGGTGACGACCACCTTGCGGGCTGTGCCCAGCATGTCGAGGTCGATGCTGTCGAGCTTGAGGCCGACCTCCTCGGCGATGACCTGACCACCGGTAAGGATGGCGATGTCGGCCAGCATGGCCTTGCGACGGTCACCGAAGCCCGGCGCCTTGACGGCGACAGACCGGAAGGTGCCCTTGATCTTGTTGACGACCAGGGTTGCCAGCGCCTCGCCCTCGACGTCCTCGGCGATGATCACCAGCGGCTTGCCGGTCTGCATCACCTTCTCCAGCACCGGGACCAGGTCCTTGATGTTGGTGATCTTGCTGTTGACGACCAGGATGTACGGGTCCTCGAGGACCGCTTCCATCCGCTCGGTGTCTGTGACGAAGTACTGCGAGATCAGGCCCTTGTCGAAGCGCATACCCTCGGTGAGCTCCAGCTCGAGGCCGAAGGTGTTGCTCTCCTCGACGGTGATGACGCCTTCCTTGCCGACCTTGTCCATCGCCTCGGCGATGATCTCGCCGACCTGGGTGTCGGCGGCGGAGATCGAGGCCGTGGAGGCGATCTGCTCCTTGGTCTCGACGTCCTTGGCCAGCTGCAGCAGCTGCTCGCTGACGGCCTCGGTAGCCTTCTCGATGCCCTTCTTCAGCGACATCGGGTTGGCGCCGGCGGCGACGTTGCGCAGACCCTCGCGGACGAGAGCCTGGGCCAGCACGGTGGCGGTCGTCGTTCCGTCACCAGCCACGTCATCGGTCTTCTTCGCGACCTCCTTGACCAACTCGGCCCCGATCTTCTCGTACGGGTCCTCGAGCTCGATCTCCTTCGCGATGCTCACACCATCGTTGGTGATGGTGGGCGCGCCCCACTTCTTCTCCAGCACCACGTTGCGGCCCTTGGGGCCAAGGGTCACCTTTACGGCGTCGGCGAGGGTGTTCATCCCCCGCTCGAGGCCGCGGCGCGCTTCCTCGTTGAAAGCAATCAGTTTGGGCATTCTCCGCGAGTCCTCCCGCGTCGAGTGGTTTACCGACGATCCGATGCCCGCGACGGACGACCACGGGCCCGAGCGGTCACGTCCCGCCGGGTCCGCGGCCTCATCGAGACCGCCCTTCGGTCACACCATCGAGGCGTGAGTGTTATCACTCTCGACCGATGAGTGCTAACCAAGTATTAGCACTCGGCACCAGCGAGTGCAAGCCAGCCCTGACCGCAGGGGGCGGTGGCACCGAGGCGCCGTCAGGGTGCCGCCAGGGGTCGGTCGGTACCGATCCGGATAGTCCGGACGGGTCCGGGCGGACAGTCTGGATGACATGACGAACACGAACGCCTTCTCCGGCAAGACCCTCCGTCGCTCGCGCGACAAGCGCATGATCTCCGGCGTCTGCGGTGGCCTCGGCGAGTACCTGAACGTGGACCCCACGCTGGTCCGCCTCGGGGTCGTCGCCCTCACCGTCTTCACCGGCGGTACTGGCCTGATCGCCTACGCCATCGCCTGGATCGTGATGCCCGAGGCCGACGGGACCAGCACCATCCAGCAGGTGCAGGAGCAGTACCAGAAGCACACCCGCAGCGCCGAGGAGGACATCGCGGACCGGATCTACTCCGAGCCCGCGACCACCGGCGCCAACGGCACCAGCAACGACAACGGCAAACCCGCCGCCTGACCCAGCCAAACCCCGAGAAGGCGGCTCCACCCTCCGGTGCCCCGCGGCCATCCCCCCGGCTGCGGGGCACCTTCCTGTCCCGCGGTCGTAGGTTGCTGTGCATGCAGATCGAGGTGATCCCGGCGACCGCGGACCGATGGCCGGACGTCGAGGCCGTGATGGGTGTCCGCGGCGACCCGAGCCGGTGCTGGTGCCAGTACTTCCGGCTCCGCGGCAAGGCCTGGTCCGCTGCGACACCGGACACCAACCGGGACGCGCTCTGCGAACAGGTGAGCGGTGACCGCATCCCGCCCGGTGTGATCGGGTACGACGACGGCGAGCCGGCCGGCTGGTGCGCCACCGCACCGCGCACGTCGTACCCGCGGGTGCAGGCGTCCCCGCACTGGCGCTCGGACGGCGACGCCTGGGTGGTGACCTGTTTCGTGGTCCGCACCGGGTACCGCCGCCGCGGCCTGGCCGGCCCGCTGCTGGAGGGCGCGGTCGAGCTGGCCGCGAAGCACGGCGCGACCGCCGTCGAGGGCTGCGCGGTCGATCTGGCCGATACCGGCCGGATCAGCTCGGCCGACCTCTACCGCGGCCCGCTGTCGGTCTTCCTCGACCACGGCTTCACCGTCGTACGCCGCGACGCCCCCGCCTGGGTCCAGGTCCGCCGCGACCTGTAGGCCTCAGACGCGCGCGGTACGACGGGTGAGGTGGCGCCGCAGGGCGTCGACCGCGAGGTCCGGCTGGTCGGCGAATACGGCGTCGACGCCGGCCGCGGCGTACCGGTCCAGCTCGGCGGCCAGGCTCAGCCCGGCCGGCAGGTAGCGCTGCTCGGCCCGGAAGCTCCAGGCGTGCACGGCGAGGCCGGCCTGGCGGGCCCGCCCGACCAGGTCTGCCGGCTCGCCGAGGCAGCCGTCCGGGCGGCGCGGGATCACCAGCTCCTTGTGTGCGCCGACGATCTGCGCGTACGTCGAGATCTCCCGCAGCCCGTGCGGCGTGACCAGGTCGGCGTACCGGCGCTGGTCCCCGGTGCAGATGAAGTCGTACGGCGCCCCGCCGTCGTCGACCAGCTGGACCAGCGGTACGCCGGTCATCACAGCGAGCCGGCGCAGGCTGCTCGGCTCGAACGACTGCACCAGCACCTGCCCGTCGGCCGAGTTCAGCCCGAGCGCGATCAGCCGTTCGGCGAGCAGCTCCTCCAGCGGCAGGCCGAGCCGGCGGAAGTGTGTCGGGTGCTTGAGCTCGGGATAGACGCCGATCGGACGGCCCTGCCGGGCCGACTCCTCGCGGGAGACCGCGACGATCTCGTCGAAGGTCGGGATGCGCTCGCGGCCGTCGTACGCGGTGTTCGAGGCGCGCAGGCCGGGCATCCGCTCCCGGGCACGCAGGGTGCGCAGCTCGTCGTAGGTGAAGTCCTCGACGAACCAGCCGGTGACCGCGGTGCCACCGACGATCTTGGTGATCCGGCGGTCGGCGAAGACCGGGTGGTCGGCGACGTCGGTCGTGGTGGACATCTCGTTCTCATGCCGCGCGACCAGGACGCAGTCCAGCGTGGCGACCAGGTCCGGTTCGAGATAGTCGGCGCCCAGCTCGGCGGCCAGCCGGTAGGCCGCGAGCGTGTGTTCCGGTCGGTAGCCACTCGCTCCCCGATGCGCGATCACCAGCACCCCTCCAGGGCAGCGGCGGCAGGTGGCGTCTCGGCAACCCCACGCGGAACGCGAGGTGAAACCGTCACGACTGTTGAGGCGGGGAAAACCCGGTGCGGGTGTCGGCCCACGAACCTAGCCTGGACAGGTTATGCGCCAGCTTCCACTCGCCGATCCCGGCACTCCCCATCACCGCTCGCCCGCCCGGTACCTGCTCTGGGTCGCCAGCGGGCAGAAGGCCACGCTCCTCGGCGGGATGGTCTTCGGCGTGCTCTGGATGACGGCGCAGGCGTTCGTGCCCGCCATCCTCGGCCTCGCGATCGACGAGGGTGTTGCCGCGGGCAACAGTCGCCGGCTGCTGGAGTGGACCGCGGTATTGTTCGCGGTCGGCGTCGTCCAGGCCGGCGCCGGGATCATGCGGCACCGGTACGCCGTGGTGAACTGGCTGACCGGCGCGTACCGCACCGTCCAGGTCGTCACCCGGCACTCGGCGAAGCTCGGCGCCACGCTGCCGAAGAACCTGGCCACCGGCGAGGTGGTCAGCGTCGGTGCCAGCGACCTCGCCCACATCGGCAACATCCTCGAAGTGAGCGCCAGGTTCGCCGGTGCGATCGCCGCGTTCGTGACCGTCGCGGTGATCCTGCTGACCTCGTCGACCACGCTCGGCCTGGTGGTGCTGATCGGCGTACCGGTGATGCTGTTCCTGCTCGGGCCGATGCTGAAGCCGCTGCAGCGCAGGCAGTTCGCGCACCGCGACGCGGTCGGCGAGCTGAACTCACTCGGGTCCGACATCGTCGCCGGGCTGCGAGTGCTGCGCGGTATCGGCGGCGAGGACGCGTTCTCCCGGCGGTACCGGGGCGAGTCCCAGCAGGTCCGTGCCGCCGGCGTGAAGGTCGCCCGGATCCAGTCGGTGCTGGACGCGGCCCAGATCCTGCTGCCCGGTGTGTTCGTCGTGATCGTGGTCTGGCTCGGCGCGCACTTCGCGCTGCGCGGCGACCTGAGTGCGGGCAGCCTGGTCGCGTTCTACGGATACGCGACGTTCCTGGTGATGCCGCTGCGCACCGCGACCGAGTTCGCCGACAAGCTGATGCGCGGATTGGTCGCCGGCCGCCGGGTGAACCGGGTGCTGTCGCTCGAGCCGGAGATCGCGGACCCGCGGCAGCCGGTCGCGCTGCCGGATCGAGGCGACCTGGTCGACGTCGGATCCGGCCTGGTGGTCCGCGACGGCCTGCTGACCGCGGTCGTGACGACCGAGGCCGAGCGCGGCGCGGAGCTCGCGGACCGGCTCGGCCGGTACGCCGACGGGCAGGTCAGCTTCGGCGGCGTGACGCTCGCGGCCGCGAGCCGTGAAGCGGTCCGGGAGCGGATCCTGGTCAGCGACACCGGTGCCCAGCTGTTCACCGGTGTGCTGCGCGAGGAACTCGACCCGGCCGGGACGAGCACCGATGAGCAGCTGATGGCGGCGATCCACACCGCGTCCGCCGAGGACGTGCTGGTGGCGCTTCCGGACGGACTGGACGCCGACGTGGAGGAGAAGGGACGGTCGTTCTCCGGTGGCCAGCGGCAACGGCTGATGCTGGTGCGAGCGCTGCTGGCCGACCCCGCCGTCCTGGTGCTGGTGGAGCCGACCTCCGCGGTGGACGCGCACACCGAGGCCCGGATCGCGGACCGGCTGCGGGCACAGCGGGCCGGGCGGACGACTGTCGTGGTGACGTCGAGCCCGCTGCTGCTGGACCGGGTGGACCTGGTCGCGTTCGTGGCCGACGGACGCGTTGTCGCCACGGGTATGCACCGCGACCTGCTGCTGAGCGACCCGCGCTACCGCGCGACCGTGACCCGTGAGACAGAGGACGAGCTGGAAGGAGCGACGGCATGAGGCAGACACTGCCGGTGGCGGACACGCCGGCCGTCGTCCGCTATGCCCGCCGGCTGGCGCGGCGGCACCCGCGCGAGCTGGCGGTCACGATGGGGCTGCACGCGCTGGCCGCGTCCACCGGCCTGGTCGCGCCGTGGCTGATCGGTGGGCTGGTCGAGGACGTGCAGCAGGGCACCACCCAGTCCACGGTGAACAGGGTGATCGCAGTGATCGCGGTGTTCGTGGTGGCGCAGTCGCTGCTGGTCCGCTGGGCCAGGTTCCGGTCCTTCGCGCTCGGCGAGCAGGTGCTGGCCGAACTGCGCGAGGAGTTCGTCGACAACGCGCTGGCGCTGCCGATCGGTACCGTCGAGCGAGCCGGTACCGGCGACCTGCTGTCCCGGACCTCGCGCGACGTGGACGCGCTGTCGCGCACGGTACGGTTCGCCGTACCCGAGACGATCGTCGCGTTCATCACCACGCTGTTCACCGTGGTGGCCACGCTGCTGGTCGGGGTGTGGGTGCTGGTCCCGCTCCTCGCGATGGTGCCGGTGCTGGCCGTCAGCACCCGGTGGTACCTGCGCCGCGCCAAAGCCGGGTACCTGCGCGAGAACGCGGCGTACGCGCAGATGACGTCGTCGCTCGCCGAGACCGTCGAGGGCGCCCGGACGATCGAGGCGCTGCGGCTGACCGGGCGCCGGGTGCGCACTGGCGACCGCGACATCAAGGGTTCGTACGACGCGGAGCGGTACACGCTGTTCCTCCGCACGGTGTGGTTCCCGGTGGTCGAGGTCGGGTACCTGGTGCCGATCGTCGGCACGCTGCTGTTCGGCGGCTGGCTGCACATCCACGGCCACGTGTCGCTGGCCGCG
>DASRHY010000029.1:0-12212 GCA_035650275.1 Kribbellaceae bacterium | reverse complement strand
CCGACCACCAGCAGGGGCACGATCTTCGCTAAGGACTCACAGTCCAGCGACGCCGAGTGCTCACCTGCCAGCGGCCACCGCAACCGAGTCTGCACCAACCCGACCCGGTCACGGCCTTACACCCCTATTAGCGACGCGCGCTGTGTAACGCCCGGACGGCGGCAGAACAGTGTGTTTCCACTGTCTCCTCGCCCTCTTGTTCTCGGTGCCAGAATTCAGTCGTGCCTGCTCCCACCGAGCGGTTGGCCAACAGGGTCAGGCGTGACTTCCCGGCCGACCGCGCCGACGAGGTCGGTTGGCTCAGCGGGTTGCCAGCTAATGCGTTCGGTGGCCAGGATCCGGAGCGAGTCCAAGCGGCGCTGGTGTTCGCGGCGGTGACAGTGCGTTCGCCGTGAAAGAGTTGCTGTCATGGCAGCTGCAGCGACTCCGGGCCGCGAGGTGGTACTCGAGACGGGTCGCCTGCTGCTCAGACCTTGGCGGGTAGCCGAGGCTGTCGTCCAGCGGGAGCTGTGGACCGAACGTGATCCACGAGTGCCGCCGCACCGCCGAATCGACGCGGACGGACACCCCACGGTCGCCGAGCTCGAGGATTGGATCCGCACCAGCCAGCCATCGACGATTGGGTTGCTGGCGGTCGAGCGGAAGGCTGCTCGTGACGTCATCGGCTACTGCGGGCTGATCGACGGCGGACGAGGATCGGAAGGTGAGCCGGAACTGGCGTTCGAGCTGCTACGCCGAGTCTGGGGTCAGGGATACGCGACCGAGGCCTCGTTGGCGGTTCTGGACTGGGCGAGATCATCCGGCTACGAACGTCTGTGGGCCACGGTCTGGGACTGGAACACCGCTTCTCGTCGTGTGCTGGCCAAGGTCGGGTTCACCGAGACCGAGCGGAAGGAAGTCGACGCGGTCTACGGGACCACCCTGTTCACCACGAGACGGCTCTGACACACCCGATGTTTGGCCTTGAGGACGGCTCCGAGCAGCGACGGCAGGCGTCAGCTGTCCCATTCCGAGTTCGTGCCGCGGTGTGCCACAAGCGGGTCGATCACCGGACATGGTTGAGCGCTGCCGTAGTGCCCGGTGATCACGCGAAGTCGAAGTGAGACCCGACTTGGGGCAGATTGGTGCGCACTGGCGTCGTGGTGGATGCGCTCGAGTGCGCGGCGGAGGTCGTCGGGTAGTGGGTCGGCGGCGGTGATGGTCTGGTTGCCGGCCTGGATCTGGATGGTTCGGTAGCGGCGGGCGGTGCGGACCGCCCGGGCACCCGACGCGGTCTTCACCGTGCGCACGTACGGGGACACCAGATCACCCTACGGGCCTCGGTTGGCTAGGCTCGGCGGCGTGAGCTGGGCGGAGTCCTACCACGGCAAACTACGCGCATTGGCCGGCGACGAAGAAGTGCTGATCATGATCGGCGCCCGCTGTTGCTGCGCGACGACCAGGGCCGCATCCTGCTGATCAAGCGCAGCGACAACGGCCTCTGGGCGGTGCCGGCCGGCGGCCTCGAGTTGGGCGACTCGGTTCGGCAATGCGCGATTCGCGAGGTGAACGAGGAGACCGGCCTGACACCGACCAAACTAGCGCCGATCGCGATCCTCAGCGGCGCCGACTCCACAGAAACCAACCAGTGGGGCCACACCTATCAGTTCCACATCACCGTCTTCCTCGCCACCGCGTGGACCGGCGAGCTGGTGACGCAGACCGACGAGACCACCGACGCCGGCTGGTTCCACCCCGACCAGCTGCCCACTCCGCACACGGCCATCGTGGACACGTCGATGCAACTGCTGGCGCAGTACGACCGCACGGGCGAGTTCGTGGCGCCGTGACGGCGCTAATGTACCCGGAGGTCGGCTGCCGTAGTGTCCGGTGATCATGCGAAGTCGAAGTAAGAACGTTATTCAGTCACTCAGGGTCGATGGGCCAGGTCCGGCAGGGTTGATCGATTTGTGACGTGTCCATAGTGGACGCGACGGCCGGCCACGAGCAGATCACCTGGCTTGTGAGAACTCAAACGATCTTCGTGGACCGGCCGTCGCGGGTCGAGACTATGGCCGGCCCGAGCAGCGATCAAGTCGACCGCCTCGTCATCGCCGTCTACACCCACGGCAGCCTGGATCCAGCTCGCCGCCGCGCGGTCGGCCCGTACCGCTCGGTACTGGTCGTACTGATCTACCTACGCCACAACCTGTCCCAGGCCCTGGTCGCCGAGCTGTTCGGCTGTTCCCAGCCGACCGTGTCCCGGCTGATCAGCCGGCTCGCCCCGAGGATCACCACCGCGCTGAGCGACATGCGGGCGCGACCATGGAACCCCGTGCGCGCACGAAAACGCCTGCTTCTCAGAACAACGAAGATCATTAATGTGTCAGGCCCTGCCGCGCCGTGGACGTCAGTACGAGCCGGCATCGGCTATTCGTCGTCGTATAGACACTTGCGGAGCCCCATGGTTTATACGTCACGCTCGACACGTGACCGATGGTTTCATCGCCGTGGAGCGGCGCATCCGAGAGCATCAGGGTGAGCTTTTCCATACGCAGTCCGGGCTGGCAATGACCTACGTGGTAGACGGCGACCGAGCGGTGATCGGCTCTTCGAGCCGATGAACCAGGGCACCCATCCCGAAGAGCTGCCGGCCGAGGTCCTGGCCGACGTGGCCAGCGTGGTCGGGGCAGAGGTCACTCTCCTCAGTCGCCTACCCGGAGGCGTCACTGCGGGTGCCATGCGCGTCCAGTTGGCCGGAAGGGCGAATGCGGTGCTCAAAGCAGAGCCCCGGGCACACCCCAACCACCTGGACGAGACGTTGCGAGCCCAGAGAGTGGTCGAGCACATGCGTAGGCGCGGCTATCCCACCCCGGCCTGGCTCGGAGTGGGGGCCACAGCGACTCATGTATGGCATCTGATGGACTTCGTTGACGCGGCTCCCGTGCCAGAGCTGACCCCGTCCCTCGTTGAGCAGCTGATGGAGATCATCGAACTCCAGGCTGGCCAAGCGTCCGAGCCCTACGACCACTGGTCGTTCGCCTGGCGGGTCGCCACCGGTCAGGAATCGGCTGTCGCCGGGCTCTCGGGGTATTCCTCCGTGGTGTCGGCCTTGGTCGAGCGCCTGCGGCTCGTGTGTGCCGACGTCCCACCACCACGAGAGGCACCTGGAATGGTCCATGCCGATCTCAACCCGAGCAATGTCCTGGTCCGTGACGCAGCGGTGGTGGCGGTCGTGGATATCGAGAACGCGGGTAGCGGCACGCGGGCGACTGATCTCACCACCCTGCAGTGGCACACCTTCCAGGATCCGCTGGACGGTGTCCGAAGGCGGCTGTGGACGAGAATCCTCGCCCTGGTCGGCTGGGAGGGGGCGGCGGTGCTCGCAGCGACACAGATCCTCCTGCAGCTCGAGTGGTCCATCCGTCTCGGGCGCCACGATGTCGTTGCAGGGGTGGTCAAGCGCGGCCATCGCGCCCTCGACGAGCTGAACGCGCTTCGCTAACTGTCGCTCAGATGGCCCGGTTCCTGATGCTGCGGCGGCTCGGGCAGGACGTGGTCGCCCCGTGGATGGAACCCGGCTCGCTGGGGCAGATGGAGCCCGCCAGGCGTTTGCTGGCCACCGGGGCGAACCCGCACGACGTGCTGCTGGTGGCCCGCTGCCGCGTACGATGCGATGGTAGCTATGGTCGGGATTCTCGATCCGGGGATTGACTGGGAGGTCGCACCCGAAGGTCCGGGCTGGTCCCTGATGGAGACCGACGGCAACGGGGCACTGACCGGCCGGGCGATTTCCGCCCTGCATAAGTCACTCCTTGCCACGCAGCCGTCAGGCGCGGACGGAAACGATCTTTGGGAGTGACTGCACGCGCAGCGTCCATGATCTGCAGCTACGAGCACCCGGATGATGCAGGAGGGCAACTGCGCCGGAAACGTCACGAACAGTCGCGAGCGCTCTCCGGCAACCTGCGCTGGCAGCGGCAGATCCGCGCACCTGAATGGGTTCAGTCACGCGCTACCGCACAGCCGAGGATCACGGCGGCGGACACGACAATGTGGCCCGGGGCGAGGTCCTGAGCCGTGGCCGCGGGGCCTCCGCATGGCTGCGGTAGCGGGCGGCACTCGGCTGTTCCAGGTCGACGTCCTCGATCTGCAGGACCGCGCCGACGCGGACACCGGCGGCCTCGGCGTACAGGTCGGCCCCGACGCGGTGGCCGACGTGGTGGCCAAGGCCGAGCCCGAGGTGATCGTCCATCAGCTCACCGCGCTGAGCGGACCGGTGAAGATGCGGAACGTGAAGCGGATGGCGGCTGCCACCAACCGGCTGCGCATCGAGGGCATCGACCACCTGCTGGCCGCCGGCCGCGCCGTCGGCGTCCGCACGTTCGTGGCGCAGAGCAACTACGCCTTGATGGAACGCACCGGCGGGCCGGTCGTCGACGAGAGCGTGCGGATCGATCCGAGCCCGCCTAAGGACGTCGAGGAGCCATACGGTACGTAGTTGAGGCAGTGCTGCGCGCGCCGTTGTTGGCGCGGGTGAGACGGGTCGCCATCAGGTACGCCCTGCCGGGCGCAGCCGGTGCATGGTGGCACGGCGGCGGGTCAGCATCAGCAACAACGCACCAGTGAGGAGCAGACCGGCACCGATGCCGACGAGGATGTTGGTGCGCCCGCCGGTCACCGGTAGGCCGCCACCGCCACCGCCCGCGCTGGCACGCAGCACGATGGGCGCCGTGTCATTGGACCTGTTGCCCTCACCGAGGTATACCTCCACGCTGCCCGGGCGGATCGGCCGGGCGCTGGGCACCGAAATGGTCATCTCGAACAGGACTGACTGGCCCGGGTTTATCGGGTAGGCGATACAGGCGTACTTGTAGGACGGTTGGCCGGGCGATTCCCAGTTCCAACCCTCCGGAGAGGCGTCCCAACCGGCGCAGGACGTCGGCGCGCTCTCGGCGAAACTGCCCTCCGGGAGATAGACGTAGACGGCGACGCCGTGCGGGTCGTGGGGCTGCCATGGTGCGGTACCGACGTTCTTGGCACCCACCTTGATCCGGACCTTGTCGCGGCCGGTGACATACACCGTCGTGCCGATGGCGTCCAGATCCGGCGACGGGTCGATCGTCACGGTTGCGGTGGCCCCGTGCGCGGCGACTCCGTTGACGGATCCGGTCAGCAGCATGGCTCCGTGGTCGCCGACCTTCGCCGCCGCGGTGGACTTGACGAGCACCGCGGCCAGCACGTTTTGCCCGGCCACGAGGTCCACGGTGTTGGCGCAGGTGAGGACGAAGTTGCGAGACGCGCAATGCGCCGACCCGGCGGTAACTGCGGCGAACCGGGATATTGCCTGGTAGTCCAGGCGCAGCTCGACGCGAGCATCCGCAACGGATATCTCACTGGCTCCGATCAATTCGATGTGGTGTTGGATGTCATCCTTGATCGTCGTGACATCGGGAAGGGACAGGACAGTGGGCGAGGCCGGATCGGCCAGCGCCGGTACGGGCGTGAGGCAGGCGGCGATGCCGACCAGGGTGGCCAGCAGGCGCGCCACGGGATTCCGAGACATGGGTCCTCCGTCGGTGGCAGCCGTTAGGAAACACTAGCCACACGTCCCGCCATGGCAGAGAGGCTGCGACGCATCACCGACAGATCATTCAACCTGACCATTAGTGAACAACGAACAGCACGAGATCGGCGTCAACGCACTCGGTTGACCACCTCACGCCCATGCCGCGATTCGCGGATCATGCAGAATGGCGAACCGGTACGAACGCCCGGTGATCCGCTGGTCGACATCGGTGGGGTCGCATCCGGTCCCATCGCCCGGATCTCTCTCGCTACCGCCATCGACAGCCACGGCTTGGCCGTCATACTCGCCCACAGGGGCCTCCTTCGTCGTTGTGGACCGTGACAATCCACAGGAAACCCCCGACCGGGGGCGACTGTCACGAGGAGCGGAGGCCCCGCCCCTTCATCGAATCAGTGCACATGACCTTGGCGGTGACCGCGGGCCCGCTGATCAACGCCGCACCGGGATTGGCTGTCCGGATTCGAGGACATCGGTTGAACGACACCCCGAGAGCCTCCTGGTCGCTGCCACCGTCCGGCATGGGCCGGTGCTGGCGCCCGCCATGACCTCCGAATGTGTGTCGGTAATCTGGCGGCTCCAGGGTGCTGCTGTCTGGTGTGATCGACGTGTCGTGTGTGGGAGGTGGTGGTGTCTGTGGATGGCGCATCGATCCTGCTGGTCCTGGAGGGCGACGATGACGATCAGGAGCGCGTCGAGGAAGACCTCCAGTACCTGATCGCTGAGCTGAGCCATCTCCACCTCGACCAGGTCGAGCGGGTGTCGGACGGGCCGGCTCCGCCTGGCACGCGGGCGACGGGTGGTGTGGAGCTGGGCGCGTTGCTGGTGGCGGTGGGTGGCAGCGGCGCGACGTTGCCCATGTTGATCGGCTTGGTGCACGACTGGCTGGCGCGCCGGCGTTCGGGCACGATCCGGCTGAAGATCGGCTCGGATGAGTTGGAGCTGACCGGCGCGTCGGATGCGATGCGGCAGCGGGCGCTCGAGGATTTCCTGCGCCGGCACGCGGACGGTTAGGTGGCCAACCGGGCGCTCATCATCGCCAACAGTCGATACGAGGATGAGCATTTCGAGGATCTCCCCGCGGCGGCGGCCGACGCGGCGGCGCTGGCCGCGGTGCTGGCCGACCCGTCGATCGGTGACTTCGCCGTCGATCAGCTGGTGGACACCGAGCAGCGCGCAGTGATGCGCGCCCTGGAGGCGTTCTTCGACACCGCCCGGTCCGACGACCTGCTCCTACTGCACATGTCGCTGCACGGCTGGAAGGACCTGCGCAACCGGCTCTACTTCGTGGTGCGCGACACCGAGCGGGACTTCCCGGGATCCACCGCAGTCTCGGCCGAATTCGTGGCCGACCGGATGGCGCAGAGCCGCAGCCGCCGCATCGTGCTCATGCTGGACTGCTGCTACAGCGGGGCGTTCACCATCAATACCCTGCGCCGCTCCGGGCCGACGCCCACAGTGGACGTCGCCGAACCGTTCGCGGGCAACGGGCGCATGGTGCTCACCGCGTCGACCTCCCTGCAGTACGCGCATGAGGGCGAGCAAAACATCCGGTCGAGCCGGGCCCGGTCGCAACCGTCAGTCTTCACCTCCGCTGTGGTGCATGGGCTGCGGGACGGGTCAGCCGACCTCGACGGTGACGGGCTGGTCTCCGTCGACGAGCTGTACGAGTACGTCCACGAGCAGGTCCGCCAGCGCGTGCCGGGGCAAACTCCGACGCTCAGCGTGGACAGTGCCCAGGGCGCCATCTATCTGGCCCGCAGTCCGCGCCATGTGGACAGCGACCTGCTCGCCGAGATGCGCGGCGCCGTAACCGATCCACAGCCGTGGAAACGAATCGGCAGCCTGCATCTGGTGGAGCGACTCCTCGGCAGCGTCCGCGAGCAGACCCGCGAGGCCGCCCGCACCGCGTTGCTTGGCCTCGTCGTCGACATCGACCGCGAGGTGGCCCGCCGCGCCCGCGAACTGTGGCACGCGCGCGGCCTCGGCGACCTGCCCAGGACCCGGCCGACCGGCCGGCCGGCGCCGCCGCGTCGGCCGGCGGCCGGTGACGTGCCCGTCGGGATCGACTTCGGCACCACCAACTCGTCAATCGCCGTCCTCGAGGGCGACGACGTGCGCCTGGTCCCGAACCTCGAAGGGGCGCTGACCACGCCGAGCCTGCTCGCCATCGGCGCGGACGGCCAGGTCCTGGTCGGCACGGCAGCCAGGCGACAGGCCCTGGCCAACCCCGACTACACGGTGCGTTCGGTCAAGCTCAAGCTCGGCACCGAATGGAGCATCACCCGCGGCGACCTCCGGCTCACCGCCGAACAGGTAGCGCAGCATATCCTCGCCCGACTCCGCGAGGACGCCGAGGCGTACCTGGGCAGGCCGTTCCGCGGCGCGATCGTCACCGTTCCGGCATACTTCCGGCGAGCTCAGCGCGCCGCACTGGTCAGGGCCGCCGAAGCCGCTGGGATCAAGGTGCTCCGCATGATCAATGAGCCGACCGCCGCCGCGATGACCTTCGGGCTCAACCGCGCGGCGGAGGCCACCGCGCTCATGTTTGACCTCGGCGGCGGCACCCTCGACGTGTCGCTCATCGAGATCGCCGACGGCATCTGCGAGGTCAAGGCCGCATCAGGCGACAACCACCTCGGCGGCGACGACTGGGACCGGCGCCTCGCCGAGCATCTGGCGCGCCGGATCCACGAACGTTACGGCGTCAGCGTCTCCGGCGACCCCACCGCGCAGCACCGGCTGCTCGAAGCGGCCGAGGCGGCGAAGATCGGGCTGTCGTCCGCCGTCGTGGCCGACGTCCGGCTCCCGTACCTCACCACCGGCCCGGACGGCCCACTGCATGTGAACGAGACGGTCACCAGGAACGAGTTCGAAACCGTCACCCGGGACATCCTCGAACGCTGTGTCCGCCCGGTCGAGCAGGCCGTCGCGGACGCCGGGATGGCCCTGCCGGACGTCGACCACATCGTGCTGGTCGGCGGCGCCACCAGGATGCCCGCCATCGCGGGCCTGATGCGCCGGCTCACCCGCGGCAAACAGGCCTATCGCGGCCTCATTCCCGAGGGCGTCGTCACCGGCGCCACCCTCCAGGCGGGCGTCCTGACCGGCCATGTCAAAGACGTCCTGCTCCTCGACGTCATCCCGATGACCATCGGCGTGCAGACCCAGCCCGGCAGGACTACGACGATCGTCAAGCGCAACCGCACCATTCCCACGCTCACCTCGACCGTCGTCGCGACCACGCGGACCGGCCAGACCCACATGGTCTTCCACATCGTCGAAGGCGATCATGCCGACGCGGAACAGAACGCGAGCATCGCACTCCTCGAACTGTCCGGCCTCGCCGCCACGCCCGCCGGCACCCCGCTCGTCGAGGTGATCATCGACATCGACGCGAACGGCATCGCGCACGTCTCCGCCAAGGAACTACGCGGCCCGCTACGAGACCTTCCCCGCAAAGCGCGCGAACTGCTCCAGATCAGAGCCGACTGGAGGTACACCACCCAGCCCATCCCCGCCGACTTCTACACCGGCCGGGAGGCCAGCCAGACCACGACCGACGCGGTCGAACTGGTCGGCGGCCTCCGACGCTCCGGCCAATGGACCGATCTCCGGCGCCTCATGCCAGCTCCGTGGGATCCCGGCCCACGGCCTGACGAAGGAACGGTGCAGGCTGATTCGTAGCCAACCGGCCTAAGGCGGGAGAGCGGCCGCGACGTCGCGGGGTCGCCGACCAGCCAGGCGAACTGCTCGCGCATCGCGGCGACCACCCCGAAATCGCAGTGCGGCACCGATACGACACGAAGATCACGTGCGCGGACATCGGCAGATCCGTGCACCCGCGAGACGGAATTATGCTGATCCAACTTACGGAGAGTGACGGATGCGGCTGGTTGCTCGGCGATCAGCGCCAGCCCATGATCGACAATTGTGTCGGTTCCCACGAACATTCGTTCTGGAACGTCGGGCCAGGTGGCCTGCAAACTGACGAGCATCTGGCTCCGGTTTTCGCGAACGTAGCCACGGGGTGCTCGGCCCGCCCCCAAGCGAGGGTCGTTTGCCCGTCTGCTTGATGCAGTTGGGGGCCAAGCTGCGCGCCAGGTGGACGACGGAGGCCATCATCGGTGGGGTCACTGGCACGCTGTTCCGCCCGGAGGCGGTGTTGCTGGGCCTTTGGACGAGTCCGGCCGGCTGCGCTACGTGGGCAGGTCAACACCTCTGGTCGACTACCAGCGCCGCGACCTGGCGTCGCCTGGCTCCGGCCAGCCGTGGCCGGGACGGCGATGGATCATCCGTGGCCGGTGCAGCTGTCGCCGGTATGGTCTGGGCCGCTCGGCCGCCCGGTTGAGCTGACCGTGGTCGCGGAGGTGCAGGCGATGCGGCTTCGAGTACGGCCGGCGGCGACTCCAGCCACGGTTCGTCCGGCTGCGGCCCGAGCTGTCGGCCCGCGATGTACCGCCGCGCGCAGACCTCACCTGTACCGCCGACCCGTAGTGCGGCCGGTCGGCATCCTTACCGTGGTGCATCTGCGGGTTGCAGGCTTCGTATGGCGAGCCAGCGACGGGGTCCGCGTCAGGGCCGGTGTTCGCCGGGGAGGCCGTGTGGAGGTTGGGCGTCGCGCCGGGTAGCGGGCCACGCCGCGATCACCTGGGCTGGCCTTGCGTTGGGCCGGCTGGGGGTACCGGGGTGGCGGGAGCTGCGGGTGCGGGCGGTGCCGGGACCGGCATGAGGATGATCATGCGGAGGTTTTCGGCGCGTAGCAGGCTGAAGCCGACGACCTCGATGTGCTGGGGATGGGAGCTGCCGGGCAGGTGCAGGCGGCGGCGTTCGCCGTCGGTGTGGATGCGCATGACGGGCTGGTCCCATAGCCGTCTGGCTAGCGGGTTGGTGGCGAGGATGTCGGCGATGAGCTGGGGCAGGCTGGGGTGGGTCTGCCAGCGGGCCAGCGCGGCCCGCATCTGACCGACTAGGGCCGGGGCCCAGTCGGTTTCGAAGTCGATGAGCTGGCGGCGGGCGTTGGTGCAAAACGCCAGCCGCATGATGTTGCCGACTGCGCGAAGGTCGGGGAACCATTGGTCCATGACCGGGTTGTGTTCCTGCACGTCCCAGGCGGCGTCGACGATGTAGGCCGGCCACGGTACCGCCTGGACGATCTCGGCGACGAGGTCGGTGACCACGCCGGGTGCGCCGGCTCGGGGGGCGGGGGACCGCCCGGTGGCCAGCAGGTAGAGCACGTGCCGCTCGTCGGAGTCCAGGCCGAGGACGCGGGCGACCTTGTCGAGGAACGCGTCGGAGTAGCCGGCGCGCACCCCGTACTCCAGGTTGCGGTACCAGGCCGGGGAGAACCCGACCCGCCGGGCCATCGCATACTGGGTGATCCTGGCCGGCCGGCGCGGCAGGCCGGAACGGATCGGCATGGCTCGGCGGTCCAGCCGGTCCCGCCAGGCACGCATCAGCCACCGCAGTTCCCCGCTTGCGGTCAGGTCGGGAAAGTCCGGGCTGGGGTGGGGCGGGCGGCCGGTCACGGCCGGCCTCCCTGCCCGGGCCGCGTGGTGCCGTCGGTGCGGGTGTCGGCAACCGCGGCGGGCGTCGAGGCAGGGATTGGCTGTGTGTGGTTGGCTGGTGAACGCATGGTTACTTCCCCCCATGAGCATTGGGCGTTCTCCAGGCACCTCCCAAAGCGTCCATTGTCGACGGTCTGCCGTGTTGGATCAACCCTCTTTGTTGGGTGAGGGCAGTCACCCCCCACGCCGGCGGCCTTTTCACTATTTGCACGCGATTCTCGGCGGCGAGCGCCAAACAGGTGCTAGTGGCCAGTAGTACTAGTGAAAGTGTGCTGGAACTGTCTCGTGGTCGCGTGCAGTCTTCTACAGGTACGGCTTCCCACCACCGCTACCGCGGAACCCGAAGAGTCGACAGCCGTACCTGACAAGGGAAGGAGGCTGCGATGGGTGACCGGTCCACTGTAGAGGCCGGCAGGCGCGACGCCGGCACGGCGGCCGGGTGCGGCCCGGTGGCCGCCACCTCGCCGGTGGACCTCGTCGCCCGTGCCAAGCCAACCGCAACGCCGCCGACGACGGCAACCATGGCGCAGACGCCGCCGGCGTTGTCGGCCAGCTCCCCGGGCGGCCCGATCGCCGCGTCGGGCGGGCAGCGCCGCAACCGCCTCATCTGGCCGTCGCTCCCCGTCGACCGCCACACCGCGGGCCGGCGCTGACCCTACCCGGGGAACAGGGCAGCCGGGCGCCACCCCCCAATCGGGGCGGCAGCAGCGAGATCCCAGCACACACGCGCAGGGGGCTGCGTTGTGGGGGGTTCGCTGCGCCCGGCTGCCCGCCCAACCATCGACTGTCCACCGACTGTCCACAGTGTCTTCAGACATGTCTCCAGGCATGTTCCAGGCCATCCGATCACCCTTCAACTCACCGTCCGGGGGGATATCCCGTCATGCTCACCAGCACCCACTCGCGTCCAGCGACACCACACCGCAACCGCAGCGACATTCTCGCCGCGGCCACCCATCCCGATCCGTTCGCCCTGGCCGACCTGTGTGCCCGCCTGGGCCGGCTTCGCCGCCGACCCATCGTGCTGCTGCCGGTGTTCGGCCGCCCACCCCAAAGCACCTGCCTGCCATGATTCGCCG
>DASRHY010000028.1:0-7020 GCA_035650275.1 Kribbellaceae bacterium | reverse complement strand
GACGCCTCAGCAGATCCGGGTCATCCAGCCGTGGGTGTCGGCGCTGCGGCCGTACTGCACGTCGAGCAGGGACTTGCGCACCTTCGTCGTGACCGGGCCGGTCCCGCCGTCCGCGATCTGCACCTCGCCGCCGTGCCACTTGAGCTGGGCGACCGGCGTGATCACCGCGGCGGTACCGCAGGCGAACACCTCGCGGATCCTGCCGGCGGCCGCACCGTCGCGCCACTCGTCGATCGAGACCTTCCGCTCGGTGACGTGGAAGCCGAGGTCGGTCACCAGCTTGAGGATCGAGTCCCGGGTGACACCCTCGAGGATCGAGCCGGTCAGCTCGGGCGTGACCACACTGCCGTCGTCGAGGACGAAGTACAGGTTCATCCCGCCGAGCTCCTCGACCCACTTGCGCTCGACCGCGTCGAGGAAGGCGACCTGCTCGCAGCCGTTCTCGGCGGCCTCGGCCTGCGCGACCAGCGAGGCCGCGTAGTTGCCGCCGCACTTGGCCGCACCGGTACCCCCGGGGGCTGCGCGGGTGTACTCCTCGCTGAGCCAGATCCGGACCGGCTTCACCCCGCCAGGGAAGTACGAGCCGGCCGGCGAGGTGATCACGCAGAACGTGGCCTGCGCGGACGGCCGGACGCCGAGGTACGGGTCGGACCCGAACATGAACGGGCGCAGGTACAGCGAGGTCTCGCCGCCGCTCGGCACCCAGTCCTTGTCGAGGGTGACCAGCTGGTTGATCGCGTCCAGGAAGACCTCGGACGGCAGCGTCGGCAGGGCCAGGCGCTTGGCGGACCTCTCGAACCGGGCCGCGTTGGCCTCGGGCCGGAACGCCCAGACTGAGTCGTCGGGGTGGCGGTACGCCTTCAACCCCTCGAAGATCTCCTGGGCGTAGTGGAACACCGCGGTGGCCGGGGACAGCTGCAGCGGTCCGAAGGCGGTGATCTTGGCGTCGTGCCAGCCGTTCTCCGCATCCCACGTGGCGATCGCCATGTGGTCGGAGAAGCTCTGTCCGAATCCCGGGTTCGCCAGGATCTCGGCGCGCTGGTCGTCGCTGGCCGGATGGGTGGTGGGCTCAACGGTGAACTTCAGATCGGCGCTCATGTTCGCACCGTAACCCAGGTGAATCGGGCGGTGCGAGAGCCGGTGCGGGTCATCCTCAGCCTGCCGCGCGCTTGGCGATCGCGTCGCCGACCTGGCTCGTGGTGCGCGGGGTGGTCCCGCGCTCCTCGATGTCGGCGGTGACCGCGGTCTCGACGGAGCGTGCGGCGTCGGTGAGGCCGAGGTGGTCGAGCAGCAGCCCGGCGGACAGGATCGCCGCCGTCGGGTCGGCCTTCTGCTGACCGGCGATGTCGGGCGCGGAGCCGTGCACCGGCTCGAACATGCTGGGAGCGGTCTTCTCCGGGTTGATGTTGCCGCTCGCGGCGAGCCCGATGCCGCCGGTGACCGCGGCCGCGAGGTCGGTGATGATGTCACCGAACAGGTTGTCGGTGACGATCACGTCGAACCGGCCCGGGTCGGTGACCAGGAAGATCGTCGCGGCGTCCACGTGCAAGTAGTCCACGGTGATCTCCGGGAACTCCTTGGCGACCGCGTCGACCGTGCGGCTCCACAGGTGACCGGCGTGCACCAGCACGTTGTTCTTGTGCACCAGCGTGAGCTTCCTGCGCGACCGGGCCTGCGCACGGGCGAAGGCGTCCCGCACGACGCGCTGGACGCCGTACGCCGTGTTCACGCTGACCTCGGTCGCGATCTCGGCCGGCGTGCCGACCCGGAGCGCGCCACCGTTGCCGACGTACGGTCCCTCGGTGCCCTCGCGGACCACGACGAAGTCGACCTCACCGGGGTTCGCCAGCGGCGAGCCGATCGACGGGTAGATCCTCGACGGGCGCAGGTTCACGTAGTGGTCGAGCGCGAACCGCAGCTTGAGCAGCAGCCCCCGCTCCAGCACCCCGGACGGGACCGTCGGGTCGCCGACCGCGCCGAGCAGGATCGCGTCGTGCTGGCGCACTTCCTCGAGCACGCTGTCAGGCAGCGTCTCGCCGGTCGAGTGCCAGCGGCGCGCGCCGAGGTCGTACTCGGTCCGCTCGAAGGCGACGCCCGCGGACGCCGCGACCGCGTCGAGCACCTTGAGCGCCTCGCTGGTGACCTCGGGACCGATGCCGTCGCCGCCGACGACGGCCACGGTGTAGGACTGGGTGCTCACTGGGTGGGTTCTCCCCCGTTGTCGCGGCGGTTCATCGCCTCTTGGACGGCCTCGCGATCCTGTTCACGGTCGGCACGGCGCTGCCGGTGCGCTTTGCGCCCAGGATTTCCTGTGTCGTCGACGACGCGCCAGGATGCCGGATACATGTCGTACATGCTGTTCTCCCCAGGTGTTCTTCGCTGCTGTGGAACTCGTCCGGCCGACGCAACTGGCGAGAACGCCGAACCCGCACCGGGGAGTCGGCCTCAGCGGACCCCGGCGCGGCAGCGAAGAATGCGTACCCGGAACAGCATGATGGGCCGACGGTACCCCCAGACGCTGCGTGATCACCAGTATTCGGGCAGGACGTCTCGGAATGCGGGCATGGGTGCACTCGTCAACGGCTCGCTCTGTGAGAGTGTCGCCCCGTGAGCGCGCCCCCTGAACTGCCGCCGCTGGTGTCCGCGGCCCTGAGCCTGTCCGGCCGACGCGGATTCGTCAGCTCCACCCGCAGCGAGACCGGCCGGCTGCTGGCCACGCTGGCCGCGTCCCGGCACGGAACCCTCGGCGAGCTCGGTACCGGCTGCGGGGTCGGCTCCGCCTGGCTGCGCAGCGGCGCCACCGAAGGCAGCCACGTCGTCACCGCCGAGCGCGACCCGGGCCTGGCCAAGGCGGTCGCGGACCTGTTCGCCGACGACGACGCGATCGAGGTGCTGGAGGCCGACTGGACCGCGCTGCTGGAGCGGGGACCGTTCGCGCTGCTGTTCGTCGACGCCCGCGAGGCCAAGCTGTCCGGCCGGGACGTGGTCTCGGAGGCGGTCGAGCCGGGCGGGTTCGTCGTACTGGACGACTTCACCCCGTCGGTCGGCTGGCCGCCGATGTACGAGGGCCGGGTCGACACCCTGCGCCAGGACTGGCTCACCGACTCCCGCTTCACCACCGTCGAGGTGATGGTCGCCGCCGACGCCTCCGTCCTCCTCGCCACCCGCCGCTAGTCCACGCCGCCCCAGCCCAACCGGCCGCCAGCCCACCCGGCGGCCAGGCCGCGACGCCCAGCCCTCGCCCAACAATTCGCGTGGTGAACCACGCGAATATCAGGGGTGGGTCGAGCGGGGACGACGCGCGATGGGACGGCCGGGGCGGGTCAGTCCTTGAGGTCGACGGTGCGGGCGGTGTCGGCTTCGACGGCGGTGGAGATCTCCTGCAGCACGGCGGGCGGGATCGTGGAGTCGATGCTGAGCGCGACCAGGGCCTTGCCGCCCTTGCGGTCCCGGCTGACCTGCATGCCGGCGATATTCACGTCGGCCTCGCCGAGGATCCGGCCGACCTGGCCGACGATGCCCGGGCGGTCCTCGTAGCTGAAGAACGCCAGGTGCTCGGTCAGCTCGACCTCGACGTCGAAGCCGTCCACTTCGACCAGCCGCTGGGACTGGCGTACGCCGACCAGCGTGCCGGACACCGAGACCTGCTCACCGTCGGCGAGGGTGCCGCGCAGCGTGATCAGGTTGCGGTACTCGGGGCTGTCGTGGTCGGTCACCAGCCGGACCTCGACCCCGCGCTCGGCGGCGAGCAGCGGCGCGTTCACGTAGGACACGTTCTCCTCGACGACATCCGCGAACACGCCCTTGAGCGCGGCCAGCTCCAGCACCTTCACGTCGTACTGGGTGATCTCGCCGCGGACCTCGACGTCGAGCTGCTGCGCGACGCCGCCGGCCAGCGCGGTGAAGATCCGGCCGAGCTTCTCGGTCAGCGCGATCCCCGGCCGGACGTCCTCGGCGATCACGCCGCCCTGGACGTTCACAGCGTCCGGCACCAGCTCGCCCGCCAGCGCGAGCCGGACGGACTTGGCGACCGCGATACCGGCCTTCTCCTGCGCCTCGTCGGTGGACGCTCCGAGGTGCGGGGTGGCCACCACGTTGTCGAACTCGAACAGCGGTGAGTCGGTGCACGGCTCGGACGCGAAAACGTCGACTCCCGCGCCGGCCACACGGCCTTCCTTCAGCGCGGTGTAGAGCGCGTGCTCGTCGACGATGCCGCCACGGGCCGCGTTGACGACGATCACCTCGGGCTTGACCTTGTGCAGCTCCTCGTCACCGATCAGCCCGATCGTCTCCGGCGTCTTCGGCAGGTGCACGGAGATGAAGTCGCTGACCCGGAGCAGCTCGTCCAGGGTGGCGAGCCGGACACCCATCTGCGCTGCCCGGCCGGCCTGCACGTACGGGTCGAACGCGATCACGTTCATCCCGAACGCGGCCAGCCGCTGGGCGACCAGAATGCCGATCCGGCCGAGGCCGACGATGCCGACGGTCTTCTCGTACAGCTCGACGCCGGTGTACTTGCTGCGCTTCCACTCGCCGCCCTTGAGCGACTTGTCCGCGGCCGGCACCCTCCGTGCGGCGGCCAGCAGCAACGCCACGGCGAGCTCGGCGGCGCTGACGATGTTCGAGGTCGGCGCGTTCACGACCATCACGCCGGCCTGGGTTGCTGCCTTGACGTCCACGTTGTCCAGGCCGACTCCGGCCCGGGCGACGACCTTCAGCCTGCGCGCCGCGGCCAGCGCCTCGGCGTCGACCTTGGTCGCGGAGCGCACCAGGATCGCGTCCACGTCGGCGATCGCGGTCAGCAGCTCGGCGCGGTCGGCGCCGTTGGCCTTCCGGACCTCGAAGTCGGGTCCGAGCGCGTCGACCGTCGCCGGGGACAGCTCCTCGGCGATCAGCACGACAGGACGGGCACCGGGTGTTGCAGGGGATGTCATGTGAAGTCCTCAGCAGTCAGGGCGGTTGGGCTCGGCAGATTCAGAGCACCGCGCTGTGCCCGCGCACTCGATGCTACCGGGTCGGTGGGCACGATCCGCGGACCGGGTCGCGGTACGGACGGGCTCAGTCGGTGGTGCATGGGCGCCACGACCGCTCGTTGGTCCGGGCCGGCGCGACATTGGCGATCCGCAGCTCGCCGTCGACTCGGTCGAGGTCGTAGGCGATGTCGTAGCGCAGGCAGTACAGGTTGCCGGTGTCCGGCGTCGGCTGCTTGAGCGACGTGTGCGTCATCTGGACCCGCGCACCGTTCTCCTCCTCCTGCACGTTCCGGATCACCGCGCCGAACGTGTACTGCATCCGGTAGCGCTTGGTCAGGTTGGCGATCGACTGGCCGTCGTCCTCCTCCAGGTAGCCCGTGAACAGGTCATGCACGCGCTCCTCGTCGTGCCGGTTCAGCGCCGTCAGGTAGTCGCCGAGCAGCCGCTGCGCCTCCTCGGCCTGCTCACCGTTCGGACCATCCAGCACGGGTACGACGGGTGCCTGCGGGCCTTTCGCCTCGGTACAGTCCTCCGGCCGGGGCGCGAAGTCCACCCGCCGGGAGCCACTCTTGAACTCGCGGAGTACATCGAGGCCGACCGCTCGGGTCCCGGTCGCCGAGGGTTGCGTGAGCAGGCCGATCGCGCGGCCCTGGCGGTCGAGCACGGGCGAGCCCGCCGCATCGGGCGGCAGCCGGCTGGTGATGCCGGCCAGATCCGCCCCGCCGCCCGGCGTGATCCCGTACAGATCGATGTCCTGGCGGCCGTCGACGTAGCCCAGCACCGGTACGTCGAGCCCGTCGGCGGGAGTGGTCTCGGCGAGCGGCACCGGCCGGATCCCGAGCGGGTCGCCGAGCACCTCCAGCTTGGCCACGCCGGCCTTGTCGATGCCGTCCACCCGGACCGGCCGGACCCGCCCGTCCGCGGTCTCGATCGCGACCGACACCGGGCCGGTGAGCACGGAGCCCATGGTCAGTACGCGAGTGTCGTCGATCAGTAGGCCCGTGGCCAGGCCGGTACCGGAACAGGACGAGGCCCGGACCCGGACCACCGCCGGACCGGCCTCGTCGCGGATCTCCCCCAGGTCGAAGCGGTCGGCGCGTTCACGGACCAGCCAGCCGGTTCCGGCGCCGGCGAGAAGCACGGCGAGCAGCAGCGGCAGCAGGTACCACGCGCGGGGCGGCCGCGCGGGCGGGCGGGACTGCTGCGGCCGACCCGGCCGGGCCTCGATCGCGGTCCGCGTGCGCGTCGTACCGGACTCCGCGCCGGGTGGCACGCGGCGCGGCGGACGCGGCAGCTCCCGCAGCCCGTCGTCGCCCATCGCCCCTCCCCGCCCGGCATCGTCACTCACGCACGGTGATTCTGCCAGGCCCCAGAACAACTGCGTCCGAAGAAGTGGCGGACGGTGCCGTCACTCCTTCGGACGCAATGGGCCGCGGGGTCAGCGGGCGGCGCTGCCCTCGATGTAGTCGTCGTCGTGCGACTTGACCCACGCCATCAGGCCGCGCAGCTCCTTGCCGACCGCCTCGATCGGGTGCTCCTCGCTCTTCTTGCGGAACTCGGCGAACTCCGGCGCTCCGGCGTCCTGGTCCGCGATGAACCGGGCGGCGAACGTGCCGTCCTTGATCTCGGCCAGTACGTCGCGCATCCGCGCCTTCACCGAGTCGTCGATGATCCGCGGGCCGGACACGTAGTCGCCGTACTCGGCGGTGTCGGACACCGACCAGCGCTGCTTCGCGATGCCGCCCTCGTACATCAGGTCGACGATCAGCTTGAGCTCGTGCAGGCACTCGAAGTACGCGACCTCGGGCTGGTAGCCGGCCTCGGTCAGCGTCTCGAAGCCGGCCTGGATCAGCGCCGACACGCCACCGCAGAGGACGGCCTGCTCACCGAACAGGTCGGTCTCGGTCTCCTCGGTGAAGGTGGTCTTGATACCGCCGGCCCGCAGGCCGCCGATGCCCTTGGCGTACGAGAGCGCCAGGTCCCAGGCCTTGCCGGAGGCGTCCTGCTCGACGGCTACCAGCACCGGTACGCCGCGACCCTCGGTGTA
>DASRHY010000027.1:0-49349 GCA_035650275.1 Kribbellaceae bacterium | reverse complement strand
TTCGTCATCGACGAGCGCGGCGAGCCGGTGAGCCCGTCCGCGGTCACCGCGCTGGTGGCGGCCCGCGAGCTGGCCAAGCACCCGGGCGCGGCGGTCATCCACAACCTGATCACCTCCCGCGCCGTGCCGGAGATCATCGCGGAGCACGGCGGCCGCCCGGTCCGCAGCCGGGTGGGGCACTCGTTCATCAAGGCCGAGATGGCGCGCACCGACGCGGTCTTCGGCGGCGAGCACTCCGCGCACTACTACTTCCGCGACTTCTGGCGGGCCGACACCGGGATGCTGGCGGCACTGCACGTGCTGGCCGCGCTCGGCGAGCAGGCCCGGCCGGCGAGTGAGCTGTTCGCGGCGTACACCCGCTACTCGGAGTCCGGCGAGATCAACAGCCAGGTCGACGACCAGGCCGGCGTGGTCGCCGCGATCGAGAAGACGTACGCCGGCCGCGAGGGCGTCAGTGTCGACCATCTGGACGGCCTGACCGTGGACGCCCGGGTGTGGTGGTTCAACGTCCGCGCCTCGAACACCGAGCCGCTGCTCCGGCTGAACGTCGAGGCCGAGGACGATGCCACGATGGAGTCGGTCCGCGACGAGGTGCTGGCACAGATCACCGGGATCCCGCTCCCGGACCGAGAGTGAGCAAGGAGCGTTGAGCATGGCTGTGAACCTCGACCCGGACCTGCTGAGCATCCTGGTCTGCCCCAAGTGCCGCGCCACCCTGGCGGTGGACGACGCGGCCGACGAGCTGGTCTGCACCAGCTCCGAGTGCGGCTTGGCGTACCCGGTGCGCGACGACATCCCGGTGCTGCTGGTGGACGAGGCGCGCGACCCGCGCGCCGACCGGTCATGACCGAGCAGTTCGACGACACCCGGCTGGACGACCCGGTCGCCCTGGCCGGCGCCGACGACCTGCTCCGCGACCTGGCCGGTGCCGGTGCGCGGGTCCGGGCCGAGATCGACGCCGCCGCCCCGGCGCTGGAGGGGCTCGGCCCGGACGCTGGCTTCCGGCCGCGCGCGGTGGTGGCCGCCGGCCGGGACGCCCGGCTGGTCCGCGCGGTGCTCGAACCGGTCTGCCCGGTGCCGTTCGTGGCCTGGCCCGGGCCGGGACTGCCGGGCTGGTCCGGTGCGCTCGACCTGGTCGTCGTACTGGCCGGCTCGAAGGAGGACCCGGGCGCCACGTCCGCGGTCGCCGAGGCGACCCGGCGCGGCTGCGGTCTCCTGGTGGCCTCGCCGGAGGCGTCCCAGGTCGCCGGGCTGGCCGCGGGAGCGCGGCACGCGATCCGGCTGCCGTCGCAGTCCGACGACGCGCTCGCGACCGCGGTCGCGGTGCTGCAGGCGCTGCACCAGCTCGACCTCGGACCGGCGGTCGAGGCGGCCGCCGTCGCGGACACGCTGGACGAGGTGGCGGTGGCATGCTCCCCGCAGCTGGACGTCGCTGCGAACCCGGCCAAGGACTTGGCGCTGATGCTGGCCGACGCGCTGCCGCTGATCTGGGGCGGCTCGGTGCTGTCCGCCCGGGCCGCGCGCCGGGTCGTGGAGGCGGTCCGGCTGGCCAGCGGACGACCGGCACTCGCGGCCGATGCCGAGCACCTGCTGCCGGTGCTGGCGAGCCAGCCGCCGCGGGACCTGTTCGCGGACGGGTTCGCTGACGGCGAGCAGCTCAGGCCCGGGCTGGTCGTGCTGGACGACGGCGCGGACGAGCCGCAGGTGGTGGACAGCCGGAAGCGGCTGATGGAGACCGCCGAGCAGCACGACATCCGGGTACACGTGCTCGGGCACGCGGTCGGCACGGACGTGACCCGCTACGCGGCGCTGATGCACCATGGGCGGTACGCCGCGGCGTACCTCGGCATCGGGCTCGGCACCTTCGGCGGCAAGGCGGACGAGGCGCGCGGATGGTAAGCCTGCTCCACAACACGGTCCGCGACTACGCCTGGGGGTCGCCGGACGCGATCCCGTCCATGCTCGGCACCGAGCCGACCGGCGAGCCGCAGGCCGAGCTGTGGATGGGTGCGCACGAGTCCGCCCCGTCTGTGCTTGCCTCCGGCAACAACCTGTACGACGCCGTGACAGCGGACCCGGACGCGGTACTGGGGGCCGAGGTGGCGCAGCGGTACGGCGGCCGGTTCCCGTTCCTGGCAAAGATCCTCGCGGCCGCGCAGCCGTTGTCGATCCAGGCACACCCGTCGGCACAGCAGGCCGCGGACGGCTTCGCGCGCGAGGATGCTGTCGGCGTGCCGCGGGACGCCGCGGAGCGGAACTACCGCGACGCGTGGCCCAAGCCGGAGATCTTCGTTGCCCTCGGCACCTTCGAGGCCCTGGTCGGCTTCCGCCCGCTGGACCGCACCGTGGCGCTGCTCGACGCGCTGGCCGCCGCCCAGCTGTCCGGTATCACTGACTCGCTGCGGGACGGCAAGCTGCGCGAGGTGTTCGTGGACATGATGAGCACCGACCGGGACAGCACCCGGGTCGCCGTGGCGGCGCTCGGCGAGGCCTGCCACGCGTACGCCGGGACCGACTTCGCCGCCGAGGCGGCAACGCTGGACCGGCTTGCCCAGGACTTCCCGGACGACCCGGGCGTGCTCGCCTCGATGCTGCTGAACCGGGTCACCCTGTCGCGGTTCGACGCCGTCTACCTGCCGGCGGGGAACGTGCACGCGTACCTGCACGGCACCGGGTTCGAGGTAATGGCGAACTCGGACAACGTGCTGCGCGGCGGGCTGACGCGCAAGCACGTCGACGTACCGGAGCTGGCGTCGGTGGTGGACTTCACGCCGCTGCCGGACCCGGTTCTGCGGGCCGCTGCGACGGACGTGCCCGGCCTGTGGTCATACCGGACCGGGTGTCCGTACTTCGAGGTGCACCGGGCGGATCTGGACGGCGGCCCGGTGCCGGCCGGCGCCGGTGGTCCGCGGATCGTCGCGTGCGTCGACGGGGCCGTGACGGTCTCGGCGGGGCCGGACGAGGTGGAGCTGTCGCCGGGGCGGTCCGCGTTCGCCGCGGGGGCCGATCCGGCGTGTACTGTGACCGGTCGCGGCACGGCGTTCGTCGTGTCCGTACCCCCGGCAGATTCGTGAGGAGACGACCCAGATGAGCACTGGTGGCGGGACCAGAGCCGTCATCGCGGCCCTGCTGGCCAACACCGGAATCGCGGTGACCAAGTTCTTCGCCTGGCTGCTCACCGGCTCGGCGTCGATGCTCGCCGAGGCGATCCACTCGGTCGCCGACGCCGGGAACCAGAGCCTGCTGCTGCTCGGCGGCAAGCGGGCCCAGCGCGAGGCGACCGAGCTGCACCAGTTCGGGTTCGGCCGGGAGCGTTACGTCTACTCGTTCATCGTCGCGATCGTGCTGTTCAGCGTCGGCGGCCTGTTCGCGCTGTACGAGGGCTACCACAAGATCCAGGATCCGCACCCGATCGAGGACTGGAAGTGGGTGCCGGTCGCGGTCCTGCTGATCGCGATCGTGATGGAGTCGTTCTCGTTCCGGACCGCGATCGTGGAGTCGAACAAGACCCGCGGCAAGCTGTCCTGGACCAAGTTCGTCCGCGGTGCCCGGTCGCCCGAGCTGCCGGTGATCCTGCTCGAGGACTTCGCCGCCCTGGCCGGTCTGGTGCTCGCGCTGTTCGGCGTCGTCCTGACCCTTGCCACCGGCAACGGTGTCTGGGACGGCCTCGGCTCGATGTGCATCGGGGCGCTGCTGGTGCTGGTCGCGATCTTCCTCGCGATCGAGATGAAGTCGCTGCTGATCGGCGAGTCCGCCACCCGGGAGGCGCAGGACCGGATCGAGGCCGCCATCAAGTCCGTGCCCGGCGTCGACCGGCTGATCCACATCAAGACCCTGCACATCGGGCCCGAGGAGGTCCTGGTCGCCGCCAAGGTGGGCGTCACCCCGACGGATGCCGCGGCGGACGTGGCCGACGCCATCAACGCCGCCGAGAAGGCGATCCGCGAGGTGGAGCCGACCGCCCGGCACATCTACCTCGAACCCGACATCTACAAGCCCGGCTACACCCCCGCCGAGCGACCGCCCGTCCCCGAAGCCCCCGCCCACTAGTACGTCCAAGCCTCATGTGGCGGGTCCTCCCCGGGGCGGTTTCTTGCGGGTCGTCGGTCACCTTTTCCTCGGCTGTGGATGACGGTCGGCAGCCGGACCGGCACCTGTGATACCGAGGCCGGATCGTTGTGATTCGTGACGCGCTTCGAGGGGCCCACGTGCCTAGCCTGGAGACATGGCCACCATGGGTGGTCCCCGCGCTGGGGACGTGGGTCTGCAGGACCTGTTCGACAGCTCGCCCGAGTCACGCGTGCACACGTCTGTCGCGGCCGAGACCGCGCTGCTGACCGGGCTCGCCGCGCTCCTCACCGCGCCGTTCTCGATCCTGTACGGCGTGTCCGCCCTAGCCGCCGCCGTTGCCCTGCTGTGCGGCCTGGTGGCCCTGGTGACGACCCGGCGACCGGAGCTCGCAGGCAGTGCGCTGGGCGCGTTCGGGCTGTGCTTCGGTCTGGTTGCGGCGGCAGTGCTCGCGGTGCGGTTCGCTGGGGTGGACACCGCGATCGGTGACGCCGTGCTGCCGTGGTTCGCGGACCTGCTCGAGCGCGGCAACACGTACCTGCCACAGCCCTAGTCCGCTACCACACTGCCCGTCCGCGCGGCGCCGGCTGTCCACAGGCGCGGGGAAAGTGACCGATGACCGGCCAGAATCAGACGGGTCAGCGGGGGCCGGGGGAGCGTGGGGGTGGGAGCATGCCGGAGCGGCCGAGCCAGCGCAGCGCGCGTTCGCGGTCGATCTCGGCGGGCGTGGGCGGGGTGGTGATCCGGCCGATGCGTACGCCGAGCTCGCGGATCGCTGCGGCGACGTCCGGCTCGGCGGCGGCCCGGAGGGCGAAGGCCAGCTCGGCCGGCGACACGTCGTACCGGCGTTCGAGCTCGAGCTCCGAGCGGACCAGCGCGAGGTCGCGGTCGTCGTACCGGCGCTGACCGCGCGGCGACCGGGGCAGCAGCCCGAGCGACTCGCGGTAACGCAGCATCCGCGGCGACGTGCCGAGGATGCGAGCGGCTTCGGTGATGCGCATATCTTGACATTACATTGTCAAAAAATGACCCCGGTGGTATCCCGCGGGTCCGGACGTCCCTAGGCTCGACCCGCGTAATCGCACCTCACACCCAAGCAGCGGCATTGCGAAGGAGCATGCATCGATGACGTTCGAGTACAAGGTGAAGGACCTCGGGCTGGCCGAGTTCGGCCGTAAGGAGATCCGGCTCGCCGAGCACGAGATGCCTGGCCTGATGGCCATGCGCAAGGAGTACGGCGAGACCAAGCCGCTGTCCGGCGCCCGGATCATGGGGTCGCTGCACATGACCATCCAGACCGCGGTGCTGATCGAGACGCTCACAGCACTCGGTGCTGATGTGCGCTGGGTGTCCTGCAACATCTTCTCCACCCAGGACCACGCGGCTGCGGCGGTCGTCGTCGGGCCGGACGGCACCGTCAACGAGCCGATGGGTGTTCCCGTGTACGCCTGGAAGGGCGAGACGCTCGAGGAGTACTGGTGGTGCACCGAGCAGGCGCTGCAGTGGCCCGGTCACGGGGACGTCCATGGCGGCCCGAACATGATCCTCGACGACGGCGGTGACGCCACCCTGCTGGTGCACAAGGGCGTCGAGTTCGAGAAGGCCGGTCAGGTCCCGGCGCCGGAGACCGCCGAGTCCGAGGAGTATGCCGTCGTCCTGAAGCTGCTGGGCGAGTCGCTCGCGAAGGACCCGCAGCGCTGGACCACGATCGCAGCCGGCATCAAGGGCGTCACAGAGGAGACCACCACCGGTGTGCACCGGCTGTACGAGATGCACAAGGCGGAGTCGCTGCTGTTCCCGGCGATCAACGTCAACGACTCGGTGACCAAGTCGAAGTTCGACAACAAGTACGGCTGCCGGCACTCGCTCGTCGACGGCATCAACCGCGCCACTGACGTGCTGATCGGCGGCAAGGTCGCGGTCGTGGCCGGGTACGGCGACGTCGGCAAGGGCTGCGCCGAGTCGCTGCGCGGCCAGGGCGCCCGGGTGGTCGTCACCGAGATCGACCCGATCTGCGCGCTGCAGGCCGCGATGGACGGCTACCAGGTCACCACGCTCGAGGACGTGGTCTCCACCGCCGACATCTTCATCACGACGACTGGCAACAAGGACGTCATCACCGCCGACCACATGGCGCAGATGAAGCACCAGGCGATCGTCGGCAACATCGGCCACTTCGACAACGAGATCGAGATGGCCGCGCTGTACAAGATGGAGGGCGTCGAGCGGGTCAACGTCAAGCCGCAGGTGGATGAGTTCCGCTTCTCGCCGGAGGCGAGCAAGTCACAGAGGCCCGACGGCCACACGGTGATCATCCTGTCCGAGGGCCGGCTGCTGAACCTCGGCAACGCGACCGGCCACCCGTCGTTCGTGATGTCGAACTCGTTCACGAACCAGGTGCTGGCGCAGATCGAGCTCTTCACCAAGACCGGTGAGTACCCGACCGGCGTCTACGTGCTGCCGAAGCACCTCGACGAGATGGTCGCGCGGCTGCACCTGGACGCGCTCGGCGTGAAGCTCACCGAGCTGTCCAAGGAGCAGGCCGAGTATCTCGGCGTCCCGGTCGAGGGCCCCTACAAGTCCGACCACTACCGCTACTGATCCTTGTAGCCATCATCGGGCCCTTGTGACTCGGCGTGTCGTCACTCGTCGGGCCCTTGTGACCAGGTGACCGGAGGCACCTCGCGGAGGTTTCGCGGGGTGCTTCCGGCGTTCCTGGGCGCTGCGCCGGACATGCTCGGCGGACGCTCACGCCATCAAACCCGCTGTCCGGCCCGACGCGGCGCCGGCGGGCGCGTGCGAGCGCGTGCGTGAATCGCCAGGGAAGTGGCCGAATCCTTGGCGATTCGCGCACACGCGTGGTCGCTGTGGCGATACGCGCACACACGTGGGTGCTGGTGCCGGGCCGTTCAGCCGGGTGGGGCCCAGCCGCCGGATGTCGGAGGTACGTCGGGTTGGCGCGGCTGGTCCGGTTGCTCCGGCTGCGGTGGGCCGAACGGGCCGGCCGGTCCATAACCGTTGCCTGCGGCACCGAACCCGCCGCCCTGCGGTGAAGGTCCATAAGGACTGCCGGGCGGCGCTGGGAACGGTCCACCGGGGCCGGGTCCGCCGGGGCCGGGTCCGCCGGGACCGTAGCCGCCTGGGCCGTAGCCACCTGGACTGTAGCCGCCGGGACCGGGACCGTAGCCGCCTGGACCGTAGCCGCCTGGACTGTAGCCGCCGGGACCGTAGGCAGGTCCGCGTCCGAAGGGGCCGCCCGGGCCGTAGCTGCCTGGCGCGTGCGCGCCGTACACGCCGCCGGTTGTCTGGCCGGCGGCGAGGCGGTTGAGCTCGCGGCGGCGGCGTTCGGCGAGGACCGCGGACAGGAAGGCCGGCGCGGACAACGGCGCGGGCGGTGCGGGTGCGGTCACGTCCCCGACCCGGTACGCGAGCGCGTTGCCGAGCGCCTCGCGGGCGGCGGGTTCCAGCTCGGTGAAGCGGGCGAGGTACTCGCGGGCGGTGTTGGCGAGGTCGTCGGTCAGCCGAGACAGCTCCAGCGATCCGGCCCAGGCGACCAGCGGGCCGGGTACGAACAGCGGCGGCGAAGCCATCGGCTGGTGGCGTTCGCGGATCACCACGGTGCCGGCGAGCATGTCGCCGATCCGCTTGCCCTGCTTGTTCATCAGGCTGGACACGATTCCGGGACAGCACGCGAACCAGGGCGCGAAGTCGACGAACAGCCAGAGCAACGTGCGGACGAGGGCCTGCCGGAACCGGATCGCGCTGCCGTCGTCGCGGACCACTCGCAGCCCGAGCGCCATCTTGCCGAGGGTCTGCCCGCGCGTCAGCGTCTCCATCACGAGCCGGTAGCCGACCATCACCAGGACGACGGTGACTACGATGATCGCCGCAGCGAGCGCCTCACTGGCCTCCGACAGGAATGCGACCAGCATCGCGATCAGGATTCCGAGCACCACCAGCTGCAGGATGACGTCGAGCGTCACGGCCAATGCCCGGGTGGGCATCCGGGCCAGGCGCACCTGGAGGACGACCGCCTCCCCGGTGACCAGCTGCGACATCGACATCCCTCGGCTCAAGACGGTGGGCGACACAGGAGCGGCTAGTGTGCACCCGTTGGCAGGACACTATCCGCACGGGGAGGTGACATTGGACGTAGAGGCGTTCATCACCGTCCAGCGCGAGACCTGGGCCCGGCTCGCGGTGCTGGTGCAACGGCAGCGGCGGCTGACCGGCGCCGAGGCGGACGAGCTGGTCACGTTGTACCAGCGGGTCGGCACCCACCTCTCGGCTCTCAGAGCGGCCGGCGCGGACCCGGTCACGATCGGGCGGCTGTCGGGGCTGCTCGCGGATGCCCGCGGCGCGGTCACCGGCGCCCAGACGCCTGTCTGGCGGGACATCTCGCGGTACTTCCTGGTCAGCTTCCCGGCCGCGCTGTACGCGTCCCGGCGCTGGTGGCTCACGATCGGGGCCGTGTTCTACCTGATCGCCGGTTGGCTGGCGTGGCGGATCGTCGCGCACCCGGAGGTGCTGTCGTCGGTGGCGACGCCCGGGCAGATCCAGCAGATCGTGGACGAGGACTTCGCCAACTACTACTCGGAGAACCCGGCTCAGGATTTCGCGCTGCGGGTCTGGACCAACAACGCACTGATCGCCGCCGCGGTGCTGGCGCTCGGCGTACTGATCGTGCCGGCCTGCTTCGTGCTGTGGAGCAACGCGACCAACCTCGGCGTGATGGCCGGGATCATGATCGGGCACGGCAAGTCGGACGTGTTCTTCGGACTGATCACGCCGCACGGGCTGCTGGAGCTGACCGCGGTGTTCGTGGCGGCGGCGGCCGGCCTGCGGCTGGGCTGGTCCTGGATCGACCCGGGCCCGCGGACCCGGATCCAGGCCCTGGCCCAGACCGGCCGGGCCACGATGGGGATGGCGATCGGCCTGGCCGTCGTACTGCTGCTGAGCGGTCTGATCGAGGCGTTCGTGACGCCGTCGCCACTGCCCACGGCGGCCCGGGTCGGGATCGGCATCGCGGCCGAGGTCGCGTTCCTCACCTACGTCTGGACACTCGGCCGGCGCGCGTTCAAGACCGGCGAGTACGGCGACGTGGAGGCGGCCGACCGCGAGGCCAGCGAGCCGGTGAGCGCCTAGTCCAGCGTCGTCATGAAGGACCAGAGCCGGTTCTCCGGGTCGCGGACGCCGTACTCGCGCACGCCGTACGGCATGTCCGCCGGCTCGTACACGATCGTCGCGCCGGCCGCCTTCACGTGCGCGTAGTGCGCGTCCACGTCGTCCACCATCACCGAGAGCCCGGCGGTCTCCATGCCGACGTTCTTCGGCGAGTCCAGCCCGAACTCGGGGGCGACCCGGTGCAGCCAGATCACCCCGTCGCCCGCCGTCACCTCGGCGTGGGTGACGACACCGTTCTCGTCCCGGTCCAGCCGGCCCGCCTCGAGCCCGAACACCTCGACCAGGAACGTGTGCGCCGCCTCGATGTCGGCGTACACCAGGCCAGGGATCCGTCGTTGCACCTTTGTGTCCAGCATGGTCATCTCCTCCAACGCGTCGAGCAGCTCCGCGGTCGGCGGCTCGGCGGAGTCGGCGAGCGTCTGCGCCATCGCCGCCAGCCGCCGCCGCAGCCGGTGGCTCACCGCGAGCCGGTGGTCCAGTTCGTCGATGTGCCGGTTCATCGCCGTCGCCAGGTCCCAGGACGGGTCGTCCAGCGCGGCGGTGATGTCGGTCAGGGTCAGGCCGAGCCGGCGCAGCAGGCCGATCCGGTACAGCCGCTGCACGTCCTGCGCCGAGTACAGCCGGTGCCCGCCGCCGCTGCGTTGCGACGGCGTGAGCAGCCCGATCTCGTCGTAGTAGTGCAGCGTCCGCACCGTCAGCCCGGTCGCCGCGGCCAGCTCGCCGACCTTCCAGCTCTCATCCACGATCCGGACGCTACGACCTCACGCCGCGTGAGGTGCAAGGGCCGGAGTGACGAACGATCGCCGACACGCGGGGGCCGGACTGACGAACGATTGGTCAGAGGCGGCCGGCTTTCTTCAAGGACAGGTAGGTGTCGGCCAGGGCGGGAGCGATGGTTTCCGGGTCCTCGTCTACTACTGTGACGCCGGCGCGGGTGAGGACGGCGGTGACGCGTTCGCGGTCCAGCCGGGTACGAGCCGCCGCGGCCGCGCCGTACACCTCGATCACGTCGGAGCGGGCGGCCTCCATCGCCGTCAACCGGGGATCGGCGACGGAGGCGAGTACGACGACGTGCCGGCGCAGCAGCGGCCCGATGGTGGGGAGCAGCGACTCCTCGATCACGGCCGGGTCCAGCCCGGTCAGCAGTACGACGAGGGACCGCTGGCCGAGTCGTTCCAGTACGTGCGAGACGACGACCCGGAAGTCGGTCTGGACCAGCTCGGGCTCCACGTTCGCGAGCGCGTTCACGAACGACGGCAGCACGTCCTCCGGTGCCGGCCGGCGGACGTCGGCGCGCACATGCGAGTCGCAGGCCAGCAGGTGTACGCGGTCGCCTGCCCGGGTGGCGAGTGCGGCCAGCAGCAGGGCCGCGTCCATCGCGTGGTCGAGCCGCGGTGCGTCCCCGACCCGGCCCGCGGACAGCCGGCCGGAGTCGATCACGATCGCCACCTGCCGGTCCCGCTCCGGGCGCCAGGTGCGGACCACGACGCCGGAGCGCCGGGCGGTCGCGCGCCAGTCGATGCTGCGGACGTCGTCGCCCGGCACGTAGTCGCGCAGCGAGTCGAACTCGGTGCCCTGGCCGCGGACCAGCAGTGCGGTCCGGCCGTCCAGCTCGCGCAGCCGGGCCAGCCGGGACGGTAGGTGCTTGCGGCTGTTGAACGGCGGCAGCGCGCGGACCGTCCACGGCACCTTGTGCGCGCCCTGCCGGCCGGCGAACCCGAGCGGCCCGATCGACCGCACCGTGACCCGGGCCGCGTGCCGGTCGCCGCGCCGGGTCGGGGTGAGCAGGATCGTCAGCCGGCGTCGTTCCCCGGCCGGTAGGTCGAGCGCGCGGCGCGGGTCGTGCACGCCCGCGGACGGCGGCCAGGCGTCCCGCAGCACGCCGCGGACCCGGCGGCCCGGATTCGCGACCATGAGCTCGACCGACGCGGTACCGCCGAGCCGGACCGAGGTGTCACCGTCGCGGGTCAGCACCAGCTTCCGCGGCGAACCGGCCAGCGCGACATCGATCAGGCACACGGCGAGCAGCACCAGCAGCACGACCCCGATCCCACCCCACGACGGCATCACGAACCCCACGAAGGGCACCCCGAGCGCCGCGAGCAGAGCCGCCCGCCAGGTGATCACCACGGCAGCCCCCGCCCTACCGGTCCGTGCCGCACGGTGGACATGGTCAGCGGGGGACGGGGACGGTGGCGAGGACGGAGTCGAGGACGGCGTCGGCGGTGACGCCTTCCAGCTCGGCCTCGGGGCGGATCTCGACCCGGTGACGCAGCGCCGCGCGGGCCATCGCCTTCACGTCGTCGGGGATCACGTAGTCGCGACCGGACAGCCATGCCCACGAACGGGCCACCGCGAGCAGCGCGGTCGCGCCGCGCGGCGACACTCCTAGCTGCAGCGACGGCGACTGCCGGGTGGCGCGGCACAGGTCCACGATGTACGCGAGCACGTCGCCTCGCACCGCGACCTGGCGTACGGCGCGCTGCCCGGCCAGCAGGTCCTCGGGCCCGGCCACCGGGCGCAGACCGGCGGCCGCCAGGTCGCGCGGGTCGAAGCCCTGCGCATGCCGGGCCAGTACCGCGATCTCGGCGTCCCGTGGCGGGATGTCCAGCGTCACCTTGAGCAGGAACCGGTCCAGCTGCGCCTCCGGGAGCGGGTAGGTGCCCTCGTACTCGATCGGGTTCTGCGTCGCCGCCACCACGAACGGCGCCGGCAGCGCCCGGCCGACGCCGTCGACGGTGACCTGCCGCTCCTCCATCGCCTCGAGCAGCGCGGCCTGGGTCTTCGGCGGCGTTCGGTTGATCTCGTCCGCGAGCAGGATGTTGGTGAACACCGGGCCCTTGCGGAACTCGAACTCCGAGGTCTTCGCGTCGTACACCAGCGACCCGGTGACGTCACCCGGCATCAGGTCCGGGGTGAACTGAACCCGCTTGGTGTCCAGCCGCATCGCGGTCGCGAGCGCGCGGACCATCAGCGTCTTCGCGGTGCCCGGTACGCCTTCCAGCAGCACGTGACCACGGCACAGCAGCGCCAGCACCAGCGCGGTGACCGCGAGATCCTGCCCGACGACGGCCTTGCCGATCTCGGTGCGCAGCTCGACCAGAGCCTGCCGGGCCCTATCCGGTGACACGTCCGGTGACACGTCCTGCGAGGCCGGGGATCCGGCAGCCGATTCGGTGGTCACGGGCGTCGTACCTCCTGGGTCAGGGTGTCCAGCTCTCGGGACAGCGCGAGCAGGCCGGTGTCGTCGTACGGCGGCCCGCCGTACAGCAGATCGTGCAGGGCGGCGGGGTCGCGGCCGGTCCGCGCGGCGACAGCGCTGACCACCGCGGCGGGTTCGGCCAGCCGGCCGATGCCGTGGGCCTGGCGCAGCTTGGCCAGGGCGGACTCGCGCAGCGCGGCGGCGGCCCGGTCGCGGGCCCGGGACCTTCGGTACAGCCGGGCCCGGCCCTCGGTGGTCTCCGCGGCATGTACGACGACCGGCAATGCCTCCGGTACGACGGGTCCGAGCCGGCGGCCTCGCCAGAGCGCGACGACCAGTCCGGCGAGCGCGGTCATCCAGGCCACGTACCGCACCCACGGCGGGATCACCGGCTGCTCGCCACCGTCCTCGGTGTCGTCGAAGGTGTCCTCGAACTGCGGCAGGAACCAGACCAGCTCGCCGTGCGTGCCGAGCAGGTTCAGCGCCAGCGCCGCGTTGCCGTCCTCGGCCAGGTGCGCGTTGGTGAACGACGTCGGGGTGCCGATCACGTCCACGATCCGCTCGCCGACGTCCAGCCGCACGACGCTTGCGTGGATGCCGTCGCCGTAGCAGCGGTCCGCGCTGTCGGGTGCGGAGTAGCTGGCGCCCTCGACCGTGGCGGTGCCGGCCCGGACCGCGGCCTCGATCTCGCAGCCCGCCGTCCGGCTCTCGCGGGACAGGCCACCGGCGTACTCGACACCGGGCGCGAGGATGCCGAGCGCCCGGTCCGGCGGCCGGAGCAGCACGATGTGGCTCCAGCCGCCCTCGTCGATCGCGCGCCAGCTCCGTTCGCCGAGCGAGCCGCCCGGCGCGACCAGCAGGGTGCGGCCGGACCCGCCGGTGGTGGTGTCGTCGAGGTCCTCGGTGGCGACCACCGGGACGTTGTGGTTCTGCAGCAGTACGGCGAGTGCCTTCGCGCCGGTCGGGTCGGTCGAGTCCGGGCTGAACGGTCCGCTGGTGCGCGCGGTCGTGATGAGTACCAGGACGGCGATCGCGGCGAGCAGCCCGCCGGTCACGAACACCGGTGTCCGGACCGAGCGCCAGATCTCGGCCGGGCTGCGGTTCAGGCTCGTCGTCGTACTCGTCATCGTCCGGAGACCACCAGCGAGCGGGTCGACACGGTCCGGGCGGCCTCGTCCGCGGCCGTCACCACCGCGTACTGCTGCGGCCCGGCCGGACGGTTGCCGTAGACGACCTCGTTGAACACCTGCGCGGCCGGCCCGAGCGGCTCGCGCAGGGCGGGCAGCGCGGCGATCGCGTCCTGCGCCACCTCGTGCGCGGTCCGGCCGGCCCGGTCGTCGATGATGGTCCGCTCGGCGAGCTCGGCGGCGCAGGCCCGGAACCGGCCGCGCACGGCGGCGGCGTAATCGCCGGCGGCGGCGGCTTGCTCCGCCTCGGCCCGGTACTGCTTGGCGGTCCGCACCCGCTCGCTGTCGAAGACGGCACCGGCGGCGGACTTGGTGGTGCGCAGCACCCCGGCACGCCAGAACACCACGACCATGATCAGGCCGATCAGGCCGACGATGATCAGCGCACCCCAGTTCCCGCCCGGCGCGCGGATCGCGACCTCGTCGAACAGATCCGCGATCCACTGCAGCACCGCGTCGATCGCCCGCGCGAACAGGCTCTCGCCGGTCCGGTCGTAGGCGCCTTTGGCGAGCTCGCGCCGGGCCTCCTCGGCGGCCTCGTCCCGGCCGATGTCGATCGGCGGCTCCAGTGGAAGCAGAATCATCGGCCTGCCGGCCCCTGGTCCGGGCGGTGTGCAGGTCGCCGGGCCGGCCGCAGGGCGGGCCGCAGCCACAGGTCGAGCCCCTCCCGCCGTACCCGCAGGTCCAGGTAGAGCATCGCCAGCACCGCGGACACGAACGACAGGCTCGCGATCGTCGCCAGCAGGGCGCCGACGCCGCTGGCCACCCCGATTGAGATCGCCACCACCTCACCGGCGGCGCCGCTGCTGTCCGCCCAGGCGGCGAGCGTGCCGACCAGGATGAGCAGCCCGAGCTGGATCGCGTACCCGACGATGGTGACCACCAGGCCGGCGAACAGCAGGATCCCGAACGAGCGCCAGAACCGCCCCTTCACCAGCCGCCAGGACCGCTTCAGCGCACCGCCGACGCCGACCCGCTGGGGGATGTACAGCCCGAGGTCCGGTGCCCGGTGGCCCTCCATCAGCACGACGGTGCCGGCCATCGAGAGCCGGACGCCGACCAGGATCGCGACCGGCGCGCCGGCCAGCACCAGCAGTATGGCGACCGCGCCGGCGCCGGCCGAGGACGCGATGCCGACCCCGAACGCGGCGCCGAACGTGATGCCGAACCAGCCGGCGAACAGCGCGACCAGGACGAGGCCCTGGACCGCGCCCACGCCGAGCAGCGGCAGCAGGCTGGGCCGGACCAGCCGGAGCAGCTCCTTGGCCCCGACCCGGGCGCGCAGCTGGCTGCGCACGGCCGCGATCGCGATGATCCCGCTCAGCACGGTGCCCGCCACCGTGTACAGCACGAGCTGGCCGCCGTACATGATCAGCAGCCCGGCCGGGTCGTCGTCCGCCGCCGCCTCGGTGCCGAGCAGGCCCTCCACGCCGCCGGGAACGGCGAGCTGGGCCAGCCCGAGCTGTGCGAGCGTCACCAGCAGGCCGCCGAGCACCGGCAGGCCGAGCATCACGGCCTTGTTCTCCGAGATGGTCCGGGCGGCGTTGTCGAGCAGGTCGACCGGCAGCCACGGCCGTAGCAACGGCTCGGTGCCACCTGCCGTGACACCTGCCGTGGCACTGGCCGTCACACTGACACCGTCCCGGCTGCGACCCGGCTCCGCGCCGTACGGCGACCCGCTCACCACCATCCGCCCTCCGTCGACATCTCCGCGACCCGCGGGGCCCCATCATCACAGGTAGAGGTGCCCGCTAGGACCACAATGGGACACTATCCGTAGGCATATTCGAGCCTCGGGACCGACAGGTCTCTCTCACCGAACAGGAGTTGGCGTGGCAGACGGCAACCGCACGACGCGCGGGCGGGTGCTCATCGTGGACGACGACACGGCGTTGTCCGAGATGCTGAGCATCGTGCTGCGCAATGAAGGGTACGACACGTACCTCTGCGCCACCGGTGACAAGGCCCTCGCAGCGTTCCGCGACGCCAAGCCCGACCTGGTCCTGCTCGACCTGATGCTGCCCGGGATGGACGGCATCGACGTGTGCCGGCAGATCCGCGCCGAGTCCGGCGCACCGATCGTGATGCTGACCGCGAAGAGCGACACCGTCGACGTGGTGCTCGGGCTGGAGTCCGGCGCCGACGACTATGTCGTGAAGCCGTTCAAGCCCAAGGAGCTGGTGGCCCGGATCAGGGCCCGGCTGCGCCGGATGGACGAGCCGGGGCCGGAGTCGCTGACGATCGGCGACCTCAGCATCGACGTCGCCGGCCACTCGGTGAAGCGCGGCAGCGAGACGATCCAGCTCACCCCGCTGGAGTTCGACCTGCTCGTCTGCCTGGCCTCGAAGCCGTGGCAGGTGTTCACTCGTGAGGTGCTGCTCGAGCAGGTCTGGGGCTACCGGCACGCGGCGGACACCCGGCTGGTGAACGTGCACGTTCAGCGGCTCCGGTCCAAGATCGAGCGCGACCCGGAGCACCCCGAGATCGTCGTGACGGTCCGCGGGGTCGGATACAAGGCAGGTGGGGACTGATCGAGTACGGGCGCCGGCTGACGCCGAAGGACACCGCGGCAGCTGACCCGGCACACGAGACCGACCAGGCGGACGTCGGGACGGCACACCACCGTCACGACGACGCCGGGGCGGACGGTCATGCCCTGCCGCTCGACCTGTGGACGAGGCCGCGGCAGTGGCCGGACCTGTGGCGCCGCTCGATCCAGCTCCGGATCGTCGCCGGGACCCTGTTGATGTCAGCGGTCGTGGTACTGCTCATCGGCTGGGTGATGATGAACCAGGTCACCGAGGGTGTGCTGGACTCCCGGCGCCAGGGCGCCCGGACCGAGGCCGCGGCGCAGATCCGTGACACCCAGGCGCAGCTGGACGCCGCCGACTCGACCGCCCAGGACACCGGCGTGCTGCTGAACCAGCTGGTATCGGAGAACGTCACCCGCGGTGCCGACGGCCTGTACGACGTCGTGCTGCTGATCCCGGCCGACGCCCAGGACCCGACCACCACCTCGGCCCGGGTCACCCAGGGCGTGCGGCCGGAGTCGATCCCGACCGAGATGCGGAACAACGTCGCGGTCGACAGCGACGGCAAGCTCTGGGACACCTACACCGAGGTCCAGTACGACGACGGCCGGGCGCCGCAGCCGGCCCTGGTGGTCGGCGCACAGGTGCGGCTGAAGAGCGAGCGGTTCGAGCTGTACTACCTGTTCCCGCTGGCGCCGCAGCAGCAGACCCTGGATGTGGTGCAGCGCGCGCTGGCCACCGCCGGGTTCCTGCTGGTGATCCTGCTCGGCGCGGTCGCCTGGCTGGTCACCCGCCAGGTGGTTACCCCGGTGCGGATGGCCCGGCGGATCGCGGAGCGGTTCGCGGCCGGCCGGCTCGAGGAGCGGATGCAGGTCCGCGGTACCGACGACCTGGCCCGGCTGGCGATCTCGTTCAACCAGATGGCCAGCAACCTGCAGCGGCAGATCCGCCAGCTGGAGGAGCTGTCCCGGCTGCAGCGCCGGTTCGTGTCGGACGTGTCGCACGAGCTGCGCACCCCGCTCACCACGGTCCGGATGGCAGCCGACCTGCTGCACGAGTCCCGGGACGACTTCGACCCGGTGGCACGGCGATCGGTCGAGCTGCTGCAGAACGAGCTCAACCGGTTCGAGGCGCTGCTCGCGGACCTGCTGGAGATCTCCCGGTTCGACGCCGGCGCGGCCGCGCTCGAGCTGGACGAGGTGGACCTGCGCGACATCGTGCTCCGGGTGGTGGAGGGCAGCCAGACACTGCTCGACCACCGCGGTGCCGAGCTCACCGTGCTGATGCCGGACGAGCCGGTCACCGCGCGGGTGGACCAACGCCGGATCGAGCGGATCCTGCGGAACCTGGTCGGGAACGCGATCGAGCACAGTGACGGCCGGCCGATCGAGGTGTTCGCGGCCGCCGGTGAGGACGCCGTCGCGGTCGCCGTCCGCGACCACGGTGTCGGCTTCCGTGCCGACGAGGCGGACATGGTGTTCAGCAGGTTCTGGCGGGCCGACCCGGCGCGGGCCCGGACGACCGGCGGCACCGGCCTCGGGCTATCGATCGCGCTGGAGGACGCCCGGCTGCACGGCGGCGGCCTGGACGCCTGGGGCTCACCGGGCCAGGGTGCCTGGTTCCGGCTCACGCTGCCGCGCCGGGAGGGCGACCGCTACGACGCGTCGCCGCTGCCAGCCCGCCCGCCGGACGCGCCGCGGCCGACGCTGGTCGGCGAGCTGGTCCAGGTGGGCGCGCCGTACCAGCGGCTGACCGACGGGGAGCCAGTATGAGCGCGCGGACCCGGCTGCTCGCTGCCGCACTCGCCGCTGTGGTCGCGATGCTCGCCGGCTGCGCCTCGGTGCCGACCGAGGGGCCCGTCCGATCCGGCGTCGACGCCGCCGACCGTCGCGGTGACGCGATCGACCTGCCCGCCGAGCGGCCCCGCCCCGGTGCGATGCCGCGAGCGATCGTGAGCGGCTTCATCGAGGCGATGGTCAGCTCGACCGACGTCGCCCGGCTTTACCTGACCACGCAGGCCGCGAAGGACTGGCGACCGGAGACAGGGACGACCATCTTCGACGGCACGGACAAGAGCGTGTTCCGGGTGACCGGCGCCAAGAACGTCGTGCTCGAGGCTCCGAAGGTGGCGACCCTGGACAACCGCGGGGCGTGGAGCAACGCCGAGCCCGGTGCGACGGTCAGGCTGGACTTCAACATCGTGACGGAGAACGGAGAGTGGCGGATCTCCCAGCCGCCGAAGGGCACCTTGCTGGAGAAGACCCTGCTGAACGTGTACCAGCAACGCGACCTGTACTTCTTCACGCCGGGGATGGACGCGCTGGTGCCGGAGCAGGTGTACCTGCCGCGGCGCGTCGACGGCGGCCAGGACGCCACTCAGCTTGTACGGGCACTGCTGGCGGGCCCGACCAGGAGGCTCGGCGACGCGGTCCAGACCGCGATCCCGATTGGCACTGACGTGGTCTCGGTACCTGTCGGCGCCGACGGTACCGCCACGGTGTCGCTCAACGACAGGGTCTCGGGTCTGGACGCGGACCAGCGCAGCAAGGTCGCCGCCCAGCTCGCCCGCACCCTCAAGCAGGTGCCCGGGGTCAGCAAGATCCAGCTGATCGCGAACGGCGCGCCGTTCGAGGTCGGCGGCACCACCGGGCCGCAGCCGATCGACAACTGGCAGCACTTCGACGCGGCCTACACCGCGAGCCGCGGCCGGCTCTACGTCGTCGACGCAGACTCCCAGGTCAACCGGATCGACGACGTGACCGCGCTCGGGCAGACCCCGGCCCTGAACCGGTTGACCGGCCTGGTGGGCTACAACAAGGAGTCCCTGGCCGTCGACGTGGACGCTCGCAACGGCGCCGCGGTCACCGGCCAGGCCATCGTCGTCGGCCCGATGGAGCCCGAGCGGGCGACCGATGCCGAGAAGGTGCCGACCGACGGCGAGGTACTGCGGCCCTCGTATGACATGGACGGCAACCTGTGGGTCGTCGACCGGGCCGACGAGGCCCGGATCAGGGTCCGGCGACCGGACGGCGAGCTTCTGGTCGTGAACGCTCCGTCGCTCAGCGGCCGCTCGCTGAGGACGTTCCGGGTCGCCCGGGACGGCGTCCGGGTGCTGGCGATCATCGCGGGCCAACAGCGGGACATGCTCGTCACCGGCCGGATCACCCGGACCGATCGCATGGTGGAGATCTCCGGGGTGGAGCGGGTGCCGGTGAGCTTCAGCCGGCTGAAGGACGCCGGCTGGTCGCGGCCGACCAAGCTCGTCCTGCTCGGTGGCAGCGGCGGGCTGAACCAGATGCAGGAGCTGAACGTGGACGGCTCCGAGGCCGCCCCGATCCCGACCACCTCGGTGCAGGCCGAGAACGCGCCGGTCGTGTTCAACCCGGTGGAGCTCGCGACCGCACCGAACGTCGAGTCGCTGCTCGCGGTGCGGAACAACTCCGGCCAGGTGCTGATCCGTCAGCGAGACCTGACCTGGCGGGTGTTGCTGAAGGCCGGCACCCCGGTGTACCCGGGCTGACGGACCGGGCCGCGCCTCCTCCACAGGCTGCCGGGAGCCGGTTGCGGCGCGGCCGGCCGGCGGCCATCGTTACTGCGGTGTCGTTGCGGGACGCGTTCGCCGATCTCGTGCTCGGCGGCGTCTGCGCCGGCTGCGAACGGCCCGGCCGCGCCGTCTGCCCGGACTGCCGGACCGACCTGACCGGAACGCCGTACCCGACCTGGCCCGACCCGGTACCGCCAGGGCTGGCGCCGCCGACTGCGGTCGCGGCGTACGACGGAGCGGTCCGCGCACTCCTGGTCGCGCACAAGGAGCAGGGTCGCCACCAGCTGGCCTCGGTACTCGGTGACGGCCTGGCTTTGGCGGTCGCGGGCGGCCTGGCGGCGGCCGGGCTGCGGGCCGCCTGGCTGTGCCCGGTGCCGACCACGCCGGCCCGGGTCCGGGCCCGCGGGCACGACCCGCTCGGGCGGATCACCGCGGTCTGCGTACGCCGCCTGCGACGGTCCGGGTACGACGTCCGGGTCGCCGCCGCGCTGCGGGTGGGGCGCCGTACCGAGGACCAGGCCGGGCTGGACGCGAGCCGGCGGGCGGCGAATCTGGCGGGCGCGTTCGGCGTTCGGCGCGGCTGGCCGGAAAGGTTGTCCGGTCAACCTGTTCTGGTCGTCGACGACGTGCTGACCACCGGCGCGACGCTGGCCGAGGCGTGTCGCGCGTTGCGGTCGGCGGGCGTGTCGCCGGTGGGTTGCGCGGCCGTCGCGGCAACGCGCCTGAGGTTCATGAGACGTTCCCTACCGGTTTTCCCAGAAGCGGATTAGCGTTGGTCCATGGCACCCGTCAGGGCTTGCTCGGACACGTGGTCGGGGACCGGATCAGCCGGATTTCTGACCGCCGGACTGGGCGGGCCGGCTGGCGGGTGCTGTGCGTGTGGCACCGGCGTTCGTCGCACCGTGACGGACCGCGGGCGTTACGCCGTCTCGGACCGTCGAGGGGGTCCGACGACGTAAATTCGCCGAGATCGATGGAGGTTTCCGTGGACGTTGTTGTCAAGGGTCATCACTGCGAGGTCAGTGACCGCTTCCGGCAGTACGTCGAGGAAAAGCTCGAGCGCATCGAGAAGATCGATCATCGGGTATTGCGCTGCGAGGTCGAGGTCTCACAGGAGAAGAACCCGCGACAGACAGACCGAGCCTTCAGGGTCGAGTTGACCATGTACACGAGAGGACCAGTGGTCCGGGCGGAGGCAACCGCCGAGTCCAAGCAGGCAGCTTTCGACATCAGCCTGGACCGGCTGCGCGCCCAGGTTCGCAAGGCCGCAGACCGGCGACGCGTGCACCGCGGTGGTGCGCGCGCCCCGCAGTCGCTGCATGAGGCGATCGCGATGCAGTCCGCCAACGGTCACGGACCCGCTACCGGCGGGGCCGACGAGGCCGAGGACACCGGGGTGGAGACCCGGAAGGTCGGACCGCTCACGGTGACCGGTGACGGCCCGCCGGTGATGCGGGAGAAGACGCACAGCGCGAAGCCGATGTCGCTGGACCAGGCGCTGTACGAGATGGAGCTGGTCGGGCACGACTTCTACCTGTTCGTCGACGCCGACGCGAACCTCCCAAGCGTCGTCTACCGCCGCCGCGGCTACGACTACGGCGTAATCCGCCTGGCGGTGTAGCCCGGGGGTTATGGCTTCCGCGTCAGGTGCAGCGCCGACCGCACCGCGCGGCCGGGCAGGAACAGCACCAGCAGCGCGAGCACCACGTGCACCGCGATGAACGCGAACGCCTCGTTCTTGGTCGGCGGGTGCCCGAGGAACACGGTCATGTGCGAGGCCCAGTCCCACACCTCGGGGACGCCGGCGAACCGGGAGTCGGCCGGGTGGTCGTTCACGGTCAGGAACGCCAGGTCCTCCACCCCGGACAGCTGCAGCAGCATCAGTGCGAACGCGACCCGGAGCACACCGGACCGGCTGCCACCGCCGAGCCGGTACGCAAGCACCATCGACAAGATGATGAACGGCACCAGCGTGAGCATGTGGTAGTACATCTGCGGGAAGCCGTCGTCCTGGGTCGCGTAGAAGAACAGCTTCGGCACGAAGAAGCAGAAGAAGACCAGGAAGCAGGCGGGCAGCGCGAACAGGTGCAGCCGCAGCCGCCGGGCCCAGTCGACGTCCAGCCAGGCCACCGCGATCGAGGCGGCGACGAACGGCGTCAGCTTGAACAGCAGCAGCCAGGCCGAGCCGACCTCGCGATCGTGCGGCAGGGCGAACCAGATCACTGCCGCGAGCACGAGTGCGACCACGCCGGCCACCAGCGTGACCCGGTTGTCCCGCAGGAACCGCGGCGCCGTCGCGTCCGGCGGGCGCGTGGCTGGTACTGCGTGGTCAGTTGACGGCATCGAGTTCTCCTTCGGGAGCAGCCGACCGTTCGGTCACCTGCACAACGGTCAGGCCCAGTACGCCGAGCGCCCCGGCAAGCCGGTGCTCGGCCTGCTCCGGCGAGGACCCGGTGACGATCAGGTAGCCCAGCTTGTGCGCCGCCTGGGTGAACGGCAGCACCTGGTCGCCGGGCCGCGCGAACAGCTCCACGTCCACCACCCCGGGCAGCCCGCGGACCGCGTCGACGCCGTCCGGCACGACCAGCTCACCGGGTACGCCGAGCGGCGAGCGGATCACGTGCAGGATCCCATGTCGCGGCGCGGCCGGCGCGGGGGCCAGCCGGACCGATTCGCCGAGCGCGAGCGAGACCAGCGCGGCGACCGTGTCCACGCCGTACACGGCCTGCGTCATCCGCGGGTACCCGTTCCCGCCCAGCCGCGCACCCGCCTCCAGCACGTACGGTGTGCCGTCCGGCGTCAGGACCAGGTCGAAGTTGACCGGCCCGTCGGCCACGCCCATCGCCAGGCTGAGCCGCGTGGTCAGGTCGGTGAGCCGGTCGCGGGTCGCCGGGTCCAGCGCTGCCGGGCAGGTGTGCCCGCCGATCAGCAGCCGGGGATGGCCGGTGAGCCGTTGCTCGCTGATCGCGGTGAACAGCGCGGTACCGCCGGACAGGAACGTCTCGATGCTCAGGTGCCGCCCGGTGACGAACTCCTCCGCGACCACGGTGCCGGCGTGCGAGTGCTCCCGGGCGTGCGCGACGGCGCCGGCGATCCGGTTCCGCTCGCTGACCAGCAGGGTGCCCTTGCTGCCGGACGCGTCGGCCGGCTTGACCACCAGCGGCAGCCGCAGTCGGTGCGCACCCGCGGTCACCCGAGCGGGCTCGCCGGACTGGACCCAGCCGTACCGGGGCAGGCCGAGCCCGCCGGCGAGCGCGTGGAACGCGCCCTTGTCCGCGGACGCGTCGGCGGCCCGCAGCGGGAACCGGTACGGCGCGCCGTACCGTCGCGCGAGCGCGTGCCAGCTGTGCAGGCAGGCGTCGCTCGCGCACGACACGACGCCGGACGGCCGTGTCGCCCCGAGCGCCGCGGCGATCGCGGCCGGGTCCCGGGTGGAGACCTGGAGGAACCGGTCGGCGAGGGCCACGGCGGGCCGGTCCGAGCGCTGGTCCACCGCGATAGTGCGGATCCCGCGCCGGTGCGCCTCCCGGTAGATCGGCAGCTGGTCCTCGCCGGCGCCGAGCACCAGTAGCTCGCCGGTCATGACGGCACCCGGTGCGGCGCCGTCGCGGCGGGCGGCTGGACCGCGGGCTCGCCGCCGTCCAGGGTGTCCTCCGGCCGCAGCGGCAGGTTCGCCTCGCGGACGTAGTACAGCCGCGGCCGGACCTCGCGCACCATCCGGTGCAGGTACCGCGCGGTCAGCCCGACCGAGGCCAGGGTCAGCGCACAGACCGTGAGCAGCAGGCCGGCTGCGACCGACGGGGCGCCGGCGGCGAGCAGCACCAGGCCGGCGAGTGCGGCCAGTACGCCGGCTGCGGCCAGCGCGTAGACGGCGTTCAGCGGCCGCCACGAGTAGCCGAAGAACAGCTCGAAGCCGTGGCCCACCAGCCGGGCCGGCCGCCACTTCGACCGGCCGGTCCGGCGCACGTGCGTCACCGGGACGCAGGCGTACCGGGCGCCGGCCTGGGTGAGCTGCGCGATGAAGTACGGCGTCCCGGCACGCTGCGCCACGACCCGCTGCGCCACCGGGGTCCGGACGACCCGGAAGATCGACGCCCCGGCCGGCAGCTCGATGCCGAGCAGCTTCCGGCCGACCCAGTGCACTCCGGCCGAACCGAGCCGGCGCAGCCACGGGTCCTGCCGGTGTTCGCGGATGCCGAACACCACGTCGTACCCCTCGGCTGCCTTTGCCAGCAGCCGGAAGGTCTCCTCCGGCGGCGACTGCAGGTCCGCGTCCAGCTGGACCGACCACGGCTGACCGGCGTAGCTGAAGCCGGCCGACTGCGCTGCCTCCAGCCCGAAGTTCCGGGTGAACGACAGGTAGTGCACCCGCGGGTCGGCTGCGGCCAGCGCCTTCACCCGGGCCAGTGTGTCGTCGGTGCTGCCGTCGTCCACGATCAGCAGCTCGAGCTGGTCGATCCGGCCCAGCGCCTTGACGATCGCGTCGTACGCGCGGTCGACCTGAGCGCCCTCGTTGTAGCAGGGCAGCACGGCGGTCAGGCCGCTCATATCAGCTGCTTCGTCCAGGTCGCCGGGGTCAGCTCGTTGACGATCTCCAGCGGCAACCGATAGTCGAACTCGCGGGTGCCCTGCGCCGCGATCCAGTCGGCCATCTCGGTCAGCCCGTCCCGCAGCGACACCGTGGTGCGGTAGCCGAGCAGCCGCCGGGCCTTGTCCGAGCTGCACACCGCGTGCGGCACCTCGAGCGGCCGGCCGGGCACGAACACGGGCTCGCACGGCATCCCGAGGATGTCGGCGATCGTGTGCGCCAGCTCGAGGATCGTCACCGGGTCCTCGTCCGGCCCGACGTTGATCACCTCGCCGTTCAGGTCGTCGTCGGTACCCATCCGGACCAGGCAGGAGACCACGTCGGACACGAAGCTGAAGCAGCGCCGCTGCGAGCCGTCGCCGTACACGATCGGCGGGAGCCCGCGCAGCATCCGGTTGATCATGATCGCGGCGACGTTGCGGTACGGGTCGTCGTAGCGCTGCCGCGGCCCGATGATGTTGTGTGGCACCGCGATCTGGTACTCGACGCCGTGCGCATCGCAGATCGACCGGACGGTCTGCTCCGCGGCGAGCTTGGCGATCCCGTACGGGTCCGCCGGCATCGGGACCATGTTCTCGGTGTACGGCGTCCGCCCGGCGCCGTACCGGGCCATCGACGAGCACTGCACGAACCGCTTGACGCCGGCCTGAACCGAGGCGGACAGCACCGCGATGGTCGCGCTGCAGGTGTGCTCGTGCACGAAGTACGGCGAGAACACGCTGACGCCCTCGTACGGGGCGGCGGCGCAGTTGTAGACCAGCTCGACGCCGGACAGCAGTGCGGCGTAATCCGCTACGTCGCGGCAGTCCGCGACCAGGAACTCGACGTCGTCGGGGACGTTCTCCTTGAAGCCGCCGAGCATGTTGTCGATCCCGCGGACCTCACGGCCCATGGCGCAGAAGGTCTCGGCGACGTGACTGCCGAGGAATCCTGCGACACCAGTGACAAGTACCGGTCCGTCACCCACTTCGCCTCCCCTGACAGGAATTCCCCGACGAAATGTGAAAGAACTTTGGGCGGTGCCCTTCGTTGCCGACGGCACACTCAGGGCACTCGATCGGGAGCATAGCGTAGCCAGTTGCCGTAGCACATACTGAGCTGTCAGGTGACTTTCCGTGATCTGAGGCGGGTTCTCAGCGCAGCCAGCGAGGCGCCACGAGCAGGTGCATCGGGACCGCCTCGAACCCCAGCGAGGCCTTGACGTCGGCCAGCCCACGGCCGCCGTCGATGCCGCGGCGGCCGTTGGCGATGCACCACTCCAGGACCCGGACGTAGTGGTCGAAGTACAGGTGCGGCCGACCGCCCTCCTCCGGAGCGAGTGCGGCCCACCAGTGCAGCACCGGCCACTCGCCGTTGTCGAGCAGCGTTCCCAGCGCCAGCAGCCGGCCGCCGCCGTCGTGGTAGGTCACGAGCCCGACGTCGTCGCGGTCCAGCAGCTTCGCGACATACGGGACCGGGAGGTCCTGCCAGCGCGCGCCGAATGGTCCGGCGAGCCGGATCTGGTGCCGGCGCACGAGCCGGGTGACCTCCGCCGGGTCCAGGTCGGTACGGCGGAAACCGAGCTCGATCCGCAGGTCGGGGTCGGCCCTGAGCTTGCGGGTGATGCGCCGCAGGTCCTGGCGCCGGGACCTCGTCCGGGTCGCCAGCCACTCGTCGAGCGACGACCACGGCAACGCCATCCGGGTCGCCGGCGTGCTCGGCCGGACCCGCCGCCCGCGCCCGGCGAGCGCAGCCAGCTGGTCGTCCGGCACGGCGCGGTACACGACCCCGCGGATACCTGGCCCGAAACGCCGGTACGCCGCGCGCTCGAACGCGCGGAGCTGCCGGGCGCCCGGTCCGGAGAGGTGCCAGGCCGTGTTCCGGCTGCCCGGCAGCCGAACGTCGACGATCCCCGCGCGCGGATAACCGCCAGGGCGCGACCGGCCCGGCAGCGGACCGGAGACGACGGCGGCGACCACCCCCGTCACGTGCCCGTCCGCGCGCAGCAGGGCGAGGACCGACGGCGAGCGGGCCTCGCGCGAGGCGACCCCCACCAGGTCGTACGACCACTGCGGCGACAGCCGGTGCTCGCCCTGGTACCGGGACCAGTCCGGCGGCTCCGGATCCACCCTCGGGTCGTAGAACTCGATCGTGGTCGAACCGATCTGCACCGCGGCCGGGCCCATGCCGGACAGGATCGCAGCATCGCCGCGCCGCGACCACCGCTACTGCCGCGGTCCGCGTGGCACACTCCGGGCTGTGCGGCGAACTGCCCGAGCGACCGAGCCGCGACCCGGAACCACGCCGGACCCGGTGCCGGCATCGATGCCGGGGCGTGTCGTGCTGCTGCTCATCGGGGCCCGCGGTGTGTTCCGGCTCACCGTCCAGGCCGGGCCGCTGGTGCTCCTACCGGTCTGGGGCGCCGGGACCTTCGCGCAGTACGCGAACGCGTTCGGTGTCTGCACCTGGCTGATCTACGTGTCGGCGGGCGCGGAGAAGGCCGCGCTGAAGCTGCTGCCACGCAGCCGACGGCTGACCGGCGACGTGGTCCGCTGGGTGCTCGCGGTCGCGGCCGTCCCGGTGCTGCCGGTTCTGGTCGCGCTCGCGGTGGCCGGTCCGGGCCGGCCGCGGCTCTACCTGGCGGCCGGGCTGTGGAGCCTGGCGAACGGCTTGCTGATCCTGCTCGCCGCGCTGCACCGGCTGGCCGGCCGTCCGGTCCGGGACGCGGTCATCTTCGGCACGATGGCGGCCGCGACGGTCACGATGATCGGGCTCACCTGGCTGCTCGGCCTGTCACCGGTGCAGCTGCTGCTGGCGCTGGCCGCCGTCGCGCTCGGGTTGACCGGCCTGTTCGTCGTGGCGCTGCCCCGGCCGTGGCTGCGGGAACACTCCGGCCGCCAATCCCGCCGGATCGTGCTGCGCAGCCTGTGGCTGCTGGGGCTCGCGGACATGCTCGGCAGTCTGTGCGGCACGGTCGCCTACGCCGCGCTCGGGCTGAGCGGGCAGACAGCGGACAGCGACGCGCTGTATATCGCGATGCTGTTCTGCGTCGGGTTCGGCGCGCTGCTCACGCTGCTGCTCCGGCTGGCCCAGCCGCGTACGTCGGTGCGGCTCCGCGGTACCGGCGCGGTCGGTGGCCGCCGTACCGCGGTCCGGCTGTTGCGGGCCGGTGCGCTGGGCGGTGTGGTGTCCGCTGTCGCCCTCGGTGTCGGGGTGGCGGCCGGGTTGTCGCCGGTCGCGCTGCTGGGGCTGGTCGCGGCGTGCGAGATCCCGGTGTACGCCGCGGTCACCTACGGCGCGAACCTGGTCGAGAACACCGACGGCCAGGCGCTCTCGCTCACGTCCGGCAGCTCGGCCGCCGGGCTCGCCGTGAGCGTGCTGGCCGCGGCCGTGCTGGTGCCACCGCTGGGAGCGGCCGGGGCGCTGGCCGCCGTACTGCTCTCGTACGCCGCCAAGAGCGCGGCCCTGTGGCGCTTCCTGGTGATCCACTACGACGCCGGCCGGCGCTGACCTCCACTGCCGCCGATTGTCGGTGCGGCCGGGCAGAATTCGGTGTCGTGACCTCCACCCAGGTGCTGTCCCGCGCCCAGGCCCGGCGGATCGCGCTGGCCGCACAGGGCTTCACCGACGCACGGCCGCGCGGCGTGCCGGACCGGCGCGCTCTGAGCCGCGTGCTGAGCCGGATCGGGCTGATCCAGATCGACTCGGTGAACGTGCTGAGCCGCGCGCAGTACCTGCCGCTGTACTCGCGGCTCGGGCCGTACCCGCGGGCGTTACTGGACCGCGCCTCCGGCAAGGCGCCCCGGGCCCTCGTCGAGTACTGGGCGCACGAGGCGTCGCTGGTCCCGGTGACGACGATGCCGAGCCTGCGCTGGCGGATGGCCCGGGCGCATACCGAGGCGTGGGGCGGTCCGCGCCGGATCGCGGTCCAGCGGCCAGAGCTGGTCAAGCAGGTGCTCGAGGACGTCCGCGAGCACGGGCCGCTGACCGCGCGTGAGATCGACGACGACATGGAGCGCACCCAGGACTACAACTGGGGCTGGAACTGGTCGGACGTGAAGCGGGCTTTGGAGTTCTTGTTCTTCGCCGGCGACGTCACCGTGGCCGGGCGGAACTCCCAGTTCGAGCGGCTGTACGACGTGCCCGAGCGGGTGCTGCCACGCGACGTACTGGAGGTGCCGACGCCCGCCCCGGAGGAGGCGCACCGCGAGCTGGTCAGGATCGCCGCGAGGGCACACGGCGTGTCGACCGCGCAGTGCCTGAAGGACTACTTCCGGACCGCGCCGGCGCCGACCGCACAGGCGATCGCCGACCTGGTCGAGTCCGGTGAGCTGCTGCCGGTGTCGATCGAGGGCTGGAAGCGCAAGGCGTACCTGCACGCGGAGGCGCGGCTGCCGCGCCGGGTGAACACCCGGGCCCTGGTCAGCCCGTTCGACTCGCTGGTGTTCGAGCGGACCCGGACCGAGCAGCTGTTCGGCTTCCGGTACCGGATCGAGATCTACGTGCCGGCGCCGAAACGGCAGTACGGCTACTACGTGCTGCCGTTCCTGCTCGGCGACCGGCTGGTCGCCCGGGTCGATCTCAAGGCGGACCGGGCGGCCGGCGTACTGCTGGTGCAGTCCGCGCACGCCGAGCCGGGCGCGCCGTTCGAGACCACGGACGAGCTGTCCGCCGAGCTGACCCAGCTGGCGGACTGGCTCGGGCTGGACGCGGTTCGGGTGAACGGTGGCGGCGACCTGTCGGCGCCGCTCAGCCTCGCGCTCCGCGGTTGACCGCCCGCACCGCGTGGCTTGACTCGGTTCGTCGCCTACGATGGGGGCTGCCCGCCCGGCGGGTCCATCGGCCTGCCAGGTGACAGTGGCGGTTTCTACGTCAAGGAGCGAACTCTCCACCATGAAGGTGCTCGACAAGATCTTGCGGATCGGCGAGGGCAAGACCCTCAAGCGACTCGACGGCATCGCGAAGCTGGTCAACTCGATCGAGGACGACTTCGCCGCGATGAGCGACGAGGAGCTGCGCGGCCAGACCGCGGACTTCAAGCAGCGGGTCGAGAACGGCGAGTCGCTCGACTCGATCCTGCCGGAGGCGTTCGCCACCGTGCGCGAGGCGGCCAAGCGGACGCTGCACCAGCGGCCCTACGACGTACAGATCATGGGTGGCGCGGCGCTGCACCTCGGCAACATCGCCGAGATGAAGACCGGTGAGGGCAAGACGCTGGTCGGCACGCTGCCGACGTACCTGAACGCGCTGGGCGGCAAGGGCGTGCACGTGGTCACGGTGAACGACTACCTGGCCAAGTTCCAGGCCGAGTGGATGGGCCGCGTCTACCACTTCCTCGGCGTCGACTACGGCGTGATCCTGCCGGAGATGACGCCGGCCGAGCGGCGGGTCGCGTACGCCAAGGAGATCACCTACGGCACCAACAACGAGTTCGGCTTCGACTACCTGCGCGACAACATGGCGACCGACATCGCCGAGCTGGTCCAGCGCGAGCACAACTACGCCATCGTCGACGAGGTCGACTCGATCCTGGTGGACGAGGCCCGGACCCCGCTGATCATCTCCGGACCGGCCGAGGACTCGCAGCGCTGGTACGTCGAGATGGCCCGGCTGGTCGACCGGCTGCGGCCGGAGACCGACTACGAGGTGGACGAGAAGAAGCGCACCGTCGCGATCCTGGAGCGCGGGATCGAGCGGGTCGAGGACCACCTCGGCATCGACAACCTCTACGAGTCGGCCAACACACCGCTGATCAGCTACCTGAACAACGCGCTGAAGGCCAAGGACCTGTTCAAGCGCGACAAGGACTACGTCGTGATGAACGGCGAGGTACTGATCGTCGACGAGCACACCGGCCGGACGCTGCACGGCCGGCGGTACAACGAGGGCCTGCACCAGGCGATCGAGGCCAAGGAGCAGGTCGAGATCAAGGAGGAGTACCAGACCCTCGCGACGATCACGCTGCAGAACTACTTCCGTGGTTACGACAAGCTCGCCGGCATGACCGGTACGGCGATGACCGAGGCGGCCGAGTTCTCCAAGATCTACAACCTCGGCGTGGTGCCGATCCCCACCAACAAGCCGATGATCCGTGACGATCAGCGCGACCTGATCTACCGCACCGAGGACGCCAAGTTCGACGCGGTGGTCGAGGACATCGTCGAGCGGCACGGCAGGGGCCAGCCGATCCTGGTGGGCACCACCAGCGTGGAGAAGTCCGAGCGGCTGTCGGCCCAGCTGAAGCGGCGCGGTGTCGCGCACGAGGTGCTGAACGCGAAGCAGCACGCGCGCGAGGCGGCGATCATCGCCGAGGCCGGCCGCAAGGGTGCGGTCACGGTCGCCACCAACATGGCCGGCCGTGGTACCGACATCATCCTCGGCGGCAACCCCGAGTTCCTCGCCGACCAGTACCTGCGCTCGCAGGGCATCGACCCGGCAGAGCACATCGACGAGTACGAGGCGGCGTACCCGGACACGCTCGAGCGGTTCGAGAAGCAGGTGAAGGAGGAGCAGGGCGAGGTCACCGAGCTCGGCGGGCTCTACGTGCTCGGCACTGAGCGGCACGAGTCGCGCCGGATCGACAACCAGCTCCGCGGCCGTTCCGGCCGGCAGGGCGACCCGGGCGAGTCCCGGTTCTACCTGTCCCTCGAGGACGACCTGATGCGGCTGTTCAAGCGCGAGATGGTCGACTGGGCGATGGCGCGCAACGAAGACGACAGCGTGCCGCTGGAGAACAAGGTCGTCACCCGGGCGATCGCCTCCGCGCAGGGTCAGGTCGAGGCGCAGAACTTCGAGACCCGGAAGAACATCCTCAAGTACGACGACGTGATGAACCGGCAGCGCCAGGTGGTGTACGAGGAGCGTCGCCGGGTGCTCGAGGGTGCCGACCTGCACGAGCAGGTGCGGGACATGCTCGACGAGACCATCCAGGGGTACGTCGAGGGCGCGACCGCCGAAGGCTTCGCCGAGGACTGGGACCTGGACCAGCTGTTCGCGGGCCTGAGGACGCTGTACCCGACCGAGCTCACCGAGGAGTCGCTGATCACGGAGGTCGGCGGCGAGCGGTCCGGTCTGACCCAGGAGTTCCTGGTCGAGCACCTGACCGCCGACGCACACGCGGCGTACGACAAACGCGAGGCCGAGCTGGGCCCGGAGATCATGCGTGAGCTGGAGCGCCGGGTCGTGCTGAGCGTGCTGGACCGCAAGTGGCGCGAGCACCTGTACGAGATGGACTACCTACGTGAAGGCATCGGCCTGCGCGCGATGGCGCAGCGCGACCCGCTGGTCGAGTACCAGCGTGAGGGCTACGACATGTTCGTCACGATGATGGAGTCGATCAAGGAGGAGTCGGTCGGCTTCATCTTCAACCTCGAGGTGCAGCTGGAGGAGCCCGCGCCGGAGGTGGAGATCACCCCTGCCCCATTGCCGACGATCAAGAGCGCACGGGCCGACGACGTATTGGTGCCGAACGCGCCGGTCGCCGAGGTACCGTCCCGGGTCCAGGACCAGCCGCGGATCCAGGCGAAGGGCCTCAGCGCCCCCGCCCGGCCGCGCCGGCTGAACTACTCGGCGCCGTCGGTCGACGGTGACGACGAGGTGTCGTCGCACCGGGACGCGGTCGATGACGGCGAGCTCGAGTACGCCGGCACCCCGCGCAACGCGCCCTGCCCGTGCGGCTCTGGCAAGAAGTACAAGCGCTGTCACGGCGACCCCCAGTCCGAGCACTACACCTGACCCCCCACCCATATCCCCGCGCGGGGATCCCGCCCGTTTTCGCGATCATCGGTGACTTTTTCCTGATCTGTGGATAACGCGGTCACCTGACCGTGGGCCTGGGTCGGCCCGGTTATCCACAGATCAGGAAAAAGTGACCGATGATCGCCTGAGTTGGGCGGGTGCAGGTGCTGGTCCTGGCGAGGGAAGTGGGTGGTTTGGGTGCGGACCTGGTTGACCGAGCGGTTCGGGCTGGACGTGCCGGTGGTGGCCGCGCCGATGGCGAACGTCGGTGGCGGAGAGCTGACCGCGGCCGTGTCGGCGGCCGGCGCGCTCGGGGTGCTGGGGGCCGGGTCGGCGCAGAGCGCTGACTGGATCCGCGAGCACGGCGCGATCGCGGCCGCGGCCGGGAAGCCGTACGGGATCGGCGTGATGGCCTGGGCACTGCCGGACCGGCCCGAGCAGGTCGAGGCGATCCTCGAGCTGCGGCCGGCGCTGGTCTCGGTCAGCTTCGGCGACATCACCCCGTACGTCGACCCGCTGCGGTCGGCGGGGATCGTGGTCGCGGCCCAGGCCGGCACCGTCGCGGATGCCGTGCGGGCCGCTGAGGCCGGTGTGGACGTAGTTGTCGCCCGCGGTGGTGAGGGCGGCGGGCACGGCCGGGACACGGTGGCGACGCTGCCGCTGCTGCAGGCGGTGCTCGAAGCCGTCGACCTGCCGGTGCTGGCCGCCGGCGGCATCTCCGGCCCGCGCGGGCTCGCCGCGGTGCTGGCCGCGGGTGCGGCCGGTGCGTGGGCCGGTACCGCGTTCCTGACCTGCACCGAGGCGATGACGACGCCGCCGGCCCGGCAGCGGTTGCTGGACGCGGACGAGACCTCGACCGTGTACGGCATCGTCTTCGACCGCGCCTCCCGGGCAGGATGGCCGGACGAGTTCGGCGGCCGCGCGCTGCGGAACGCGTTCTTCGACCGCTGGTACGGCCGCGAGGACGAGCTCAGGGCCGACGACGCCGCGCACGAGGAGTACGTCGCCGGGGTCCGCGCCGCGGACGCCGACACCCTGTCGATGTACGCCGGCCAGGGCGTCGGCGCGCTGGCCACCGAGCGACCGGCCGCCGACGTGGTTGCCGACTTCGCGTCCGCCGCGGACCTGCTCCGCAAGGCCGCGCGGTAGACCTAGACCCACCCCCGATCCACAGGCCAGCGCCCTGGGGCGTTCGCCGCCGGATCCATACCGGCCGAGCTGACCGAGGCGTTGGCGCTGCCCGGTGTCTCGGTCGCGGACCGGGACGCGATCGTTGCCGAGCACAACGAAGGACTGCAGACCCAGGCCTGGGTGAACTACCTCATCGTCGGCATGGTCATCGCCTACACGGCGGTGTCGGTGATCAACACGCTGGCCGCTGCGACGGCCCCGCCGACGACGCGAGTTCGGGTTGCAGCGGCTGACCGGCGCCACCCCAGCCCAGGTGCTGCGGATGATGGTCGGCGAGGGCGTGCTGGTCGCGCTGGCCGGAGTACTGCTCGGCACGCTGGTCGCTCTCGCCACGCTGATGCCGTTCAGTGCGACCGTGTCCGGGTCGGCGCTGCCGTCCGGGCCGATCGAGATCTACCTGGTCATCGTGGCTGCCGCCGCGGTGCTGACGCTGGGCGCGACCACGATCCCGGCGGAACTGTGCCTGCGATCACGGCCGGCCGAGGCGGCCACCGCCGTGGACTGAGGGATCAGGCTGCCTCGACGGTCCCCGCTGTCGGCGTCCCGAGTCGGTGAAGCGCGCCGCCGTACAGCACGGATGCAAGCCTGAGCCGTCAGCCGAGCTCGAGTGCGGTGCAGACCCAGCGGTCGCGGTGCACCTCCAGCCGCAGCGCGACGGCCCGGGACCGGCCACCGTGCCGGACGTGCGCGGCGACCTCGGCCACGTTCACGGCCGGGGTGGACACGTGCACCGAGCGGACCGAGGCCCGCTCGCGGGAACCGCGGCTGCCGGCGGTCGTGGTGAGACCGAGCAGCCGGACCCGGCGGTTCAGGTCGGCGTACACCATGCCGTCCGTCCACCGGATCAGCTGCCCGATCGGACGGTCGCCGGCGACCACCTCGGCGACGGCCTGGACCAGCCGGGCCGACCAGGCGCGGACCTCCGGCAGGTCCTGGCCGCCGCCGGCGCCGTCGGCCGGTGGGACCAGCCGCAGCGCGGGCACGGCGGGCACGGCCGGGATTTCCGGAGCGAGCTGGAACTGCAGAGCCAGCGAGCCCTGGGTGATCGGGAGCGGCTCGGCGCCGCGGACCGGTTCGGACGCCGGCACGGGACGGACGGCGACGAGCTGTGGCGTGGGGCTCATGGTCATTTCTCCTGGTTCCTGGTCGACGGCGTGTGCTGTGTCGGGGCCTGGGTCGGGGCGTGGGTCGGGGCGTGCAAGATCTGGCCGGGTTGGATCAGGTCGGGGTCCGGGCCGACCAGTCCTGCGTTCGCCGCGAACCAGTGCGGCCACCGGGCCGCGATCGCGGCGTCGCCGGCCTCCGGTCCGAGCTCGGTCGCGGCGATCGCCCACAGCGAGTCGCCAGTGCGGACGACGACCTGCCGCTGCGTCGCGGGCTCGGTACGCCGGGCCGGCCGCAGCGGCGCGTACCGCGTCGGTGCGCCGACGGTCGGGCGGTCCGGGACGGCGAGCCGGGTGTCGTGCCGCCCGGGCCGCTCGGCGGACCGGACCCGGCTGGTGGGCTCGGTCGTCGCGCGCCGCCCCGTGAGCTGGCCCGTGATCTGCTCCGTGAACCGGACCGTGCTCGCCGGCTCGACCGGTGCCCACTGCGCCTGCACTGTGTGGGCCTGCACCGTGTGGGCCTGCACGGTGTGGGCCTGCACGGTGTGGGCCTGCACTGCGTGCACCGGCTCGCCGAGCGGGGCGGCCGACGCGGCATGTGTGACGCCCACGGTGAGCGGAGCCACTGCGGCGACGCCGAGCGCCGACCGCAGCAGCGCGCGTGAGCCGTCCGAGGTGATGCTGCCGACCAGTGCCGAGGCGGCCCGGCCGAGCACGCCGGGAACCCGCTCCAGCACCGTCGCCGCGATCACGAGGCAGAGCCAGCCGTACGCCGCCCAGGCGACGGTGCCGGCCAGCAGTCCCGCGAGGGACATCAGGTCTGCCGTACTCAGGCCATCGACGGTGCCCGCGGTCGCCCACCTGAGCGTTGGGCCGAGACCTAGCACGGCTGCGGCGAAGAGCAGCCCCCGAAGCACCCGAATCCCTGACTTCATCTCGATTCGCCTCTGATCTATGCGTTTGCTTGAGTTTACTTTGGTTCGAGACATGTAATCCCAAGTGGACCGCTGTTGGCAAGCGTTTTGACGACGTTGCTCGTACGTACGGTGGTCAACAGCACACAGACGGCACACAGGACCCGGGCCGGGATAGGTTCGGCGGGTGCGCTGGGATGCCCTGTTCGCCGACCTCGAGTCGCAGTTCGACGCGCTGCAGGACGACGATCTGTACGGCGAGGTGGCACACCGGATCCGGGCCGAGGTCGGCAGGATCACCGTGCTGGACCGGTTGCGCGGCGCGGTCGGCTCCGTGGTCAGGATCGAGCTGGGTCAGCACCGGCCGGTGCAGGGAACGCTGGGCCGGGTCGGCAAGGACTGCCTGCTGCTCGAGGCCGAGCGCGGCGAGGAGTGGCTGGTGCCGGTGCAGGCCCTGGTCGCGGTGCACCGGCTGGGTCCGTGGGCCGAGCCCGCCGTCGGCGCGGTGGCGGCCAAGCTGGGACTCGCTCACCTGCTGCGCGGCATCGCCCGCGACCGGTCACCGGTGACGGTGTACTGCACGGGCGGCGACACCGCGCCGGCCACCGGCACGATCGACCGGGTCGGGGCGGACTTCCTGGAGCTCGCCGAGCATCCGCTGGACGCGCCGCGGCGCCGCGACGAGGTCTACAACGTCAGGCTGGTCCCGACCGCGGCGCTCGTCGCGGTCCGCCGGCGTTGAACCTCAGCGAAGGTCGGAGGGCGTGTCCTCCTCGGCGTCCTCGCCGTACGGGTGTGCCTTGATGAACTCGTCGGTCTGTGCGTACAGCCGCTCGATGTACTTCTCCAGCTCGGTCGCCTCGACCCGCCACTGGCCCCGGCCGCCGATCTTCACTGCGGGCAGGTCGCCGCGCCGGACCAGGGCGTAGACCTGGTTCGCGGAGATGTTGAGCACCTCGGCGACGTCCGACAGCTGCAGGAAGCGGGGGGTTGGCATCAGTACGGCGACCTTCCGCCTGGTTGGTTGCGTTCAGGTCAGTTTGGCACGATCCATCCGGCCGCGACGGGTGTCCTGCGCCCCTGTGGACAACGGACCGCGCCCGACCCTCGCGCGCGGCAGAATGTGCCTTCGGCCGTGCCGTCTCGGAGCGCAGTCGCCTGGTCACACAACCGACTCGGGAGCCCACGTGGTTGACAGCGCAGTGCGTCCGGCACCGCCCGCGCGAAACGGGTTCGCGGCGACGTCGACGCCCGCCCGGCGGACCCGGCGGGCACGCTGGCGGGACGGCCGCCTGGTGCTCGGCGTACTGCTCGTTGCGGTCACCGCGCTGGTCGGCGCCAAGCTGGTCTCGTCCGCGGACGACACGGTCGCGGTCTGGGCCGCCAAGCGCAACGTCCCGGCGGGCAGCACGCTGTCCGCCGACGACCTGACCAGCACCCGGGTGCGGCTCACCAGCGAGGACACGTCGAGCCAGTACGTCCCGGCCGACACCGCGCTCGACGGGCTGGTCGCGGTCCGCGCGCTCGGCGCCGGCGAGCTCGTGCCGCGCGCCGCGACGGCCACCCGGCGGGACTCGGACCGGATCGAGATGCCGCTGTCGGTGGCCACCGGCAAAGTCCCCGGCAAACTCTCGACCGGCGACCAGGTGGACGTCTGGGTGGTGCCGAAGGCGGACAAGAACCTGGAGACCCCGGACGCGGTGAAGGTCTGGGAGCACGTCCGGGTGCTGGACGTGGACGCGGCCAAGGGCGTCTCGGCGAGCTCGTCGTCGCGGCGGCAGGTGCTGGTGGCGCTGGAGCCCAAGCACGCCGCGAAGCTGAGTGAGTCGCTGCGGCAGGTCAGCTCGGGCGAGCCGGTGCTGGTCCGGCGGGCGCGCTGATGGCGGTACCGGTCCTGCTCGCGGTCACCGGCGCGCCGTGGGAGGCCGACGTCGTACGACGGGCCGAGCAGGCGCCGACCGTCCGGGTGGTGCGCCGCTGCGTGGACATGGCGGACGTACTGGCCGCGGCGGCCAGCGGGCAGGCCCGGGCGGTGCTTATCGCGGAGGACCTGCCGCGGCTGAATGCCGACGCGGTGGCGATGCTGCACGGCCGCCGGATCGCGGTACTGGCACTGGTCGACCCCGAGGAGCCGTCAGGCGAGGACCGGCTGACCCGGATCGGGATCGAGCGGATCCTGCCGGCCGACGTCGGCCCCGAGGACCTGGCCCGGGCGATCGCGGACGCGGTCGAGTCCGGGCCGCCGCCGACCACCATGCATTTCGCCGGCGGGTTCATCCCGACGACCGGGCAGAGCGAGCCGGTGCAGGACACCGTGCGACCGCTGTCCGGTACCGGCCGGCTGGTCGCGGTCTGGGGGCCGACCGGGGCGCCCGGCCGGACCACGGTGGCGATCGGGCTGGCCTCGGAGCTCGCGGCGCAGGGCGTATCGACGATGCTCGCCGACGCCGACGTGTACGGCGGCACGGTGGCGCAGGCGCTCGGCATGCTGGACGAGACCTCAGGACTGGCCGCAGCCACCCGGTCCGCGGGCAGCGGCTCGCTCGACGTCCCGGTGCTGGCCCGTCAGGCCCGGCAGCTGAACCCGCATCTGCTGGTGCTGACCGGGCTCAGCCGTGCCGACCGCTGGACCGAGCTGCGGCCGTCCGCGGTCGACTCGGTCTGGTCGACCGCGCGGTCGCTGGCACCCTGCACCGTGGTCGACGTCGGGTTCTCGCTGGAGAGCGACGAGGAGATTTCGTTCGACACGATGGCACCGCGCCGTAACGGCGCCACCCTGGCCACGCTCGAAGAGGCCGACGAGGTGGTCGTGGTCGGGTCCGCGGACCCGATCGGGCTGACCCGGCTGATCCGCGCGATCCACGAGCTGCGTGCGGTGGTCCCGTCGGTGACCACCCGGGTGGTGGTGAACCGGCTGCGGTCCGGACCGCTCGGCGCGAGCCCGGCTGAGTCGGTGGCCGACGCGCTGACCCGGTACGCCGGGGTGCAGGCGGCCGTACTGCTGCCGTTCGACACCGCGGCCTGCGACGCGGCGGTGGTGCACGGCAGCACGCTGGCGGAGGCGGCCCACTCCAGCAAGCTCCGCAAGGGCCTGCAACAGCTCGCGTCCGGTGTGGTGGCGGATCTGCTGAAGGGACCCGACCCGTCGATGTGACAGGCTTGGCGGCAGGGGCGCGGGGGTCCGCCCGTCGGGTGAGTGGGGAGTGACATGTCCGAGGTCGAACGCCGGCCGGCCGGCACGATGAGCCGGGAGCGACGGTTCGGGATCGCGATCTCGCTCGGGTTGATCCTGGGCGGTGGCTGGTGGGCGGTCAGCGAGCTGGGCGGTGAGGCGGCGCCGGCGAACCTGTCGTACCCGGTCGCCGGCGAGCAGCTGCAGATCGACGCCCGGAACGCCGACGTCGAGGTCCGGTCCGGTGACGTCCGGGAGATCCAGGTGCAGCGCACCGGCGGGTCGGACGGGCTGTTCTCCTCCGGCCCGGAGGAGAGCTACGACAACGGCGAGCTGGAGCTGCGCGCGAGCTGCGGCCCGATCAGCTTCGGGCGGTGCGAGGCCAAGTACGTCGTCGTGGTACCGCGCGACCTGCGGGTCAGGATCGAGGCCTCCAGCGGCGACCTCCGGGCGGAGAACGTGACCGGTCCGGTCGACCTCAAGTCCACCTCCGGCGACGTAGCCGTGCAGTCGGCGAGCGGTGATGTGGTGATCGAGACCAGCTCGGGCGACATCACGGCGGAGGACCTGCGGTCGGGGACGGTCCGGGCGCACGCCAGCTCGGGCGACATCGAGCTGAGCTTCGCCACCGCGCCGACGACCGTGACGGCGGAGACGAGCTCCGGCGACGTCGGCGTCAGCGTGCCGGACGGCCCCGAGACCTACAAGGTCGACACCGACACCTCGTCCGGTGACACCGAGACCGGTATCCGCACCGACCGGGCCGCGAGCCGCACGATCACGGCCGAGACCAGCTCGGGCGACGTCACCGTCGAGTACCAGGACCGCTAGGACGGCCCGCTAGCCTGGCCGACATGTCGGAGAACAACACGCGGCCGCGGGGGCTGCTGGTCGACTGGGGCGGCGTACTGACCTCCGGTCTGCCCGATGCGCTGCGGGCCTGGACCGATGCCGACGGCATCGACTTCGACGGCTACTTCACCGCGGTCACCGACTGGCTCTCGGCCAGCGCGCTCGAGGCCGAGCTGAACCCGATCCATGCCCTGGAGCGCGGCCAGATCGCGGTGCCGGACTTCGAGCGCAAGCTGGCCGCGGTACTGCGCCGGCGCGACGGCGGACCGGTCGCTCCGGAGGGTCTGATCGAGCGCATGTTCGCGCACTTCGAGCACCAGCCGCAGATGTCGGCGCTGGTCCGGCGGGCCCGTACGGCCGGGATCAGGACCGCGCTGCTGTCGAACTCGTGGGGCAACCGCTACCCGCGCGACACGTGGGACGGCATGTTCGACGCGATCGTGATCTCCGGCGAGGTCGGCCTGCGCAAGCCGGAGCCGGACATCTATCGGTACGCCGCGGACGCGGTCGGGTTGAAGCCGGACGAGTGCGTGTTCGTCGACGACATGAAGCCGAACGTGACCGGCGCGCAGGCCGTCGGTATGACCGCGATCCACCACACGGGGTACGACGACACGCTGCGCGAGCTGGAAGCGCTGTTCGGGCTCGACCTGCGGTAGGCGTCAGCCCGCGAACAGCAGCATGAGGCCGCCGACGGTGTAGCCGACCATCACGACGAGCAGCGGCAGCTGACCGGCCAGTGCGGTCCGGCGCGGGAACAGCGCGACCGCACGGTCATGGGCCGAGACCACGCCGAGCACGTGCCCGATCACGACGGCCGCGACCTGGGTGGTGGCGATCGCGGTGGTGTGGTTGGTGATCCCCGTGTTGAGTCCGAGCAGCCCGGTGCCGAACACGTTCCAGCCGTTGCTGAGCGGGTCGCTGACCAGGATCAGTGTCCGCTGGCCCTCGAGGATGAACAGCGTCAGGTAGTGCGCCACGACGTACCCGAGAACGATCGGCACCAGGGAGTGCGCGAACAACCCGGGCAGCGCTGCCCTGGTGCTGTGCGACAGCCGCCCGGCCAGCAGGGTCGCGCCGGAGTAGGTGAGGAACACGAACAGCATGAAGCCGAGCAGCGCCACGGTGCCGAGCAGCGTCATCGAGTAGCCGGAGTCCTGTGCCCAGCCGATCCAGACGGTGGCGTTGCTGAACCCGTCGTACGCCGTCGAGCCGAGCAGTGCCGCGACCAGCGCGACCAGTCCCGGCCTCGGTTTCAGGCCGTCCAGGTTCTCCAGCGGCCGTCGTACGACGATCGCGCCGTCGGTGCGGCGGCCGAACGGTGACAGCCGGGCGATCAGCGTGGCGTACGCCTCGAACGGGTCCGCGGCGGCGAACCAGCGGTTCCCGAACAGCACCGCACCGAACAGCATGATCACCACATACAGCGCGAGCCAGCCCTGCAGCACCGGCAGCGTGGCACGGTCCGGCGCGACGAGCTCAAGCCAGGTGAACGCGAACACGCCGGCCGTCGCGGGCCACAGGCCGACGCCCTTCGGCAGCGTCAGCAGCCCGTCGGCGGGGTCGTGCCGCAGCACCAGGCAGGCGATCAGGTGCAGGGTGCGCAGCGGGTTCAGGGTCCGCCAGACCGGTCCGAACAGCAGCGAGACGGGTACCAGCCCGACCCAGACCAGGATGTAGACGATGCCGAAGACCGGGTTCGTCAGCCGGTCCACACCGAACAGCAGCGCCATCCCCGTGTACAGGAACGCGGCGAGACCGACCAGCCGCACCAGCCAGCGGAACCAGGGCGCGTCGACCGTCCGGGTGACGGGCGCGGGCAGCGCCTTGCCGGACCGGTCGCCGCGGTACCTCGGCTCGCGCCAGGCCAGGCCCAGGATGACGAACGACAGCGCGATCGCGATCGCGGCGCCCGCGACGGCGAAGCCGAAGGGGATCGGCAGGTCCTGACGGCCGCCGATGCCGTGCAGTGGCAGCAGGCTGGGCAGCAGATTGGGCAGCAGATTGGGCAGCAGACCGGGGAGCAGTTGGGGTGTCACGGGTCAGGAGACGACGAGCTTCGCGAGCAGCTTGCCGCTCTCGTGGGTCTCGATCTCGAACGTGCCCTTGATGTCGGCGGTGAAGGTGACGCTGCCGGGCTTGCCCGGCATCAGGTCGACCTCCTTGTCGTACCCGTGCACGTGCAGCTGATCCTCGACGTCGCTCGTCACGGTGATCTTGACCGTCTGCCCGGCGTTCGCCTTCACCGTCTGCGTGCTCGGGGAAACCTTGCCGCCGGCAATGGTCACGCCGATGTTGACGTCCGCGGTCTCGCCGGACGGGTCGGCGGTATTCGACGGGGTGGACCCCTTCGGCGGCGTCGCGGGCCCGGTCGGCGTGGCGTCGGTGCTGGGCGTCTGGCTCGGGCTGCCGGCCGGCGTGCTCGGCTGCGCTCCGGTGGCGGGCTCCTCGGTGCTGCACCCCGCCAGCGCCAGTACGGCGAGGGTGGGGAGCGCCGCGGCCGCGGTGACGCGGATGAGCCGATCGTGCACAGAACGCATGGACCGAAGCCTTTCACAGGAGTCGACGTCGTTACGCAGTGCCATACGAACGTGCCCCGATGAGTGTTCCCGAGACGGATCGCGGCTAATGTCACAGTGCAGACCGATCGTGGTCCCTGACTGCGCAGATGACGGAAGGGTGGCGTATGCCGGACCGGTTGACGTCGTTGGATCTCACCTTCCTGGCCGCCGAGAGCGCCGAGACCCCGATGCACGTCGGCACGGTCGACATCTTCGAGGCGCCGGGTGAGGGCTTCGACTACGAGAACCTGGTCGCGCTGATCCGGGACCGGATCGCGTTCGTGCCGCGGTACCGGCAGCGGGTGCAGCAGGTCCCCGGCCGGTTCGCGGGCCCGGTCTGGGTGGACGACGAGGAGTTCGACCTGACCTTCCACGTACGGCGCTCCGCGCTGCCGCGGCCGGGCACGCACGAGCAGCTGCTGGAGCTGGTCTCGCGGATCATGTCCCGGCGGCTGGACCGGGAGCGGCCGCTGTGGGAGATGTACCTGGTCGAGGGGCTGGAAGGCGGCCGGTTCGCGGTCGTGTCGAAGTCGCACCAGGCGCTGGTCGACGGCGCCGGCACGGTCGACATCGGCCAGGTGGTGCTGGACTCGACCGCTCACCCCCGCGAGACACCGCCGGACTCCTGGCAGCCGCAGAAGTCGCCGTCGGCGATCGAGCTGCTGGCCGGGGTGTTCGCGGACGCGATGCGCTCGCCGACCGCCGTACTGGAGCTCGCCCGGGCAGAGATGGCCAGCATCACCGGTTCGACCTCGGTCCGGGAGGCGCTCGACGCCATGGTCGGGTCGGTGGTGTCCGGCGCCGTGTCACGCCGACGGTCGCTGGAGAGCCCGCTGCGGGTCAAGACGTCCGGCCAGCGCCGGTTCAACACAGTGGACACGCCGCTGGACGACTACCGAGCGGTGCGGACGATGCACGGCGGCACCGTGAACGACGTCGTGCTCGCTGTGGTCGCGGGCGCGCTGCGGGCCTGGATGATGGCGCGCGGCGAGAGCGTCACCGCGACCCGCGGGGTGCGGGCGGTGGTGCCGATGAGCATCCGGGACCCCGACGGCGAGCAGACCTCGCTCGGCGCCCAGGTGATCGCCTCGGTGGTGAACCTGCCGGTTGGGGAGAGCTCGCCCGTGATGCGGCTGCACCAGATCTCTTACCAGACCAAGGTGCACAAGGACACCGGCCGGGCGGTCGGGGCCCGCGCCCTGGTGGACATTGCCGGCTTCGCGCCGACCACGCTGCACGCGTTGGCGGCCCGGGTGGCCTCGTCCACGATCCGGCCGGGCGACGACGTCGTACTGGCCAACGTGCCCGGACCGCAGTTCCCGCTGTACGGCGCGGGCGCGCGGATGCTGGCGTCGTACCCGGTGGTGCCACTCGGCGCCGGTCAGGGCCTGGCCGTCGGCGCGACGTCGTACAACGGGCGGGTGTCGTTCGGGCTGAACGCGGACCGGACCGCGATGTCGGACCTGGCGGTGTTCGCGCAGTGCATCAAGGACGCGCTGGACGAGCTTGTCGACACCACCAAAGGCAGCCGGAACCGTGCGGCCCGCGGGCGCGGCAGCCGGCGCGGTACGAAGAAGGCGACATCATGAGGGTGTACGTACCGCTGACCTTGCCCGGACTCTCGGCCGCGCTCGCGGCAGGCTCGATCGGGCCGGTGCCGTTGACCGCGTACGCCGTGACGCCGGCGCTGCGGGAGTGGTACGCAGGGGGCGATGACGAGGAGCTCGAGTACGCGGCGCTGACCCAGGCCGCCCGGGCATCCCTGGCGCTGCTCGCGCAGTCCGATTCATCGCCCGCTGATGCTACGTCGGCCGCTGATGCTGGGTCGGCCGCTGACGCTGGGTCGGCTCGTGAGGCTGCGTCGGTCGGTGACGCCGGTTCGGGTGGTGACGCTGCGGGGCTTGGCGGCACTGTGCCGCGGCGGGTGGTGGCGGCGTGCGAGGTCACCGCGGTGCCGCCGGCGGGTGCGGCGGCCGAGCCCGGAGACGCGACCGTGTCGCTCGCCGCGCCGGTGCCGTGGTCGGCGGTCGCGGCGGTCCACGTCGACGCCATCGACGCCGAGGACGTGGTCGCGGAGGCGCTGACTGTCTGGGGCGCAGCGCAGAATGGTGACGACGACGCGTCGTTCGCGGTGGAAGCCTGCGACGGCGAGGAGTTGCTGTGGTACGCGACGCAGGAGGTGCCCTACCTGCTGGCGGGCTTCGACCTGGGCGCCGGCGGCCGAGGCACTGGCAACCGAGGCACTGGCAACCGAGGCACTGACAACCGAGGCACTGGCAAGCTTGACGCTGGCAACGCAGGCGTTGGCGACCTGGGCCCTGGCAACCTGGGTACTGACGACTTCGGCACGGGCACTGGCACTGACACGGGCACTGCTGGGCGGGAGCAGAGGAGCTGATTGGCGATGCAGGCGATCTGGAAGGGTGCGATCTCCTTCGGGATGGTGACGATCCCGATCAAGGTGTTCTCCGCGACCGAGGAGAAGGACATCTCGTTCCGCCAGGTGCACGTCGCCGACGGCGGGCGGATCCGGTACAAGCGGGTCTGCCAGGAGTGCGGGAACGAGGTGCCGTACTCCGACATCGGCAAGGGATACGAGATGCCTGACGGCCGGATGGTCGTGCTCGAGCCGGAGGACTTCGCGGACCTGCCGCTGTCGACTAAGAAGGTCATCGACGTGCTGGAGTTCGTGCCGTCGGACCAGGTGGACCCGCTGTACCTGGGCAAGTCGTACTACCTCGCCGCAGACGGCGGTCCGGGCGCCAAGCCGTACGTGCTGCTGCGGGACGCGCTGACCGGGTCGGAGCTGTACGCCCTGGTGAAGGTGGCGTTGCGGTCGCGGGAGTCGCTCGGGCTGTTGCGGGCGGTCGACGACGTGCTGGTGCTACAGGTCATGCTGTGGCCGGACGAGGTGCGGGACATGTCGTTCGCGGCGCCGGACGAGGACGTCGACGTGCGACCTCAGGAGAAGGCGATGGCGGAGTCGTACATCGACACGCTGCGCGGCGACTTCGACCCGTCGCAGTACACCGACGCGTACCGCGAGGCGCTGGAGGCGGTCGTCGAGGCGAAGGCGGGAGGGATACCGCTGCCCGAGGTCGAGGAGGAAGAGGCCGAGGGCGCCGAGGTGGTCGACCTGGTGGCGGCGCTGCGGGCGTCGGTCGAGGCCGCCAAGAAACGCCGGGCCGGCGGTGGCGCCGCGTCCGACGCCGACGAGAAGCCGGCGAAGAAGACGGCGGCGGCGAAGAAGGCTGCTGCGAAGAAGACTGCCGCGAAGGCCGCATCGAAGAGTACGGCGAAGAAGACCGCGGCCAAGAAGACCGCGAAGACGGCTGCCAAGAAGTCGACGTCGAAGAAGGCCGCCACCCGCAAGAGCGCCTGACGGCTCGTACGCGTGTTCAGGCTCCGGTCGTTGGTCCGGAGCCGCCGAGCAGCTCGGTCACGCGCAGGCTGACGTTGAGCTGCTCGGGGAGCCGGGCGAGCAGGTCCGGTACCAGATGGTTGCCGAGGGCCACGTCCTGCGGTCTGGTCCCACGGATGCCGACCCCGCGCTCGACGTTGAACGCGATCCAGTCCAGGCTTGCCATCAGCTGCGGTCCCAGGTCCGCGGGCTGGATGTCGGTGTCCTGGCCACCCGCATCGAAGTACGCGCGCACGACAGTGCGTGCGATGTCGAACCGCACCCAGTCCGCCATCGACAGGGCGACGTCGGCGACCTCGCGCGCGGGAAGCAGCGGCGTCGCCACGTCCCAGTCGCACAGCACCGGTCCGCGGCGGCTCAGGATGACGTTCTTCTGGTCGACGTCGCCGTGGCTCATCACCTCCAGGTCCGGTCGGCTCCGAGCCGACCGGGCGAGCCGTGCCATGCCCGCCACAGTCTCCGCGGCCGCCGCCAGCTCGCCGGCCCAGGACGCGCGCCGGCGCCGGGCGAGGTCGACCAGCTCGGGCCAGCGATCGGCGGTCACGGTGTCCGGCTGCGGGAACAGTGTGCGGTCCGACGGCACGATCGCCAGACCGTGCAGCGTCGCCAGCACCCGTCCCGCCCACCGTGCCGTCTCCGGTTCTGCCGGGCCCGTCCCCATCGGTTGCCCATCGACCCACCAGTGCACCCGCACCAGGGCAGCCGCATCCGGCTCCCGGCGCCGGCGGCGTTGGGTATACGCGTCCACCTGACCCAGCCAGTGACCCGTGGCGGGATTCGGCACCGGCTCAGGCATCGCCACCCCCGCGTCGAGTGCCGCGAGCTCGAACCGCCACGCCTCGTCCAGCCACTCCATCCACCGCGGATCCCGCCACGGGTTGAGCAGCTGCTTGACCGCGAACTCGCCACGGTCGGTCCTCAGTCGGTACACCCGGTTCGACCACGCACCCGGGACCGGTTGGATCGACAGCACCTCCCGTCCGAGCGCGAACGTACGCAGCACCGACGCCGGATCAGGCTCCAGCTGGGCCACGTGTCGCACACCGCGAAGATCTCGGGAACCAGTGCCCGCGGCCGATCCGCCACCATAGGTGGGCTCCGGCGTAACCGGCGAGCGCCTGCTGGCCGCTGGGGTCGTGGCGTCGGGCGCGTCGGACTCGCTCGCTGGGCGGCGGCGCTGGTCGTCGGTCCTCTCGGCGGGATCTTCCGCGCTCATACCGTGAGCGTCGTACGAGTCGGTCGATGGTCGAAAGGGACGTCTGCAGGGTGGTCGGGCAGCGCCGTCCCTCGATCGGTACGCCTCCCGCGCAGCAGGGCGCCTAGACTCAGCCGCATTCGCGCGAAGGCGCGGTCCAAGGCGGACGCACGGCCGGGGTCACTCGGGTTCGGCGGTTGAGGAGTCGCTCGGTTCGACATGTCTACTCGCAGTCTTGTCTCGTCATGGGTCATCGAAGGGCACGTCGAACCAGCCGACTAGCAACGGCAGTTCGAAGAGTGCTAGACGCATCGTTGCTTCAAGCAACAGTGTCCCCGGCTCCGGTCAGAACGGCGGATCGTCCTCATAGGCACTATCCGACGGCTGCCGTCCGCTTGGGTCGTCCTGCGGCGGGCTCAGGTCTGACGGATAGAGCCGCGGCGGCTCGGTGCGGTATACGTGGCCGGTAGGCGCCTGGAACCGGAGCACGCCGCCGGGCTCGGCCGTGACAACCCAGCTGCCGAAGTCCTTGAGGTCGTGATGGGCGTCGCAGAACATCGCCATCCCGTCGAGCTGCGTGACTCCGTGCAGGCGGTGCTTGCGAACGTGGTCACGTTGACTACGCCGGGCAGGTCGGCGGCAACCGGGCCACCGACACGTCTGGTCCCGGACGATCAAGGTCTCGGAGACCTGCGCGGGTGGGTCGTGCCGCCGGGTCGCGGCCTCGACCGCCGTACCGGTCGCCGGGTCGGTGAGGATGCGGCGCCAGCGGCCGTCGTTGGCGATCCGCCGCGCGACCGAGGCGGGAATCGGCCCGTACCCGGCCAGTTCGGCTGGCGTGTCGTCGAGCCCGAGCAAGGTTCCGACCGGGACGAGCACCTCGATGTGAGGCCGCCGACGCTGCTCGGCCGGAAATGTGCGGCCGAGCCAGTCCGCTCCGTTGTTCAGGAATCCCTGGAGGCAGTCGGCCAGTGCATCGGCCCGGCGCTGCGCTGCAGCCGCCGTACCAGCGCCGGCCTCGCTCACCGAGTCCGTGCCGGGCGTACCCGAGGCCTTGGCCAGATCGGCGAGCGCCTGGATCGCCACCCAGCACTCCTCGATCCGGTCCGCGCTATGGGTGAACCAGAGCCCGGCCATCCCGTCCGGCAGCGGCACCTTGGTGACGGTGCGCTCCCGCCTGGCCTCGACATGACGCTGCGCGAGGTTTCGGGGGTCGGCTGCTGCGACGGTGCGGCGGCATGCAGCGCGCAGCTGGCCCGGTGTCTGGCTACCGGCCTTGAGTAGTACCCGCTCCTGCACCAAGCGCTGACGGTCAACGTCGAGCAGTGCTGTCGACTGCGCGATCGTAAGCGCCTTGCTGAACGTGAGCCGACCGGCTCGCAGCTCGCGCACTGTTTCAGGGAACGTGTCGCACAAACGCACGGCGACGTCCAGGTGGTCGGTCACGGTCGAGGGCGCGAGCCGCAGCGCCGCCGCCACCTCTGCCGCAGCGCTTCGCATGGGGTCGCGCACCGGCCGACCGGTCACCTCGCCGACCTCGCGGGGCTCGTCGACGACACGCCCCGGCGACCGGTCGGCCACCGCTGTCGCTTCGTCCGCTCTGCGACGGTAGAACGCAGCCATCGCGCAGACCCGCAGTGCTTCCACCCATGCCTGCAAGCGCTGTGCACTGGTCATCAGCTCGATGAGCTCCGTCGGCGAGGCCGACCCGATGTGCACGTCCGCCAGAGCGGTCGCCAGCTCGGGGCCGGCCGGGAGGCCGAACCAGGACGGTGGGTCGGCCTCGAGCACGGCCCGCTCGGCGGCATCGTGGTCGTCGGGCCAGACCGTCAGCAGTCCATCCGGGTCCCACGGCTCGAGCCGCTCTATGGCTGCGGAGTCGCTCTCGTCTGGGCCCGCCTCGCGCGCGCCGAGAGCGTCCTCCAGTGCGTCGGCACCGAACAGGTCAGCGAGCAGTGCGGCCGTGTCGTCGCCGGCCTCGAGGTCACCGGCCACCGACAGCCTGCCGTCACCTCGGCACTGGACAAGCACACTGGACATGGATACACTCGAACACATGTTCGATCTGCTTGTCAAGCGCACTCCCAGCGCGGACGGCCGCTCAGCCAGGGCAGCGGGATGCGCCCCGGAGCTGGATGTCGGCAGCGCAGTGGTGGCGATATGCCCGATGACAAGCAATGGGTGGCGTGCCCGAGCGCCGGCAGGTCACGGACGAAGCCGGCGACCCGGTCGACGGCCTGCATCCAGCTCTCGCCGCGTGGGTACGGCGTGCTCAGGTGCTGCTGCAGTCGTGGCTTCACCTGGACCAGCGGTGCGCCGTTGCGTTCACCGTGTTCGCACTCGCGCAGCCGCGAGTCGTGCAGCACAGGGATGTCCGATCCGGCGAAGGCGATCTTCGCGGTCTCCACGGCCCGTCGCAGGTCGGAGGTGAACACCGCGCCGACGCCCTCGTGCCGCCGACGAGCATCCAGCTCGAGGGCGAGCGCGCGCCTCCGCGAGGATAGCCTGCCCGGCAACCAGCCACTGACCAAATCGCGCTCGTTGTCCTCGCTCCAGGAGTGCGTCTCGAACCGATGCGGAGGCCCATGCTACGACCCTACGTACCCAGTTCACTCGAGCCGCCGCGTATTGCAGCCGGGCCGGCATTGCAGCCCGGCGCGGGCTTGTGTCGCTCGGTGTCGGTGTCGCGAGATCGCGGTGTCGCGGTGTCGCGGTGTCGCGGTGTCGCGGGGTAGCGGGGTAGCGGTGTCGCGGGTATCGGCGCGTGCACGCCGAGCGTCGGGTCGCGTCGCTCAGCGTCGACTGTTGTGCAGCCCGACCCGGCTCGTGCACATATCCCTCCTACGACTCAGGCTGGAGGTGACAGCATGAGTTCCGGAACCGGTGGTACCGGGCAGCGCGCATGTCCCCTGCGATAGGC
>DASRHY010000026.1:0-10460 GCA_035650275.1 Kribbellaceae bacterium | reverse complement strand
GATCCCGGTGGTCCCGGCGAGCACTCGCCGCAGCGCCTCCTCGACCAGGGCCTCGGTGTGTACGTCGAGTGCGGACAGCGTGTCGTCCAGTACCAGCACGGCCGGTCGCGCGAGGACCGCCCGGGCCAGCGCGAGACGCTGTCGCTGCCCGCCGGACAGCGACATGCCCTGCTCGCCGACTCGGGTGTCGAGTCCCCAGGGCAGGTCGTTCGCGAACGTCGCCTGCGCGATCTGCAGTGCCTGCTGCACATCCGCTTCGGTGGCGTCCGGGCGGCCGAGCGTCACGTTCTCCCGGACGCTCATCGAGAACAGCGTCGGGTCGTCGAACGCCGACGCGACCGCGCGGCGCAGCGATGTCAGGGTGAGGTCCCGGATGTCGTGCCCGTCGATCGTGACCCGCCCGCCGGTGACGTCGTACAGCCGGGGGACAAGGGAGGTCAGCGTGGTCTTGCCCGCACCGGTGGCGCCGACGAGGGCGAGCGTCGTACCGGGCGGCAGGTCCAGGTCGATACCGCGCAGCAGGTCAGGGGAGTCGGGCCTGAAGCGGAAGCTGACGTTCTCGAACCGCAGGTGCCCGCGCGGGTTCTCCAGCTCGGTCAGGCCGGACGCGATGGACGACTCGGTGTCCAGGATCTCGGTGATCCGGTCCGCGGACGTCATCGCCTCCTGGGCCATCGCCAGGATGAACCCGAGCGACTCCACCGGCCAGATCAGCGACAGCATCAAGGTGATGAAGGCGACCAGGGTGCCGAGCGACACCGAACCGTTGCCGACGGCAAGCGCTCCGAGCAGCAGGACGATCACCAGGGTCAGGTTCGGGATCACCTCGAGGAAGGTCCAGAACCGCGACGCCAGCCGGACCTTCTCCAGCGAGGTGCCGTACAGCTTCACCGCACCGTCGTCGAACTGGGACTTGACATGCTCGCGCCGGCCGAATGCCTTGATCACCCGGAAACCCAGCGCCGACTCCTCGATGTGGGTGGCCAGGTCGCCCTGCTGGTCCTGCACCCGGCGCGAGATCGCCAGGTAGCGCTTCTCGAACCGCAGCGACAGCCAGATGATCGGCACCGCGGCGGCCAGCACCACGATGCCGAGTGGCCAGTACAGGTTCAGCAGCAGGATCGTCACCACGATCAGCTGCAGGATGTTGATCACCAGAAACAGCAGCCCGAAGCCCATGAACCGCCGGATCGTGGACAGGTCCACGGTGACCCGGGACAGCAGCTGGCCGCTCTGCCAGCGGGTGTGGAACTCCATCGGGAGCGCCTGCAGCCGGACGTACAGGTCGTGCCGCAGGGCGGTCTCCAGGCCGCTGACGGCCCGGGACTGCACCCAGCGCCGGATGAAGATCAGCCCTGCCTCGGTGACGCCCAGCGTGAGGGCGAGCAGTCCGAGCGGGACGAGCAGGTCGATCTCGCGGCGGTTGACCGGGCCGTCGATGACCGAGCGGCTGACGAGCGGGATCGCAAGGCTGACGCCCACACCGATCACGGAGGATCCGAACATCATGGCCAGGCGCCAGATGTGCGGGCGGAGATAGGGGCGCAGGCGCCACAGGTTGCGGGATCTGGAAGGGACGGGGACCGGTTGGTCGGACGGCATCAGCTGGTGGGCACCCCCGGGTTTCTGCGGACAGTCGAACAACGCGCAGTCTTCAATTATCCGTCATCGGAAAGCGCTTGTCCCGCAGATTTCCGGGGTCGGACAGCGACTGTCACGGTTCTGGGTAGAGACCTCGCCGTTGATGTGGAACCGGCTCGCGCGACAGCTCGCACAGCCAAGCGGCTGGACCTCTGGCAGAGCGCTCGCTCGTTCGAACTGCGGCAGCCGCGGTGCTTCGTGGTTTCTTCACGACCGACCTGGCGCGCTTCTCGCTTCTCCCAGGCCTCCGACGAGAATGCGCGGTCACGGGTGCTCGTCGGCTTCCACCTCACGCACGCGACGACTGTCGGTGTGGAGCACGGGACCAAGATCGGTCAGCGCGCGGTTCAGAGGTACCTGCAGCCTCGGTAGCTGAGGCTGTCGGTACAGGTTTCTGGGAAAGCGGGTGGACCGTGGCCCTCTGAGGTCGCAAGATGGTGACCATGAGTACACACAGCCTGCGTGAGCTCCACGCAGACCTCGGGAACGTCGTGTGGGAGGTGGCGTACACCGGAGAGGAGGCGATCGTCACCGACAGCGGCGCCGGGGTAGCAGTGATCATCAGCATGGCCGAGTACGAGCGGCTGCATGCGCGGATCGAGAGCGCGACGCAGCCCCAGAGCGAGCTGAAGCCGGCGGGCGCACCAACCTGACGCCCCCGCGGGCACTGCTGCGCTGATCGCGCCGGTGCCCGCAGCCGATCACTCATCCACCGCGGAAGTCGCGTGACAGCGGCTGCGGTATGCGCCATCCTCGCCCGACATGAGGACACGGCGGCCACCGGTTCCGGTGTACCTGTGGCTGACCGGCGTGTCGGCCGCGTGCTACGCGCTGGCCTTCACGCTGAACCTGGTCTACCAGGTCGAGGTGATCGGGCTCAGCCCGTTGCAGCTCGTCCTGGTCGGCACCGTGCTCGAGGCGTCGGTGTTCGTTGGCGAGGTCCCGACCGGGATCGTCGCGGACGTGTACAGCCGCCGGCTCTCGATCCTGATCGGCCTGGTGCTGGTCGGCGCCGGGCTGGCGCTGTGCGCCGTCCCCTCGTTCGCCGCTGTGCTGGCCGGCCAGGTGCTGTGGGGTGTCGGGTACACGTTTACCAGCGGCGCGCAGCAGGCCTGGATCACCGATGAGATCGGAACCGAGCACGTCGCGTCGGTGTTCGTCCGCGCCACCCAGCTGCGGATGGCCGGCACCATCGCCGGCATCGTGCTGGCGGGTGCGCTCGGCCTGCTCTGGATCGGGTTGCCGATCGTCGTCGGCGGCGCCGGCTTCGTCGTACTGGCAGCCGTGCTGGCGTTCGTGATGCCCGAGCACGGGTTCACGCCGGTGCGGTCGGCGGATCGAACGACGTGGGCCACGATGGCCGCGCAGTTCCGGGCCGGCCTGGCGCTGGCCCGCCGGCGCCGCGTCGTACGGGCCCTGATGCTGGTCAGCCTGATCGGCGGGCTCGCCAGCGAGGCGTTCGACCGGCTCTGGGTCGTGCATGTCCTGGACATCGGCCTGCCACCGCTGCTCGGCGTCTCCGACGAGGTGGTGTGGTTCGCCGCGATCGGCCTGGCCGGCACGTTGCTGTCCCTGGTGGTGAGCCTGGTCGTGAACCTGGTCTTCCCGCGCACCCTTGCCGCGTTGCATCCGGCCCGGCTGCTGGCCGCGCTGACCCTGGTCGAGGTGGTCGCGGTCGCGGCCTTCGCGCTGACCGGCCGGTTCTGGCTGGCGCTCGCGATGCTGTGGCTGCGGTCCGCCGTGCAGGTCGTGGTCGAGCCGGTCTCCGAGGCGTGGATGAACCGCAACGTGTCGTCCGATGTCCGTGCCACCGTGCTGTCGTTCGAGGGCCAGCTGAACGCGATCGGCCAGGTCGGCGGTGGCCCCGCGCTCGGTGCTGTCGGGAGCGCCGTCTCGGTCCGTGCCGCCCTGCTCGGCTCCGCGCTCACCCTGCTGCCCGCCGCGGGTGTCCTCGCCACCACCCGTACGGACCCGCCGCCCCAGTGATGATCTGAAAGGCTGGTACGTCGCGTACTGCGGCCTGACGGCAGCTGGAGGTGCGATGAGCGACGAGTCGGCACGGCTCGAGGTGGTGCGGCGGTACTGGGAGTACCCGGGCGCCGACGTGGACCGTGCGCACGAGATCTACCACGACGATGCGGTGGTCGAGTTCCCGCAGTCCGGCGAGCGGTTCGAGGGCGTGGCCGGCTTCACCGAGTGGCGCAGCCAGTACCCGGCCGACGACGTGCGGTACCGGGTCCGCCGGATCACGGCAGGCGGCGATCTGGTCGTCTCCGAGGTCTCGGTCAGCTACAACGGCGGCGACTGGCAGTACGGCGTACAGCTGCTCGAGTTCCGCGACGACAAGGTGGAGCGGGAGCGGATCTACGTGATGGCGGGCTGGGACGCACCCGACTGGCGCGCCCCGTGGCGCTCCGCGACTCCGGCGGATCCACCGCCGTAGCCTCGATCACGCGAGCGGCTGACGTCCGGGGCCATCATCCTGCATCGTCATCCGTCGGCATCGGGCGTGATCGCGGAACGGCCGAACGCAACGCTTTGCGGAGGAGGGCGACGGCCGGGGGGATCTCCGTGTCGCTGATGTTGCCGTACCCGAGGACGAGCGCGCGCTCCGCCGACCGCTGCACGCGGTAGTCGTCGAGGTCCGCCAGGCGCAGCCCGGCGGCGGCCGCGGCCCGGACCGCCCCGCGGGTGTCGGCGCCGTCCGGCAGGTGGAGCAGGATGTGCAGCCCGGCGGCGGTGCCGGCGACCCGGCCCTGCGGCACCTGGGCGCCGAGTGTCCGGACCAGCAGGTCGCGGCGGGCGCGGAACCGCCGCCGCGCAGCGCGCAGGTGGGCGTCGTACCACCCGCGGTCGATGAATGTGGCGAGCGCGAGCTGGTCCAGCACCGGTGGCGCGACGGCGACGGGGTTCGCCGCCGTGAGCGCCGGAGTCAGCGCGGCAGGCGCGACCAGCCAGCCGAGGCCGAGCGCCGGCGACAACGTCTTGCTGACCGAGCCGAGCAGGAAGACCCGGCTCGGATCCATCCCCTGCATGACAGCGACCGGGTGGTGGTCGTAGCGGAACTCGGCGTCGTAGTCGTCCTCGATGACGAAGCCGTCCACGTCGCGGGCCCAGCGCACCAGACGTGCCCGGCGTGCGGGGGACAGCACCATGCCGGTGGGGAACTGGTGTGCCGCGCCGACAACGACGGCCCGAGCCGGGGTACGCGCGAGGTCGTCGACGCAGACGCCGTCGTGGTCCACGGGCACCGGGTGTACGCGCAGGCCGGCGCTCGTTGTGGCGTCCCGCAGCCGCCCCCAACCCGGGTCTTCCACGGCCACGTCGGCGATCCCTTCGGCGAGCAGCGCTCGGCATGTGCGTACCAGGCCGTCGGTGACGCCCGTACAGACGGTCACGGACGCGGCGTGCGCGTCCGCGCCGCGCGAGCGCCGCAGGTACTGCGCGATGGTGGTACGCAGCACCGCGTGCCCGGCGGGCTCGGGCAGGCCGAGGTCATAGTGAACGGCCGAGCCGGTGACCGAGCGGACGGCGTCCGCCCAACGTCGGCGTGGAAACGCCCGCAGGTCGGGCAGGCCGGGCGCGAGGTCGTACCGGATCGATGGCGGCGCGGGTGCACGCCGCGCGCGAGGCGGCCGCGGCCCGCCGGGTGGCTCAGCGTCCGGTGACCACGAGACACGCGTGGCGGAACCCACCCGGGCGGAGAGGTAGCCCTCCGCGATGAGCTGCCCGTACGCCTCCGTCACGACCCAACGGGAGCAGCCGAGCTCCTCGGCGAGCGCCCGGCTCGGTGGCACGGCGGCACCCTCCGCCAGCCGGCCGTCCCGGATCGCGGTGCGCAGCGCGTGTGCCAGGCGGTCGTGCAGGCGGCGCCGGCCGCGCTCCGGAGGGCCGACGTCCAGCAGCGTCGCCCACGCGAAATTGGTCTGGGAAACCGCCACAAGATTGGAGCATACCGCCGATCCGAATCCGCTTACCGTGATCGCCATGACCGACAACCTGGCTCTTGGCGCGATGCTTTTCGGCACGGTTCAGGACGAGCGCGGATCGTTCGAGATTCTGGACCGCTTTGTGGACGCCGGCGGCGCGTGGATCGACACCGCCAACTGCTACGCGTTCTGGGAACACCCGACCGGCTTCGGCGGGCAGAGCGAGGAGTTGCTCGGACGCTGGCTGGCAAGCCGCCCAGGCGTCCGTGACCGCGTCAAGATCAGCACCAAGGTGGGCTGCGAGCCAACCGAGGCCGGGCGATTCCCGGAGACGGCCGAGGGCCTCTCGGCCGGGGTGATCAAGAGCGGGATCGAGGGCAGTCTCCGACGACTCGGAACGGACCACGTCGAGCTGTACTGGGCCCACAAGCCCGATCCGGCCACACCGCTGGAAGAGACGGTCGCCGCGTTCGACGAGCTGGTGTCCACAGGTGTGGTCGGCCGTCTCGGCGCCTCCAACTACCCCGCCTGGCAGATCGAGCGGGCACGGCAGATCGCGCGGACTCACGGCAGCGCCGGCTTCACCGCGGTGCAGCAGCACCACACGTACCTGCAACCGCGCCCTGCGACCCAGCCCACCGTGGTGCACCGGTTCGGTGCGGTCACCGATGAGGTGCTCCACTACCTGGAGCACAACCCGGACCTGGCGCTTTGGGCGTACACGCCACTGCTGAGCGGCCGCTACACCCGCGCGGACAAGCCGCTGCCGGCGGAGTACGACCACCCCGGCACGACCCGCCGCCTCGCGGTGCTCGACGAGATCGCCGCCGAGACCGGTACGAGCCGCAACCGGGTGGTGCTGGCCTGGCTGACCGGAGGGGATCCGGCCATCACGCCGATCGTCGGCGTCAGCACCGTCGAGCAGCTGGACGAGGCGGTCGCGGGGGTGTCGCTGGAGCTGAACACCGAGCAGCGCGAACGCCTGGACTCCGCGGCGTGACCTCTCGGGACACGCTCATCGGCGTCCGGCCCGCGCCTATCCTGTTCCGGTGCACCTGGAGTTCAGCGGCGAGATGTGGTTCTGGAAGGGTCCGGCGCCGTGGCACTTCGTCACCGTTCCGGACGAGGAGTGCGGCGAGCTGGAAGCCACGTCCTCGTTCGTCAGCTACGGGTGGGGGATGATCCCGGTCTCGGCGCAGATCGGGGATACCGAGTGGACGACATCGCTGTACCCGAAGGACGGACGGTACGTCGTACCGGTGAAGGCCTGGGTACGTAAGGCCGAGGGCCTCCAGGTCGGTGACCTGGTCACGGTCCGACTGGCGGTCGACGTGTGACGCACACCGCCCTAGAGGTCCCAGCCCGAACAGCCCGCGCCACTCGAGCTGCTCCTGCCCCTGCTCATCGCTGACCTTCGCCTCGAAGCGAGGCCGCTGGGCTACTGCGCCTTGCCAGCAAGGCGATCGAGCAGCTCCAGGTCGTCCGGGGCCAGCCAGGTCTCGTCGACCATACGACCGCCCGCGCTCCTGATCGCGAGTACGAGGGGTTGCGCCCACGTGTGCTCGATCAGAGCGACCGCGGCCGCGCCTCCCGGCAGCACCGCACCGTCGAGGGACCAGGCGGTCGGGTCCGTTGCCCCCTGACCCGCCTGACCTTCCTCGTCCTCCGCCGCGGTGAGGAACGCGGCGGCCAGCCGGCCGAGGTCCGGGTCGGCGCCCGGCGGAGCCGGCAGGGTCTCGAGGTCACCGTTCTCGGTGCGGGACACGAGCAGCACGTCGAGCAGCCGCACGACGCCCGCGTCTCCGAGTCTGGTCAGCTCGGCCAGGATCTCGCCGGACAGCGACGGCTCCCCGAACCCGACCACGAGTACCTGCACGGGCCCGGTCACGGCGCCACCCGGGCTCGGAGCCGCCGGTACTCCTCCGACGTAATCACGCCGGTGTCGAGAAGGTGCTGCAGAGCGGCCAGCTGCTGGTCGGCACGAGTGGTTGGGGGACGCCCGACCGGAGGCGCGGGAGGATGCGCTGCGGCGTACGCCTGGGCCGGGGTGAACCTGCCGCCGTAGTAGGGCACGTCGCCGGTCATACCGACACGTCGCAGCTGCCTGGGCACCAACAGCATGGTTTGCTCCCTCCCTGGTGTGCCTAACCAGCATGCCCTACCAACCGCCCGTGCAGGTGGCCTCCGCGCTGATCTGCCAGCATGCAACCGACGAGCGGGCGCGCGAGATCGCCGAGCGGCTGAGCCAGGTGGTGGAGGACGAGTCCAGTGAGGATGATGGCGGCGAAGGCGGAGCGCTGGTGCCGATCGGCTAGTTGCACGCGGGCCGCAGCCGGTTCCTCGCGCAGGGTATGTCCAAGCTGGGAATCCCCTTCTGCTGTGGGCTTTTCGAGTGTGGAGCGGGTGACGGGAATAGAACCCGCATGACCAGCTTGGCAGTCAGGCGGCGGCACGGCTGGCGTGGTCGTCCAGACGGAGAAGCTGTGCCGGTCGGAGCTATTGGTTGTCCCCTGGCTGACCGGACCCTGCCCACCGGTATCCAGGTCCGATGCCTCCGGCATCCACAGCCCGAACACGCGTCCGGCGCGCCGACCTGACCCTTCACTAGGCTGGATCGATGACCGACGAACCCATGCGGGAGCCCAGCCGAGAAGGGCCGTACCATCCCGTGCCGGTGGTCGACGCGGTGGCGTTCGACTGTACGGATCCTGTCCGGCTCGGGCAGTCTGGCGGTCCCTTCTCGGCGGTGAGCCCCGCCGGGACCAGTACGGCAACGCCGAGCTTCACGGCGGTCGGGTGCGATTGGACTTCGCCCGCGTCCCCGATGAGAAGCAGGTGAAGAACCGCCTGCACCTGGACCTGCATGTGCCTCCCGATGCCAAGGACCAGGCGATCGCCAACGCCCTCCGCCTCGGCGCCTCCCGCGCCGACGACATCTACGCCGGCGACCGCTGGCGGGTCATGCGAGACCCCGAAGGCAACGAGTTCTGCTTCGTCTGGGGCGCCGGCGCCTCGCCCACCGAAAACCTCAGCCTCCACCACGCCGCCGACGGGTGAACTCGTTTCAGCCGGCCGAGAACGCGGTGCGCACCGGATGGGCCACTCGAGCATGCGCGCGACGCTGATCAACCACACGGCCGATGAGCGTGCCCGCGAGGTCGTCGACCGGCGTGGCCAGGTGGCGGAACGAGACCAGGGAATCCCCTGTGGCATGGGCCTTCTGGCGTGTGGAGCGGGTGACGGGAATCGAACCCGCATGGCCAGCTTGGCAGTCAGGCGGCGGCACGGCTGGCGTGGTCGTCCAGACGGAGAAGCTGTACCGCTGAGTGCCCGTGCGTGAGCCTGCCTAATCGCACGCTAATCACACGACTGGGTGACCTCCCACGCGAACACTCGGCCGCGTTGGTGAACGGGATGCACCAGGTGATCGTAGGAGGCCACTTGTCTGCCACTGAGGGTGACGCGTTCGCCAGCTTCTCGAATGCCTCGATTGCTGAGTCCATGACCCAACCGTCGTAGTCATAGCCGAAGATCAGATGGCCCTGCGACCGGACAGAGCCGAGTCCACCAGCTTGGGGCAGTCCGTCAGCGCGCTGCGATGTGGGGGATTCGGAGAAATGACAACCTCACCGTGTCGTTCCAGTCCCCCGAGCCGGGCAACTACCCGGTGTTCTACCTGGAAGAAATCGTCCAGGCCGACACACCGTGGCAGCCTGGACCGCCAGCACACGCCGGGCGCGTTCACAACGGATGCTGCGAGCTAGGCGACATCGTCGTCCAGTAGATCGTTGGCCTCGCCATGGACGCCTGCCGTGCAAGGGTTGTGGTGGATCCGTCGGCAGACGAGGATCTGCTCATGGGGAGACTCCTGTGCAGGATCGGTGTTCACCGGTGGGTCCATAAGCGCAACCCCGAGGGCGGCGCGCAGTACCTAGAGTGCGAACGCTGTCACAAGCAGAAGGACACCATCACGCTCGGAGATTTTCCCGCGGGTTGACAGGCTTGGCCGGACTGTTCGGTGCCCGGGCGTCGCTAGGTCTGCTGCGATGGGCAAGGCTGGAACGGGAAACGTCAGCCATCGCTCAGGGCCAGGTCTGACGGGCGAAACGCGGGTCGGACGGATTCGGCTGCGTCGCGGCGAGAGATTTCTCCGGGGGCGTGTCGATCCGCGGGCCGCCCGTTCGACCTGTGGGTGCGAGGGCCGAGAGGCGGCCCCGCCGGATGAGGAGAACGCGATGCCGAAGTACATGCTGATCATGCGGGGCACCGATGAGTCGAACGCCGCCATGATGGCCTCGATCGAGGAGGGGATTGCCAGGACCCGCCACTTCATCGAGGAGATGATGAAGGCCGGCGTTCTCCTCGGGGCCGAAGGGCTGGACGATCCGGGCCAGGGCGCCGTGGTCGACTTCAGCGGCGAGGCCCCGGTGGTCACGGACGGGCCGTACGGAGAGACCAAGGAACTGTTCGGGGGCTTCTTCCTGCTCGATGTCGCCTCGAAACAAGAGGCGGTCGAGTGGGCCAAGCGGGTCCCGGCGGCCCCGGGGTCCAAGATCGAGATCCGGCGGGTGCCCGAGGAGGACGAGGTCCCGCAGGACAGCACCGTCCAGCGCTGATGGGTACGGCCGACGTCGAGGCCGTCTGGCGGATTGAGTCGGCGCGGATCGTCGCCGCGCTGACCCGGTTCACCGGCGATTTCGGGCTGGCCGAGGACGCGGCCCAGGAGGCCGTGGCCGAGGCGCTGGTGTCGTGGCCGCTCGCCTCTCCGGCCAATCCGGCCGGCTGGCTGATGGCCACGGCCCGGCGGCGGGCGATCGACGCGATCCGCCGCCGGACCGCCCTGCAGGACCGATACGCCCTGCTGGCGACCGACCCGGCGGTCGACGAGGA
>DASRHY010000025.1:0-63560 GCA_035650275.1 Kribbellaceae bacterium | reverse complement strand
TTGGGGTCCACGTACCAGGAGGAGCGGTCTGGATGAGCGCCGTACAACCGGGGTCGCAGCAGCGGCGGGTGCGGTTGTGGTTCGGGGATCACGTGATCGCCGACTACCGGGCGACCGCCGACCTGGCTGAGCGGTACGTGGCGGCGATGGCGCACCGGTTCACCGGACTGCGGATCACCAACGATCCGGTTCCGGATCCAGATCCGGCGCCTGCGCGGGCGTTACCGGGGGAGCGGTTGTGGGATCTCACGCCCCGGTGATGCACGACGACACAGCGATCAGGCCGTTGTTGCTCGGCTATATCCGGGTACACCAGGGCATGACCGAGGCGGAGCTGGTGCGGGCGAAGGATCGGCTGCACACGTTCGCGCAGGTCGAGGGCTTCGCGATGGGTGCGGTGTTCACCGAGTACGCCGAGACGGCGCCGGCCGCGTTCCACGCCCTGGTCGATGCTGTGAAGCGACACGAGGTCCGCGCCATCGTCGTACCGAGCAGGCGGCACCTCGCCGTACTGGGAGCACTGCCGACGCTGGAACGCTATCTCGAACGTTGCACCGGTGCGCGGGTCTTGACCGTGGACCGTTCATGAGCCGCTGGCGACCAGCAGTGGGTCGGATCGTTCGAACACCAGCGTCGTCGGCTATCCACAGGGCAGACTGTGCGCCGTGACCGATGCGATGAAGGCGTTCGAGCTCGACGGACTGACCAAGCGCTTCGGTGACGAGATCGCGGTCGACGAGCTCAGCCTGACTGTGCCGAAGGGGTCGTTCTTCGGGATGCTCGGCCCGAACGGAGCCGGCAAGACCACGAGCCTCTCGATGGCCGTCGGGTTGCTGCGGCCGGACGCGGGGACCGCGCGGATCTTCGGCGTCGACGTCTGGGCCGAGCCGACCGAGGCGAAGGCGCTGGTCGGCGTGCTGCCGGACGGGCTGGCGATGCCGGAGCGGCTGACCGGCCGGGAGGCGCTGCTGTACCTCGGCCTGCTGCGCGGGCTGCCGGAGCGGGAGGTCCGCGACCGCACGGCCGAGCTGCTGGATGTGCTCGAGCTGGACGACACCGACGACAAGCAGGTGGCCGGTTACTCGACCGGGATGCGGAAGAAGCTCGGGCTGGCGATCGCGCTGCTGCACGCGCCGCGGCTGCTGGTGCTGGACGAACCGTTCGAGGCGGTCGACCCGGTGTCGGCGGCAACGATCCGCACCATTCTGAACCGGTTCGTCGAGAACGGCGGCTCGGTGGTGATGTCGAGCCATGTGATGGCACTGGTCGAGCGGCTCTGCGACCGGGTCGCCGTGGTCGCCGACGGAAAGGTGGTAGCAGCCGGAACCGTCGACGAGGTGCGGGCCGGTGGCACCCTGGAGGACGCGTTCGTCGAGCTGGTCGGCGCGTCGACGCGCGGTGTCGAAGGGCTCCGATGGCTATCGGCCTGACCGACGTAGCACCGCCGCTCGTCCGGATGCGGCTGGCCGGGTTCCGGCACACGCTGAGCGACCCGGAGAAGTCGTCCTGGATCTGGACCGGCGCGTCGATCGGCGTACTCCTTGCCGCCGGCACCATCTGGGCCGGCTTCGCGGACGCCGACCTGGTCGCGGTCGCCATGGCGGTCTGGATGCTCGGCTGGGCGGTCGGTCCACTCTTCGCCGGCGGGGGAGACGAGACGCTGCGGCCGGAGTACTTCACCATGCTGCCGCTGCGGCCGCGCACCCTGGCCGGTGGTCTCCTCACGGCCGCGTTCGCCGGGATCGCACCTGCGGTGAGCCTGCTCGCGCTGACCGCGCTCATCGTCCTGGGCGCGCGGCTGTCGTTGCTCGCGGCAATCATCGCGATACCCGCCGCGCTGCTGCAGCTGATCAGCTTCGTGCTGGTGTCGCGGCTAGCGGTGGCGGTATTCGGCGTGCTGCTGCGGTATCGCTCCGGCGCGATCCTCGCGGCTGTGGTGAACGCGTTCGTGCTTGCCTTCACCGCGCAGGGTTGGGCACTGATCGCGGCCTACGTGAGCTCCGACGTGCAGGGCACGATGGCGCGGGCCGCGCGGATCTCACCGTCGGGGTGGGGCCTGGTCGCGGTCGAGTCCGCCGGCCGTGGCGACTGGTGGCTGGTCCTGCTCGCACTGGCCGGGCTGGCTGTGCTCAGCTACCTCATGTACGTCGCGTGGGCCGCGCTGCTGGTCCGTCGTACCACCGCCTCGCGCGGCGGCGTGCGACCGCGGTGGCGCTTGAACGCCCACACCGCGCGAGCTGCGGCGACTGGCAAGGAGCTGCGGACCTGGTCGCGGGACCTGCTGACCGGGCACCGGCTCGCGTTCGCGTTCGGGTACGGGCTGTTCTTCTGCCTGATGCCGCTGGCCGTCGGCTGGAGCGGGATGCTGCCCTGGACCGGGCCGATCGTGGTGCTGATGGCCGGCGCGATCTCGGCGAACCTGTACGGCTCGGACGGCACCGCGGTCTGGCTGACCCTGACCACACCCGGCGCCGCCGCGGTCGATGTCCGGGCCCGGCAGCGCGCGTTCCTGCTCGTCGTCACGCCGCCGGTGCTGGTGCTGAGCGTGCTGCTGACCTGGTGGGCGGACAGCCCGGACAGCTGGCCGCTGGTGCTCGGCGTGCTGCCGGCACTGATCGGTGGCGCCGCTGGGCTCGGCGTACTGCTGTCGGTGTTCAGCGCCGTGCCGGCACCGGATCCACACCAGCGGTCCGGCAACGTACTCGCCTCCGGCGGGGACGACGGCCAGCTGGTCGGGCAGGTCTACGTGATGCTGGTCGCCACGGCGACGGTTGCCGGCCCCGCGCTCGCCGCCGGTTTGCTGTGGGGGTGGTGGGGCCTGCCGGCCGGCCTGGCCTCGGGCGTGCTGGCCTGGTGGTGGTTCGGCCGGGTCGCCGCGCGCCGGCTGGAGACCCATGGCCCGGAACTGCTCAGCCTGCTGCGCGGCGGCGCTGGTACTACGACGAGCAGGGCGAAGCAGCGCGGTCCAGCATCCCGGGGCAGCAGGTTCGTGGTCAACGCCTGCACCACGCTCGGGATCATCGCGCTGGTCCCGCAGGGGATCGTCCCGATGGTGTTCAAGCTGTCCGGCTCGTCGGTGACGTCCTGGTTCCTCGCGCTCCACGTGGACGAACCATGGCAGTGGCCGGTGATCGTGGCGATGATCGTGCTCGGCCTGACCCTGCTGGCGGTCGCATTCATCGTGTATCGCCGGAGCAGCCCGGCCGCGGAGCCCGCGACCGGGTGAGCCCGGCGCTGGTCAGGAGGTCAACCACTCGGCGAACGTCGGTCCGGCCAGCTTGGCATCCGGGCCGGGCAGCAGCACACCGTCGCGGTACCCCTCGCTGTCCGGGTCGTCCGGGTTGCTGACGCCCTCGACCCGGAGTGTGTCGCCACGGTGTGCGGCGAGTGCTGTGGCCAGCGCGGGCAGGCTCTCCTCCTGCGGTCCGGCGACTTCGTGGATCGGCTCGTCGGCCGACGGCACCCACTCGACGTCGGTGGCGAGCGCGGCCAGCTCCTCGGCGACGGCCCGGGCGGCGACCGGCTGGGTCCGCGCCTGCGGCAGGTAGGCGACGCCGTCCCGGGTGCTCCACTCCACCATCTGGCCGATGAACTCGTGGAACTGCGCCGCGCGCAGGATCCGGACCGGCACCGGCCCGGCCAGCATCGCCCGCTCGTGCGCCAGCTTGGCGACGTTGTAGCCACCGCTCAGCTGGTCGATCCCGATGATCGACACCACCACGATCCGCCCGACCCCGGCCTCCGCGGCCGCCTCCTGCAGGTTCCGCGTCGCGGTCAAGAAGAACTCGGTCGCCGGAGCCTGCTCGGGCGACGGTCCGGTCGCCACGTCGACGATGCACTCGACGCCTGTGAGCGCTTCCGCCAGTCCCTCGCCGGTGATCACGTCCACGCCGGTGGACCGCGAGATCGCGACCACGTCGTGCCCGGTCTCCCGCAGTACGTCGACGACGTGGCGGCCTACTCGGCCGGTCGCACCCGCAACGGCAATCCTCATGATCTCGCTCCTTCAGTCCGTGTTCTTACTGCCCTGACGGAGCGGCCGGGACGTTTGTGACAGCGAGTTCAGGTACCGGAGTCGCGGGCCCGCAGCGCGGCCTGCACGCCGGCCTGGAAGCGGGTGCTGGCACCCAGCTCGGCCATCAGCGCGGCGATCCGGCGCTGCGCGGTGCGGTACCCGATCCCGAGCTGGCGGGCGACGGCCTGGTCGGTGAGGCCGGACAGCAGCAGTGCGATCAGCCGCTGCCGCTGGGCCTCCGAGGACACCTCGGGTGTGGACAGGCCCAGCGGCAGGGCTCGTTGCCACAGACCCTCGAACAGCTTGCCCAGGGCATCGAGCAGCCCGGACGGGTGGATCACCAGCGCCGCCTCCAGCTCCGAAGGTTGTCGCTGCAGGGGCAGCAGGGCCAGCCGGTCGTCGGCGACGTACAGCTTCATCGGGACGCTGGGCAGCACCCGGCCCTCCTCGCCGGCCTCGGCGAGCCGCTCGATCGAGGCCAGCTTGCCGGTCTGCTCCACCGCGCCGCCGTCGTACACGGTGCGGCAGGCGACGCCCCGGCCGAGCAGCTCGAGCGTGACGTCCGAGGTGCCGCGGCTGTCGACGTACGGCGGGCGGTCCAGGCAGCGCAGCTCGCGCCGGGCGGCGCGCTGGACCTGCGCGACCCGCTGTCGCAGCGCCGGCCGGCCGGTGACCAGCTCGACCACGTTGTGACCCGGTTCGAGCAGGTGCCGGCGGTGCCGTTCGGCCAGGTCCTGGGCCAGCTCGCGGGCCTGGTGCAGCCTCTTCTCGGCGGTGAGTAGCAGCGCCTCGAGCGCGACGTCCGGTGCGACCGCGGCGTACCGGTCCGGGGTGCCGGGCTCGCGGATCACCAGGCCCTTGGTCTCCAGCGCGTCGAGTACCTCGGCCAGATCGTCGCCGCGGCCCCAGGTGGCGGTCAGGTCCGCGATCGTGGACGGCGGCCGGTCGACCAGCAGCTCGTACGCCGACTCCGCCGCCGGGCCTAGTCCGATCCCGCCCAGCTCGAACGCGTCAGCCGACATCCCCTCAACCGACATCGGAGCCTCCGAGCCAGCCGCGCTGCACCGCCTGGTACCCGGCCTGGAATCGGGTGCCCGCGTTCAGCTTCACCATCATCCGTTGCAGGTGCCGCCGTACCGTGCGCTCGGTCCAGCCGAGCTGCCGGGCGATCGCGACATCGCTGAGCCCGCCGACCAGCAGCGGCAGCAGCCGCCGCTCGGCCGGGGTCGGGCCGGTGGAGCCGTCCAGCCGCGGGAGACCGGCGCGGACCCGCAGCGGGATCGCCCGCTGCCAGTACATCTCGAACAGCTCCCGCATCGCCTCCAGCAGCGTGGAGTCCTCCAGCCGCAGCGCGGACGCGAAGTCGGTCGGCCGACGGTGCAGCTGCAGGAACGCCAGCGGCGCGTCGCTCATCAGCAGCTTGACCGGTACGTCGGCGACCCGGGCCTGCTCGCCGGCCGCGATCCCGACCTCCAGGTCCGCGAGCCGGCCGGGCCGGTCCAGCCCGCGCGGGTCGTACAGCACCCGGTAGGCGATGCCGCGGCCGAGCAGCTCCAGCTCGAGCGTGTTCACCGGGTGGTCCTCGTCCTCGGACCGCACCGACGCGTACGGCGGGGCGTCCGTCGCGCAGACCTCGCTCGGCGCGTCCCGCTGCAGCTGCGCGAACTGCTCGATGATCGCCTGCTGCCCGTATACCACCTCGACCAGCTCCATCGGGTCGGTCCTGGCCCGGCCGCCATGGAACCGGGTCACCAGCTCGGCCGCGCGGCGCCGCGCGGTCGCCAGCGTCTGCGCCCGGGCGAGCAACAGGGCGTCGAGCGCGGTCTCGGGGTCGACGACCGCCCACTGCGGCGGGTCCGCCGGGATCCGCGCGACCAGCCCGAGTCCCTGCAGGTGGCTCAGCGTCGCGCGCACCGGCAGGGCCCAGTCGTGGTCCGCGACGATCTCCGCCACGTCGGTCTGGCTGACCAGCGGGCGGGTGAGCAGGAGTTCGTACAGGGCCTGCTGCTGCTCGGTCAGGCCGAAGGCGTCGAGCACGGGCCCGATTCTCACGGTTGTAGCCGGTCTGTACCAGTCCTCTTAGCGCCATTGGCGGGTTATGGACAGGTAAACGCCTTCCGCCTCGGGGACCGGGGTGCGATCGTTTTCAACCGAACCACCGGCGCCAGCTCGGCCGGACCGCCCCCGTCCGTAGGAGTGACCGTTGATGCCGATCCGCCCTGCCCTGACCGGGCTCGTCGTCACGGCCCTGCTCGCGGGCTCCCTCCCCGCCACGGCGGCAAGCCCGGCCGAGCCCGGCGCCGCTGGCCCCGGTCCCGCGCAGCAGACGACCTCGACGGTCGCACTACTGACCGGAGACCAGGTCACGGTCAGCACCCAGCCGAGCGGCGAGCGGACCTTCTCGGTCAAGCCCGCTCCGCGCACGTCCGGGAAGCCGGTCACCTTCACCAGCGCCGCGGACGGCGAGCACTTCTACGTCATCCCGTCCGACGCCTCGCCGCACCTGGCGTCCGACGTCCTCGACCTCCGGCTCTTCGACGTCACGGCGCTCGCGGCGCAGGGACAGAGCACCGCAGCCAGCCCGCCGCCGGTGATCGTCCAGTACGACGGCGCGCGGACGCCGTCCGCGATGGCCCGGCGCGGCGCCGCCCTGCCTGGACCCGAGCTGACCCTGGAGAGCATCGGCGCGGTCGCCGTCGATCCCACCTCGGGCGGGGTGTGGACCGCCCTGACCAGGTCCTTCAAGAGCCGGAGCGCCGACCAGGTCAAGAAGGTCTGGCTGGACAGCAAGGTCGCCGCCGACCTGGACGTCAGCGTGCCGCAGATCGGCGCTCCCGCGGTCTGGCAGGCCGGGTACGACGGCACCGGGGTCAAGGTCGCCGTCCTCGACACCGGGCTGGACCAGCAGCACCCCGACCTGGCCGGCAAGGTGGTCGGGTCACAGAACTTCACCGACGACGCATCGATTGCCGACGGCAACGGCCACGGCACACACGTCGCGTCGATCGTGACCGGGACCGGCGCCGCGTCCGGCGGTCAGTACAAGGGTGTTGCCCCCGGCGCGTCGCTGATGGTCGGCAAGGTGCTGACCGACGCCGGCACCGGGTTCATGTCCTGGGCGATCGAAGGGATGGAGTGGGCCGCACGCGGCGGCGCGGACGTGGTCAACCTGAGCCTGAGCGCGCCGCCCACCGACGGCACCGACCCGGGCAGCCTCGCGGTGGACGCGCTGACCGCCGAGACCGGGGCGCTGTTCGTGATCGCCTCCGGCAACGAGTACAGCGACGCCGCGGTCGGCTCGCCGGGTGCCGCCACCGCGGCCCTGACGGTCGGCGCGGTCGACGACCAGGACGCGCTCGCGGACTTCTCCAACCGCGGCCCGCGCCGCGGTGACGCAGCGGTCAAGCCGAACATCACCGCGCCCGGCGTCGGCATCGTCGCCGCCCGGGCTGCCGGCACCAGCCTCGGCTCCCCGGTCGACGACCACCACACATCGCTCAGCGGTACGTCGATGGCGACCCCGCACGTTGCCGGTGCCGCGGTGCTGCTGGCCCAGGCGCACCCGGACTGGAGCGCCACCGAGCTCAAGGACGCGCTGGTCTCGTCCGCCGTACCCGGTGACTACACGCCGTTCCAGCAAGGCGCCGGCCGGGTCGATGTCGCCAGGTCACTGAGCCAAGGTGTCCGGGGTCCGGCGGTCGCGGACTTCGGCCGGGTACCCGACCCGGCAACCGAGCCGGTCACCCGGACGCTTGCCTACCACAACGACACCGCCGCCGCCGTCACCCTCGACCTGGCGGTAACGGGCAAGGGCTGGGACGGCCGCGACGTACCGGCCGGGGCGATCACGCTGTCGCAGTCGTCGCTGACCATCCCCGCCGGCGGCACCGGCACCGTCGAGCTCACCGCCGACCCGGCGCAGCTGGACACCGGCGTGCACAGCGGGATCGTCACGGTGAGTGGATCGGCGAGCGGCCCGGTCAGCCTGCGCACCCCGTGGAGCCTGTACGAGGCCAGCGGCTCACACACGCTGAGCACCAGCCTGCTGGACCGCAAGGGCGAGCCGGCCGACCCCGGGCTGCCGATCTGGGTGGTGAAGACCGACCCGGGCTTCGTCGCCAACGACCCGTTCCGGAACTGGAACTACTTCGCCTGGAGCGACTCCGAGGGCAACGCGACCTTCGACCTGGCGCCCGGCGTGTACGACGTGTACGCGCAGGTCACGACCTGGGAGCTGGACGCCACCGAGTCGACGATCGCGATCGCGTCCGAGGTACGGGTCGGCGCGGACACCTCTGTGACGCTGGACGCGCGTCAGGCGCAGCGGCGCAACCCGCGGGTCGGCGAGGACGTGAACCTGCTGTTCGGCGAGGTCAGCGTGATCCGGCATACCCCGGACGACCGCGAGTTCCGGTTCGGCGCGCTGTTCGAGGAGTCGACGGACTGGAAGCTGTTCTCGACCGCGACGCCGAAACCCGCGCTGGGCTGGACCGAGTCGTTCACCAAGTGGACGTACGGCTCCGAGCTGGTCAGCGTCCGGGGGAGTGGTGTGCCGGCGCTGCACCCGGAGTACTGGCCGTTCGCGGCGGGCCCGGCACTGGCCGGCCGCCGTACCCTGCCGGTCGTCGTCGCGGACACCGACGCCGAGCTGCAGCAGGCGGACGGCAAGCTGGCGCTGGTCCCGGTGGCGATCCCGCCGGGCGAGCCGTTCCCTTACAGCTACTTCATCATCGAGCTGGCCCGGCGGACCGAGCTGGCCGCGCAGGCCGGGGTCGCGGGCGTGATCGCGTACGCCGACCTGCCCGGGGCCCAGGCCCACCAGGTCCGCGCCGAGCCGATCCTGCAGCTCGGGCTGAGCCGGGACGAGGGCGAGCAGCTGCGCAAGCTCGCCGAGCAGCACCGCGGGCTCACCCTGACGATCGACGGCCGGCAGTCGCCGGAGCGGGTCTACCACCTGCGGCTCGGGTACGACGGCGGCTTCCCGGCCGCCGGTGACCCGGTGGTATCGAAGGACGAGCTGGCGACGATGCCGGCCCGGTACCACAGCGACACCCCGCAGCAGCAGGGCCAGCTGGCCTGGTTCGCGTTCAGCCCGAACATGCCGGACAGCAGCCAGATCGCGATCCCGTTCCGGGCTCCGGTGAGCTGGACCGAGATGGCCGCCAGCCGTGGGCCGCAGCTGCGCTGGCTGCGGCAGACCTGGCTCGAGGACACCGCGCTGCGGGCCTGGGACGTGATCAGGCCCGGTGAGCGGCGGCCGGTCGACCGCTGGTTCCAGTCGCCGGTCACGTACGGCGCGCTCGATGTCGAGGGCGGCTACCCGACGGCGCTGACGTGCACGTTCTGCCGGCAGGGCGACCGGTTCGTCAGCGGGCAGTACCGGATGGATGCCTCCGGCAAGCACTACGAGTTCGCCTGGTTCGACCCGCCCGAGGTGCGGCTGTTCCGCGGTGACACCGAGATCCCGCGGCAGGGCTCGTCCTGGCGCTGGTTCCAGCTGCCGCCCGGCGCGGGCACGTACCGGCTGAGCATGCGCTACACCCAGCCCGGCTCGGCACCCGGAGCGCTGGCACCGCGGGTCGCGACCGACTGGGTGTTCCGGTCCGCCCCACCCTCCGCGGGGACGCTGCCGGCGGCCTACACCTGTCCGTTCACGGCGGACGCGAACCCGTGCGCGTTCGACCCGCTGATCCAGCTGCGTTATGACCTCGGACTGACGCCGGCCAACACCACGCTCGCCGAGCGCGAGCACTCCTTCGAGGTGCACGCCGGGCCGCTGTCCGGCGCGGTGGACCAGACGCAGGTGGCCGGGATGAGTGCGTGGTACTCGACCGACGACGGCCAGACCTGGAAGGCCGGCTCGGTCCGGAAGAAGAGCAAGGACACCTTCGCCGTCACCGTGCGGCACCCGCGGCTGGCGGACACGAACGGGTTCGTGTGGCTCCGGATCCGCGCCTGGAACAACAAGGGCGACAGCGTCGACCAGACCGTCGAACGCGCCTACCGGTTGGAGGACCGATGAGGAACGCTGACAAGCACCGGGGTCAAGGGCGCGTCGCACTCGCACTCGCGGCCGCGATCGCGATCGCGCTCGGCGGTACCCACGCCGCGGCGCAGCCCGTGCAGGACCCTGGCGCGGCCCAGGGGATCCTGGGCTGGAGCGACAACTCCGAGCACCAGGTCACGCTGATCACCGGTGACGTGGTGCAGGTCAGCGTGGTCGGTGGCAAGACCTCGGTCGCGGTCGACAGTGCCGACGGCGGTGCGGTCCAGGCGTACACGCGACACGGCGACACGTACGTCGTGCCCGAGCGGGTCGCGTCGTACCTGCGCGCCGGCTCGGTCGACGCCGAGCTGTTCAACGTGACCAAGCTGGTCGAGCAGGGCCGTGCCGACGAGCAGACCGCGCAGCTGCCGGTGATCGTCACGTACGACGCCGCGCAGTCTCGGTCCGCGGTGCTGTCGCGCACCGCGGCGCTGCCGGCGAGCGAGCCGTCGGTCGCGCTGCCGAGCATCGACGGCGCCGGGGTCACCGTCACCAAGTCCGGCGCCGAGACGTTCTGGTCCGCCGTCGACGGTGCGTCGGGGAAGCTCGACCGGGGGCTGGACAAGATCTGGCTCGACGGCACGGTCCAGGCATCCCTCGACGTCAGCGTGCCGCATATCGGCGCGCCGGCCGCCTGGCAGGCCGGGTACGACGGCGCCGGCACCCAGGTCGCCGTACTGGACACCGGCGCGGACACCGCGCATCCGGACCTGGCCGGGCGGATCGGCCCGCAGGCCGACTTCACCGAGAAGGGCTCGATCGCCGACGGGCACGGTCACGGCACGCACGTGGCCGCGACCGTCGCCGGTTCGGGTGCCGCGTCCGGCGGCGCGCGCAAGGGCGTCGCACCAGGCGCCGAGCTGATGATCGGCAAGGTGCTCGACGACAGCGGCAGCGGGCTCGACTCGTGGGTGATCGCGGGCATGGAGTGGGCCGCGACCAACGGCGCCGACGTGATCAACATGAGCCTGGGCGGGTACGCGTCCGACGGCACCGACCCGCTCAGCCAGGCCGTCAACGAGCTGACCGCCGACACCGGCGCGCTGTTCGTGATTGCCTCCGGCAACTATGGTCCGTCCGGCTACTCGGTGACCAACCCGGGCACCGCGGACGCCGCGCTGACGGTCGGCAACGTGACCAAGACCGACGAGCTGACGCCCAGCTCCGGCCGCGGTCCGCGCACCGGCGACCACGCGATCAAGCCGGACATCACCGCGCCGGGCACGGACATCGTCGCCGCGCGAGCCGCCGGAACGAGTCTGGGCACACCGGTGGACGCGAACTACACCCGGCTGACGGGCACGTCGATGGCCACCCCGCACGTCGCCGGCGCGGCCGCGATCGTCCGGCAGCAGCACCCGGACTGGACCCCGGCGCAGGTCAAGGCCGCGCTGGTCTCGACCGCGGTGCCGCGCGACGACCTGACCGTGTACCAGCAGGGCGGTGGCCGGGTCGACGTCGCGAAGGTCACCGCGCAAGGCGTGTACGCCGGGCCGGCACCGCTGAACTTCGGCTACCTGCCGTACCCGCAGGCCGACCTGGACCCGATCGTGCGCACCGTGACCCTCACCAACATCACCGCCGCCGACGTCACCCTCGACCTGTCCGCGTCCGCGAAGCAGGAGGACGGCTCTGCGGCGCCGGCCGGCATGGTCAGCGTCGGCCAGTCCTCGGTCACGCTCCCGGCCGGCGGAACCGCCACCGTCGACGTGACCGTCGATCCCGACCTGGGCAACCCGGGCCTGTACAGCGGCTCCTTCGTCGGCACCGGCGCGAACGGGGTCCGCGTCTCGCTCCCGCTCGGACTGAACAAGGAGCCGGAGTCGTACGACCTCACCGTGCAAGCGCTGGACCGGTTCGGCCAGCCGAACCGCGGCGCCACCGTGCAGATCGGCAACGTGGACGACTCGGCCAAGCTGTTGTCGTTCCCGAACCTGGACACCGAGGGCCGGGCCACGATCCGGGTACCGCGCGGCACCTACAGCGTGCTCGGCGTGGTCACCACGATCGAGGGCAGCAAGTACACCTACACGTTCGTCGGTGAACCCGAGATCGAGGTCGGCCCCGGCGGCGCGAGCGTCGTACTCGACGGCCGCAAGGCGGTCCCGGTCACCGCCGACGTGGGCAAGCGGACCGAGAACATCTCGGCGAAGCTGGAGTTCTGGCGACAGCCACTGGCCGGCGAGACGATCAGCTACCGGTACCTGCTCGGCGAGCCGTTCGCGGACATGTACGCGACCCCGACCCAGCAGGTCACCAAGGGCGGCTTCCATCTGGTCACCCAGTTCTCCTTGGTCGAGCCCGACCTGGAACTGTCCGGCTACCGGCTGCCGCGGTTCCAGCCGGAGTACCTGGTCTACTCGCCCGAGCTGGACAAGGGCCGGTACCGCCGCGGCGTCGTCGACGCCGGCAAGGCCAGTCCCGAGGACCTCGCCCGGGTCGACAGCAACGGCAAGGTGGTGCTGATCGAGGCCGAGAACGGGTTGTGGAGCGAGCAGATCACCGCAGCCGCGCAGGACGGCGCGACGATGGCGCTGCTCTACACCCGCAACGGCTACCCGTTCTTCGGTGCGGTCGAGCGCGGCCTGCCGATCCCGGGCGCCGCACTCGACGTCGAGGAGGCGGACGCGCTGCTCGCGTGGCTGGCGTCCGGTGGGCGAACCGTGGACGTGGACAGTACGCCGGACAGCCCCTACCTGTACGACCTGCGCTACGACAGCGACGGCAAGGTCGCGGGCAATCTCGCGCACCGGGTCACGGACCGGGACGTGGCGACGGTGCGGAGCAGCTACAGCGCCGACGCGGCCAAGCGGGACGTGAGCGAGGTGAACGCGGCGTTCGCGCCGTGGCAGGACTTCAGCTTCGACTCCAACCGGGCGTTCCGCACGCCGGCGGAGCGGACCGAGTACGTCTCGGCGGGTACCGGCCATCTATGGCTGAAGACGGTCTACGGATACGAGACCGCGGACGTGTTCTTCGGACGGCCGATGCGGGACCAGTTCCGGTTCTACGACGGTGACGAGGACGGCCTGCGTGACAGCTGGTTCGGCGCACCGGGGGTGCCGACGCCACGAGCGGAGCGCACCGTGCAGGACCGGGTGGCGATCCCGTGCGCCGGCTGCCGCGACGGAGACGAGCTGTTCTTCTGGATCGAGGACAGCGGCGACGCCTCGCCCGGCCACTACGGCGCGTTCGACACCCGGTGGGAGAACTCGGCGACCCGGCTGTACCGCGACGGCCAGCTGGTCGTGTCGCGTCGTACCGGCCGTGGCGTGCTCCCGACCACCGCGGCCGCGGCCGACCACAGGCTGGAGATCGACAACTTCTCCGACGCCCCGTGGAGCATCGGGACCAGGACGAAGTCGGCGTGGACGTTCCGCTCCGGCGCGCCGGCGCAGATCGGCGGCCTGCCGCCCTGGTACTCGTGCGCCACCGACCGTGCCGGCCGCGACTGCGCGTTCCTGCCGCTGCTGTTCGCGTCGTACGACCTCCCGCTGGACTCCCTGAACCAGGCACCGGCCGGGCGCACGTTCAGCTTCGACCTCGCGGTCGGCGGCCAGGCCTACGCGCCCGACCCGCGGCTCCGCGACGTCGACATGGAGGTCTCGTACGACGACGGCGCGACCTGGCGACCGGCCACTTCGGTGGGCGGGCACGACGGCAGGTACACAGTCACCGTCGAGCACCCGCGGAACGCGCAGTACGTCTCGCTGCGGTTGAACGCCCAGGCATGGGGCGGCAGCGGCCTGACCCAGGAGGTGATCCGCGCCTACCGGCTGCGCTGAGCGGGAGCGCGATAACCTGACGGGTCATGGCCGACCCTGCTGGTTATCGCAACCCGGTGACCGCCGGGTACTCGGTCGACTTCCCGGACCCGGCGCTGATCAAGGCCAAGGACGGTTTCTGGTACGCGTTCGCGACCGGCGGTCCGTACGACAAGCGCGGCAGCATCGGCGACGCGTACAAGATCGCGCGGTCGGCGAACCTGACCCGGTGGGAGAAGGTCGGCTCGGTCTTCAATGCGGGGAACCGCCCTGCCTGGGCCGACCCGGGCAGCGGCTTCTGGGCGCCGGACATCCGCTACATCGGCGGGCGGTACGTGTTGTACTTCACCGTCCACAACACCCGGCTGACGCCGGACGACTGGGACTACGCGATCGGTGTCGCGACCGCTCCGACCCCGGCCGGGCCGTGGACCGACTGCGGACAGCCGCTCGTCCCGCCGCGGCCCGCGGCCGGTGGCGGGTACGAGTGGACGATCGACCCGTGCGGGTTCGTCGACACCGACGGGCAGCGGTACCTGTACTGGGGCAGCTACAACGGCGGCCTGCACGCGGTCCGGCTGATCCCGGACGGTACCGAGACGACCGGCCCGGTGACTCAGGTGGCCAGCGACCGGTTCGAGGCGCCGTACGTCGTCCGGCACGAGCGGTACTACTACCTGTTCGCGTCGTCCTCGAACTGCTGCGCCGGCGCGACCAGCGGGCACGCGGTGTTCGCCGGCCGGTCGACGAGCCCGCTCGGGCCGTTCCACGACCGCGAGGGCGCAGCGCTGCTCGCATCCCGGGCCGGCGGCACCCCGGTGTTGTTTGCCAACGGCAACCGATGGGTCGGGACCGGGCACTCCTCGGTCGTCACCGACCTCAGCGGGCAGCACTGGCTCGCGTACCACGCGGTGGACCGGACCGACCCGTACGTCGCGCGCACCAACGGATGGCTGATCCGGCCGATGCTGCTGGACCGGCTGGACTGGATCGACGAGTGGCCGGTGGTGAACGCGGGTGCCGGGCCGAGCGAGCACGCGTTGCGGCGACCGGTGACCGGCGGGCTGGTCGCCGATGGTTTCGACGTACCGCTGGACACCGATGACGAGTTCCGCACCATGGCCGGCGCGCTCGACGTGCTGGGCGGCTTCGTCCGGCTGGCGCCGGACTCGCTGGCGGTCAGCCGCCGGCTGCTGCCGGGCGACGTCCGGGTGGAGGCGGACGTCCGGACGACGGGTGTGGTCGGGCTGGTGGCGCGCTACCGTTCCGCGCGCTCGTACCTGCGCGCCGTGGTCGACGTGCCGCACGCCCGGTTGCGGCTGGAGTCGGTCGACCACGCGCAGGTGCGCCCGCATCTCGAGGTGCCGGTGCCGGCGGCGTACCACGAGCGTGAGTGGGCGACGCTGGTGCTCCAGGCCCGCGACCAAACCGTCACCGTCACGCTGGGCGAGGCCGGGCTAAGCGATCCGCTCGCGACGTTCACGGTGACCGTCCCGCAGCTGTCGGTGGACGGGGGATCGGTCGGCATGTCCGGCACCGGTGACCTCGACAACTTCGCCGCCGCGGAGCTGTACCGCCCGGTGACCCGGGCGGTACCGGCGCCGCGGATCGGCCGCCTCGACCCGGCGTTCTCCGACGAGTTCGACGGCGGTCTGGGGCCCGGCTGGAGATGGCGGAACGAGAGCCCGGACGCGGTGGTCGCGGACGGTGTGCTGCTGTGGCCGACCGAGACCAGTGACCTCACCGGCGACACCGCCGCCAAGGCCTCGCTGCTGCTGCGCGCGCAACCCGGCGGCGCGTTCGTGGTGGAGACCAAGCTGGGCCTGGACGTCGGGACCGACACGGTCCGCGACTTCCAGCAGGCCGGGCTGCTGGTGTACGCCGATGACGCGACCTGGCTGAGACTCAGTCATGTTGCCGGCGGCAACGGGCGGTTCGTCGAGTTCGGCAAGCGGATGTGGTTCACCCCACGAGACGCGGAGCCGGTGCTGACCTTCGGTGGCGCGATGACCGGTCCGCCGGGAGACACCACCTGGCTGCGGCTGGCCCACGACCTGGTGCCGGGTACCGGCGAGCACCGCTACCGGGCCGGATCGAGCACGGACGGCAGACGCTGGGTGTGGGGCGCGGCCTGGACGCTGCCCGCGGACAGCCGGGCCCGGATCGGCCTGTTCTCGCAGGGCTCCACGCCGGAGACCGAGGCGGTGTACGGCAAGGCCACCGCCCGCTTCGACTACTTCCACGTGCTGCGCTGACGCGCGGTTTCCCGCGCCTGTGGATAACTCCGGCGGGCAGGACGCCGACCTCGATACGTTCATCCCCGCAGGCCGGCGGCTGCGCTCCCTGACGACGCCGCCGGCCTCGCACCACCGACGGGCTCGGAGGAGGAGCGGACGGATGGGCGGAGTACAGGCTGGAGAACGACGGCGGGTGCGGGTCTGGTTCGGCAGCCACGTGATCGCCGACTACCGCGCCGACGCCGACCTGGCGGAGCGCTACGTCGCGGCGATGGCGCGCCGGTTCACGGGACTGCGGATCACCAGCGATCCAGTCCCGGACCCGGACCTGGCCGAGCCGCGACCACTACCCGGGGAACGGTTGTGGGACGTCGCACCGTGACCGCCGCCCGGCGCTTCCAGCTCCTCCGGTACGTCGACGTGTCCGGCGTCAGCGGTACCGGACCCGTTGCCGAAGGCATCCAGTTCACCGACGGCACGGTCACGCTGCGCTGGTACGGCGAGTGGCCGACCACGTCGACCTGGCACCGCATCGACGACCTGATCGCCGTTCACGGCCACGACGGCGCCAGCGTCATCCACTGGCTCGACCCGGAACCGGCGCAGGATCGCTCGGTGTGACCGTTTGCTTCCGGGTCGTCCTGGGCACCTTTGATGCATGGCTCTCGAGTACCACGGGTTCGCTGAGAGGGTCCGCGACACGATCCGCGTGCCCGGCAACGACGACCTGTTCGCCGGCCCCGGCGGAAGACCAGCGACGCTGTCCGCCGCAGAGGTGCACGACCGGCTGAGCTGGCTGCCAGACTGGTCCGGCGACGAGCACACCCTGACCCGGACGCTCGCACCGCCCGAGGAGGAGCTGGGCGGTCTGCGCCAGCACCTCGAAGGGGTGCTGGAGGTGAGCGGCCACGGCGGCCGCATCCGCCAAGGAGACGGGCAGCTCACCGTCGAGTTGTGGACCGCCTCCGCCGACGGCGTCACGTCGTACGACGTCGCGCTGGCCCAGCGGATCGACCACATGCTGCTCGATCTGGACGCAACCGTCATGGATGTATCCGACTAACCATCGCCACGGGGACGAATCCTGGAGGTGGACATGCGCACAGCAACCCGGAGACGTACCAACACGCGCGTCGTCACGGTGCTGCTCGTGATCTGGCTGCTGATCGGTCTGGCCGCGGCGGTGCAGCGCGGGTACCTGTCGGCGAACGACAACAACGCCAGCTGTGCCGAGGTCGGTACGACGCTGGTCACGATCGTCGCCGGCCCGCTGAACTACGTCGGGGCGAACCCGAAGATCGACTGCGACGCGCCGGAACCCTCGCGCTGACGGTCCACGTACGGCGTCAAGCCCTCAGAGCTTGACGCCGTACGTCTTCTCGAGCTCCTCGATCCAGTCGTCCTCGATCGTGATGCCGTAGGTCTCGGCCAGCTCGTAGTACTCCTTCGCGCCGGCGCCGCCCTCATGCGCGAGGATCGGCCCGAGCTTCTCGAAGTACTCCTCGAGCCCGCCCGGCGACAGCATCTCGATCACCCGGGCCGGTTTGTCGGAGGCGTTCCACATCGCGTGCGGGATGCCGCGCGGCTTGACCAGGTAGCTGCCTTCGGTCGCCTCGGCGACGTTGTCGCCGGTCCGGATGCCGACGGTGCCGTCCAGCACCAGCGAGAACTCGTCCTCGCGGGTGTGGCTGTGCGGCTTCACCAGGGTGTGTGGCGGGATCGTCACCTCGAGGACCGCGAGCGTCCCGCCGGAGTCCGCGCTCTCGACCTTGTAGTCGAACCGCACGCCGAACAGCCTGACGGTACGTCCGTCGTCCGGTCCCACGATCTTGGCGTCAAGACCTTCGGGCATTGCGATCCTCCTCGGGTTGCACGGGATTGACGTTGACCGGCGTCGGTCGCAGCTGGACGCCGAAACCGCGGACGGCCAGGTATGCAGTACCGGGCCGGGCCGGGTCAGGGCCGCGACCCGGGCGGTGACGAGGCGTTCCAGCTCGGCGAGTTCCGCCCCGGCGTGCGACACCGCCTCCTCCTCCCTGTCCACGTCCTTGCCTAACACGACCGTGAGGTCATCCGTACGACATTCGATGCGGGTCGAATCCTCCCCGCCGTCAGGCAACGCGATTCCGCGGAATCGCCGCACGTTTCCGCGGAAACGTCACCCGGCGAGCAGCACTCTGGCGCGAAAGACAGGTTGGTGAAGACGGAGCCTGGCTGGGCGGCAAATGCTGGTCGAACGACGGCTCGGCCGCAGGCTTGTTCTACCAGAACCCAGCCGGTGTCCGACGTTACGGCAGCCGAGCCGCCGCAACGCCGGACATAAGGCGTTACATGCCGGGGATGGGGACCAGCTCGTAGACGTCGATGGCGAAGCGGCCCTTGCCCTCGGAAAGGAACGGGTGGTCGGTGGCGAGACCCTTGGCTGCGTCCAAGCTGTCGGCCTCGACGATGCTGTAGCCGTTCAGGTCGCCGGGTTCGCCGGCCGAGCCGTCGTCGGAGACCGCAGCCCCGGCACCGAATGGCAAACCGACGTCCACCATGGCGGAGCCGACACCCTCGATCCACTTGTTCCAGGCGGCCAGTTGCTCGGCGCCCTGTTCCTCGGTCATCTGCTCCATCGGCGTCACCGGACCGCGGTAGAGGTAGATGTACTTGCTCATGACGGACTCCTCTCAGGGGATCCGGGGAGTCGCCGTTGAGTTGCCGGCCCCCCGGCGGAACGTCAGGCACGTTCCACGCTACTGACGAACGGCCGCGGCCGGAATCGACAGCCCGGACTCGGTTCGTGATGTAGTGGGCGGGTGACTGAGTGCATCCCGAGCACGCCGGAAACGATCTTCACCTACGGCGCTCCGCAGCTGAAGTTCGGCAACGGAGCCTCCGACGAGATCGGTTACGACCTGGCCCAGTACGGCGTCCGCCGGGCGCTGGTGGTCACCGACCCAGGGGTGGCGGCGATCGGTCATCCGCAGCGGATCGCGGAGCAGATGGGGCGGTTCGGGATCGAGGCGGCTGTGTTCGACCGGGTCCACGTCGAACCGACGGATGAGAGCATGCGGCTGGCGGTCGAGTACGGGCGGGGGACCGGGCCGTGGGACGCGTTCGTCGCGGTCGGCGGCGGGTCGAGCATCGACACCGCGAAGGCGATCAACTTGCTCACCACGAACGACGGCGACCTGATGGAGTACGTGAACGCGCCGGTCGGCGTGGGCCGGGCGCCGGAGCATCCGCTGAAGCCGCTGGTCGCGGTGCCGACCACCACCGGGACCGGCGCCGAGAGTACGACGGTGTGCATCCTCGACGTGCTCGCGCTCAAGGTGAAGACCGGGATCAGCCATGCCCGGCTGCGCCCGACCCTCGCTGTGGTCGACCCGGACCTCACCTTCAGCCAGCCCGCGGGCGTCACCGCGTCGGCGGGGATGGACATCCTGTGCCACGCGCTGGAGAGCTACACCGCGCGGCCCTACACGTCGTACGAACGGAAGACTCCGGACCAGCGGGTGCCGTACTGCGGCTCGAACCCGATCTCCGATCTGTGGGCCGAGCAGGCGATGGCGCTGCTCGCCCGCTCGTTCCGGACCGCGGTGCGCGACGGGTCCGACCGGCAGGCCAGGCACGACATGGCGCTGGCCGCGACCGTCGCCGGGATGGGGTTCGGCAACGCCGGGGTGCACATCCCGCACGCGAACGGGTACCCGATCGCCGGCCGGGTGAAGGACTTCCGGCCGAAGGACTACGCCGTGGACGAGCCGATGGTGCCCCACGGCATGTCGGTCTCGCTGACCGCGCCGGAGGCGTTCCGGTTCACCTTCGACGCCTCACCCGAGCGGCACCTGCGCGCCGCCCAGCTGCTCGAGCCCGACGCCGACCGTCCTCGCGACGACGCCGACCTGCTACCGGGCGTGCTCACGCGGCTGATGAACGACATCGGTATCCCGAACGGGATCGGCGCCGTGGGGTACGACGAGTCCGAGGTCGACGACCTGGTCGAGGGATCGCTCAAGCAGCAGCGCCTGCTCACGACCTCGCCGCGTCCTGTCGACGCGGACGCCCTCGCGGGAATCTTCCGGCGGTCCGTCGAGCTCTGGTGACGTACACGACCGGTCCAGTCCAGTGCTCCTGAACTGGACCTTCTGACGGTCCGGTCGCGCACCTAGCGTTGCCGGTATGACCGCCGACTGCGAGCCCGCACCGACTGTCGCCACCCGGATCATCAGCCCGTCGTTCGTCCGGTTGCTGCTCGCCTGTGCCGGGTCGGGGATCAGCTTCTACCTGCTGCTGTCCGTCGTACCGCTGTACGTCGGGTCGGCCGCGGCGGCGGGTCTCACCACGGGCGTGATGCTGCTGGCCACCGTGCTCACCGAGTTCGCGATGCCGGCGCTGACCGCCCGGCTCGGCTACCGCATGCTGGTCGCGCTCGGTCTGGTGCTGCTCGGCGCGCCGGCCGCGATGCTCGCGATCTCGCCGGCGCTGCCGCTGGTGCTCGCGGTGTGCGTCGCGCGTGGAGCGGGACTGGCCGTGATGGTGGTCGCGGGGACGGCGCTGGTCGCCGAGCTGGTGCCGGTGGACCGGCGCGGTGAGGGGCTCGGCGTGTACGGCGTGGCCGTCGGGGTGCCGGCGGTGCTGGGCCTGCCGCTCGGTGTGTACCTGAGTGCCCGGGCCGGCTTCGACATGGTCTTCCTGCTGGCCGCGGTGGTCGGACTTGCCGGACTCGCCGCGGTGTCGGGGCTGCCCGGCCGGCGCACGACGACGCCTGGACCAGGCGAACCGTCCGGCCTGCTGCGCGGGCTCGGCGACAGCGGGCTACTGTCGCCGGCCGCCGTGTTCGGCGCCGTGACGCTGGCGGCTGGCGTGGTCGTCACGTTCCTGCCGCTCGCGGTGCCGGCCGAACGGCGCGGACTGGTCGCGGTCGCGCTGTTGATCCAGGCGCTGCTCGCGCCGGTCGCGCGCTGGGTGGCCGGACGGTACGGCGACCGGCGCGGGTACGGCGCACTGCTGGTGCCGTCCGTCGCGCTGACCGCCCTCGGTGTCGCCGCGCTGACCCGGTTCGACAGCTCGGCCGCCGTCGTCGGCGGGATGGTTGCGTTCGGCATCGGTTTCGGCGCAGCGCAGTGTGTGACGCTGGCGGTGATGTTCTCCCGTGCCCCGGCCGGTAGCCACGACCGGGTGAGTGCGCTGTGGAACCTCGCGTACGACCTCGGCATGGGTGTCGGCGCAGCCGGCTTCGGCATCCTGGTGGCGGCAACCGGCTACCCCGGCGCCTTCGCCGTCACCGCTCTGGTCCTGGTCGCCGCCCTGGTCCCGGCCTGGCGCGATCACTCATCAGGCGTGCGTGTGACGTAGTCGGAGGTGGTCAGTCGTCCCACCCGAGGGCCTGGCCGAAGGACTTCCGGACCTGGTCGAGACAGTCCCGAGCCGGGCGCAGTGCGCCGGTCTGGTGCCGAAGAGCTGACTCCCAGTCCGGCGGTTCGCGACCGTCGAAGTCGTAGCGGGCGAGCCGGCGCCCGGTTGATCGCCGGAAGATCTCTGCCGCTTCGCGATTCAGAGCATCGATGGTCGCCAGACCCGCTAGATCGAACAGGTCGCGGGCAGCGTGCCGATCCGTCCATGCCAGTGTCTTCATCGCCGCGAACCCGGCGGGTGTCGGCACGCGCATCGTGATCCCGGGCAGGTCTTGGTACCGATCGACGAGCTGGCGCCGCTCGATCGGAAAGTGCGTCCACCCCTGTTCGGCCGCATCCAGGAGCTGGAGGCGGACGACCAGACCGTCCGGGGTGACGACGCGCGCAGGATCTACGGCGCGGACGGCTGTCGGTGCCGGAGACCAGGAGGTGCCGGGAAACTCGCGGCGCAATCGGCGGGGGAGCGTCGACTCGATCGTGGCCGCAACCCTGGCTCGCCCGACCACGAAGAGGTCGATGTCCTCCGACAGTCTGCCCGTCGGAAGGTGCGTCCAGGTCAGCGCTGTACCGCCGAAGAAGACCAGGGAGGGCTCGTCGAGCGTGGCGAGCGCGGCGAGCATGTGTCCGATCAGGTGGTCGCGCCGCACCTGCTGCTCGGCGACGCCGAATGTCGCACCGACCTCCGCGAGGTCCTCTGGCTCAAGCATCGAGCAACTTCCTGGCTCGGTCCGCGGCGGCGCGTTTGCGTTGCCGCGCTGCTAGCTCCTCGACGAGTTCCCAGTCGGCCGCTTGTCCGAGCGCACGGAGGGTCTCCTCGACCTGCTGCGGATCCTCGATCGCCAGCGTCGGACGATGGGCGATGTCGAGTAAGGTCTGCTCGGTCGTCGTGATCCACCCTGGTCCGAGCTCGGTCTCGACGCGCTGCAGGTCGAGCGTTGTCAGATCGCGCTTGACGAACATGACCCGGCCGCCGAGGACGTCTCGCTGCGGCCGTTGCTTGCCGACCGCAACGACAGCCACCGCGAGTTCGCGCGGGACGACGCCGAGCAGCCGAGCAGCGCTCATGTGCATCAGCACCGCGCCGTCGATACCGTAGTCCGCCTGAGCGATGCCGAGCGCCGCAGCATGCAGGTCAGGACGCCAGCGCCGGTCGCCGGCTCGGTGCTGCGGCACTCGCGCGTAGTACGCGGGTGCCAGACGTACCAGGAGGCCGGCGTCGGTGAGCCGACGGAACTCGGGCCGCGGCTGGGCGTAGATTCCGGCCGCGTCGGCCGGCCGTACTACGCCCCGCGTCCGGCGTGCCAGCTCGGTCGGTAGTCCTGTCGCCATCGATATCACCTCCGTTGGCTGGGACCCAACGCTCATTATAGCGATGTCTTCATCCCTCGCCGGGTTCGACCGCTGCTGCCGTCAGTCGGCGCCATACAGACGGTAGAGGCTGTCCTTGAGTGCGGCGACGGCCTCATCGGCCGTCATCCGGCCCGCGGTGACGGCCTGACCCGCGGAGTGGCCGAGCGCGACTGTGGCGGAGAGCAACCAGCCGGGCGAGAGGCTCGCATCGAACTCGCCGGCGCGCTGGCCGCGACGTACCAGACGTTCCAGCCGGTCCAGCACCGGTGCGTGGGCCGAGCCACGGTCCTGGTCGGCAGCCGCGCCGGCGGTCAGCAGTATCGGGTAGCGCTCGAAAGTCTGCCAGCTCGCGTCGATCAGCCGACTCAGGGCGTCGGGCGCGGAGCCGCTGTCGAGTTCGGCGGCATCGATCGCGGCCAGGGCGTCGGCGGTCACGCGTTCGACGGCGGCGTCGAGCAGCGCCTCGCGCGAGGGAAAGTGCGCATAGACCGTCTGCCGGGTCACGCCCGCGACGGCAGCGACCTCTTCGACGCGGGCGTGAGGCCGTTCGGACAGCACGCTCATCGCCGCGTCGAGAATCCTGGTCCGGCTCTGCTCGGCGTCCGACCGGCGCCGGCGGCCGGTCCGGGAGACGCTGATCTCTGACACAGTTGTCAACTGTAGTGGAAATCCTTATCTTTGACGTAGATGTCAGAGATAAGGAGACGACTATGCCGACACCAGGCGAAGACCTGACCGGATACCTGGAGTCTTACCCGCGCGAGATGGCCTTCGCGGATGATCCGGTTGCGGTGCTGGACCGGTACCACACACCGGACTACACCTGTTACAACGACGGCGCCCGGCTCGATCGGGCGGCCCTGCTCGCACATGTCCAGCCCATCCGTCGGCGCGGCATCACGGCCGTCCGGGTCGAGGTTCAGGACGCGATGGTGCAGGGCGACCAGGCCGCAGCCCGGTACACGCTGATCGCCGAGACGCGGAAAGGCAGGACGCTCACGACGGAGGTCTACCTGTTCGGCCGGCTCGCCCCGGACGGCCGGCTCACCAGGGTCGACCAGATCACCCGGATCCCGTAGAACCGGGTCCCGCTCGAGCCGCTGGTCGCCTAGAGTCGGCAGCACGGTGGACGCGACACGTGAGGTGGCGAACATGACTGGGCAGCTGGTGGAGGAGGACTTCACTCGACTCACCGATCCGTACCGGCGCGAGCTGATGGCGCACTGCTACCGGATGCTCGGCTCGGTGCACGACGCCGAGGACCTGGTGCAGGAGACGTACCTGCGCGCCTGGCGGGCGTACGACGACTTCGAGGGCCGCTCGTCGATGCGGACCTGGCTGTACCGGATCGCGACCAACTCGTGCCTGAACGCGCTGGAGAGCCGGCAGCGCCGGCCGCTGCCGACCGGGCTCGGCGGACCGAGCGACGCACCCGAGGGCGACCTGGCGCAGCGGAACGAGGTCACCTGGCTGGAGCCGGTGCCGGACGCGATGTTCGCCGGCGACGCCTCGGACCCGGCCACGGTGGTCGCCGAGCGGGAGAGCGTGCGGCTGGCGTTCATCGCGGCCCTGCAGCACCTGCCGCCGCGACAGCGGGCGGTACTGATCCTGCGTGACGTGCTGAAGTGGAAGGCCGCCGAGGTCGCGGACCTGGTCGGCATCTCGACGGCCGCGGTGAACAGTGCGCTGCAGCGGGCCCGGGCCCAGCTCGACGAGGTGACGCCGAGCCAGGAGGAGGTCGTCGAGCCGACCGAGGCCGAGAAGCGGGAGATGCTCGACCGCTGGGTCAAGGCGTTCGAGGCGTACGACGTCGACCAGATCGTCACGCTGTTCACCGAGGACGTGGTCTGGGAGATGCCGCCGTTCGCGGCCTGGTTCAAGGGCCCGAAGAACGTCGGCCGGCTGATCAGGTTCGCCTGCCCGGCGAAGGGACCGGGCGACCAGGTCATGGTTCCGGTGGAGGCGAACGGTCAGCCCGGGTTCGCGCTCTACATGCGCGACCCGCTGACCAAGGTGCACCGCGCGTTCCAGATCCAGGTTCTGACGTTGACGGCTGCCGGTGTGGCGCACGCGGTGGTGTTCTTCGACCTCAGCCTGTTCGACGCGTTCGGGCTGCCGCAGCTGCTCTCGGACCTGGCCGACAGCCAGCCGCCGCAACCCGCCACGGTCGACGAGCGGCGTCGCTAGAGGTCGAGCTCGCGGATGAGGCCCTTGGAGAGGGTGCTCGCGTAGGTGCGGGTGATGTGGTGCGTGTCGCTGTACACGACCACGTTGCGCACGACGATCGGGCACACCTTGTCGTCGCAGAACCACGGCTGCACGTTCACCCAGCGCGCGCCGGCCTTCTTCGCGGCGTTCTGCCAGTCGCGGTTGCGCTCCGCGGTGAGACCATCGACCGGTAGCGCGCACGAACCCATGGTGGCCCGGCGGGTGGCCAGGCAGTCCTCGGGTTCCTTCGGCAGGTTCGTGATGCCGCCGAGCACATACACGTCCGGCGCCAGGTCGGTGAGCGTGTCCAGGGTGCGCTGTACGGCACCGTCGAACACCGGCTTGCTGTCCTTGACCGAGACTCGCTGGCCGGTGTCCGGATCCGTGAACGCCTGGTTCAGCCAGCCGGTGGTGATGATCCGGTCCGGCTGCACCTTGCGGATCTGCTCGTACGCCCACGTCCGGTAGTCGTCGCACTCGGTGTAGGGGTCGAGCCGGTCCGTCCGCCACATCGTCGCGTCACCGGGGAAGCAGCCGGTCTTGATGAACGGCACAAGCTTCCAGCCGCGGGCCTGCGCGGTCTTCAGCATCGGCTCCATCCACATGCCGACGTGCGAGTCGCCGAACAACACGATGGTCCGCTTCGCCTTCGCGTCGCCCATCGCGCAGATGTCGTGCTTGGTCGCCGCGGTCTGGGCCCAGCACCTGTTCGGCAGCCGCCAGTTGTCCGCCTTGAGCTCGCCGGGGAACGGTTTCAGGCCGGGTGGCAGCCGGTAGTCGGCGCGGGCCAGCTCCGCGGCGAAGCCGACCTCGTTGACCGTCGGGTCCTTGCTCTTCTGCACCGTTTCCGGCTCGGGGTCGACCTTCGGCCTGACGTACGGGACGTTCGCGGACGCCTCCCGGCCGAACTGTGTCTCCACCACGATCACCGAGGCCATCACCACGGCGACCGCCGCGGGCCACATCACCAGTGCCTTCACCCGGCTGCGGGACAGGCCCTTCGCGCGTCGTACCGGGGTCTCGACGAACTTGTAGCTGAGCCAGGACACGATGATCGCGGCGATCACAAGCAGCGCACGCTCGCGCACGCGCAGGTCCCGGTCCAGGTACATCGCCGGCATCGTCAGGAACGGCCAATGCCACAGGTAGAGCGAGTACGAGATGTCGCCGAACCACCGCATCGGGCCGCGGTCCAGCACCAGCGCAGCGCCGTACCGGGGTCCCTCGATACCGCCGGCCAGCACCAGCGCCGTACCGACGACCGGTATCGCCGCGTGGTACCCGGGGAACGGGGTCGCGCCGGAGAACGTGAGTGCCGCACAGGCGATCATCACCAGTCCGACCCAGGACGCGACGAACTTCACCTGCGCCGGCCAGCGCCCCACCCAGATGGTGCAGAGCGCGAGCAACGCGCCGATGCCGAGCTCCCAGCCCCGAGTCAGCGTCGAGTAGTAGGCCATCGACGGCCCGACCTCGGTGCGCCACACCGACCAGGCCAGCGAGGCGACGCACAGCAGGCCGATCAGTACGGCGACCCGGCGCAGCTTGCGCTCGATCACGACCGGGTCCGGCGTTTCGTCCGCCTTCTGGCGGCGCCGCCGCCGGGACCACAGCGCCAGCGCGATCAAGGGCGGCCAGACCAGGTAGAACTGTTCCTCCACCGCCAGCGACCAGAAGTGCTGCACCGGCGAGACGAACGACGTGTCGGTGGCGAAGTAGTCCGACTTCGACAGCGCCGAGAAGATGTTCGCGGAGAAGAAGGCGGCCCAGGTGACGTGGCTCAGCACCTCGTCGATCCGCACGTAGTTGAACACCTGGGTCGACACGAGTACGACGGCCAGCAGCGTGACCGACGCCGCGGGCAGGATCCGGCGGGCCCGGCGGGCGTAGAAGTCGGCGATCGACACCCGGCCGGTCCGACGCACCTCGCGGACCAGGATCCCGGTGATCAGGAAGCCGGAGATGACGAAGAAGACGTCGACGCCGATGAAACCGCCGACCATCCCGCGGACGTCGGCGTGGGCCGCGACCACCAGCAGCACCGCCACGGCCCGCATGCCCTGGATGTCGCCACGGTGCGGGTTCGCGCCAGTCGCCGTCGGCTGGGAGCGGACGGCAGACCGGTGCTTGGGCGAGAGCATCCGGAAGAGGATACAGGTGACAGAGGTGCAGAACGGACGCGGCCTTCCGCTGTTCGGACCTGTCGTGGTACACCCACAGGGTGGGGGTTGGCGACCGGCTCGCCGAGTACCGCGCGATGCGGGAAGAGGCCGAGCGGATGGTGCTCCCGTTGGCCACCTCGGTCGACGGGCGCCGGTTCGCGTTCCAGGCATCGCTGCACGACCTCACGTTGCAGGCCGGCGGCTATGTCGTGCTGGACGGCGGCCGGCTGGGCCAGATCCTCACCGTGCGGCTCACCACCATGGACAGTGCCGAGCGAGGCGCGTCCGGCAGCAGCGTGCGCATCCGAGCCGCACAGGGCGAGGGCATCATCCTCGACGGCGACTTCCGGCCGTTCCACGACGCGGCGGTCCGGGCGGCGCGCCCGGCGGACGTCGGGGACTGGCTGGAGCGAGTCCGGCCCGGCCGCGCGACGCTGGAGATCGGCGGGCAGCTGCTCGCGGAGGCTGTTCCGGCCCGGCTCGATGCCGGCGGGTTCGACCGGCACACGTTCCTGTGCGGCCAGTCCGGCTCCGGCAAGACCTACTCACTCGGGCTGATCCTCGAACGGCTGCTGGTGGAGACCGGCCTGCGGCTGGTGATCCTCGACCCGAACTCCGACTACGTCCGGCTCGGTGAGGCCCGGGCAGGTACCGACGGGGACCTCGCGGCGCGCTATGCCGACGTCGCCGGCGAGGTGGCGGTGCGGCGGGCGGACGGTGGCAAGGACCGTATCCGCCTGCGGTTCGGCGAGCTAGACCCGGCGACCCGTGCGGCGCTGCTCCATCTCGACCCGATCGCCGACCGCGAGGAGTACTCCGCGCTCAGCACGCTGCTCGAGCAAAGCGAGCGGGGCCGGGCACTCATCACCGGACTCGATGACCTGCTCACCGCCGACCTGCCCGGCGCGCGCGAGCTCGGCCTGCGCGCGGCCAACCTGGGTGTCCTCGACTGGTCGATCTGGGCAGGCAACGACCCGGGGTCGCTGGTCGAGGAGCTTGAGCGCGGCGACACCCGGTGCATGGTCGTGGATCTCGGCTCGCTCGAGACGCAGCAGGAGCAGGCCGTCGTGGCCGAGGCGGTACTCGCCACGCTGTGGCGGCTGCGGGCGCGCCGGGAGCCGGTCCTGGTGGTCATCGACGAGGCACACAACGTCTGCCCGTCCGACCCGGAGGACGCGGTCATCGGACTCGCCGCCCACCACGTGGTCAGGATCGCCGCCGAAGGGCGGAAGTTCGGGCTGTACCTGCTGCTGTCCACCCAGCGTCCGCAGAAGGTCCAGGAGAACGCCCTGTCCCAGTGCGACAACCTGTTGCTGATGCGGATGAACTCCGCCGCGGACCTGGAGTACCTGCGGGCGGTCTTCTCCTTCGTGCCGGACGGCCTGCTCGAGCGCGCGAGCACCTTCCGGCTCGGCGAGGCACTGGTTGCGGGAAAGCTCGTGTCGCACGCAGGCTACGTCCGGTTCGGCGCCCGGCTCGCCGAGGAGGGCGGGGCAGACGTACCCACGTCCTGGGCTGCGGCGGCTGTTGACTTCAAGAAACCTTGAGATTCGACGATCCTCCGCCGTCAGAGGGTCCGGCCGGGCTCGAGCAGGGCGGCCGGATCCGGTGCCGGCGGACGGGTGAGCATCCAGTCGTTGAACTGTTTGCTGAACAGGTACCACTGCCCGTCCGCCCCGAGCCGCAGCTGGGATCGGCCGGCGGTCGCCCGGTTCGCCCGGACCACCACCGGCACCTCGCCGAACACGTCCGCGAACGCCAGCCGCGCCTCGGCCATCGCACCGGCGTCGACCCGGACCGGCTCGCGCGCGACCGCCAGCCCGGCCGCGCCGCCTTCGCGCCAGGCCACCGCCCAGGAGGTCAGCGTGCGCGCCGGCATGTCCGCGAGATGGGCCAGGTGAGCCAGCCCCGCGGTACCGAGCATCCCGGCCGCGCGCCGGGCCAGGTCCTCGTCCCGGGTCAGCCCGAGCCCGCCGTCCCCGTCGCTCGCGGCCAGCTCCCACGCCCGGCGCGCGGCGTCGTCGGCCAGCGCGACCAGCCCGCGCGCGTCGATCCCGGACGCCGCCGGCGGATCCAGCGCGAGCACCCCGGTGGCGCGGCTCGGGCGGGCCGGCGGCAACGGTGGCCGCGGCAGGGCCGGGCGGTCGGCGCGGGCATAGGCCTGCTTCGCCACCACCCCGCTGACCGGCATCGCCGGCGCTGCGGCGTTGCCCGTCGTACGACGCGCGCGCAGCTCCGCAAGCAGGTCTGAGCGGCGCCGCCCGCGGAGCAGCAACAGCGCGAACGGGTCATCGTCCAGCGCGTCCGCGACCAGATAGCAGACCGCGGCGGCGTGCTTGCACGGGTTGGCCCGGTCCGGGCAGGAGCAGGCCAGCTCGACATCGCCCGCTACCGGCAGCAGGTCCAGCCCGGCGGCCCGGGCGTCGTCGACCACCTCCGGTGGCAGCTCCCCGTCGAGCAGCGCCGCGACCCGGCCGACCTGTGCGGCCACGACGTCGAGTACGGCCTCCCACTGTGCGTCGTCGAACACCCTCGTGCGGACCGACACGGTGTACGGCTCCAGCCGGCTGCCCTGGACGTTGGCGCGCACCACACCGGTGTCGATCTCGTGCGCGACGACGCTGCCGCGGCGGGCGTACGAGCGGCCTCGGCCGAGCCGGTTCGGGTCCAGCCGGGCCTGGTGCTCCAGCGCGTCCAGCCAGGCCTTGCCCCACCACGTCGTACCGAAACCGCGCCGGGCGCCGGCACCGCGCGCCGCCGGCAACGCGTGGCTCGGCCCGGACGAGCGCCACCAGTCGGTCATGTCGCACCCCGCAAGGTGACGAGATCGGCCAGGTCGGTGTCGGACAGCTCGCTGAGCCACGCCTCGCCGGATCCGATCACGCTGTCGGCGAGTGCGCGCTTGGACTCGATCACGGTCGCGATCCGGTCCTCGAGCGTGTTCTCGGTGACCAAGCGGTGCACCTGAACCGGCTTGTCCTGGCCGATCCGGTACGCGCGGTCGGTGGCCTGGTCCTCCACCGCCGGGTTCCACCACCGGTCGTAGTGCACGACATGTGTCGCCCGGGTCAGCGTGAGCCCGGTACCACCGGCCTTGAGCGACAGCAGGAACACCGGCGCGGCGCCGGACTGGAACTGCTCGACCATCCGTTCCCGCTGCCGTACCCCCGCGCCGCCGTGCAGGAACAGCGTCGGTACGCCGCGGGCGGCCAGGTGCTTCTCGATCAGCCGGCACATCTCGACGTACTGGCTGAACACCAGCACCGACTCGCCCTCGGCCAGGATCACCTCGAGCAGCTCGTCCAGGGCGGCGAGTTTGCCGGACCGGCGGGGGAGCGGCCCGGGCTCGTGCAGGAACTGCGCCGGGTGGTTGCAGATCTGCTTCAGCTGGGTGAGCAGGCTGAGCACCAGGCCGCGGCGCGCGATGCCCTGGCGCTGCTCGATCTCGGCCAGCGTCTCCTTGGTGACGGCCTGGTAGAGCGTGGCCTGCTCGGACGTCAGCGGTACCACCACGTCGTGCTCGGTCTTGGCCGGCAGCTCCGGCGCGATCCCGGGGTCGGACTTGCGCCGGCGGAGCAGGAACGGCCGGGTCAGCCGGGCGAGCCGCTCGGTCGCGTCCGGGTCGCCGTAGCGCTCCACCGGTACGGCGACCTCCTGCCGGAAGCGCTGCATCGGCCCGAGCAGGCCGGGTGTCGACCAGTCCAGGATCGACCAGAGCTCTGAGAGCCGGTTCTCGACCGGGGTGCCGGTGAGGGCAAGTCGGGTGCTCGCGTCGAGGTTCCGCAGCGCGCGGGCGGTCCGGGACAGCGGGTTCTTCGCGTGCTGCGCCTCGTCTGCGACTGCGAGCCCGAACTGGCGGCCCGCGAGCGTCTCGTGATCCTGGCGCACCACCCCGTACGTCGTGAGCACGACCTCGTTCGGAGCCAGGTCGTCCAGGTGCCGGCCGCCGCCGTGGAACCGCCGCTTGGGGACATCCGGCGCGAACTTGGTCAGCTCGCGCTCCCAGGTACCGAGCAGCGACGACGGGCAGACGACGAGCGTGGGCTGTCCCGTCGTGCCGCTGCGGTGCAGGTGCAGCGCGATCACCTGGATCGTCTTGCCCAGGCCCATGTCGTCCGCGAGACAGCCGCCGAGACCGAGGTCGGCGAGGTGGCTCATCCAGGCGACGCCGCGGCGCTGGTACTCGCGCAGGGTGGCGTCGAGGCCGGTCGGCTGCGGAAGCTCGGCGCGGCCGTCGTGCTGCTTGAGCCGGTCGGCGAGATCCTGCAAGGCGCCGGCGGTCTCGAACTCGACCCGCTCGCCGTCCATGTCCAGCTCACCGGTCAGCGCCGCCGCCAGCGCCTCGATCCCGGACAGCCTGCGGTTCTGCTTGCGGCGCAGCTTCGCAACCAGGTCGGCGTCGACCCGGACCCAGCGGCCGCGCATCCGGATCACCGGCCGCTTCGCTTCCGCGAGGGCCGCGATCTCGGCCTCGGTGAGACTCGCACCGTTCAGCGTCGGCTGCCAGCGGAACGCGAGCAGCTCGTTCAGGCTGAAGTCCGGCCCGGTCACGGCACCCGGGGTCGGTGTCGCGGTAGCGCGCAACCTGAGGTCCGCGGTGAACAGGTCGGCGGGCCAGAGCACCTCGATGCCGGCACCCTCGAGTCCGCTGCCGTCCGCGATCAGGCCTTCCAGCTCGGCGTCCTCGAGCGCCAGGTCGGTCGGTGCGGTCGCGGCGAGTGACTGGGACAGCGGCGACCAGACCCGGGCGCCGCGGCGCAACGACAGCAGCAGGTCGGTCTCGGCCTGCTGACCCAGCGCGTGCAGTACGGCGGCCGGTGCGTCCCACAGGTCCTGTACGTCGACCAGCAGGCTCGGGTCCGTGCCGCTGCGGAGCTGGAAGACGGCCCGGAACGACTCGTCGTCGGTCGCCGGCGGCTCGATCCGCAGGACCAGCTTGGCGCCGTGCTCGGACCGTTCCGCGTCGTGCAGCCAGTCAGACGCCTCGGTGAGCGGTTGCGGTTCGGTACCGGCGAAGACGGTGTCGCCGACCAGGTCGGCCGCGCTGGAGCGGACCAGGGTGTCGGCGATCGCGTCCCAGAACCGGCGGACCAGGTCCCGCGGGTCGTGGATCCTGGCCGGCCGCGTGCCGTCGACGGGCAGGGCGTATGCCTGTGGCGGCATCGCGTCGGCCAGCTGCGTGAGCCAGGCGTGCTCGTCGGGATCCAGCGGTCCGACCCGCCACCCGCCGTACCCGGCCTCGGTCCGGCTCGGCACGATCCGCCCGCGGGCGATCAGCCCGATGCCCGCCAGCGCCGCCGCCGACCACGCCCGGACCGTGTCCGACATCGGATCCGGCGGCTCCCGGGTAAGCAGCCGCATCGCTTCCGCGACATCGACGAGTTTGGCCGGAACCCGCCTGCGCTGCACCCGCGAACCGCTCGGCAGCACCAGCTCGACCGCATCGTCGGTCGTCGCCGTGGTGTCGCCCCACAGCGCCAGCCGGCCCGCCCTCGGCGGATCGGCCGGTACGAACACCGCATCGAGCTGGACGACCATCGCCCCAGAAGGCTACGTGCTGGCGCCGACGAGCAGCCGCCTCAACCCGTCGTACCGGCTGGTTCCTCTTCTGCTGTCTCGGCCACTCGGGCCCGGAGCCGGTCGCGGATCTCGTCCGGGGTGTACGCGCGCCGCCGCCGTTCACCGCGGGCGACCACCACACCGGTCGCCGCGACACCCACGACACCCGCCAGGCCTACCACCTTCCACAAGCGCATTTCCCTAGGCTACAGATGTGCCGGAGACGCGGATCAGCCTCGCCGACGCGGTCGACCTGACGCGGACGGGTGACCTGTGGCTGTTCCGCGGTGATAGTGCGGCGGACCGCGCGATCCGGGTGACCACCAACAGCCCGGTCAACCATGTCGGGATGGCCGTCGTCATCGAGGACCTGCCGCCGCTGATGTGGCACGCCGAGCTGGGCCGGTCGCTGCCCGACCTGTGGTCCGGAAGCCACCACCGTGGTGTTCAGCTGCACGACCTGCGGGACGCGGTGATGGTGTGGGCCAACAAGTACGAGCAGCGTGTCTGGCTCCGTCAGCTCGACCACCCGGTCGACCGTGCAATGGAGGATGCGGTGCTGCGGACGATCGCGCGGCTCGACGGGACGCCGTTCCCGTCCACCGCGCGGCTGGCGTCCCGCTGGGTGCGCGGCAGGCTGCCGCGGGTCGGCTGGGCTGGGCGCGACGTCGAGCTGGAGACCGCGTACTGCGCCGAGGTCGTCGCGCTGACCTACGAGGAGATGGGGCTGCTGCCGGGCGGGAAGCGGCCGAACTGGTACGACCCCGGCAAGTTCTGGAGCGGCGACGACCTGGAGCTGACCTCCGGTGCCCGGCTCGGCGAGGAGATCGCCGTAGACGTACCCGTCACGCCGCCTTCGGGGCGAGGCGGAACGCCGCCCGCCTGAGACTCGCCGGGTCCGGGTACCCGTGCTGCTTCGCGACTGCCTCGACGTCACGGCTGTGCCGCCTGACCTGCGCCGCGACGAACCAGACCGGGTGTCCCTCGGCCAGCATCGTGACGACCATCCGACGGTCCGCGGTGGTGAACATGGCTGCCTCCTCGTATGTGGTCTTACGGGTACGTCGACCCAGCCCGGCCGATTTCGACACGCGGTCCGGATCAGTCAGCCCTGGCCGACATCCGATGGGATGATCGGCAGCGAGTCACGGGTCCGGGCGTGGTGACGGTCGAGGGTTCATGAGGGGTGCGGTTGTGAGGCGGCAGTCGGTGGACTCGTCCAGCATCGAGTCGGTCGGGTACGACGCGGAGGACCAGACACTCGAGCTGGAGTACGTGAACGGCGGCGTGTACAAGTACTTCGGCGTTCCCGAGTTCGTCCACCGCCGCCTGCTGACCTCGGACCGTCCCGGTGCGTTCGTCAACTCCGTGATCAAGCGCAACTACGAGTTCCGCGAAGTGCGGTAGGCGATCAGGCCAGCTCGTAGACCGAGACGTGCTGGCGGCTCGCCGCGGTGAACGGGCTGCGGTCCCAGCCGTCGTAGCGCTCCCGCAGTCGCAGGCCGGCCAGCCGGGCCATCAGATCCAGCTCGCTCGGCCAGCAGTACCGCAGCCGCAGCGGCCGCAGTTTCGTGCCCTCGGCGTCGAATGTCACCCGCTGGTAGGTGACGGCCTGTTCGACCGGGTCGTGCAGCAGGAACTCCATGCTCACCGAGTCCTCGCTCAGCGCACGGGTTGCGACCCGCTGACCGCGATCGAACTCGGTCACGTCCTGGATGAAGCACTCGATGACGAACAGCCCGCCCGGCTCGAGCACCTTCGCGACGTTGCGGAAGCAGTCGATCTGGCGTGCCTGGCTGGGCAGGTTGAACAGCGTGTTGAACACCAGGTACGCGAGCCGGAACGGACCCGTCACCGCGACGTCGGCCATGTCGCCGATGACAGTCGGGATCGACGCGCCACCCGGCTTCGCACGCATCAGCTCGACCATCGCCGCCGAACCCTCGATGCCCTCTACATCTACGCCGCGCTGAGCCAGGGGTACCGCCACCCGACCGGTGCCGACAGCGAGCTCGAGGACCCGGCCACCGTCCGGCACCATCCCGGCCAGGAAGTCGACGGCCGGTGTCGGGTCGAGGTCGGTCCGCTCGTCGTACTCGTGCGCGTAACGATCACCGAAGAACGCCGGGTCGCCGAATCCGCTCATGCCTCAGGAGCCAACCAGCCGACGTCCAGCGATGCCACCGATTTCTCGGCGCATTCCGGCACCGGCAACGGCTGCCTATCTGGGCACGGGTGCTACCTAGATCGGTCGAAGTGCTCGCGCGCGGTGCAGGCGGTACGCAGGTGCAGCACCGGTCCGGTCGAGCAGTACAGGATGAACCGGTCGATCACGGTCGCCGGCTGCCCGCACTCGGGGCAGCGGACCTGCGACGCGTTGTCCACGCGTAGCTGCGGAAGGTCCTGCGGACGGTCCATCGGTGTCTCCGGGGGTGATCGGACGACTCATGACACTTCGTATGGTCGTCGCCGGAGTGCCCGCTCACATGGGCATCTGCCGCCCAAGTCTCAGGCACGCACTGCCTAGGCCGGATGTGCCACCAGGCCGAGACTGTCCGCGGTGGCGGCCGCCTCCCGCCGGGAGTGCGCCCCGAGCTTGCTCAGGATCGCCGACACATGATGGTCGACCGTGCGCACCGAAACCACCAGCCGCTCGGCGATCTCGGCGTTGGTGAGACCCTCGGCGATCAGCGCGAGCACGTCGAGCTGGCGCTGGGTCAGACCAGCCGGGTTGCTGCGCGTGGTCGCCTGCGCACCGCGCGGGATCCGCTGTACGCCGAGCGCGCGCAGCCGCTGCCGTACCTCGTGCGCCGCCGGTGCGGCTCCGAGCTCGTCGAGCACCTGCAACGCCTCCAGCGTCGGTTCCGCCACACCTGAGGTCGCCAGCTCCAGGGCACGCTCGTATGGATCGCGGCACAGTGCCGACGCGCGCCGCCAGTCGCCGCGCAGGGCCGCGACGTACACGTCCGAGCAGGTGTCGAACGGCTCCACCGTGACCCCCGCCCGGGACAGGTACCGGTACAGCTCGCCGACGATGTGCCCGAGCCCGGGCGGGATCGCACCTTGGGCGGCGAACCTCGCATGGATGCCCTCGGCAACGTCCTGCCGCCCGCTCAGCCAGGCCCACTCGGCGTACCCGATCCCTGAGTACAGGATCCCGATCAGCGACAGCTGCTTCCAGGCCCGCTCCCAGGAGGCGGCGAGCAGCGTCTCGGCGGTCTCCAGGTCACCGCGCCGGGCGAGCAGCCGGGCGAGCACAGGGACGCTGTAGACGTAGAGCATGCCCGGGTCGTCGACCGAGTCGAGCAGCCGCCGCAACCGGCGGTCCGCGTCGTCCCAGTCACCAACCCGCAGACTGAGCTGGGCGCGGTGCACCTCGAGGTTGTACGAGTGCGACCAGAAGCCGCGCTCCCGGGTGAACGCCCTGCCCTCGTCGAGGAGCTCGGCCAGCTCGTCGGTGTGGCCCTGCCGGAACAGCACCTCCGCGAGGTTGGTGTACGCCCGTGCGGCGGACTCGTGGTCGCCGGTCCGCAGCGCCGCGGTCAGGCTGTTGCGCAGGTGCCGGACACCGGCAGGGTCGCCGGCGTCGGCGAGCATCACGCCGAGGTAGTTCAGGCACAGCGCGGCGAGGTCGGTACGACCGGCCGCGAGGGCCAGCTCGTGGGCCCGCGCGAGCACGTCCCGCGCCTCCTCCGGACAGCCGGTCAGCACCAGGATCATGCCCCGGTACGACGTGGTGGCCGCGCGCAGCGACGGCGACTCGACCGGCTCGGCGACCCGGGCAGCGCGTTCGATCGCGGCCCGGGCGCCCTCGGTGTCGCCGGCCATGTAGAGGTGCCGCGACACCCGCAGCAGCGTCTCGGCCAGCGCGGCCGGATCACCTGCCTGCTCGCGCAGCACGATCGCCTCGCGACCGGCCTGTACCGCGTCGGAGAACCGGTGCGCGATGTGCAGCTCCCAGGCGTAGTCGTCGAGCAGTGCGGCCCGCTCGGTCAGCGTCAGCCGCCCCGCGTACGGCAGCACCGCCTCGAAGCTGGCCAGCGCCTGCCGGTGCGACCCCGCCCGGGTGGCCCGCCGGGCTGCGGCCGGGGCGTAGCCGAGCACGGTCTCGACGTCGTCGGCCTGCACCGCATGGTGTACCAGGGCCGCGGGCTCGGGATCGTCGTCGGCCAGCAGCGCCTGCACGATCGCGCGGTTCAGCCCGCGGCGCCGGATCACCGGCAGGCTGTGCTCGACTGCCCGCCGGGCGATCTCGTGCCGGAACCCGATCCCGTCCGGGTGCAGCTGCAGCACGCCGCGCCGCTCCGCTTCGGCGATCAGCTCGAACCGGTCGCCGATCACCCGCTCGGCGAACGCGAGGTCGACGTGCGACGGGACCACCGACAGCTGCTCGACGACGCGGAGACAGTCCGGGTGGAGCGTACGGGCCCGGGCGAGTACGGCGTCCACCACGGTCTCCGGTACGCCGCCGGCCGGACCGGCCAGTGCCTCGGTGAGGTAGAACGGGTTGCCGCGGGTCAGCTCGTACAGCTCGGTGGCATCGCGGTCCGAGCCGGCGGTCAGCGACCGGACCGCGGCGGGGGAGAGCGGCTCCAGCGCGATCCGGTGCGCGCGGTCGCCGCTGAGCTCGCCGAGCAGCGCGCGCAGCGGGTGCCGGGTGTCCACGGTGTCGGGCCGGAACGTCAGTACCAGCACGGCGCGGAGCCGGTCCAGGCGCCGGGCCAGGTAGCGCAGCAGGTCGACAGTCGCATCGTCGGCCCAGTGCAGGTCCTCCACGACCAGCACGGTCACCCGCGGGCCGGCCAGCTCGCCGAGCACCGCCTCGAACACGGCGTCGGTGCCGCCGTCGGCGAGCACCCGCTCGACCGGCCCGCCGCTGCCACGGAACGCGTCTCGCAACGGCCCCAGGGCACGCGGTGCGAGCAGGTCGTCGCAGGCCCCGGCCAGGCGTCGTACGCCGGGTCCGAGCCGATCCGCGAGCTCGCGTACCACGCTGGTCTTGCCGATCCCGGCCTCACCGCTGAGCAGCACCACGGAGCTCTGTCCGGCGGTCGTCGCGGACCCCACCGCGGCCAGAATCTGGTCCAGCTGCTCGTCGCGTTCGAACAACTGCCGGTCCGTCGTACCCATCTGCGTGCTGACCCCCCGGTCATCGGCCTGCCCTTGAATGTAACCCCGCCGGGCTGTCGCCGCTGAGCTTTGCGGTCAGAGAGCGAGACCGAGGTCGGCCAGGTACCGGGTGAGCGCGAGCCGGTCGGCGACCAGGCCGGCGAGGTCGTCGCCCGGCGGTTCGCCGAGCCGGTCCAGCGGCAGCGACATGAACGCGCTGCGCAGCACGAGCACCGTCTCGAACCCGCGCCGTACGTCGTCGACGTCGACCGGCATCCCTTCCCAGGCCAGCCCCGCGGCATAGGCGTGGACGATCCGGTCCGCGGTCCGCGGCAGGTCCGCCACCTCGAGCCGGCCCGCGTGCGCCAGCCCGACCAGCAGCTGGCCGAGGTCGTACCCGACCGCCGCGAGCCCGCCGGTCGACCAGTCGACCGCGATGAAACCGCCCGGGTCGTCCGCGGGCACCAGCAGGTTCTGCGGGCACGCGTCGCCGTGCATCATCGCCTGCGGGAGGCGGTCGAGCCGCACCAGCAGCCCGGGCAGCCGGCCGCTCAGCCGCTCCAGGTCGTCGCGCAGCGACGGGTCCCGGCCGGCCAGCAGCGGGTGCCGCCAGGTCGACTGGTCCAGCAGTGCCGGCAGCGCGAGCAGCCGGACCGGACCGTGGTACGCGAGCCGGGTGACCTCGCCGGGTTCCCGCGACGCCGTGGACGGCAGGCCGTCGTGCAGGGTGAGCCGGGCGGCGAGGCGGCCGAGCAGGGTGGCGGCGCGCTCGAACCGCGGCAGGTCCCAGACCGCGTCGGCGACGGTGCGGACGTCCTCCAGCCACATCGCGAGCCGCTCGTCGCCGGTGTCGTGCACCCGGTACAGCCGCGGCAACCGCAGGCCCGCGGGCAGCAGGTCGTGCACGCCGGACCAGTACACGTCCACCTCGTAGTCCCACGGTGCCACCCGCATCGCCCAGTCGAGCAGGCTGGGTGGCATCGCGGCCGGCAGCTCGACGTGCCGGTACGAGCGCAGCAGCTTGACGAACACCGACCACGGCGTCGCGCCGGCACTGGTCACGGCGATCCCGCGGACCCGGTACAGACCCGCCGTACCGGGCTGCACGACCTGGTAGTCGACCGGCTCGACCCACCAGTCCACGACCTCCGCCTCCTGCCGGTCCAGCACGCTCCGCACGATCGACCGCAGCTCGCGGCCGGATGGCATCGCCCAGCCGAGCAGGTCGCGCTTGCCGGTGTACTCGTCGAGCTCTGTCATCGGGCCACCCCAGGTCGTCACGTCTGCAGCACGTCGAACGCGCAGTACGCACCGGCAAGGGGCAGCGGTTCAGCCCCAACCCATCCGCCCTGCGCCGCGCGCCGAATTCCCTCCGAGTCGATCGAAAAATGATCGAACTCCTTCGCGCTGGATGTCGTATTTCGGTTGGTTGCTTCGACGTACTAGTGAAGGCAGGCAGAACCGGCTACCGGCTACCGAGAACAGGAGAGGTCAGCATGTACGCGAACACAGAGCACCAGAAGATCGTCACCATGCTGGCCGCCGGGCGCCCGGTCTGGTACGTCGCCGCCGTCACCAAGCTGAACGCGCACGACGTGTACGCCGTCGGCACCGGCTACGGCTACCCCGACCGCACCAAGCTGCGCCTGGCCCTGGCCAGCATCACCGGCCCCACCGCCGCCTAGACCCTGGCTCAGACCGGGACCGGGCGGGACTCGGCGCCTTCCGGGTTCAGGAAGAGCAGCGTCGCACCGGACACCTGGTTCCCGGCATTGCGGACGGTATCGACGTACGAGCGCAGCTGAGGGGCGTAGTACGCGACCCGCGGCGGCAGCGCGGCGGCCGGGACCGCGTCGGTCTTGTAGTCCACGATCACCAGGCCGCCGTCGTCCTCGCGGTAGATCAGGTCCACGAAGCCTTCCAGGACCGAGCCGTCGTCGTGGGCCGTGCCGACGTACGACTCGCGCCAGTGGTCGCGGGCCGCGGCACGTCGGACCACGTCGGATCCGAGCGCGGACCGGGCCAGCGCGGCCACCACCTCGGTGAAGTCGACCACGCCCTCCGCGACACACTGTGCGGCCACGGCGGCGTCCAGGCCGGCGCCGGTGGCCAGGTCGACCTCCTGGAGTACGCCGTGCACGGCGCGGCCGATCGCGGTTCCGTACCGGCCCTTCGACCACGGCGGCAGCTCGACGTCGCGGGCACCCTTGGCCAACCCGGCGTCTTCCGGGTCGACCGCGGGGTCGGTGCCCTCCAGTCCGGACGCGCTCTGCGCTGACTTCCACCGGCTCGCCTCCCGGGCCGCGGTCATCCGGTCCAGCCACTCCGCGTACGGCGGCGGCGCGGTGGCCCGGTCCGACGTGGGCAGCCCGGCCGGGACCGGCGTACCGGAGAACGCCACCGCGCCGGCCGTGGCGGCACCGTGCGCGGCGAACAGCTCGGCGTTGCTGTCCATCCGCCGGGTACCGCGGTGCAGCGACACCACCAGATGGTCCCGCGCCCGGGTCGCGGCGACGTACAGCAACCGGCGTCGCTCGTAGGCGTCCATCTGCTCGTCCAGCGGCTGGACCAGGTCGAAGTCCTCGGTCTGCACGGTCGACCGCACCTTCACCGCGTACCCGCCCTCGGGCGGCCAGATCACCTGCACGCCCTTCTGCCGGTTCGGCGACGCGGTCATCCCGGACAGCACCACGATCGGGAACTCGAGTCCCTTCGCGGCGTGAATCGTCATCACCCGGACCGCGTCCGTGTCGGTCTCCGGCAGCACCGCCTCGGCCACCCGGGAGGTCTCCTCGCCCTGGTGCGCGGCCCAGGCGAGGTACCCGCGCAGCCCGCCGTGCTCCACCTCGGACCACGCCCGGGCCTGGTCCACCACGAACCGCAGCCGCCGCCAGGCGTCCCGGGTCCTCGGACCGGTCGCGGCGACCTCGAGCATCCGCCGGTCCGCGACGATCGCGGCCAGCACCTCGCTCGGGGCCAGCCAGCGCGACTCGTAGTGCGTCCGCCGCAGCCACTTCATCGCGACCCCGACCGGGTGCGACATGAGCTCGTCCGGGACCGGCGCGGTGAGCGTGAACGAGCCACCGGCCTGCTTCCAGGTGAACAGGTCGTCGTCACCGCAGCCGAACAGCGGCGACCGCAGCGCGGTCACGGTGGCCAGCTGGTCGCTCGGGTCGGCCAGCGCCCGCGCACACGCGAGCAGGTCGCGCACCTCGGCGGTCTGGTAGACCAGAGAGCTGGCCTCGGCTCGGTACGGCACGCCGGCACCATCCAGCGCCTCCTCCAGGTACGGCAGCGACGTCCGGGCCGGTACCAGCACCGCGATGTCGCCCGGACCGGCCGGCCGCCAGTCGCGCCGCCGCGCGTCCCAGATCCGCCAGCCGTCCTGCAGCGCCCGCTGGATCACGGCCGCCACCTCGGACGCCTCGCGCTCGCGCAGCACCGAGGCCTGCGCCCGCGGCAGGTCGGTGTGCTCGGTCGCGCCGAGCACGGTCACCACCGGCGGCTCGTCGGACGCCGACCCGTTGAATGGCAGCGCGAGCTGTCCGGCCGGCCCGGCTGGTGTGGGATCTGCGGCGGCTCGGTGCGGCATCAAGGGTTGGTACGACGGCTGTGCCCCGTCCACCGGCTGGATCAGCGCGCCGAACACCCTGTTCACCCAGGCCAGCACCGGCGGCACCGTGCGGAAGTTCGTCGTGAGCGCGACGGTGTCGCCGAGCGTGTCCTGTGCCGAGAGGTAGGTCGCGATGTTGGCCCGGCGGAACCGGTAGATCGACTGCTTCGGGTCACCCACCACGAACAGCCGGCCGGGCGGTACGGCGACGTCGCGCCAGTCCGGGGCCGAGGCTTGTGAACCACCCGCGATCCGGACCGCGAGCTCGATCTGGATCGGGTCGGTGTCCTGGAACTCGTCCAGCAGCAGCCGCTGGAACCGTTGCTGCAGCGCGTCCCGCACCGAGGCGTCCCGGCGGAGCAGGTCGCGGGCCAGCACCAGCAGGTCGTGGAACTCCAGCCGGCCCTCGGCCCGGCGCAGCTCCGCGGACTCCAGGACCCGCTGCGCGACCCAGTGCGACAGCTGCCGCAGGCTCGCGTCGAGCAGCGCCTCGACCAGCTCGGTGGCCCGGGCGACCAGCGCGACGCAGTCGGCCCGTACCGCCTCGATGTCCGGCCAGTTCGCCTTCCGGCCCAGCCCGAACTTGAGCCCGCGGACGGACTGCAGTACGGCGAGCCGGGTCTCCGGGTCGGCGGCGACCGCGAGGTGGACGCCGAAGTCGCGGATCGCGGTCACCTTGGGCAGCAGCCGGTCCGCCGGGTCCCGGCAGTCGTCGATCGCCGTGGCGATCCGGGCCGCCTCGGCGACCAGCGGCTCGACGTCCGGCATCCGCACGGCGTCCGGCGGCTCGGCCAGCACCCGCTCGCCGATCAGGTCCCAGTCGTTGCCGAACAGCCGGGCCAGCGACCGCAGGTGCTTGAGCTCGACCCCGACCGCCATCGCGAGCAGCAGCGGCTGCGCGATCCCGTCGTCGTCCAGCAGCTGCTGCCGCAGCTCGGCCCAGCGCTCCTCGAACGCCACCGACGACCCGACCTCGTCCAGCACCTCGACCAGCGGCGGCAGCCCGGCCTCGATCGGGTGCGCAGTGAGCAGCTGCTGCGCGAACGAGTGCAGCGTCCCGATCGATGCCGCGTCCAGGTCGTCCAGCGCCTGCTCGGCCCGGTCCCGCTGTCCATCGTCCCCGGCGTCGTACAGCGCCTTCTCGAACTCGACCCGCAGCCGGTCCCGCAGCTCCGCCCCGGCCTTCTCGGTGAACGTCACCGCGGCGATCGCGCTCAGCGGTACGTCGTCGACCAGCACCAGGGTCCGGACCCGGTCGACCAGCGCGCTGGTCTTGCCAGACCCGGCCCCGGCCTCGACGAACAACGTCGCACCGGTGTCGGTCGAGATCCGCCGTCGGGCGGCGGAGTCGGCGAGCTCAGTCATCCAGAACCCCCGGCTCCACCAGTCGCACCAGCCGGTGCAGGGCGGCATCGAACCGCTTGCGCTCCCAGCGTGCCCGGACCTCGCCGTGCCCGATCCCGTCCGGGTTGCAGTACGGGCACTGCACCCAGGCGAAGTCGGCGACCTCGGGCGCCTTCGCCGGGAACGCGCCGGCCGCGATCGACGACACGATCACGTCCAGCGTGTCGGCGTACCGGTCCTCGACCTGCGGCGTCAGGTGCACCGGGATCCGTCGCCCGCGGTCCTTGCGGACGAACCAGTACGACGCCTCGACCGGCAGGTCCGGGTCGCCGAGCACCGCCCGCGCGGCGTATGCGTAGACCGGCAGCTGCAGCTTCGTCCCGGCCACCACCGGGTCGACGTCGATGCCCTCGAACCTCGACGCGCTGCCGGTCTTCACGTCGGTCACGTAGATCGTGCCGTTGCCGCCGACATCGATCTTGTCCGCGCTGCCGCGCAGCAGCACCCGCCCGGAGGCGACCGGGATCTCGACGGGCGGCTGCCCGTTCAGCCCGAAGGAGAGCTCGGTCGCGACCACGGTCGCCTTGCGCTCTGCCCGCCAGCGGTCGTCGTCGGTCAGCAGCCAGGTCAGGTCGGCCAGGATCCGGGCCCGCTCCCGCTGCCACAGTCGCGGATGCCCGGTCAGCCCCTCGGACTCGAACTCGTCCGCCTTCGCCTCGGCGATCTCGAGCAGCCGGGCGCGCTGCTCCGCGGTCCACGGCGCACCCCCGGCCGGCAGCTCGTCGATCAGCTCCGTGACCAGGGCGTCGATGCTCTCGTGCACCAGGTTCCCGATCTGCAGCGGGCTGATCACCAGCAGGTCTTCGGGCTGCTCGACCGGCTCGACCCGGAGCAGCCGCTCGACGAAGAAGGCGTGCGGGCAGGACGCATACGACTCCAGCGCGGTCGGCGAGATCGCCCGGTCCTCGCGGGCGTAGTCCGGCAGCCCGTCCACCCCGGCCAGGTTCCCGTCGTACCTGGTGAAGGCGTCAGAGGCCCTTGCCCTGAGCAACGACCGGGCCGCGTCCAGCACCGGGTCCGCCAGCTCGCCGCCGGCGACCGCGGTGCGCACCTGCCACTCCTGCGCGCTGGCCGGCTCGGCCGAGGCCAGCGACCCGGCGTACGACGCGGAGGTGTGCATCGCCGCGCCGTACGACGGCTCCTCCCAGTGGGTTGCGGCCAGCCGCTTGTCACCGGCCAGCGCGCGCAGCGTCGGCAGCAGCCAGCGGCTCGGCAGCCGGTGGCTGGACCGGCGCAGGTCGCCGCGCGGGAACGATGCGACCACCTCGGCCGCACCGGCAGTGAAGGCGGCGAGCAGGTGCCGGTGCTTCGCGTCCAGCCGGTCCCGGGACAGCGCCAGCTCGCCGTCCGCGGCCTGCCGGGCCGGCTCGGGCAGCAGGGCGTCGGCGTGCAACCGGCCCGGGTACAGGTCCTCGGCCAGGCCGACGACGTACACCACGTCGGCCGCCAGGCCGATGCTCGCCGACAGCGGCGCCACCAGTACGCCGGTCCCGAACGACCCGACCCGCGGCAGCGACTGCTGCAGTTCCAGGTCGAGCACGTCGCGCAGCACCGTCAGGCCGACCGGCGCCGCGAGCTCGTCCAGCGTGGACAGACCGTGCAGCGAGCCCTGCACCGCGGCCGCGGCGTACTGCTCCTCGACCGGCAGCTTGTCCGTGTCGCCGGTGAGCGTCTCGAACAGGTCCAGTACGGCGTGCGCGAGGTCGCGCCAGCTGGTCAGCTCGTCCGCACCGGCGAGCCGGCGGCGTAGCTCGACCGCGAAGTCACGCAGCCGCTCGGTCTGCTCCGCGGTCCGCCGGGCCCTGGCGATCACGCCCGGTCGCGGGTCCTCGGCCCGCTCCTCCTGCGTGATCGTCCGGCGCTCGGTCTCGGCATGCCGGGTGAGCCGCTGCTGCCAGTCGTCGCCGCGCACCACGCCCGCGGCCCGGGACAGCCGCTCCCACTGCGCGACCGGGATCCGCTCGCCGCTGAAGTCCCGCACCGGAGCGCCGGCCAGGGCCCGGAACAGCTCGGCCCGCGGGAGGTCGTGGTCGGCCAGCGCCAGCACCTCGCGCAGCGTCCGAGCGATGGCTCGCTCGTGCACTGGCCGGGTACCCGGACCGTTCACGGTGATCCCGGCCGCACCCAGGTGCTCGTGCAGCAGCCGCGCGTACGGCGACTCGGCGGCGTAGAGCACCGCGACCTGGTGCGCGGGCGTCGTGCGCAGCGTGCCGACCAGGTCGCGGACCACGCAGCGCACCTCGTCGTCGGCGTCGGACGCGTTCAGCACCCGGGTCGCGACCGGCGGCCGGGCCCGGTCCCGGTCCGGTACGACGAGGTCGAGCCGCTCCAGCGAGCGCAGCACGGTCCGGTCGGCCCGTCGTACGTCGGTCAGCGCGGTCAGCACGGCCAGCTGGGCCGAGCCCGCGAGCGCCTCGACCAGCCCGGCCTCGGCCCGGGTCAGCTCCTGGGGCAGGTAGAGCACCAGCGCGCCGAGTCCGTCCACCGCGGCCGGTTCGGTACGGATCCGCTCGGCGGCCGCGACGAGCAGGTCGGTCGCGTCGTACCAGCCGCGGCCCAGCTCGCCGGTCACCAGCCGGTGCAGCCGGACCAGGTCCGCGCCGAGCCTCGAGGTGCCGGCGACCGCATCGAGCGCGGTGTGGCTCAGGTCGCGCAGCTCGCGGTGCGCCGCGGTGAGTGCCTGGATCGTGGCCGGGTGCTCGGCGACCTCGGCGAACAGCCCCGGCGCGGTGGCCAGCGCCGTGCGCCACGAGGCGGCGACGACCGGCCGGGTCGCGGGCCGGCGCGGCGCCAGCGACGAGGCGGCCAGCTGCTCGGCGAGCCGGGGGAGGGTGGCGAGGAACAGCCCGGCGACACCGCCGCCGGCGGAGGCCAGGAACCTCCGCGCGGTCAGGCCGGCGGTGTTGTTCGGCAGCAGCACGGTGACCGGGGTCATCGGGTCGGGCCGCTTGAGCTCGGCGACCACCTCGCGCAGCCGGTCCAGCGCCGCGGCACCGTAGGCCGTCGTCTCGACTCGTGTCCCCATCACCGTCCCCAGATTCTGGCGGCCTGCACTCGCAGACGCTAGCCCCCACCCCGGACAGTCAGCCGAGCAGGAACCGTTCGATCTCCGAGAGCAGCACCGGCCAGGCGGGCTCGTCGGCGGTGACGGACCGGGTGCTCGCCGCCGCCACCGTGGACCAGGCGGTCAACGCCGCCTTCCTGCGCGTGCTGAACCTGATCGACCACCCGCAGGCGCTGTTCCGTCCGCGGGTATGGCGAGGGCGCTGTCCTCGGCCGGCATCGTCCAGCACGGCTCGGTCGCGGAATTGGCTACCGCACGTCGCGTCACGAACGCGTGAGGTACCCGACCAGAACGCGGACGGAAACGGCCCCGGCGCCTGGTTGGCTGGTGTCGTGGACATTCTCATCCTGGGCGGTACGGCGTGGTTGGGTCGGCAGGTCGCTCGTCAGGCGGTGGACCGCGGTCATGCGGTGACCTGCCTGGCGCGCGGCTCCAGTGGCGAGGTCGCGGACGGCGCGAATCTGGTCGTCGCGGACCGGTCCGACCCGTCGGCGTACGACGCCCTGCGGGATCGGGACTGGGACGCGGTGGTCGAGGTGTCCTGGCAGCCCGGCTTCGTCCGTGATGCGCTGCGCGCGCTGGGGGAGCGGGCCGGGCACTGGACGTACGTGTCGTCCGGCAACGTGTACGCCAAGCACGACACGCCCGGCGCCGACGAGTCCGCACCGCTGCTCGAGCCGACCGATGCCGAGACCGTGGGCCGCGAGCTGTACGGCGAGGCGAAGGTGGCCTGCGAGCTTGCGTCGGCCGAGGCGGTCGGCGACCGGCTGCTGATCGCCCGGGCTGGGCTGATCGGCGGGCCCGGCGACCACACCGGCCGGTCCGGCTACTGGGTCGCGCGGTCCGCCCGCGCTCCGCAGGACCCGATGCTGGTGCCGGACACCCCGGACCTGCCCACGTCGGTGATCGACGTCCGCGACCTCGCGGACTGGATCCTGGACTCAGCCGAGGGCGGCGCCACCGGAACCTTCAACGCGGTCGGCCCGGTGATGTTGTTCGGCCAGTGGATCGCACTGTGCCGCGAGATCGGCGGCCACACCGGCCCCGTGGCGCTCGCGCAGCCGTCCTGGGTCGTGGAGCAGCAGGTCGAGCAGTACATGGGGCCGGACTCGCTCGCGATGTGGATCCTGCAGCCCGGCTACGAGGGCTGGTCTGCCCGCAGTGGCGCCGCCGCCGTCGCCGCTGGTCTCCGGCACCGCCCCCGCCACGAGCTGGTCGCCGACCTGCTCGCCTGGGAACGCGCGCAGGGCCTGGACCGCCCCCGCCGAGCCGGCCTCACCCCCACCCGCGAACGCGAGCTCCTCGCCCTCCTCACCTGATCGATTGGAGCTGCGGAGGCGGAGGGCGGTGTTGATGTCTTGACCGTGACGGTGGTGTGGCAGAGGGTAGGAGAGAGCGCTCTCAAGCCTCTCCGACCGCCCGAAGGAGACATCATGCGATCCCTTGCACGCTCACATCCACGAACTCGCCGGACGGTGCTGCTCGCCGTACCGCTGGCGCTGCTGGCCGCCGGGCTGGCGACCACGACCGGTACCGCGGCGCCCATGGCCGACACCGCCGCGGCGTACCGCACCGACGCCGCCGGGCGCACGCTGATCCAGCAGACCGGTGCGGCGTACCAGAACAGCCGGCTGCCGGTGTCCAGCCGCGTCGACGACCTGCTGGGCCGGATGACGCTGGCGGAGAAGATCGGCCAGATGACGCAGGCCGAGCGCGGCGCCGTCGACGCCGACCCCACTCTCGTCACGACCTGGATGCTTGGCTCGGTGCTGTCCGGAGGCGGCTCGGTGCCGACGCCGAACACCCCGCAGGCCTGGGCCGACATGGTCGACAGGTTCCAGTCGCACGCGCTACAGACCCGGTTGCAGATCCCGCTGCTGTACGGCGTCGACTCCGTCCACGGCCACGGGAACTTGCTCGGGGCAACGGTCTTCCCGCACAACATCGGACTCGGCTCGAGCCGTGACCCGAAGCTGATCGAGCGGATCCAGCACGTCGTCGCCGAGGAGACCCGCGCGACCGGTCCTCAGTGGGCGTTTGCGCCGTGCCTGTGCGTGGCACGCGACACCCGGTGGGGCCGGACGTACGAGTCGTTCAGCGAGGACCCGCATCTGGTCACCAAGCTCGCCGCCGGTATCGAGGGCTTCCAGAGCGAGCACGCCCGCGACCTCGCGGACAACGACCGGGTGCTGGCCAGCGCCAAGCACTACGCGGGTGACGGCGACACTGAGTTCGACACCGCGGCCGGCGACTACACGATCGACCAGGGCATCACGATCACGAACCGGCACGACTTCGCCAAGATCGACCTCGCGCCGTTCGTCGCCGCTGTACGCAGGCACGACGCCGGCACAGTCATGCCTTCGTTCTCCAGCGTCGACTGGACCGAGGACGGCATCGGCAACCCGATCAAGATGCACGCCAACCGCGAGCTGATCACCGACGTGCTCAAGGGGCACATCGGCTTCGACGGCTTCGTGATCTCGGACTGGGAGGGCATCCACCAGATCCCGGGCGACTGGGCGACCCAGGTCCGGACCGGCGCCAACGCCGGGATCGACATGTTCATGGAGCCGTTCTCGGCCAAGCCGTTCGAGGACACCCTGCTCGCCGAGGTGAACGCCGGCCGGGTGCCGATGTCCCGGATCGACGACGCAGTGAGCAGGATCCTGGCCAAGAAGTTCGAGCTCGGCCTGTTCGAGCAGCCGTATACCGACCGCTCGAACCTGGGCCAGGTCGGATCGCCGCAGCATCGAGCGCTGGCCCGCGAGGCAGTTGCGAAGTCGCAGGTGCTGCTGAAGAACGCGGACGGCGCGCTGCCGCTCTCAGGTAACGCCAGCGTGTACGTCGCCGGGCGGAACGCCGACGACATGGGCAACCAGGCCGGCGGCTGGACGCTGAGCTGGCAGGGTGCGTCGGGCCAGCACCGGATCCCGGGCAACACGATTCTGGACGGCATCCGGCAGGTCGCACCGGGCGCGCAGGTGACCTACAGCAAGGACGCGTCCGCGCCGATCGGCAACGCCGACGTCGGTGTGGTCGTGGTCGGCGAGACGCCGTACTCGGAGGGGTTCGGGGACGTCGGCGGGCCGCGCTGGGGCTTCGACCCGGAGGACGGCGGCGTGCTGCGCGAGCCGAAGAGCCTGAACCTGCAGCCGGGTGACTCCGCGGTGGTCGACAAGGTCTGCGACGCGGTCGAGACGTGTGTCGTACTCATCGTGTCCGGCCGTCCGCAGGTGATCCCGCCGGCCCAGCTGGCGAAGATCGACGCGCTGGTGGCCTCGTGGCTGCCCGGCTCGCAGGGTGAGGGTGTCGCGGACGTGCTGTTCGGCAAGCAGCCGTTCACCGGCACGCTGTCGCACACCTGGCCGGCCAGTGCCGGGCAGGAGCCGATCAACGTCGGCGACGCCGACTACCACCCGGCGTTCCCGTACGGCTGGGGGCTGCGGACCCGGTGACCTCGCGTACGCCCGCCGCACATGTTGTCGTGCGGCGGGCGTACGGTCATCGGGATGGACCTCCTGTTGCTGTCCGACACGCACGTGCCGCAGCGCGCGAAGGACCTGCCCGAACAGGTATGGAACGCGGTCGTCGAGGCCGATGTCGTGATCCACGCCGGCGACTGGGTCGACGCCGGGCTACTCGACGTACTGGAGCAGAACGCGCGGCGACTGGTCGGGTGCTACGGCAACAACGACGGCCCGGAACTGCGGGCCAGGTTGCCCGAGGTCGCCCGCGCCGACCTCGGCGGGCTCGCGTTCGCCGTCGTGCACGAGACGGGATCCGCGCAGGGCCGGGAGCAGCGGTGCGAGGCGGCGTACCCGGAGGTCGATGTGCTGGTGTTCGGGCACAGCCACATCCCGTGGGACACCACCACGCCGCGCGGCCTGCGGCTGCTGAACCCGGGCTCGCCGACCGACCGCCGCCGCCAGCCGCACTGCACCTACCTGACCGCGACGGTCGGAGCGGGCCTGCTCACCGATGTGGTCCTGCACCGGCTGCTGCCGCGGACCTGACCGGCAATTCCATCGCGGCCGCGGTCCGGCAGCCCTAAAGTCGGCGCCATGCCGGTCTACATCAAGTCCGTCACCTTCGACTGCGCCGACGCGCTGGCGCTCGCGACCTTCTGGGCCGCGGCCCTGGGCACCGACGTCGACGAGGACTCCACACCGGACAAGGCGTACGTCGAGGCGCCCGGCTGGGGCGGCCGAACCTGTGGTTCGCCCGGGTGCCGGAGCCGAAGACGGCCAAGAACCGCCAGCATTTCGACCTGCGTGCCCAGGGCTCGGTCGCGGAGGAGGTGGCCCGGCTGACCGCGCTCGGCGCGACGGTGCTCCGCGCGGGCGACGACCTGACCGTGATGCAGGACCCTGAGGGCAACGAGTTCTGCGTCGAGTGATCAGCGGTACTTGATCGAGCAGCCCATCGACGGTATCTGCGGCTCCGGCACCGGCCGGCCGGACAGCACCAGGTCGATAGCGGCCCGCAGCCGCTCGCCCGTGACCGGCTTGCCGTTGCCCGGCGTGGACTCGTCCAGCGACCCGCGGTAGGCGAGCAGGCGGTCGGCGTCGTACAGGAAGAAGTCGGGGGTGCAAGCGGCCTGGTACGCCCGGGCGACGTCCTGCGACTCGTCGAGCAGGTACGGGAAGTCCCACCCGGCCCGCGCGGCCTGCTCGGCCAGCTTCGGCGGTGCGTCGTCGGGGTAGCCGTTCCAGTCGTTGCTGCAGATCGCGACCGTGGCCAGCGTCTGGTAGCCGCCGAGCAGCCGGCCGACCGCGGACTCGACGTGCTTGACGTACGGGCAGTGGTTGCAGGCGAACATCACGAGCAGCGCCGGCGCGTCGGCGAGGTCCCCGAGCTTGACCGTCGTACCGGACAGGTCCGGCAGGGCGAAGTCGGGCGCGGGCGTGCCGAGCGGCACCATCTGGGACGGGACGGCCATCGAGCAGCTCCGGGTACGTGTTCGGTGAGGGCTGTCCCGAGCCTACGCCGTGGCCCGGATAGGTTCGCCTCGTGACAGGCATACAGCGATCGGAGTCCACGTGGCAGCAGCCGCTCCCGCAGGCGGTCTCGGTGGAACGCGCCGCCCTGGTCGGTCACGTTGCGGACCGCGTGCTCGCGCTCGGACCCGGGCGGCTGCGCGTCGCCGTCGACGGGCTCACGGCGGCCGGCAAGACCAGCTTCGGGCACGAGGTGGCCGAACGGATCGCCGGGTCGGGCCGTCAGGTGCTGCGCGCCTGCCTGGACGACTTCAAGAAGCCGTGGCGGGACCGGCACCTGTACGACCGTGAGTCGGGCGAGGGCTATTACCGCAACGCCTTCGACTACGACGCGGCGCGCAGGCTGCTGCTCGAACCGTTCGGGCGCGGCGTGGCGGAGTGCGCACTGTGCAGCATCGACCCGCTGACGCAGGTCGACCACTCCGCGACGACGACCGCGGCCGCACCGGACGCGGTGCTGATCGTCGACGGTGTGTTCGCGTTCCGGCCCGAGCTCGACGACCACTGGGACTTCCGGGTGTGGCTCGAGATCGACGACGACCTCTCGGTACGACGCGGGGCGGCGCGGGACCAGGACTGGGCCGGGTCCGACGCGGAGGCGATCCATCGGGACCGCTACTTGGTTGCCGAGCGCATCTACCTGCGCGAGGTCGACCCGCACCGGCTGGTCGACATGGTGATCGACAACTCCGTCTTCGAGCGGCCTCGGGTCATCCGCGGCTGACCGGGTCGGTGCCGATCGCGCCGTCGACCCTGCGGCTGAGGCCCAGCGGGTTGGCATCCTGCAGAGCCGGCGGCAGCAGCTCGTCCGGGGTGTCCTGGTAGCTGACGCCGCGCTGGAACCGCCGCGCCGCGGTGACACCGACGCTGGTGTGGACCGACCCGACCGTGGCCGGGAACGGTCCGCCGTGCTCCATCGCCCAGGTGACCGCGACGCCGGTCGGCCAGCCGTTCCAGATCACCCGGCCGGCCCGGTCGGTCAGCATCGGCAGCAGCCGAGCCGCGAGCTCGGCGTCCTCGGGCTCGCCGTGCAGCGTCGCGGTCAGGTTGCCGCCGAACGCCTCGACGCCCGAAAGCAGCTCGTCCTCGTTCGCGTACTCGACCACGATCGAGACCGGGCCGAAGCACTCCTCGAGGATCTCGTCGCGCCGGGCCAGCAGCTCGGGCACGGTGGTCTGGAGCAACGTCGCGCCGTCCCCGGAGGCCCAGACCCGGACCCCGCCGACCTGCTCGAGCCGTTCGAGGCCGGTGCTGAACCCCTGTGCGATCCGGTCGTTCAGCATCCGGGCCTCGGCGACGCCGGTCACCGCGTCGACGAGCTGCTCCTGCAGGCCGTGGCCGGTCGGCAGGAACAGCAGACCCGGCTTGGTGCAGAACTGGCCGACGCCGAGCGTGAAGGATCCGATATACCCGGTGGCGATCCCGACACCGCGCGCCGCGACGGCCGCGGGGGTGACGAAAACCGGGTTGAGGCTACCGAGCTCGCCGTAGAACGGAATCGGCTCCGGGCGGTTCGCGGCCACCTTGTGCAGAGCCAGCCCGGCCGGCACCGAGCCGGTGAACCCGCCGGCCTTCACCCGCGCGTCCTGCAGGGCCTGAACGCCGATCTCGAACCCGGTCACCAGGCCCAGCGTGCCGTCCGGCGCACCCGCCTTGCCCAGCGCCTCGGTCATCACCTCGGCGGTCCGGACCGACACCTCGGGATGACCGGGGTGTGCCTTGACCACCACCGGGCAGCCGGCGGCGAGTGCGGATGCCGTGTCGCCGCCGCAGACGCTGAACGCGAACGGGAAGTTGCTCGCGGCGAAGACCAGCACCGGTCCGAGCGGGACCAGGGTCCGCCGCAGGTCCGGCCGGGGGACCGGCTTGGCGTCCGCGTCGGCGGTGTCGATCACGACGTCCAGCAAGGCACCGTCGACCAGCGCGTCGGCGAACATCCGCAGCTGGCCGCTGCTGCGCGCCACCTCGCCGCGCAGCCGTGCCTCCGGCAGCCCGGTCTCGCGCATCGCGATCGGCACCAGCTCATCGGCTGCCGCGTCGAGCGCGTCGGCGGCGGCGCGGATCCAGCCCGCCCGCTCGGCGGGCAGTGCCGCACCGAGCGGACCGGCCGCCGCGGCGGCCGCGGCCAGGATCTGGTCGAGCTGCTCGGGGCTGGTGTCGCTCATCGGGTCTCCTTCACATCGGCCCTGCCGGACAGGAATCCGAAGGGGTCCTTGCCTACGGCAACGGTATTGGTGAGTACGCCGACCTGCTCGACCTCGATCCGGATCTCGTCGCCGGCCTGCAGTGCGAAGTCCAGGTCCGGCACGATCCCGGTGCCGGTGGCCAGCACCGCGCCGTCCGGGAACTCGTTGCCGGTGAACAGGTCGCCGACCAGGGCGTCCAGCCCGCGGATCAGCTGGTTCGTCGAGGTCTTTCCCGAGAACGCCTCGCCGCCACCGCGTCGTACCGACAAGGTGATGGTCAGTGCGGCCGGGTCGCCGACCTCCCAGGCCGGGCGGATGCCGGGGGCCAACGCACAGCCGCCGGCGAAGATCTTGGCCTGCGGGATGTAGAGCGGATTCTCGCCCTCGATCGACCGCGAGCTCATGTCGTTGCAGACCGTGAAGCCGACGATCTCGCCGTAACGGTTGGCGACCACCGCGAGCTCCGGCTCCGGTACGTCGTGCCCGGAGTCGACCCGGATGCCGACCGGCTCGCCGTCGGTCACCACCCGCCAGGCCGGCGACTTCAGGAACAGCTCTGGCCGGTCCGCGGAGTACACCCGGTCGTAGACCGACTGCTCGGTGCTCTCCTCCATCCGCGCGCTGCGGGACCGGGCGTACGTGACGCCCGCGCACCACACCTCGCCGCGGCCGTCGAGCGGCGCCAGCAGCCGGGCCGGACCGACCGCGTCGGTGCCGGCCTTCCCGACCTGCGCCCGCAGCTCCTCGAGGGGCAGTGCGAGCAGCTGGGCCATCGAGCCGGCAAGCGGAACCACCTGGCCGTCGTCACGCAGTACGCCGGCGCCGGTGCCGCCCGCCTCGTCCTGATAACGGACCAGGTGAGTCATGACTCCCATCCCATCACGCGCGCTCCGCGGCTGCCGACGCGCATATCAGCAAGCGGGCTGTGAGCACGGCCGGTTGCGTGGGGTGGACAAGTAGTTAGGATGTAGAGTAGAAGATATAGATGAAAGATTAATTATCGACCCATCCTCCACCCCTCCGGGAGACATCGATGAGCATGACCACCAAGCTGAGCGAGCTGACCGGCGACTACACGGTCGACACCGCGCACACTCGGGTCGGTTTCGTCGCACGGCACGCCATGGTGACCAAGGTGCGCGGCGAGTTCGACGACTTCGAGGCCACGGCTCACCTGGACGGCGACGACCCCACCAGGTCGTCGGTCAACCTGACCATCCAGGCGAAGAGCATCAACACCCGCAACGAGCAGCGCGACAACCACCTGCGCAGCAACGACTTCCTCGACATGGAGAACCACCCGACCATCACCTTCACCTCGACCGGGGTGGTGCCGGTCGACGACACCACGTTCAAGGTCACCGGTGACCTGACCATCCGCGGCGTGACCAAGCCGGTCACCGTGGACTTCGAGCTGACCGGCACCGAGAACGACCCCTGGGGCAACTTCCGGGTCGGCTTCGAGGGCAAGGTGACCATCAACCGCAAGGACTGGGGCGTCAGCTGGAACGCCGCACTCGAGAGCGGCGGGGTCCTGGTCAGCGAGAAGGTCACGCTGGAGTTCGACGTCGCCGCGATCCGCAACAACTCCTGACCCTTCCACCAGCGCGCCGGGGCCCTCACACCCCGGCGCGCTGTCGCGTTCTACGGGTATGACGACCGACATCACCGACCGGGTGGCAGGTGCGGACTGGCAGGCGGTTTCCGCCGAGGTGGACGACTACGGCTGCGCACTGCTGCCCGAGCTGCTCACCGCCACCGAGTGCGCTGCGATCGCTCGCCTGTACGACGAGCCCGAGCGCTTCCGGGCCACGATCGACATGGCCCGGTACCGGTTCGGACGCGGTGAGTACCGCTACTTCGCCGCGCCGTTCCCGGACGCGGTCGAGGAGCTGCGGCAGGCGCTCTACCCAAGGCTGCTGCCGATCGCCCGTGACTGGTACCGGCGGCTCGGCCGGGACGCCGAGTGGCCGGACAGCCTGGACGAGTGGCTGGAGATCTGCCACCGGGCCGGGCAGACCCGGCCCACCCCGATCCTGCTTCGGTACGGCGCCGGCGACTGGAACGCGCTGCACCGCGACCTGTACGGCGACAAGGTGTTCCCGCTGCAGGTGGTGATCAACCTGGACCAGCCCGGCCACGACCACACCGGCGGCGAGTTCCTGCTGGTCGAGCAACGCCCGCGCGCACAGTCCCGCGGCACGGCCACGTTGATCCCGCGCGGCCACGGCCTGGTGTTCACCACCCGGGACCGCCCGGTCGAGTCGAAGCGCGGGTGGTCCGCCGCACCGGTCCGGCACGGCGTCTCGGCGATCAGGTCCGGCCGCCGCCACACCCTCGGCCTCGTGTTCCACGACGCCGCCTGACAGGAGGTCCAGATGACAGTCCACACCGTCGTACAGACCCGCATCGGCGAGCTCACGCTGGTCGCCGAGGACGGCTTCCTCACCGGGGTCTACTTCCCGCACCACTGGCACCGGCCGGACGCCGCGACAGTCGGTTCGTACGTCGAGTCCGAGCCGGTCCTGGACATCGCCGCCCGGCAGCTGGAGGAGTACCTGGCCGGCGACCGCGAGACCTTCGACCTGCCGGTACGCGCATCCGGCGACGATTTCCAGCACCGCGTCTGGAGGCTCATCGACGAGATCCCGTACGGCCGCACCGCAACGTACGGCGATCTCGCCCGCGAGCTCGGTGACCCGGCACTGGCCCGCGACGTCGGTGCCGCCGTCGGCCGGAACCCGCTCAGCATCGTGGTCGCGTGCCATCGTGTGGTCGGCAAGGATGGCAAGCTCACCGGGTACGCCGGCGGCCTGCGCCGCAAGCAGGATCTGCTCGACCTCGAGCAGGCGATCCTCCCGCTACCGCTGACCTGGGATCGGTCGGGCGGCAGGCGAGCTGTCCACAGGACGTCGCCAAGCGACCGATGATCGCCAGCGGAGGGGACGGGACGGGCGGGGGAGGGACGCGGGAGAGGGCTCGGAGGGTCAGGGTTGCAGGATGGGGTTGAGGAAGGCGAGGGTGCGGCGCATGGACAGCGGCCAGTCGGGCCCGAAGGCGTGCTGCTCGCCGGGGTAGGTGTACATGGTCGCGGTCTTGCCGGCATCCTTCAGCGCGGCGAGGGTCTTGCGGGACCAGGCGATCGGGCATGAGTCGTCGTTGGTGCCGTGGTGAATCAGGACCGGCTCGGTGACGCGGTCGAAGAAGTTCACCGCGGAGACGTTGCGCCAGAAGGCGGGGTTGCTCTCGGGTGCGCCATAGGCGTTGATGATGTTCGCGGACAGGCCCCGGTTGCCGGAGTCGCGGCGGATCCAGCGGTCGAAGTTGTCGACGGCATCGGAGCTGACCGGTGCGAACACCACGGCGGCCTTGACCAGGCCCGGTTGCGCGACCAGTGCGTTGTAGGTGATGCCGCCGCCCATCGACCGGCCGAGCATCCCGATCCGGTCCTTGGCGACCGGCAGCCGTGACGATCGCAGCGCGTACACGGCGTTGATCACGTCCTCGGTGTAGCCCATCCGCATGTCGGACTCGTGCCGCGGGTCGTCCGAGGACTGGGCGTGGTTGCGGTAGTCGGTGTGCAGCACGATGTACCCGGCCCGGGCGAGGTAGTCCTGCTCGCGCGTCAGCCCGCGGCCGTTCGTGTAGATCTCCACGTCGATGTGGCCGTGGTTCAGCACCAGCGCCGGGAACGGCCCAGGGCCGGTCGGGACGTTCAGGATCCCGGAGATCCGCAGCCGTCCGCTCAGGTAGGTCACGAAGTAGCGGGTGTACTCGTCGGTCCGGTTCAGCACCCGGCCGACCTGTAGGTTCCGGCCGTCGTACTTCTTCTGCATCAGCGCCTGCAACGACACCGGGTGTGGTGCCGCCGCCGGTGGCGCGGCTGTCCGGGTCGGCGACGGTGCGACCGGCGCGGGTGTCGTCGCGGCCGGTGACGTCGGAGCCACCGATGGCGCCGGAGGAGAGGACGGGGCGGGTTCTGCCGTCGTCTCCTCCGGCGCCGACTCCGAGCAGCCTGCGGCGGCTAGCAGAACGAGCGCGGTGAGCAAGGACGGGACCAACCGGCCGGCGTTCATGAGACTCAGTGTGCGTCAGGCGGCCGAACGGGGTCAGCCGGTCGCGTCGACCGATACGAACCCGGTACCGGGGCGGTAGTCCGGCGACTGGTGCCGGAAGTACGTGTTGTACACGTCGCAGTACGCTCCGCCGGACCGCAGCAGCGACTCGTGCGTGCCCTGCTCGATGATCGCGCCCTCGCGCAGCACGATGATCCGGTCGGCATGCTCGATCGTGGACAGCCGGTGCGCGATCACGATCGACGTCCGGTCGGCAAGCACCACGTCCAGGCCCTCGGAGATCTGCGCCTCGGTCAGCGGGTCCACACTCGCGGTCGCCTCGTCAAGGATCACCACCGCCGGATCCTGGATCAGCAGCCGGGCCAGCGCGACCAGCTGGCGCTGGCCCATCGAGAGCGCCGAGCCGTGCTCGCCGACCTCGGTCCGCAGCCCGTCCGGCAGTGCCGCCAGCCAGTCGCCGCCGGCCACCTGCTCGGCCGCGGTACGCACCTGCTCGTCGGTCGCGTCCGGCCGCGGGTAGCGGATGTTGTCCGCGACCGTGCCGGAGAACAGAAACGGAGACTGCGGTACGACACCCAGCTGGCGCCGGTACGACGTCAGGTCGACGGTCCGGATGTCGGTACCGTCGACCAGGATCCGGCCGCCGGAGAACTCGTAGAACCGCACGACCAACCGGCCCAGCGTCGACTTGCCGGCGCCGGTGTGACCGACCAGCGCCACGGTCTCGCCGGCGGCGATGGTGAGATCGAAGTGCTCCAGCACCTTGTGCTCCGGGGTGTAGCCGAAGGTGACGTCGCGGAACTCGATCCGGCCCGTCAGCCGGCCGACCGGCTGCGGGTCGTGCTGGATCACCAGCGGGTTCGCGTCGATCAGCGCGAACACCCGCTCCGAGGCGGACAGTCCCTGCTGGAACTGCGACCAGAACGACGCGATCGAGGTGAGCGGGAACCAGAACATCGCCACGCTCTGCAGGAACAGGTACCAGTCGCCGGGCGATACCTCCCCGGCCAGCGCGCGCCGCCCGCCGACGTACACGAGCACCACGGTGGCCAGCCCGGCGACCGCGAACAGTGCCGGGAAGATCGCGCCGAACACGAAGCCCTGCTTCAGCGTGACCCGGTAGTTCTGCGCGTTGATCGGCCGGAACTCGTCGTAGATGGTCTGCTCCTGGCGGAAGTTCTTCGCCACCGAGATGCCACCCATCGTCTCCTGGAGAGTGGCGTTCACCTTGGCCAGCGACCGCTGCTGCCGCCGGGTGGTGTCCCGCGCGATCCGCCGGAAGCCGAGCGCCATCGCCACGATCACCGGCACCACCGCCATCACCAGCAGCGCCAGCCCGACGTCGCGGCTGAACAGCAGCACGGTGATCACCGCGACCAACAGCACCTGGCTGATCAGGTTCAGCGTGAGTGTCACCACGGTGGCGAAGTCGTCGGTGTCGGAGGTGACCCGGCTGACCACCTTGCCGGACGGATGCTCGTCGTAGAAGGACATGTCGCGTTCCAGTACGGCGTCGAACGCGTCCTGGCGCAGGCTCAGCACAACGTCGCCGACCACGATCGCGCTGTACCAGCGCTGCACGAAGTTGAACACCCAGCCGAGCACGCCGGTCACCAGCACGGCCGCGACCAGCCCCGCGACCAGCCCGGTCGAGCGGTCGTCGACGACCCGGTCCAGCCCGGCGCTGATCAGTACCGGGAACGCGGCCTGCATCAGCGACTGCGCTGCGATCGCGCCGGCGACCAGCGCCATCACTGCCGCCTTCGGCCGGAAGTACGACGCGATCCGGCGCAGCAGCACCCGGTCGCCGTACGTGCGGTCGTACTCCTCGGCGTCGAGGCCGTCCATGATGAAGCCCATCAGCCGGCCACCTCCTCCCGGGCGTACGGCGCGAAGATCCTGCGGTAGAGGGCGCACCGGGCCAGCAGTTCCTCGTGGCTGCCCTGGTCGACCAGCCGGCCGCCCTGGAGCAGCAGCACGGTGTCGGCCCAGCGGATCTGCGACAGCCGGTGCGTGATCAGCAGCGTGGTGCGGCCGGTCAGGATGCGCTGGATCGCGCGCTGGATCTCGTCCTCGGTGGCGCTGTCGATCGCGCTGGTGGAGTCGTCCAGGACCAGGATCGCCGGGTCGGTGAGCAGTGCCCGAGCGATCGCCAGCCGCTGCCGCTGCCCGCCGGAAAGGGTCACGCCGCGCTCGCCGATCACGGTGTCGTAGCCGTCCTCGAGCGCGGTGATGAACTCGTGCGCCTGCGCGTCCTTCGCGGCGCGAACGATCTCGTCGCGGTCGGCCTGCTGGCCGAGGCTGAAGGCGATGTTCTCCGCGACCGGCCGGGAGAACAGCACGATGTCCTGCTCGATGGTGGAGATCTGGGACCGCAGCGAGTCCAGGTTCCAGCCCCGCACGTCGGTGCCGTCGATGGTGATCCGGCCGCTGTCGACGTCGTAGATCCGGTTCACCAGCTTGGTCACCGTGGTCTTGCCGGAGCCGGTCTCGCCGACGATCGCGACGGTCTGGCCAGGTTCGATCGTGAACGACAGATCCTGCAGCACCGGGCGGCCGCCGTACGAGAAGGTCACGTCGTCGAACCGGATCGCGCCGCGCATCGCGACGCTGCGGCCGGCCTCGTTGTGGTCCAGCTCGGTCTCCTCGCGCATGACCTTCAGCAGCCGGTTCGCGCTCGCGATCCCGTTCTGCACCAGCGAGAAGGAGAAGATCGACACGAAGGCCGGGAAGCCGAGCAGGCCCAGCAGGCCGATGTACGCGACCAGCTCGCCGATTGTGATGGTGCCGCGGTCGAGCAGCCACAGTCCTTGCAGCAGACCGCCCGCGGTGCAGACGGCGAGCAATAGGGTGGGCAGGTAGCGGGCCTGGATCAGACCCTGCTCGACGAACGAGTCGCGGTACCGCCGGGCGTTGACCGTGAAGTTGCGGCCCTCCTGGTCCTCCTGGCCGGTGGCCTTGACCACCTCGATCCCGCGGACCGCCTCGTTCAGCCCGGCGTTCAGGGTGCCGAAGTCCTCCCGCATCCGCGCCGACACCGGCGACAGCTGCCGCATGAACCGGCGGATGGACCAGACGAACGCGACCGCGAAGACCAGCGGCGCGGCCAGCAGCCGCGGCTCCAGGAAGGCGATGAAGATGATCGGCACGATGCCCTGGCTGAGTGAGTCGACCAGCAGGTCGATGCCGGGGCTGAACATGGTGCCGAGCTGGCGGACGTCGTTGGCGCCGCGGGCCATCAGGTCGCCGACCCGCTGCCGGTTGTGGAATGTCTGGCTCTTGCCGAGCAGGCTGACGTACAGCTCGTCGCGGGTGTCCCGCTCGATCCGCTTCGCCAGCACCTCGGTACAGAGCCGGGCGAGGAAGTCGAGCCCGGACCGGGCGACGACGATCAGCAGCAGGACCAGCGCGATCGTGGTGAGGACGCGGGAGCTGTCCGGCTCCACGCCCAGCACCGCGTCGAACGCTCGGCCGACCAGACCTGGGATCGCGGAGTTGAGCACCACCATCACGATCGAACCGATCAGGAACCCGGCGACGTGCCACGGGTTGCGGCGCTGGTGAGAGAGGATCCACCGCACCGGTCCCCGGCGATCGAACTCCTGATGGCCGGCGACGGTGAACTCGGAGCGAGCGGTGGTCACTGACCGAGTTCTAGCACGGGCTGCCGACAGTACTCACCTGGATTAGCGCCGTCAGCGCTCGGAATTTCAGCCGAAGGTATCGAGCCTTGACCCCTCGAGTGTGTTCGCGAATCGCCAAGGGAGAGCGCTCCCGCATGGCGATTCGTGAACACACAGGTGTGGATAGTTGTCCGGCTAGGTAGTTTGGGAGCAGCCGACAAGGAGGCACCCGATGAGACTCGGCTTGCAGATCCCAGACTTCACCTTCCCCAACGGCGCCGCCGGGCTCGGGCCCGACCTCGCCGCGATCGCCCGCGGCGCGGACCAGGCCGGGTTCGAGTACCTCGCGGTGATGGACCACTTCTTCCAGATCCGCGGCGTCGGCCCGGCCGAGAACGACATGCTCGAGGCGTACACCACGCTCGGCTTCCTGGCCGCCCACACCGAGCGGGTCAAGCTCCTCACCGTGATGACCGGCGCCCTCTACCGGTACCCGGCGGTGCTCGCGAAGGCGGTCACCACGCTCGACGTACTGTCCGGCGGCCGCGCCGTGCTCGGGATCGGCGCGGGCTGGAACGAGCAGGAGTCCCGCGGTCTCGGTATCCCGTTCCCGCCGGTGTCCGAACGGTTCGAGCAGCTCGAGGACGCGCTGAACGTCTGCCTGGGGATGTGGGCGGACGGCGACGCGCCGTACCAGGGCAAGCACGTGCATGCCGAGCGGCTTCTGAACGTGCCGCAGGCACTGACCAAGCCGCACCCGCCGATCATGATCGGCGGCGGTGGCGAGAAGAAGACGTTGCGGCTTGTCGCGAAGTACGCCGACGCGTGCAACCTGTTCCTCACCCCGGACCTGGAGCACAAGCTCGACGTGCTGCGTGCGCACTGCGAGACCGAGGGCCGGCCGTACGACGAGATCACCAAGACCGTGTACGCCGGCGCGCTGGACCCCGAGCGGGTCGACGAGCTGATGGCGACGCTGGAGCGGCTCGCCGGTCTCGGGGTCGAGGTCACCATCGGCGCGATCCCCGGCGTACACGACCCGAAGCGGATCGAGGTCTTCGGCACCGACGTGATCCCCGCGGCCGCACGCCTGTGACGGGTGTGAATTCGGTGGACTGCTGTGCCGTTCAGTGCTGTCATCGAGGGGTGTCCACACAAATGAAGGAGGTCATGCCGATCCAACCAGGCTGACCGCAGCCAGGAGGAGATCGTCATGCCCACGCGCCGGTTCTACCGCCGCCGGTTCCTGAACCGGCCGCGCCATCACCAGGGTGCTCACGTCATCGCGGACGTCGAGCTGCGCACGTACAGCGACGACACCATGGGAGTCGACGGATCGGTGCATCTGGCCGACTGCCGCCGCTGCGTCGACCTCGACTTCGACGCCTGCTCGGCAGCCGAGGCCGCCAACGCACTACGCAAGATCGCGATCCTGCGTGAGGTGCTGGACGAGTTCGAGGCGGCGCTGACCGCGGCCACCGAGGAGATGCTCGCGAACAACGCCGCGGTCAAGGCCGGGCGGAAGGCCGCGAAGGTCGACCGCAGCTGACCGGCGTCAGTCCAGGTAGCGGTGGAAGAAGGACTCGATCCGCGGCCGGCCGGTACCGGACCGCATGGCGCGCATCGTCGCGACCAGGCAGCGGACCGGGCCGCCCGCGCTGAACAGGTCGGGCAGGATCGCGAGGAAGCCGGCGGACGCGAGCCGGTCGGCGTGCCGCCGCATCACGTCGTCCACCGCGAACGCCTCATGCACCACGACCACGCCGGGCCAGGGTCCCGATCCCGTCGGGCGCGCCATGTACGCCGACAGGCCGGGCGAGGTTCCCTCGACGGCGCCCGTACTGAGGTCGATCGTCGTCATCGCGCGTCTCCTCGTCCTCGGTCCGGCTAACCCTAGCGAGCACGGATGTCGACGGCACCGCGTAACAGTGCAGGATGGACGCATGCATGCACGCGCCGGACAGCCCGCCCAGCCCGAGGATCTCGTCGACGTCACCGCCCTGCTCGAGGCGTACGACGCGATCACGCCCGACGTGACCGACCCGGCCCAGAAGGTCGTGTTCGGTACTTCGGGGCATCGCGGCTCCAGCCTGGACGGCGCGTTCAACGCCACCCACATCCTGGCGATCACCCAGGCGATCTGCGAGTACCGCGCACAGCAGGACACCACCGGCCCGCTGCTGATGGGCCGGGACAGCCATGCGCTGTCCGAGCCGGCCTGGCGGACCGCGCTGGAGGTGCTGGCCGGCAACGACGTCCAGGTACTGGTCGACTCGGCCGACCGGCTCACCCCGACGCCGGCCGTCTCGCACGCGATCCTGAGGCTGAACCGGGAGGCGGGCAGCGGCGCCCGGGCGGACGGCATCGTGGTGACGCCTTCGCACAACCCGCCCCGCGACGGCGGCTTCAAGTACAACCCGCCACACGGCGGGCCGGCCGACACCGACGTCACCGGCGCGATCCAGGACGCCGCCAACGAGCTGCTGGAGGCGGACCTGAACGGCGTGCAGCGCGTGCGGTTCGAGGACGCCGAGGTCAGCCGCCGCGACTACGTCAGCACCTACGTCGAGGACCTCGCGTCGGTGATCGACCTCGACGCCATCCGCGGCTCCGGGCTGAAGCTCGGCGTCGACCCGCTGGGCGGCGCGAGCCTGCGCTACTGGGAGCGGCTCGCCGAGGACGGGCTCGAGCTCGAGATCGTCAACGACGCGCTCGACCCGACCTTCCGCTTCGTGCCGCTCG
>DASRHY010000024.1:0-7139 GCA_035650275.1 Kribbellaceae bacterium | reverse complement strand
GTGGTGACGCCGCTGAACGAGCTGACGACTGTCGGCACGCTGCACGTCGTCTGTGGCTTGAGCGCCCTGGTGCTCCTACCGTTCGCGGCGCTGCTCATCAACCTGGACGTCGCCCGCGGAAACACCGCCGCGGCACCGGCGCTGCGATGGACGGCTGGGCTTCCAGTCGTCGGCTTGGTGCTGCACTGGATCTTGTCCCTTGCGGTACCACCGGAGGGCTGGCCGCCCCGCATGCTCTTCCTGACGTACGCGGTGTGGCTGGTGGTCCTCGCCGCACAGTTCCTGCGGGCGCGCGGGGACCGCGATCGCCAAGATCCGCACTGGCGACCGCGCGCAGACTCGGACCGCTGCGGATCCGCGAGCCGGTTCAAGTCGTCGCCGTAGTCAACGAGCCGGACCGGAAGCGATTCGCGTACGGCTTGCGCACGAGCCACCCGGTCAGCGGGGGAGGAAGCGTCGCGGTCGACCGGCGAACAGACGGATTGGTATGGCTATCCGTCCGCTCATTGCCCCCGCACCGAGTGGACTCTGGCGAGCGAGCCACCCGCTGTTGCGCTTGGCAAAAGCGGGGACCTGTGTGCTATTCCGCTGGGATCGGTTGTCAGCCCGGTGATCGAGGGCGTGCTCGGTGTCGGTGATGATGGTCTGGAAGTAGTCTGCGGCGCTGCGTGCCTTGGTGTATGGGGCCGCCTGGCAGGTCGGGGATCCCGCGCGGCGCCGCGACGTGGACGCCCGCGCCGACACTCCGGGCGCCAATGACCGCGGTCGTCACTTCACGGCGCCCTGCAACAGCGCTTTGACGAAGTTGCGCTGGAAGATGAGGAAGATCACCAGCGAGGGCAAGATGATCAGCAGCGATCCGGCGCAGAGCAGCACGATGTCGGTGCCGTACTGGCCCTGGAAGGCGCCGAGCCCACCGGCCACGGTTCGTTTCGCCGGGTCGTCGACGAGGACGAGGGGCAGCAGGTACTGGTTCCAGGTGGCGAGGAAGAACAGCACCGACAGCGCGGACCAGGCGGAGGTGGCGAGTGGCAGGTGGATGCGGCGGAACGTCTGCCAGTTGTTGGCGCCGTCGACCTTCGCGGCTTCGGTGAGCGCCGGCTCGGCGCCGAGGAAGTGTGCGCGCATCCAGAAGACGCCGAAGGGCATGAGCAGTCCGATGAGCGGCAGGACGATTGCGAGCCGCGTCCCGAGCAGTCCCATGGCCCGGAGGTTGTAGTACAGCGGGGTGATGAGTGCTTCGACCGGCAGGGTGAGCCCGACGAGCAGCAGACCGTAGATTGCCTTGCCGAAGGGCACGGTCAGCTGGGCGAGGGCGTAGCCCGCGGCGGTGGCCATCGCGACGGTGGCCGGGACGACACCGATCACGATGAGCGTGCTTGAGCGGAACAGGGCGAGGAAGTTGGCTGCGCTCCACGCGTCGACGAAGTTGTGCCAGTGCGGGTCGCTTGGCCAGCTGAGTCCCTGAGGTGTGCTGCCGGGTGCGGCGAGCGCTGTGGTGAGCATGCTCAGTAGCGGCACGATCGCGAACAGCATCAGCGCGAGCAGGATCCCGGTGCGCGTCAGGCGGTCGGCGATCGCGGACGTCGTCACTTCTCCCTCCCCAGGCGCTGGATCGGCCAGATGACGACCAGTACCAGGGCGGCCAGGAACACCGCGAGCGCGGAGGCCTGGCCGACGTGTTGCTGCAGGAATGTCAGCCGGTAGATCTGCACGCCGGGCACCATCGTCTGGTAGCCGGGGCCGCCCTGCGTCGAGATCTGGATGATGTCGAAGCTTGCCAGCGCCGCGATCATCGTGAATGTCGTGCACACGACGAGTTCGCGCCGCAGCCCGGGCAGTGTCACGGCGAGGAACTCGCTGATCCGCCCGGCGCCGTCGATCCGGGCCGCCTCGTACAGCGACGGATCGATCTTGCCGATGCCGGCGAGTAGCAGCACGGTGCAGAAGCCGAGCATGACCCAGACTCCGATGACGCCGACCGCGGGTAGGGCGAAGGTGAAGTCGCCGAGCCAGGCCCGGGTGTGCTGGTCGAGGCCGACCGCGCGTAGGACCTGGTTGACCAGCCCGTCGGAGGAGTACATCCAGGTCCAGGCGATGCCGGCCGCGACCAGTGGCAGGACCTGGGGGATGAACAGCATCACCCGGGCGGTTGTGTTGAACGGGCCGGGCCGCAGTTCGCGGATGAGTGAGGCCGCGACCAGCCCGAGCCCCACCGGCAGGACGGTGTAGAAGATGATCAGGACGAACGCGTGCGCCACGGAGTGCAGCAGCTCCGGCTGGGTGAAGATCGCCTTCCAGTTGTCCAGTCCGGCCGGCGTCGCGGGGCCGATGCCGTCCCAGTGGTAGAAGGAGTACTGGACGGACTGGAACATCGGGAACAGCACGAACGCGGCGTACGTGGCGAACGCCGGCGCGACCCACAGCAGCGCGCTCCAGTGCCGGGCCCGCCGTGCGTATCGGTGTGGCCCGGCAGGTTGCGTTGCGGCTGACGTGCTCGTCGGGTCCGTCATGGGCGAAGCCTGCCGCAGCTCCGGCGGGCTTGAGATGGTCGGCACGGCATCCCCTCCGGGTCGGTTCGCCGGGATCAGCGCCCGAGGTCTCGTTCGTAGTCGGACTGCACCTTGGCCGCGTACGCCTCGGGCGAGGTCTTGCCGGCCAGCAACAGCTGTGTCTGCGGAACGAGGCTGTTGACGTGGATCGACGCCGTGGCGTCGGCCATGAAGCCGACCAGCCCGTTGCTCTTCAGCAGGGCCTGGAACGCGCTGACGGTGGCGGCGACGGCCGACCCCGCGGGCGCGGTCGGAGCGGGGGCGTCCGATGGGCCGGCGGGCACGAGGCCGCCGAGGGTCACCGTGTCTTGCCGCGCCTGCGGGTCGGTCTGCACGAAGTCCAGGAACGCGGCCGCGGCGGCGGCGTTGGTCGACTTCGCCGGGATCGCCAGGCTGCTCGAGGCGGTCATCGCGTAGGAGGGTCCACCGGCCTCGCCGGGCGGGAAGAGAAAGAACCCGAACCTGCCGGCCCCGGCCTTGTCCAGTCCTGGCGCCTGCCAGTTGCCGCTCGGGAAGAACACGCCGGTGCCCTTGACGAACGCGGCCGGCGCTCGGGTCTGGTCGATGTCGTTCACATCGGCCGGGAGGTATCCCGCGTGTCCCCAGCGCTGCAGCGTCGTGGCGGCCTTCACCGTCGCCGGGTCGTCGATGCGCGCGCCGGGCTTGGCGTAGGTCCAGTCCTGCACGGCTTGCGCGTCGTCGGCGTAGGACATCACCAGGTTCTGCAACGGGTAGACGCTGCCGCCGTCCTTGCCGTTGATCATGATCGGCTGCATCCCGGCGTCCCTCGCCTTGGCGAGCAACTGCTCGAACTCGGCGACGGTCGCCGGCGGCCGCGTCATGCCGATCCGTTGTGCGAGCGTCTTGTTGTAGTAGATCCCGGTCAAGCCGAACCCGGGGCCGGCGCCGTACAGCGAGCCGGTCCCGCGCTGCTTGCCGTCGGGCCCGACACGGGTGGTGGCGAACTGCGACTGCGGCCACTTGTCCCATCCGTACGCCTTGGCGTACGGATCCAGGTTGGTCAGCAGGTGGTCCTTGATCAGGTTGCCGAACTGTGGCACGCGAACGAGGTCGGGCACGTTGCTCCCGGCGAGGATGTGCGCGATGTTCGTGGTCAGGGCGGCGTAGTCCTGGCTCTCCACCTTGACGGTGACGTTGCCGTACTTGGCGTGGAACAGCTTGCCGAGGGCGGTGAAGAACGGCACGTCGACGCCACTGGTGACGAGCAGCTTCAGCGTGACGGGCTCGCTGCCGACGCCGGTGGTCGCCGGCTTGGACGGCTCCGGGCCCGCGTCGGCGCTCCCACCGGGTGCACAGCCGGCGACGAGCAGTGCACCGGCCGCGGCGACGGCGGCCAGCCGGACAGTTCCGCGGTACTGGGTCAGCGATCGCACGAGAACTCCTTCGAAGGCTGGATGGGGTTGGCGGACTGAAAGGCGCGACGGATGGCGTCGCCGGCCACGCCGACCGCGTGATGCGCGTCGGTCATGACGGTGAACATCTCGAAGAAGCCGTGGATCTGGCCGGCGTACTCGTGCAGCTCGACCGGTACGCCGGCCTCCTCCAGGCGCCGGGCGTAGTCCTCGGCCTCGCCACGGAGGATGTCGTGCTCGGCGTTGATGATCACCGCGGGCGCGACCCCGTGCACCGACTCGGCGTGCAGCGGCGACGCGTACGACATCCTGCGGGCGGCTGGGTCGGGGACGTAGGTCGCCCAGAGGTGCCTGAGCCTCCGGTCGCTGTTGGCGCCGAAGCCTTGCTGGCCGGCGAAGCGCGCATACCGCCGCGGGAACGCGACCTTGTAGGCGGTGTCCGCGGTGCTGTCGAGCGCCGGGTAGACCAGCAGCTGGGCCGCCAGCGCGACGCCTTCGTCGCGCGCCTTGAGCGCCGCCGCCGCGGCGAGATTGCCACCGGCGCTGTCGCCGCCGACGGCAACGCTGACGAAGTTGTGCCCTGCCCACGTGACTGCGGTCCAGGCGTCATCGAAGCCGGCCGGGAAGCGATGCTCGGGCGCGAGCCGGTAGTCGATCGACAAGACGGCGCAGCCGGCGCTGTTCGCCAGGGCGCGGGCGACGCCGTCGGTGGTGTCGAGGTCGCCGTGGATCCAGCCGCCGCCGTGGGCCCACACCAGCACGTCGCGTTCCGCGCCGGCGGGACGGTAGAGCCGGCCAGGAACTCCGTCCACGTCGATCGACTCGACGCAGGCCACCGGCAAGGGCTCACCGGTCACCGCCAGGACCTTCTCGCGCGCGTCCGCCCGCACGGCCGCGATGTCGGCGCTCAACGGGTCGGGCGATGCAGTGGAACGGGCCAGGAAGGCCCGGACCTGCTCGTGCGGTCGTCGCGGAGTGTCCTCGTCGCGGACGACCGGAGTCTCCCGCCGCAGCCCTGCGCTCATCGGATCGGTCCTCTCACCCGGAGCCATTCCTGACTGAGTGGTCAGTCTGTTTTCACAGAAACTACCGAGTACTCAGTCAGTTGTCTATGCTTGGGGGCGACCGTTTTCGGCCAGCCCGAGGGAGAAACGACCGTGCCCGCTACCCAGAGGCCCAAGACCTCGTCGGCCAAGGGCCATGAGACGCGGGAGCGCATCGTCGACGTCGCCGTGCGATTCATCGCCCGCAACGGGGCGCGTGGCACGAGCCTGGCCGATATCGCAGCCGAGGCCGGCGTGTCACAGGCCGGGCTGCTGTATCACTTCGGCAGCAAGGAGGCGCTGCTCAACGCGGTCATGGACCGTCACCTGGCATTCACCGAGGAGTGGCTGTGGGGCGACGGACCCGACCCCGGCGTCAAGATCGTGGACATCATCGCCAGGCACATGGCCAGCTGGCCGAGCCAGCACGACGACAAGGTGTACAGCCTGCTCGGCATGAACACCGTCGTGCTCGGGGAGAACGTCAGCGCCGACACCGACCTCCACCCGCGTTTGGTCGACGGCTACGAGACGACGATCGACCGCGTGACGGCGACCCTGCAGTCCGCGCAACAGCGTGGCGAGATGCGCGACGACGTCGATCCGCGGCTCAAGGCGATGGAGATCATCGCGTTCTGTTACGGCATCGAGGCCGCCTGGCTGGTGAACCCGGCGATCCCGGTCGCCGACGCGGCCGCCCAATGGGCGGCGCGGCAGAAGGCGCAGCTGGAAACGGAGCCCGCGACATCCTGACGGCGCGCAACCCGTGAGTCCGCCAATACCGTGCCCCATGCCGAACCGGAACCGGCCGAGACACTCACCGTCCCCGACCCGCGGCGTTTGAATGCTGGCTGGCCCGCATCCATGACCGCCACGACGGAACCCGGACAAAGCCCAGAAGAGCTCGGGCTCCCGTCCATCACGTCGGAAACGGCGGTCGAAGTCGACCGCCGCGGCACTGGACAGCGCCAGGCCAGAGTGACCGGGTGAGCGAGGCCCTGCTGCGCACCCAGCCTACGGGCCGGGCTGCCGCGATGACCAGGTACCTGCAGAGCACGGGCGTCCCTACCGCCGGGATTGCCCGCACGGAGCGACTCCTGCGAACCCAGCCACGTGTCGTACATCGGGCGATTCGTACATCGGGCGATCGACTCTGTCGCGGATCGGTTGTCGGATCCATTCGCCTCACTGGAGAGCGTGAGTCTTATGACTGAGTGCGCAGCGCCAACGTCCATCCGTCTTGACGTAGATGTCGCTGACCCACTCGTCGGCGGTGTACGGCGTGCCGTCCCAGCTGCCCGAGCTTGCCCTGCGGGTGGTGACGAGAACGGCGTCGCCTGCCCGCACCAACCGCTCGCTGACCACGGTCATGCTGTGATGCGCCAGTCGGCCGGACGCGATCCATCCGATGATGTCGGCCTTGGTCGTCACGCCGGTCGCGGCGACGTGGACCCAGTCGTCGGTCATGAAGCTGGCGACCAGGGAGGCGTCGTTGCTGATCAGCGCCTCGCACATGGCCGCCGAGGCGGCACGGACGTCGTCTTCGATCGACATCTTTCCTCCGTGGTCGGGCCATCGACCGTCACATGACGCATCGTCATGAGCTCGATTTCCTATGTGAGGAGAGTTTGGTCTAGCGCGCTGATGGCCTCAAGACGGCCGGAAGGTGTGCCGGCGGACGAGTCGTCGCGTGACGCGGTTCGTGACGCGAACTCGCGGCAGCCGGTGGTGGATGAGGCTGCTGGTGGGGCCATCCGTGTTGCTGGTGGAGAGCCTGGTGTGGGCGTATGCGACGGGTAGCTGCTGCCTAGCTGTCCGCAGGTTGACCGTTCGAGCGCAGCCTCATGGTCGGACCGCCTGGGTGAGTCTCGGGCTGCTGGTGCTGATGCCGGAGACGGTGGCGGCGGTCCGGGCCGCGTTGCGGAACCGGTTGCAGACCAGCCTGCGCCGGGCCAGCCCCGGATCACAATGACCACACGCACCGTAGTCACCGACGCGCCTGACGACCAGTAGAGCCGGGAGCAGATGCCGCCGAGGCGTCTGCACGATTCGTTGCCAACTGCTGCTCCGTCCAAACACGCCGGTGGTCGAGCATCTGCATCAGGGCAGCCGCGTGATCGTCATCGGCCGCGCCGAGACCATCGCGTTGGCCGGACTGGGAGACCGGGGAG
>DASRHY010000023.1:0-12921 GCA_035650275.1 Kribbellaceae bacterium | reverse complement strand
GACGTCGCGGACCGCCTCCCGGATCGCCTGGTGCTCCTCGGACAGCGCGTACAGATCGAAAGAGTTACCCACGAGTCGCAATGTACGACGCCGCGCACCCGCGCTGGAACCGTATGTGGTGCGGGACTCACGATTGGGGTGAGATCAGCAGCCGTCCTCCTGCAGTGTCACGTCCACCACGGTCGCGCGGCCGGCGCGCAAGTCTACGGTGCGCCGAGTCCGGGTATTCGGCCAGCCCGGTTCGCAATCCGCGTGGTGAACCCGCTGAAGTGCGGGTCTGCCCCGGTCATGCGCGGGGCGGACCCGCAGTTCGCCGGGTTAACCACGCGGATTGCGAACCAGTGCCCGGCCCCTTCGCAATCCGCTTCGCAATCCGCGTGGTGAACCCGTTGCAGTGCGGGTCTGCCCCGGTCATGCGCGGGGCGGACCCGCACTTCGCCGGGTTAGCCACGCGGATTGTGGTGGGGGCGCCGCGCTGCGCGGAGGAGCCCGGCGCACCGGGTGGACATGATCCGGTCATGGATGCGTAACCAGGCTCTGTAGGCTCCCGGCATGACTTTGCGCATCTCCGTGATCGGGACCAACTACCTCGGCGCGAACACGGCGGCCGGCATGGCCGAGTTCGGCTTCGAGGTGATCGGGGTGGAGATCAACGAGAGCCGGGTCAAGCTGCTCAACGAGGGCAAGGCCCCGCTGTACGAGCCGGGGCTGGACCCGCTACTGAAGAAGCACACAGACTCAGGAAGGCTGCGGTTCACCACCGACTACCGCGAGATCGCCGACTGGGCGGACGTGCACTTCATCTGCGTGGGTACGCCGCAAAGTGACGGCGACTACGCCGCGGACCTGTCCCAGGTGGACTCGGTGGTCGAGATGCTCGCGCCGCACCTGACCAAGCCGACGCTGGTCGTGGGCCGGTCCACCGTGCCGGTCGGTACGGCGGCGCGGCTGCACGAGCGGTTCCGGGCCGAGTCGCCCGCGGGTGACGGGGTCGACCTGGCCTGGCAGCCGGAGTTCCTGCGCGAGGCGCACGGCGTCGACGACACGCTGCACCCGGACCGGCTGGTGTTCGGCGTCGCGTCGGAGGCCGCCGAGCAGCGGCTGCGGGAGGTGTTCGCCACCCCGATCGCCGAAGGCTCGCCGGTCGTGGTCAGCAACCGCGAGACCGCCGAGCTGGTGAAGGGTGCCGCGAACGCGTTCCTGGCCACGAAGATCTCGTTCATCAACGCGCTCGCCGAGATGTGCGACGTGACCGGTGCGGACGTCTCGGAGCTCGCCGACGCGCTCGGCTTCGACAACCGGATCGGCCGCGGGATGCTGAACGCCGGGCCCGGGTACGGCGGCGGCTGCCTGCCGAAGGACCTGCGCTCGTTCATGGCCCGGGCCGGTGAGCTCGGGGTCGAGGAGATCATCACATTCCTGCGAGCGGTGGACGAGATCAACCGGCGCCGCCGGTCCCGGATCATCGACGTCGCGCACGAGCTGGTCGGCGCGGACTGGGCCGGGCGCAAGGTCGCCGTACTCGGCGCCGCGTTCAAGGCCGGCACCGACGACGTACGATCCTCCCCCGCACTGGACATCGCGGGCCGGATCCAGCTGCACGGCGCGACCGTGACCGTGTACGACCCGCAAGCCACCGAGAACGCGCGCCGGGTCCGTCCGACGCTCAACTACGCGTCGTCCGCGACGCAGGCGTGCGAGGGCGCGCACGTGGTGCTGCACCTGACCGAGTGGCCGGAGTTCCGCGAGCTCGACCCGGCGGAGCTGAAGACCGTGGTGTCGAACCCTGTGATCGTGGACGGTCGGCTGCTGCTGGACGCGGAAGCCTGGCGCGCCGCGGGCTGGATATACCGGGCGCCCGGCAAGCCCTAACCGGCTCCGGGCAGGCTCTGCCCCGGCTCGTGTCCCGGAGGTTCGATCGGCGACTGGGCGCGCTGTGCTCGTGGGGCGAACGATGCAGCGCGCATCGCCGGCCGGCTGAGCGCGACCAGGCCGGTCAGCAGCGCGACCCCGGCGACCCCGAGCAGCACCTCGTTCACCCCCTGGCGCTCGATCAGCAGTCCGAGCAGCGGGGTCATCACCATCAGCGAGAGGTTCTGGCACAGCACCAGCACTGACTGCACCCGGGACTGGTAGTCCTTGGCCACCGCGTTCATCAGCAGCGGCAGCACGTGGCCGGTGTACAGCCCGATTCCGCAGCCGGCGACCAGGCTGGTGACCATCGCCAGCCAGAGGTCGTCGGCGAACGACAGCCCGGTCAGCCCGACCGCGACCACACCGAGCCCCGTACAGGCCATCAGGCCGGGCCTCGGGAGCGCCCCCTTCGCCAGGATCCGGAGCGCCACCACGCCGACGCCGACGCTGCGGGCAGCGATCACCAGGCCGGCGTACTCCGCGTCCCAGCCCCGGTCGCGCGCGAACAGCGGCAGCAGCAGCGCGTCCGCGGGCATCAGCATCCCGGCCACCACCGTCATCGACAGCAGCAGCACCCGGGACAGCGACGAACTGAACGCGACCTTGACGCCGTCGGCGATCGAGCGCAGCATCCGCCCGCCGGAGTCGGCCCGCCGCGGCGCCTTGGCCGGCCGCATCCAGAGCAGCACCGCGATCACCACCAGGAACGTGGCGAGGTCGAACGCGGCCGCACCGGTCAGCCCGGACATCCCCACGATCGCGCCCGCGACGGCTCCGCCGCTGATCGTGAAGACCACGCCGACCACCTGCTGGCTGGCCACCGCCCTGGGCACCAGCGCCTCCGGCACCAGCAGCCGCACCAGGGCGCGGAACGAGGGCAGGAAGAACGCGTCGATCATGCCGACCAGCAGCGCGACCGCGAACAGCAGCCAGACCGGCTCGCCATACTTGGTGGTAGCGGGGACCAGCAGGCTGGTGAGCACGGCCATCGCGACGCAGCTGAGCAGCATCACCCGGTGCGGACCGTACCGGTCGCCGATCGCGCCGCCGACCAGCAGCAGCGCGGCCCGCGGCGCGGCGACCGCCAGCATGACCAGCCCGGCGATGCGTCCGCCGTAGTGGCTCGCGGACCAGCCGATCGCGAACGTCAGCGCGATATCGCCGAGCAGCGACACAGCGGCGGCGAACAGCCAGATCCAGTATCGGATCGGAATGCGCTGCGTATCGGTGCCAGCGGTCTGAGTCACGAGCGACGACCCTAAACGACGATCGTTATCTGAGCCACACGCGCGTGTGGGCTCCTGTGGACAAGTCCCTGTTCGGGAGGGTCAGCGGCCGCCTGCACCGGTCGTCGTCGTCGAGGGGTCCCCCGATGCACCGACGGCTGCGCGGACGGTCGCACCCTTCGTCTTCGCATGATCTCTCAGCGCAACCTGGAACGCAGCCACCTTGTCGCGGAGGGTGTCGTCGGACGCGGCCAGGATGCGCACCGCGAGCAGCCCGGCGTTGCGCGCGTTGCCGATCGACACGGTCGCGACCGGGACGCCGGCGGGCATCTGCACGATCGAGAGCAGCGAGTCCATCCCGTCCAGGTACTGCAACGGCACCGGCACGCCGATCACCGGCAGCGGCGTGACCGACGCCAGCATCCCGGGCAGGTGCGCGGCGCCGCCCGCTCCCGCGATCAGCACCTTCAGCCCGCGTTCGTGCGCGGTCCGGCCGTAGCCGAGCATCTCGTCCGGCATCCGGTGCGCGGACACCACGTCGGCCTCGAAGGGCACGCCGAACTCCTCGCACGCCTGCGCGGCGGCCTGCATCACCGGCCAGTCCGAGTCCGACCCCATCACAATGCCCACGAGCGCCATCGGTTGTCCTATTCGTCGATCGTTCCGGTCAGGTACGCCGCCGCGTGCCGAGCCCGGTCGCGGACCTGCTCCAGGTCGTCGCCGTACGCCGTCACGTGCCCGACCTTGCGGCCCGGCCGTACGCCCTTGCCGTAGAGGTGCACCTTGAGCTCCGGGTCGCGCGCCATCACGTGCAGCAGCCCCTTGTGCAGGTCCGGCACGTCACCGCCGAGCACGTTCACCATCACCGTGTACGGCGCCCGCGCGGCCGGGGACCCGAGCGGCAGGTCGAGCACCGCGCGCAGGTGGTTCTCGAACTGGCTCGTCACGGCGCCGTCGATCGACCAGTGCCCGGTGTTGTGGGGCCGCATCGCCAGCTCGTTCACCAGCAGCCGGCCGTCTCGGGCCTGGAACATCTCCACCGCGAGGATGCCGACCACGCCGAGCTCCCCGGCGATCGTCAGCGCCACCTGCTGCGCGCGGGTGGCCTGCTCGGTGGACAGGCCCGGTGCGGGTGCGGTCACCTCGACGCAGATGCCGTCGGTCTGGACCGACTCGACGACCGGGTACGCCACCGCCTGGCCGTGCGGCGACCGGGCCACCACGGCGGACAGCTCGCGGATGAAGTCCACCTTCTCCTCGGCCAGGATCGGTACGCCGGCGGCGAGGGCCTGTTCCACCGCGACGTCGTCCGGCCCTTTCGCGAACCACACGCCTTTGCCGTCGTACCCGCCGCGGGTGGTCTTGAGCACCACCGGGAAGCCGCCGGCCAGCTCGGCGAAGGCCGCCACCGCCGCCGCGTCCGCGACCACCGCGTGCGCGGGCGAGGGCGCCTCGAAGCCGTCCAGCCGGGCCCGCATCAGGGCCTTGTCCTGGGCATGTACCAGTGCCTCCGGGCCAGGGCGGACGATGCAGCCGTCCTGCTCCAGCGCGTGCAGCAGGTCGGTCGGCACATGCTCGTGGTCGAAGGTGACAACATCACAGCCGGACGCGAACTGTCGCACCGTCTGCTCGTCGCGGTAGTCGCCGACCGGCGCATCCGCGACCACCTGCGCCGCCGACACCAGCGGGCCCTCGGCGAGCACCCGCAGCTGTACGCCGAGGGCCACCGCCGCCTGCTGCGTCATCCGGGCCAGCTGGCCGCCGCCTACCATCCCGACCACCGGTGTTCCCACCGGCAGGTCCTCGCGCGCGAACGTCACGGCCGTGAGCCTAGCGAGTTCCGCTCCTCGGCCTGCGTCCGGCTACGCTGGACCTTTGCCCCCGGCGTCCGCGCGCCCCCGAGCACAGAGAGTCGTCTCCGTTGAAGGTCGTACGCACGCTGTACAACCAGGTCGAGCACCTCGTCCATGAGGTGGCCAAGTTCGGCCTCGTCGGCGTCCTCGGGCTAGCCGTGGACCTGCCGATCTACAACTGGCTGGTGTTCGACAACCCGCTCGTGTTCGGCGAGAGCGGCGAGGGGATGCTGCACCACAAGCCGGTCACCGCGAAGTTCATCTCGGTCTTCGCCGCCACCATCGCGACGTACCTCGGCAACCGGCACTGGACCTGGAAGCACCGCGAGCGCAGCGGGCTGCACCGCGAGTACGTGCTGTTCTTCGTGCTCAACGGCATCGGCCTGCTGATCGCGGCCGGCTGCCTGGCGTTCTCCCGCTACGTGCTGGACCTGCACAGCCCGCTCGCGGACAACATCGCCGCGAACTTCATCGGCCTCGGGCTCGGCACTCTCTTCCGGTTCTGGTCGTACCGCAAGTGGGTGTTCCGCGAGGAGATCGAGCTCGACGAGGCCGAGCACGCTCCCGGTGCCGGCGTTCCGGGCGTTCGGGGTGGCAAGGCCGCTGTCGCCGGCACCGACGGGGACGAGAACGCGAACGAGAGCACCGGCGAGATCCCCGCCATCCGCTGACTCCGCCCTGATCACGTCGCGGCAGCAGCGCACCCCGCACCTTCGCAACCACCTGACGTCAGCCTCAGCGCGGAGGACGCTCCTCCTCGGAGCTGAACAGCGTCGAGGCGTCGCGCTGAGCCTGGATGCGCTGGCCCGGCGCGAGGTCCTCGCCGTCGATCAGCCCGTCGCCGGGCTTACCTTCCGGACCACCGAACAACAGGTCGGACATCTGCAGGTGCAGCCGCTCGACGTGCGGCACGTCGCGCAGCACCACCTGGCCGCCGTCGCTGGCGGACTGGATCACCAGCGTGCCGCAGCGCAGCATCCGGTCGACCAGCCCGTGCTCGTAGGACACGTCGTTGATCCGGACCAGGGGGATGTCGCGGCCGGACCGGTTCAGGATCCCGTGCCGGGTGATCATCCGCCGGTTGGTCAGCGTGTACGTCGCGAAGAACCAGTCCAGGAACGGCTTGACCACCCAGATCGCGAGCAGCACGACCGCTATCGCGGCGATCGCGATCCTGCCCGCCGTCTGCACACTGCCCTCGGGTATCACCGCCGCGAGGAACGCGCCGCCACCGACCACGACGAGCAGCACCAGGACCGGCCCGATCAACGCCTTCCAGTGCGTACGGGTGCTGGTGACGATCCGCTCGTCGTCACCCAACAGCTTCGCGGAGATCCCCATGGGCACAGTCTCACAGATCTGTGGCTCGTTCTTCAGCCCCGATCAGCACCGGTCATCGGCGAACACGCCGAGTCGCGTCCTCGCAAGGTGTCGTCTCAGGACGGGCGGACGTGGATGACGTCGCCGGCCGCGAGGGTCCTCCGGCCGGTCGCGGTGTCGAGGACGAGGCGGCCGTCCGCGTCGAGGTCGGCCGCCTTGCCGGTCAGGGTCGTACCGTCCGGGAGTTCGGCGCGCACCTCCTGGCCGAGGGTGGCGGACAGCTCCCGGTACGACGCGAGCTGGGCCGCGGGGTCGCCGCCGTCCGCGGTCCAGGTCCGGTAGCGGGTCTCGAGCGAGCGCAGCGCCGCGGCCAGGACGGTCACGCGGTCGGTGGTCGCGGCCTGCTCGAGCGCGAGCGAGGTAGCCGTCTCGTGCGGCCTTTCCGACGCGCGCAGGGTGACGTTCAGGCCGATCCCGACCACGGCCGCGGGCCCGGCCGGGGTGTCGATCCGCTCGAGCAGGATGCCGGCCAGCTTGCGGTCCTCGACCAGGACGTCGTTCGGCCACTTCACCCTGGCATCGATCTCGGCGACGGTGCGGACCGCATCGGCGACCGCGAGCGGGGTGATCAGCCCGAGCCACGGCCAGCGGTCCGCCGGAACCGTTGCCGGGCGCAACAACACGGAGAACAGCAGTGCCGACCGCGGCGGCGCCGACCAGGTCCGGCCCAGCCGCCCCCGGCCGGCGGTCTGGTGCTCGGCACACACCACCAGGCCCTCGCCCGCACCATCCCTGGCCCGCTGCGCCACCACCGCGTTGGTCGAGGCGGTCTCGGCGAGCACCTCGATGGACGACCACAACGACCCGTTCCGGCACAACCGCCCGGTCAGGAACCGCCCGTCCAACCCCGGCCGCTCCAAGTCCGAATACACACCGCGACCCTACGCCCGGCTCGCGCGGCGGGCGGGTCAGGCTGCGGCCGAGCCGGCCTTGCGCAGCACCACCAGCTCGCCCGCACTGTAGATCAGCGGCGCGTTGTACCGGCCCGCCAGGCGGTAGCCACGCGCGCTGAAAAGGTCGACGATCAGCTGCGACGTCACCGGCTCGATGACCCCGCCCCAGTGGCGGTCGCCGCGCTCATCGGACCTCGGCTTGCCGTGGCGGGAGTTGAGCGACACGACGTACTCGACCCCGGCCTCGGCGACCGCGTCGATGTAGTGCTCGACGACGTGCGGCTCCATCTCCTGGAACGAGTACGAGTTCACGAAGACGTCGAAGTCGTCGCGTACGTTGGTGATCCGCCAGTTCGGCAGCACCGCGGAGGTGCCGAGCTCGAGCTCACCGGCCGCGACCATGTCGGCGTCGTACGTCGCTACCCGGTCACCGAACAGCGTCGTCAGGTAGTACGACGACACGGTCATCAGCGGCGGGATGTCGAGGTTCACGTACCGCGCTTCCGGGTCCCGGCTCAGCAGGATCTCGCCGAGCACGCCGTATCCGCCGCCGATCTCCAGGAAGGACTTCGGTGCGGCGTCGACGTGTTTGGACAGCGCGGTGAGGCACAGCAGGTAGTTCAGGTACGGCCGGGTCCAGCCGTGCTCGGCGCCGGTGAGCCGGTGATACTGCGGCGGGGTGCCGTGCCGGCTCTCGCCGTGCCCGGTCAGGTCGAACGGCCAGCGGTCCTGGTCCCAGGCGAGCCGGACGACGTCGAAGTCGCGGCCGGCCTCCCGCCCTCCGGTGAGGAGCCCGGTCAGCCAGCTCTTGTCAGTGCTCGGGTTGACCGCCTTGGCCCGCTGGTAGGTCGCGTCGATGGTCGCGTAGCTGAAGCCGTGACCGTACAGCGGGTAGAACCAGACCTTCGAGGTCGACCAGGACTTGAAGTTCTCCAGCCCGCGCTCGGCCATGTCAGCCAGCAGCTGGTCGAGCGCGGGACCCCAGAAGTTCGTCGGCCGGTAGATCGCGTCGACACCCCTGATCTCCTCGAGCGTGCGCGCGGTGAGCTCCGCCCAGGCCGCGTTGGTGAGTCCGTCGGCGGTGAGGGCGGTCGGCGCGGGCCGGCGTCCACCGAGTGCCGAGATGCGCCCGCCGAGGCGCCTGGTGACCGTCCTGCTGAGCCTGGTCTGGTTGTTGGCCACCGCGGGAGGATACCGCGGCCGGCCCTGCCCGCTCGCCCGGGAACCGGTCAGCCGGTGTTCTGGAGGCCGGCGGCGACGCCGGAGACGGTGAGGAGGAGCAGCCGGCGGGTGCGTTCGACCTGGGCGTCGTCGAGGGACTCGTCGGTCCGCAGGGTGCGCAACGCCCGCAGCTGGAGGTAGCTCAGCGCGTCGACGTACGGGTTGCGCAGCTCCACGGCGCGGCCGAGGACGCGGCGGCCTTCCAGCAGGCGGCTCTGGCCGAGGACCCGCAGCACCCAGTCGGTGGTGAGCTCGTGCTGCTCGAGAACCAGTGCGGCCAGCTCGGGGCGGTCGCCCAGCTCGAGGTACCGGCAGAGGATGCGGCGGTCGGTCTTGGCCAGCGACATCTCGGCGTTCTCCAGCATCACCTGGAACAGCGGCCAGTCCCGGTTCGCGTCCTGCAGCACCCGGACGTCGCCGACGGCGGCGAGCGCTGAGCCGAGGCCATACCAGCCGGGTGCGTTGATCCTGGCCTGGGACCAGGCGAACACCCATGGGATCGCACGCAGGTCCTCCAGCGAGGACACCGACGCCCCGCGTCGCGCGGGCCGGGACCCGATCGGCAGCTGACCCAGCTCCTCCAGCGGTGTGACCCGCCCGAACCACTCCGCGAAGCCGTCCGCGCGGACCAGCCGGTGGTACGCCTCCCGGGCGGCGCCGTCCAGGGTCGCGGCAACGTCGGCGAAGCGTTCGGCGGCCTTCGCGGCGCGTTCCTCCACCGCGGGGGTGGACGCCAGCAAGGTGGCGGCGGCGACCTGCTCGACGTGCCGGTGCGCGATCGCGGCGTCGCCGTACCGGGCCGGGATCGCCTCGCCCTGCTCTGTGAGCTTGAACCGTCCGCCGACCGAGCCCGGCGCCTGCGCCAGCACGGCACGGTTCGCCGGACCACCGCCACGGCCGAGCGCGCCGCCGCGGCCGTGGAACAGGGTCAGCCGGACGTTGTTGCGCTGCGCCCAGGCGGTGATCCGCGCCTGCGCGTCGTACAGGGCGAGCGTCGCCGAGACCGGGCCGACGTCCTTGGCGGAGTCGGAGTACCCGAGCATCACCTCGAAGCGCCGGTCGTTCGCCGTGAGCCGGTGCCGGACCCGGGTGAGCTGCAGCGCCTGCTCCAGGACGTCGACCGAGTGCAGCAGGTCCTCACCGGTCTCGAACAGCGGCACCACGTCGAGCTCGATCGGACGGCCGTCCATGGCGACGTCGGCGAGCTCGAACACCGCGGCCAGGTCCTCGGCCCTCCGGGTGAACGACACCACGTAGCGCCGGCAGGCCTCCGGCCCGAACCGCTGCTGGATCTGCCCGACCACCCGCAGCGTGGCGAGCACCTCCTCGGTCTGCTCCGACAGCTCGCCGCCACCCAGCACCTCCTCCATTGCTCGTGCGTGCACCGACGAGTGCTGCCGGATCTCCAGCTCGGCCAGGTGGAACCCGAACGACTGGGTCTGCCAGATCAGCTGCTGCAGGTCGCCGTACGCCTGCCGGACCGCGCCCGCGGACACCAGCGAGTCCTGCAGCACCTTCAGCTCGCGGACGAAGTCGTCGGCCCGCGGGTAGCCGAAGTCCGCGTCGCGGGACCGGGTCGCGGCCAGCCGGCGGGCCGCGAGCAGCAGCAGCTGGCGGTGCGGCTCGGACGGCGACCGGCTCTCGATGTCGGCGATCAGCTCCGGGTTCTGGGCCCGCGCGTCCTCCAGGATCCGGCGTACCTGCGCCGACGGCGGTGTGGTCGCGGCGTCCAGGGTCAGCGCACGGCCGAGCCGGTCGGTGGCGTACTCGAGCGCGCGGAGCACGTGGTCGGCCTGGATCTGCATGGCCTCGCGGGTGATCGCGGCGGTGACGTTCGGGTTGCCGTCGCGGTCGCCGCCGATCCACGACCCCAGATGCACGAACGGCGCCACCGCCGGCGGCTTCGTCCCGGCCGCGTCACCGTGCAGCGCGTCGTCCAGCCGCCGGTACACGTTGCCGACGACCTCGAACAGCGTCTCGGAGAAGACACCCATCGCGGACCGGACCTCGTCCAGCGGCGTCGGCCGGCTGGTGCGCAGCTGCGAGGTCCGCCACAGCACGTCCACCTGCTCCAGCAGCCGCCGGGTGTTCTCCGCGCGCTCGGTGTCGCCGGCCCGCGGGTCGCCGCGCTCCTGCAGCAGGCTGGAGATCCGCCGGATGGTTGCCAGTACGGCGCGCCGCCGGGCCTCGGTCGGGTGGGCCGTCAGCACCGGCCGGAACTCCAGCCCCGCCAGCAGGGCCCGCATCTGCGGCTCGCCGGCGGAGCTGCGGACGTCGGCCACGGCCTGGGCCAGCTCCGACGTACCGGGCGCTGTGCTGGGCGCCTGGCCGGTCCGGTCGCGCTCGCGCAGCACCCGGCCGCGGTGCAGCTCCTCGGCCAGGTTGGTCAGGTGGAAGTAACAGGTGAACGCGCGGGCGACGTCCTCGGCCCGCTCGTGCGGCCATGACGCGACCAGCTCCTCGGCGCCGGACCCGTCCCGCGCGATGGTGAGCTCGCGGAGCCGCTCGACGTCGTCCAGCAGCGGCTGGCCGGCGTACTCCACCAGCACCCTGCCGAGCAGCTCACCGAGCAGCCGGACGTCCGCCCGCAGCTCCTCGGGCACCTCGAAGCGCGCCCGGCTACGTGCTCCCGGTACGGCCTGGGCGTGTGGCACGGTCACGCTTCGCCACCCTAGTCGGGGTAGGACGCCGCCCGCGCCGCTGTCCGTCGACCGGACGGTAGCTTCGCACCGGGCCGTACCGGGGTCACGCACAGCGGCAGTGACACTCGCCGCATCGGAAACGGCCACGGATCGTTAGGCTGCGCGGCATGGGAGAGACCGCGGACATCCACACGACCGCCGGAAAGCTGGCGGATCTGGACCGCCGGCTGGACGAGGCCGTGCACGCCGGGGCCGAGTCCGCGGTGGAGAAGCAGCACGCGCGCGGCAAGAAGACGGCCCGCGAGCGGATCGCGATGCTGCTCGACGAGGGGTCGTTCACCGAGCTGGACGAGTTCGCGCGGCACCGGTCGACGTCGTTCGGGCTGGACGGCAACCGGCCGTACGGCGACGGGGTGGTGACCGGGTTCGGCACCATCGACGGGCGCCAGGTGTGCGTGTTCGCGCAGGACTTCACCGTGTTCGGCGGCTCTCTGGGTGAGGTGTTCGGCGAGAAGATCGTCAAGGTGATGGACCTGGCGATGAAGATCGGCTGCCCGGTGATCGGCATCAACGACTCCGGCGGGGCCCGCATCCAGGAGGGCGTGGTCAGCCTCGGGCTGTACGGCGAGATCTTCCGCCGCAACGTCCGCGCGTCCGGCGTGGTCCCGCAGATCTCGCTGATCATGGGCCCGTGCGCGGGTGGCGCGGTGTACTCCCCCGCCGTCACCGACTTCACGGTGATGGTGGACCAGTCGTCGTACATGTTCATCACCGGGCCTGACGTGATCAAGACCGTCACCGGCGAGGACGTCAGCCAGGAGGACCTCGGCGGCGCCCGGACGCACAACACCAAATCCGGTAACGCGCACTACCTGGGCAGCGACGAGCAGGACGCGATCGACTGGGTGAAGGCACTGGTCGCGCACCTGCCGCAGAACAACCTCGAGGACCCTCCGGTGTACGACGCGCCGGCGAACCTGGAGCCGACCGAGACCGACCTGGCGCTGGACGAGCTGATCCCGGACTCGCCGAACCAGCCGTACGACATGCACGCCGCGATCGAGGCGGTCGTCGACGACGGCGACTTCCTCGAGGTGCACGCACTGTTCGCGCCGAACATGATCGTCGGGTTCGGCCGGGTCGAGGGCCGCGCGGTCGGCGTGGTCGCGAACCAGCCGATGCAGTTCGCCGGCACCCTGGACATCGACGCGTCCGAGAAGGCCGCCCGGTTCGTGCGCACCTGCGACGCGTTCAACCTTCCCGTGATCACGTTCGTCGATGTGCCGGGGTTCCTGCCCGGCACCGACCAGGAGTGGAACGGCATCATCCGCCGCGGCGCCAAGCTGATCTACGCCTACGCCGAGGCGACCGTGCCGATGATCACCGTCATCACCCGCAAGGCCTACGGCGGCGCGTACGACGTGATGGGTTCGAAGCACCTCGGCGCGGACATGAACATCGCCTGGCCGACCGCCCAGATCGCGGTGATGGGCGCGCAGGGTGCGGTGAACATCCTGTACCGCCGGGAACTGGCCGCCGCTGATGACCCCGAGGCCCGTCGCCAGCAGTTGATCACCGAGTACGAGGACCACCTGGCCAACCCGTACGTCGCGGCCGAGCGCGGCTACATCGACGCGGTCATCAAACCGAGCGAGACCCGCGCCGAGATCATCCGCGCCCTACGCCTGCTCCGCACCAAACGCGACACCCTGCCGCCGAAGAAGCACGGGAATATTCCACTGTGAACGATCAGCCGATTCTGAAGGTCGTCAAGGGCGATCCGACTCCGGAG
>DASRHY010000022.1:0-2919 GCA_035650275.1 Kribbellaceae bacterium | reverse complement strand
GCCTAGGGCTGCGTCCCGCGCGGGGTCGACCCACACTTCGGGCACAGCTGCAGGACCTCCCGGAGCCCGACCAGCTCGACGAGCTCGGCCAGCCCCCCGTCCGCGCCGTGGAGCCGCAGCCGGCGCCCCCGCCGGGCCGCCACGACCTGCAGCCGAGCCAGGGCATCCACCGCGGCGAGGTCGGCCGCCCCCAGCCACGAGACATCGAGGCCGACGACGCCCTCACCGTTCGAGCGACAGTCCGAGTGGCTCTCGTGTCCGTGGTTCACCACCAGCCACCGCTTTCCCTCGCCGGCCGGCCCTACTGACCCAACTTCGCGGGAGGACGAAACTCGTCGCGGCTGCTCTCAGCCAGGATGAGGTGGCGGGCACAATGTCGGTGCGTGGGGGATCACGGTGCAGGCTTCGATGTGGACCCGCCCGAATTCGCGGGTCGCCCGCTCATGACCGCGACCATCGGCATCGGGCTCCGCGTCGCGGACTACGGGGACCGCGAGCAGGTCTGCTAGAGACACGAGCTGCTTGGTTGTTTCGCAGGGAACGAGTAAGCGCAGACATGGGACGAACGCGCCGTTCTGCAGGTAGCTGCCTCCGGGGTCAGCCTGTGGTACCGGCAGGTCCGAGGACCAGTTGTCTGCCAGCCACATCAGGGCGTCGGCGAGGTCATCCTGCAGGTCCAGCAGTCCGCTCAGGGTGGCATCGAGGGCCGTCGCCGGACCGGCGGCGACCTTGCGGTGGTGGGAAGCGGCCTCGTCGGCGGTGACGTAGTCGTCGCACCAGGCGCTGGCCCAGCCGCACCAGCATTCCGCCCGATTGCCGCAGGACTTGTGGTGGATGACCTGGACCAGATGGTCGAACTCGATGGGGGACAGGACTGTCGTCATCGCGGGTTCCTCCGTTGAGGCGTGAATGCATGGGACGCGCCCGCAGATCGGGGGCGAGGCCTCCCAGTAGCGTGATCGGGACGCGGTCGAGGATGTAGGAATACGACGGAAAGTGCGAGAGTCAGCACGGGGACGAATAGTCGTCCCCTACGTATCACCCTCGCCACGTAGCGGAGGCGAACGACGATGTCAGATGCGAGCCGCCCCGCTTGGGCCCAGCGACTGTCCGCTGAGCGAATCGCACGTGGTTGGACGCAGCAGCAGACGGTCGACGCGCTGCGCATGCAATCCGACCGGGAGCTTCCCGGTGGCGATCATCTGCTGCGGATGTGGAAGAACTGGGAGCGGGGCAAGCATCGGCCTCGACCGGAGTACCAACTGCTGATCGCGACCACGTTCGGGTCCGTGTCGGGCGCCATCTTCGGGCCCGAGGCGAGCGGGCCGGCGCGGGGGCGCGAGCCTGAGCTGCTGGTTGCGCCGTCGGACAGCACCCTGGAGCTGGTCGAGCGCATCCGGCGATCGGACCTTGACCGGGCGTCGCTGGACACGCTCACCATCACGGTCGAGCGCTTGTGCAGCGAGTACTCGTGCATGCCCTCGGCCGACCTGCGTCGGGAGGGCCGGGCGTGGATGGCCAAGCTCGTCCATCTGCTCGATTCCCGGCTCACGCTCGGCCAGCATCGCGAGGTGCTCGTCCTCGGCGGGTGGCTCGCCCTGCTGGTCGGATGCGTCGAATACGACACCAAGGACCTCCGGGCGGCCGAGGCCACTCGCCGGGCGGCCGCCAGGCTGGGGGAGGAGGCCGGCCACGCCGGGATCATCGGCTGGGCGCAGGAGATGACGTGCTGGTTCGCCCTGACTCAGGGGCACCACCGCCAGGTCGTCGAAGCGGCGCAAGCGGGGCGCGCCGTCGCCGGACAGGAGCCGGTTGCGGTGCAGCTCGCCGCTCAGGAGGCGAAGGCCTGGGCCCGGATGGGTGATCGCCGCCAGGTGGAGCTGGCGCTGGAGCGGGGCCGGGTCCTGCTGGAGTCGCTGCCGTACCCCGACAACCTCGATCACCACTTCACCGTCGACCCGGACAAGTTCGACTTCTACGCCATGGACTGCCATCGGAGGGTGGGGGAAGACGCCACCGCGACGATGTATGCCCACGAGGTGCTGCGCAAGAGCACCGCGCCCGACGGGTCGCTTCGCTCGCCCATGCGCGCCGCGGAGGCGCACACCACGCTCGCGGTGGCGGCTGCACGGGAGGGCGATCTCGACGGCGCCATCGAGGCGGGTACCACCGCCATCGAGATCCCCCGCCAGTCGGTTCCCTCGCTGCTGATGGTCACCGACGACCTGGTGACCGAGCTGCGCCTCCGCTACGAACGCGAGGCCGGGACGCGGGACTACCTCGACCGGCTCCGTGAGATCGCGTCCAGGTAGGCCTCAGTTCGATCCGGAGGTGAGGCCGACGATCCACGTTCGGACGCCGGTTCAACCTCGTCGGCGGGGCGAGAGGCGTCGAGGAGCGTCACCTCGAGCGTCCCATCTGCCGCCACCGAGCGGATGCGGCGATTGAGGGCGAGATGCGGGTCGATGCGGGCCGCAGCGGCGTGGCCTCCCGATCACGCCTCGATGCGTCGGCGCAGATCGGCCTCGTCGCACACGACGTCCTCGCTGAATGTGGGCATCGATCACGAACGTTCCGCCGACTGTGCCGGCAAGACTCATTGCGGTCAGGCTCGGAGAGTCGCGGCCCAGGCTTCGACGTAGCCGTCGGTCAGCTCGGTCATCAGGTCGGGTGGACGTTCTTCGCTATCCCAGGCCTCCGCCCAGCGAGCGAAGGCTGCTTCGGGCCCCGACATCGTGCCGTCGTCGGGCCGGCCAGCGGCCACCCAGCGGACGAGGCGTTTGGCGGCGGAGAGGACCAGCTGGTCGCCTTGCGGGCCATCCGGAGCGCACCCGAGGGGAACGAGGCGGTCGCTCACCAGTGCGGTGACGGCGTGGGCCCGATCGCGCCCCACACCGGCCGCCCGCTGGTAGAGCCGGC
>DASRHY010000021.1:0-2004 GCA_035650275.1 Kribbellaceae bacterium | reverse complement strand
GCGGGAGGTGCCTCGCCGCTCGCTGCAGGGGGGCGGGGGAGCGCAGGCGTTCCTCCCGCCCGAAGTCCGGCCCGCCCCGAGTGCCGCACATTCCGGGGCGGGCCGGACGTTACCCCATCTGGGTGACCGACAGGTGAATGGCCGAAGAGCCGAGTCCCCGGCCCCGCATGTCAGGCGTAGTACCGAAGCATGCACCCCGCGTCCCCGGGTGCAGGTAGGTCCCTGTACGGGCCGTCGCCGGGTCACAGAGGCGCACCCCTTTCGCCCCGGCGGCGGCTCCCACAGTGTGCACCGCCACCCGTCGCCGCGGGTAGACACGACGTGGACAGTCAGCACCACACGTCGAAACTCGGCTCCCACTCGGCGCTGACCGCCATCACGCTGGAGCACTCGACGATCTGCGCCGCGATCAGCTTCGCTTCCCACACGTGCCGGGCCTCGACGACCACCTTGCGGTACTCGTGCGTACGCGGCGGGCGGGACAGAGCGACACCGACGATGATCGGGAACACGGCCATGGCGACCTCCCCCTTGGGAACGAGGCGGCCCCGGGCCGCATAGCCGGCGACCCGGGGCCTGGGTTCACCCTCCAAAGGTGTGATCCGCTTGCCACGCTTCGACGTTTAAGGTCATCTTTCAGATCTAAGTGCAACGCGCTCTGCCTATTGAGCTACGCCCCATCGTGGCTGGGGCGGCGAGGGTCGAACTCGCAACCTCGTGCAACAGAGGATGACCGGCTGTCTCGGCGATCGACGGTTATCTTGACCTTGTGACGAGAGCTTCACCTTGAGCGGGCCCGCAACGGGGACCCGATCTTCACCTTGACCTTGACCTTGCGTCATACCCCCCGAAGGGGTGTCTGGCTCGGCTACGCGAACAGGTAGCCGAAAATCTTGTCGCCGATCTTCTGGTCGGTGACCGGCGTCGAGTTGGCGGTCTCCCTGGCGACCTTGACCGCCTCGGCCAGTCGGATGACCCGCGCCTTCAGCTCGTTGATCCTCGCCTGCGGCAGCGCGCCCGAGTACTTGACCGTGGTCCAGTATCCGACGAGCACGTCCTCGTAGTACATCTCGACCTGCGCCGGGTGCTGCGCCGTCGCCTCGGCCTTGACGTGGTTGCGGGGCACCTTCTTCGACCGGGTGGTTGCCGTTGCCGCGGTGGCGTAGGTGTCGGTGGCCTCGTCATACGTCCACGTCTCGGCCGGGTCGAGCGCCGGCAGCCGGTTCGTGACGAACGTGAGCACATCGACGAGCTGCTTCTCCAGGAACAGCAGGAACGGAGTCGGCACATCCTTGGCGATCGTCACGCCGTCAACCACGATGTCTGCCTTCGCGACCGAGTTCGCGACGTCCTTGGTCAGCTCGATGTCGAAGAGCCGGGTCAGCGTCGACTCAACGTCGCGGATCACGTCGGTCGCCCGGACCTGGACCCGGGTCGACTCGGCCGGCAACTGGTCGCCGTCGTCGTCCTTCGGCTTGTACGTCCGGGAGATGCCGGACAGCAGCGGCGCCTTGACCAGCGTGTTGCACGCGTTCATGAACTCCGATGCCGCGCGGGGGCGGATGCCCTTCTCGAGCGCGATGATCTGGTGCAGTTGAGTCTGAGCCACCGTCTTCCTCCTAGGCCTCGGTGGTTACGGCGGGTGACGGTACTCCCAAGTGCGGGAGTGGCGCAACACGGATAAGCGCTCGGCGTGGCGCCGCCCGTCTCCGGGGCCTAGGCCGGGCGACGGGCGGCTCGGTACAGCGTAGTCAAGCCACCCGGCCGGCCCATCCGTGGTCCGATCGGTTGAGCCGCTATAACTGAACGCTTAGAAGTAATCGGGCCGAAACTCCGGGTGACCGGACTTGTGATCGTGGCTAGCGTCGGACCCTACACAGGCAGGGTGCGCCGCCTGATCAACCCAAAGGATCAGTGGGAGGGCACCGCCATGCCGCAGCAACTACTCGACACCTCCGACACCGGCGACATCACCCTGTCCCGCCCCGCCGTCTACCGCCAGCC
>DASRHY010000020.1:0-13595 GCA_035650275.1 Kribbellaceae bacterium | reverse complement strand
AGGAGGATGCATGTACCACGACACCGCCGTAGTGGCCGTGCCCGCGGGTGTCACCGGCACCGGCCTGGTGCTGTTTGCGCCTGTGCAGGTCGCGTTGGGCCTCGGCGTGGTGGCCGTGCTCATGACCGCAGTGGTCTTGCTGCTGGTCATGCGCTCGCGTCGGCTCGCCGACCAGTAACCGCCCACGGTGCCGCGCTCGCCCTGCGCGAGCGCGGCACCCCAACAAATCCACTGAAGAGGATTCAATGTTTGTCCTTGCGGTCGCGCTCGTCGCGGTCTCCCTGCTCTACACGGGCCTCATCGTGGCCAAGTCGCGCCGGCAGGTGCCTGTGCCGCTGCATGGTGATACGGATCTGCGCTACATCTTCGTCGTACCGTGCCTCGACGAGGAACGAGTCATCGCCGCCACGTTGCGTTCGCTGTGCGCGCTGCCGCTCGGGCGGACCCGCATCATCGTGGTGGACGACGACTCCGCCGACGCGACGGCAGAGATCGCCCGCTCACTGTGGCCGCGCGTCGAACTGCTGCAGCGGCGCAAGCCACGCGCCCAGCTCGGCAAGGGCGACGCGCTCAACATGGCCTATCAGTACGTGCTCGACACCCTGGACCACCCGCTGGAGCAGACGGTGATGGGTGTCGTCGACGCCGACGGTCGGGTCGCGCAGGCCTTGATCCCGATCGCCGACCGTTACTTCAGCGAGAAGGACGTCGGTGGCCTCCAGCTCGCCATCTCGATCATGAACCGGTCGCAGGGAATCCTCCCGCGGATGCAGGACTTCGAATTCCTCGGGTTCGCGCCCGTGCTCCTACGCGCCCGTGAGCACCTCGGCTCCGTAGCCCTGGGCGGCAACGGGCAGTTCGTCCGCCTCTCCGAGCTCAGCAAGCTGGGCCCCGAACCGTGGACCGACAACCTGACCGAGGACCTCGACATGGGGATTCGGCTCGCCCTGCATGGCTCACGGATCCGGTTCACCGCCGAAACCATGATCGACCAACAGGGACTGCCCGACATCAAACGTCTGGTACGCCAGCGGACCCGGTGGGTTCAGGGCCACCTGACCTGTTGGGCCCTGATCCCGCAGATCTGGCGTTCCAACCTGGCCAACAAGGCCTTCCTGGACTTCGTCTATCTCCTCCTCTCGCCAGGCCTGATGTTGTTGTCGTCGATCAGCTTCGCGGTGGCACCGCTCCTGCTGGCCTGGACGCTGTTGAGCACTCCGTCTGCCTGGTCGACATCGTCGGTGTGGATGTTCCTCCTTGCGGTCTACCTGCTGATGTTCGGCCCGGGCCTGGTGTATGGCGTCGGGTACGCCGCTCGGCGCCCAGAGGTCGGTCTGCCGAAGGCGCTCGCGATCTCACACCTGATGCCGCTGTACACCTATGTCTGGTACGTGGCTTCCTGGCGGGCGCTGGTGCGGATCGTGCTGCGCCGCCGTGGCTGGTCCAAGACCACCCGCGTGGCGGAGCCGTCGCGGCAGGAGGTTGTCGGATGAGCCGCCTCATGCTGGTGTTCGGCACCCGCCCCGAAGCAATCAAGCTGGCTCCGCTCGCGCAGGCACTGCGGGCCAGACCGGAGCATGAGGCCCTGGTCACAGTGACCGCTCAGCACCGCGAGATGCTCGACCAGGTCCTCGACCTGTTCGACATCAAGGTCGATCACGACCTCGACGTGAGTACGCCGCGGCAGGGACTCGCCTCACTCACCACACGGGCGCTTGACCGGCTCATGCCGGTGGTCAACAGCGAAGCCCCAGACGCGATCATCGTGCAGGGCGACACCACCACGACCCTAGTCGGCGCTCTGGCCGGCTTCTATGCCCAGATCCCCGTCGTCCACCTGGAGGCCGGGCTGCGCACCGACGATCCGCACAATCCCTACCCGGAGGAGATGAACCGCAGGCTCACCACACGGTTGGCAAGCCTGCATCTTGCCGCCACACCGCTCGCGCGGGACAACCTCCTCGCCGACGGTGTCCAAAGCCGCGACATCGTCGTCACCGGCAACACCGTGATCGACGCGCTGCTGTGGTCCATTGCGCAGCACCGACCCGCCCATGACCCGCTGCATCTGCAGGCCCGTGACCATCCCGGGCCGGTCGTCCTCGTGACGACTCATCGTCGGGAGTCCTGGGGCGAACCGCTTCGACGAGTCGCGACGGCCATCGCGGAAATCTCCCGTCGCCATCCCCACCTCCTGGTAGTCCTACCGCTACACCGCAACCCCATCGTGCGCGAGACCCTGCTACCGACCCTGACCGGACTGCGCAACGTGGCCATCGGAGAGCCGTCCGACTACTGGAGCTTCGGCCAGCTGATGCAGCGCGCAGACATCCTGCTCTCGGACAGCGGAGGCGTGCAGGAAGAGGCGCCCAGCCTCGGAAAACCCGTCCTCGTGATGCGAGACAACACCGAGCGTCCAGAGGCCATCGCCGCCGGCGTCGCGCGGCTGGTAGGCACCGACCCACAACGGATCATCGCAAGCGTCACGCAACTGCTCGCCGACCCAGCGGCCTACGACGAGATGGCGCGGCAGGCCAACCCCTACGGCGACGGCCACGCCGCAGAACGAACTGTCGCCGCGATCGAGGCGATGCTGTGCGGGCAGATGGATGGACAGCAGTCAGTAGCGTGAGGTCACACGTAACGCGGTCGATCACGGCCACATGTGGCCTGCATCACCACCTGCCTCACACCAGGGCCGACGCCCTAGACCAGGGCATCGCCTCATCACACCCGCGGACCGGTGGCCCTGGCGGCGACGGCTGGTCACGACGGTTGGCGCGCGTCGGCGCACCATCAGCGCGGTCTTCGGACAGGCCGGGCCGCAGACACGCGCCGCAGAGTGCCACGCTCGCATAAGACCGACACCGTTCCCGAAGGTTGCCGGATGTGGCCGAAGGGACCGGGTCGATGAGTAGTGCTGACGCGAAGCGGTTCGCGCGGATCTGTGTGGAGCTGAACGAGCAAGGCAAGTGTGCCGGAGACCGTTGAACTGGTGCTGCAGTACGCGGTGGGTGCGGTCGGCGCGGATTCGGCGAGCGTGATGCTGCTGCACCGCGGCGGTCGGGGGATCGAGATCGCCGGAACGACCGATGCGCTGGCCGAGCGGGCGGACAAGCTGCAGCTCGCTGCCGGTGAGGGGCCATGCCTGGACAGCGCGAGGGATGACGCCGAGAGTGCCGCGGTCGCCAATACCCTCACCGAGCGGCGCTGGCCCGTGTGGTGTAGGCGGGTTGCGGAGGACCTGGGAATCCGCAGCGTGCTGAGCGTCCAGCTTGGCACGCCGAGCGCGCGGGTGGGCGCGTTGAACCTGTACGCCGCGCAGCCGTGGCGGTTCAACGGCGATGACCTGGCCGTCGCCCACGTGCTGGCCCGGCACGCCGCGGTCGCGCTGGCCCGCGGCCGGCACGAATCGAACCTGTGGCAGGCGATCGACGCCCGCAAGTTGATCGGTCAGGCCCAGGGCATGTTGATGGAACGCTTCGGCCTCGACGCCGAGCAGGCGTTCGCGGTACTGCGCCGCTACTCCCAAGACAACAACATCAAACTTCGCGACGTCGCCCAACGGCTCATCGACACCCGCCAACTCCCATCCACCGTCAACCCCACCGACCCCGACGATTCCCACCATCGCGACGACGGCGCGTCGCGCGAGGGCGCCGAACGCGGCGAGAACCGCTAGGACGACCGCCTCGGTCGGGTCGCGATGCAGCGCTGCGCCGCCGGTACGGTACGACCCTTGCTGGGCACACTGTCACGAAGGTGCTCGAGGAATCCGGAGTCCTTGACCACTCAGACCGGTCTGAGTCGGCGCGCGCCGCACCCGGAGCCAGCACTCCAGCGCCATCAAGTCCGCCGTCGGCGGAGCCGCTTGACCCGCGCGGCAGCGGGTACCCGATCAACGAGCCCTGGAGGAGTGGTGTGCAATGGTCGCCTGTCGTGAGCCGGAGATCTTCCAGCAGACGGGCCGGATCGAGGAGGTCGACCGCCCGAACGACGCGCTGACACCCGAGATTCCCATCCCGCCGGTCAACATCGGCCCAGAAGCCGACCGCTCCGACGCCGAGTCCGCACAACCGTGACCTCGGCCGCCTGACTAGCCACCCCTTGGCCATTCGAACGTCAAGGTCCTCCAGCGCTCGAGACCCGGCAGGGCAGTCGACTCTGTTGGTGCCCCGGCCGAGGCCCCTCACCCGGCCGGGGCGCGAGGCAGCCGGAGGTGATGCGACCGCCTGGCGCAAACCCTGTGCCCACCGACCCGACGAACCAACCGCTCTGTCCGACTCGCATCCGGCCGGGAACGGCGCGGACCCGCCCGCGAACTCGCAGTCAGGTGAGCTGGTCCACGTCAGCAGGTTGCAGGTCAAGCCGGTGCCGGATATAGCGCAGCGGGTGCCGCCACGCGCCCGCCTGCAAAGCGGCATCAGCGGTGACCTCAGCGACCACGGTCGCGTCAACCTTGGTGAGTGTCACGGGTCGTTCTGGACTTGGCCCAGCGGCCGGTGCCGATCTCGTCCGGCCACAGATGATCACCTCGAGCAGCGGGTTCGAGGACGGCGGCGAGGTCGGCGGCCTGCGCGTTGGTCAGCGGGACGGTGCGGCCGACCTGGACCAGTCTGCCGTCGCGGTACCGTCCGGCGATCACCACCTCGGGCCGCTCGATCGGACCGAGGACACTCATCCCCAGACCGGGCAGTCGGCGCACCCCGCAAGCCCGTCATCGATCGCCTGGCAGCATCCGGTCACGGACCGTTAGTGACCACCGGTCGGCGGGTACGCGATGGGAGTCGCCGACCGGTGGAGACCGTACGCCGAGCTGGGAGATCCACAGGTCGTGGACGTCCTCGAGGTGCGGCACCGCAGGTGCGGGGTTGCGTGGAGGGCGCGGCGGCCAGAATCGAGGGGCCAGGAGGGAACAATCAACGAACAGAGCGCCGACGCGGTCGGCTGGCGCGTGTCCCGTCGGCGTCGGTCGAAGCTACGCTGCGGCCGGGTCATGGCCGGAGGCCGCGGCGCCCGGACGATTAAGGGCCGGATGGTGCAACGCGCGCTGGCCGCTGGCTGGCCGATGTCGTGGGTCGGCCCCGGCGCAGGTTTGTACGACGCCGGGGCCTCAACCCGCCGGCGGCCCGGGCCGTCCGGCGGGCCGTACTGGAAGCGTGCCCACCGCCACGTGGGGTTAAAACGCTCCCGGCGTCGGCGGTTGCGTACCGGTAGGCGGTGTAGGCGGTGTAGGCGGTAGTTGGCGGGTCTCGACCAGCCGTTGAGCCACCGCCCGGAGCTTGATGTTGTGGTGTTGGGAGTAGCGGCGCAGCACCGCGAACGCCCGGTCGGCGTCCAGGTCGAACCGTTCCATCAAGATTCCCTGGGCCTGCCCGATCAGCTTGCGGGCGTCAACCGCCAACTCGAGGTGCTCGACCCGCCGGGAGCTGGCCAACGCCACCGCCGCGTGCCGCGCCAACACATGCGCCACCGCGACATCGTCGGCGTCGAACCGGCACGGCTCGGGGTCGAACAGGTTCAACGCACCCACCGTGGTGGCGCTGGTGAACAACCGCACACTCAGCACGCTGCGCAACCCGAGCTCGGCCACCAGCGGCGACCAGCGTGGCCACCGCCGATCCACGGCGGTGTCGTCGACACGGTAGCTGTGGTCGTCGGTGAGCGCGGCCAGACAGGGGCCCTCACCGGCGGCCAGCTGCAACTGGTCCGCCTTCGCCGCGACCGGATCGGTCACCGCAGCGGACTCGATCCGGTTCCGGCCGTGCACCATCAACACACCGGCGTGCCGGCAGCCGACCGCGCTCAACGCGAACTGCACCACCCGCTCCACCGTCTCCTGCACGGTCGGTCCGTCGTGCAGCCGCACCGCCAGGTCCGCGAACACCGCCGCATCATCACCGTCCAGAATCACCAGACCTCAGCCTCTCCCACACACGGCCGCCCCGACCGGCACCGACCAGTTCCACAACAATTGTCCCCAGACCGGGCAGTTGGCGCACCACGCGAGCCCCGTCGCCAATCGCCTGGCAGCATCCGGTCACGGACCGTTAGTGACCACCGGTCGGCGGGTACGCGATGGGAGTCGCCGATCGGTGGAGACCGTTACCCCTCCCTGCCGGTCGGCGGCCGGCACCCCCGGGTCCACCGCCCAACCGGTGGCTCAGGCGACCTGGTCGACGTCACCCGACCCAATCGACGTCGGTCGGGGCGACGCCACCTGAGGCTAGGCCACGGCGGGTTCCACACCGGTGACGCGTAGCGACTTGTCCGTGGTTCGTGCGACCGTGGAAACGTGGAGGTCACGGCCCGCGATGTGGAGCGGATCCCGCCTGGGAACTTGAGGGTGCCGCGGGACGAGTTCGTCGCGGTCTGGATCGAGGCCGAGCGTCGCTGTGAGGAGCAGTCGCGCACGAAGCGCGGTGATGCGTACGCGGCCGGTGTGGTGAGGACGTGCCGGTGGGTGGCGTGTGCGTCGGTGGTTTTCAACTTTCGCATGGCCCGAAGGCGGAGCCTGCGCGGGCGCCGATTACCAAGCGTTCGGCGCGGGCGCATGAGGAGCTGATCGAGGCTGAGGTGTTGGCGGCCGAGCGGGCGAACTTCGATCACCTGGTTGACATCTATGGCGATCCGGGGTGGCGGGAGGGCGTCTTGGCCACGTTGAACGAGGTGTGGCGTGGTTCGGGGGTGCCGCCGTTGGAGGCGCGGTCGGCGAATGCTGGTTGAGTAACGCTTGACGTGGCGAGAGCCGGAGGCGTGATGCCTCCGGCTCTCTTGTGTGTGCACTCGTGTGCGCGGTCGGTGTGGGGTTGGGCGTCACCATTCGCCTTCAGCGGGCGGTGGCGAGTGCGTAGAGCAACTCGTCCGGGTCGACCGCGACAGCGCCGGTGTAGCAGCGTTCGTCTGGGTCGTAGGCCGGCGTCGCACTCCGGAGGCCGTGAGCTTCCTCCAGGTGGCGGCAGGCCTGCCGCGCGCGGAGTTCTCACGTGCCGTATCGCCGCAGCTCCGGTTGGCCTTGATCAACCGGGCCAGACGTAAACCACGCGCCGGCACGTGGTCTTACGGCTGCTTGTCCTGCACCGTCGGATCGATCGCCCACCACGGAATCCACCGCCTGGACCCCTGATAGCGGTTGACCAGGGCTGTCACCTTGATGGCGAGCACGCGCAGATGGTCATCACCACGGCGCAGACGGACGACCAGGTCGCGGCCGTCAGCTGGTCGTCGACGTCGGGCAGGTCGTCGGCATAGTCGGTGCCGCTCGGGATGTTGGTCGCGATGCTGGCCACGAGGGTGATCCACCAGGCGAGGACCAGGGGTTACCGCCTCGATTTGCTACTACTGCACATCCTTGCTCAAGCGTCGCGGGCTTCGTCGTCGATGTCGACGACGCCGACGTTCCGCGGCGGCACGCCTTGGGTTCTAGGCGTGGGTGAGCACGCCAAGTTCCTCATTGCGGCGGGCCCGGACCACCATCACCAGCTGGCGGGGTCGAACCACCATCGGCCGCCGGCGTCCCGCACCGCCGGCAACCGCCCATCCCGGCTCGCTGCGTGACCTCAGACCTCGAACTTTGCCTCCCCCAAACGAATGAGACGTCCGCGTTAGATCCCGTCCGTCGGAAGGGAAACGCGCGAACAGCCGCCAGCCGCCCATCGAGCCCGCTGGTGGAGCGCATCGACAATGGGGGCTCCGGAGGCCCGCGGGGGTCTAGGATCCTTTGCTTCCGAGGAAGGGAATTGGTGATGAAGTTCGGCGCCCGCCTGTTCGGCGTAGCCGTAGTCTCGATGACGCTGGGGGTCGCCGGCTGTGGCGGCGACACCGCCCCAGCGGACAAGACCGCCCCGTCCAGCAACGGCAAGTCGGCCTCGGCGCCGCTGGTCAAGCTGACGACCGCGAACTTCCTGCCCGTCGCGAAGAAGGCGATGGCCGGCAAGACGACCGTGCGGACGTCGATGCGGATGCTGGTGGGCGGGCAGACCATCACGACCAGTGGGGTCGCCAGGTTCGGTGACCGCCCCGCGATGTCGATGGTGATGACCAGTCCCGGCTCCTCGGGCACGTCGAAGGTGATCCTGGTCGGCGACGTCTTGTACGTGTCGATCCCGGGGCAGGTCCCGGAGGGCAAGTTCGTCAAGACCCCCGCGGATGGCAGTAGTCCGTTGGCCAAGAGCCTGCGGCAGAGCCTGGACCAGGCAGACCCGAAGAAGACCTTCACCACCTTCGAGGCCGGCCTGCGCAAGGTCACGTACGCCGGCACTGAGACCGCGAACGGCTTGAAGCTCCAGCACTACAAAGTATCGGTCGACACGAAGGCGGTGCTCGCCGCCCAGGGCCAGCCGATGGTGGCCGGCCTGCCGAAGACGATCACCTACGACATCTGGCTCGACAATGCCAGGCTGATGCGAAAGGTCACCTTCAAGATGGCCGGCGTGAGCGCCGTGATGACCGCGAACGACTACGGCAAGCCGGTCAGCATCAAGGCACCGCCAGCCGACGACATCGTCACCCGCTGACGCGACGGCTCAGGACAGCGCGACGCGGAAGGACCGCTATGGACGATGCCGCCTGCAGGTATGGCGACATCGTCCAAAGCGGATCTCCGGACATCGTCGACGTGTTCGAGCCTCGGCAGAGAGTTGGTTGTCGGCGCTGGCCGTTCCCGCCAGGTCGCACCGGCAGGCCCCGTGGGACTCGAACCCACAACCCGCGGATTGAAGTCCGCTGCTTCGCACCGACTGAGCTGTGTACAGCGTCACAGCCTGGCCCAACGGCTGTCATGGCTGTCATCTGCGGGATGTTCCGACTCCTCTTCATTGACACCGCCATTGACAGAGACGTTGCCTCCAGCAACCTTGCCGGCGCTCGAACACGATGTTCGCCGCGCGGCGCCAGCCTTATCGGCGACCTTGGCACCGGCTCGTAGGTCAGCTGCGGGGAGCATCACCGACCTGCATGAGCGGGTACCGGGCGCCCACGGCATAGACGTGGTGCCGGTCGCTCTTGGTCACCGCGGCGACGTTGCTCCCAGCTCGTCAGCCGCCGGCGAGGCCAGGTACGCCGCGACCTCGCCCAGTGCAGGATGGACCAGAGTCGATACGCACCCAGCTGAGGGCTGTCATGAAGCCCAACCTGGCGGTGGCCTCCGCCGACGGGCACGGATTGCGGTGTTCTGTGGCTCGGGATACCGATGCGATGCCATCCGCTCGATCGTCACCCGTCCGGGCGATGGTCGGACCGCGGCCCCCATGGCACCCATGGACCGGCTTGATGCGATTTGAGCGCTACGCACGTCTAGTCTGCGTGATCATGGCAGGAATTGTGCTGCGCGTCCGGCTCACAAGCGGCGACCAGCTCGATGTCACCTACGAGGAGCCCGACGCGGTCGGTGAGGACGAGGTCATCGACCACGTCGTTTCGGCGCTGACTGTGGCGATGACCTGCGGCCGGGTTGCTCCGCTGGAGCCGGCGACTGCACGGCGCGCACGGCACCCCGCACGACCACACGCGCCAGCTCGAGCCCGGCCACCCCGTCAGCCCGCGCAGCGGCGTACAGGTCCACCACTGCGGCACGTGCACGCTCGCATGGGAGAGCGAACCGAGACCGAGCGTCCACTGCACATTCCTCGCCGAGGTCAACCCGACATGCCCGACACACGGCACAGCCACATGACCGATGACGAGCTCGAGCACCACGGCTAGGGAGAGGGCAGCATGGCCGAAAAGTCAGGCAAGCGCAGGATCAGGTTCGACCTCACGAACGGCGACCACGTCAACATCCAGATGTCGGACGAGGAGCTCAAGGCTGCGATGAACGCGATCGACAACGACGGGTTCATCGGCACCTTCAACATCGACGTCCCGCAGCAGCTCTGGATCCTCGGACGACACGTGGTCTCGGTCACGTACGAAGTTCAGGACGGATCGAGTGAGTGGGGCAACCCGTAACACAGTGAGACACAGACCGCGTCTTTCCACACGCTGAGTGATCGCGGACATCCGCAAGAGGCTGGGGTTCTTCGTTGCAGACATGGTGATCGGCTCCTGGTGTTATATGCCGGGGCGCTGCCGCCGTTGAGGTTGGGCCGCGCGGCGCGGTCCTGTAAGCCGGAGTGCCTCTGAAACGGCGCACGCTGTCGCCGGCCTTCGGGCCGTCTGTGCGACCTGCGTCGCCACGACGGTGAGTCACAGGCCCCTTCAGCTGGCGCCGCCCGTGCTGCCGGCGGGTGCGTCATCCTGCTCGACGGTGCTTCCCGAGATGGTGCGGCTAGCGCCGATTGCATGGGTGACCTCGACCCTGCGGGGCTGGCTCCGCTGTGACGCGGGGAGGGTCACGCGCAGGGCACCGTCGGCGTAGGCGGCGGTGAGATTCTCCGAGTCAACGCCCTCGCCGGGGGACAGTTGCCGGGTGAACGACCCCTGGGATCGCTCGGCGACAATTGACCTGGTCTTCGCCTCGGCCTGTTTAGCGTTGCCCTTGGCCTGGTCACCGCGGCCTTCGGCCTGCAGGCGCCGGTTGCCCGGTGACGCGGCCGACGATCCTCTTGGCGCCGCCTTTGACCGCTTCGGCCTTGTGCGCGATCTTGTTGGCGATACCCATGGGGTTGCAAGCCTTCGTGAGTCATTCTGCGGGAGCGGGCGGATCGGCAGGGTCATCGGGGCGCGGCTTGCCGGTCGGCGACTCTGGGTGTGTGGCGTCGGCCTGCCGGGGAGCGGCTCGGCGCCCGAACAGGTGCAGCCTGCTCCGGCGACCGTCGTCTGGGTCGAGCTGGCGGTCGCCGCGGGGCGTGTTGTTCCCCAGCGCGCTCGCCGTGTAGGCGCGGGCGGTCTCGCGCTCATCGAGGAGGTCGTCGCGAGCCTGGCTGGCAGCGGCGGTCTCGCGGCGGGACTGCTTGAGCCCGCGGCGCGCCGCGCTGCCGCGGCGAGAGGTGCGGCGCGCGCCAGCCAGCAGCAGGGTCAACCCGAACAGGGCGACCGCCCCGACCACGATGCCATAGAGGAACAGCGTGCCAGTGGAGCCGGTCACGTCGTAGCCGAACACCGCGAACGCGTCGTCAGTGAGCGTGTGCCCGCCGCCACCGTTGCCGAGAACACCGGCCACGCCGACGATCACCGCGGCGAGCAAGATGATGAGCCCCAGGATGACGATCATGACGCGCTCCGAACGTCTACGTTGGTGATGTCAACATCGTAGATCTACACGCGTACGCCTGCGGTGACCGCTGGCCTCGAACACACAAGAGAAGGTGCCGCTGCGATGACCCCACCGCCGCCTGGCCGACCGCGCCGTCGATGACCTCGTTTCCGTGAAGCAGGACGTCGTGGCTCACGCCACGACGTCCGCTCATGGCTCCCCTCTGTGTCAATAAGCTGTCCGGAGCGGGATCGTAGGCTGTTCGGTGGCGGGTCCGGGCAGTGACTTGTCCGAAGAGCCGGCGTGGGGATGCGAGCTGGTCACGCTGGAGTCAGTAGACGTTCCCCGGTGTCCTCCCGGGCCCGGCCTTGTGTGGGTGATCGTGTCGTCGAGCATGGATCGGTAGACGATGTCGGACAGCCTTCTCTTCAGGCAGCGTGTGGCTTCCATCTTGGTCTTGCCTGATGCCTGTTTCCGTTCGTAGTAGTCGCGGCCTTCGCTGGGGTTGCGGATCTGGACCCGGGCCATGATGTGCAGCACGCGGTTGATCTGACGGTTCCCGGCTCGAGACAGCCGGTGGCGGATCTGGTCCCCGGAGGAGGCGTCGATGGGTGCGGTGCCGTTCCAGGACGCGAAGTGTGCCTTGGTGGGGAACCGGGTGATGTCGCCGACCTCGACCAACAGTCGGGCGGCGCCGGAGGGTCCGATGCCGTGGAGATTCAACAGCCCGGTCCCGGTGGCGGCGACGAGCTCGGTGAGCTCCTTGTCCGCGGCCTTCTTGCGTGCGTGGACCCGCTCCAGGTCAGCGATCAGCTCCGCAGCCACCCGACGGCGGGTCTTCGCACCGCCAGGGACCATCCGGGTATGGTCCTCACCGAGCGAGCGGCGGCGGTCGACCAGGACCCGCAGCACCGTGAGCTGCTGGTCATCGACGACCGGCCGCAGACCCCACCATTGACCACACCTTTGACCACGCCCTTGACCACACGCTCCGACTTGAAGCTCATCGAGTCCTCCCATGCTCAATCCAGCTACTGGTTATCGAGCCGGGATGGCAACGCTGCTTCGAGCCGAACAAACCCCTCTTGAGCCTCTCCTAGCCCTGAGCGACGCCCGACCCGCGCAGGCCAAATGAGAGCCACACGACCAAACGTGGGCAGCCGCAATGAGAGCGACGAGCCGGGCGCCTGGACCGAGCCTCGCCAGGATCGGTGCCACAGGCAATACAACAAGCAGCCGCAAGGCGGATGGTTCAGTCGTCCTCGATGTAGCCAGTGGCCGGGTCGACCATGGAAAGGAAGTTCCGGATACTCGCCCGGTGCTGCTCGAACGAATCGGGCGTCGGGCTCGTGCTGGATTGTGAGAGCCCCGACCACCACCACTGGTTCAGGCGCCGCTAGTCAGGTTTCCCGCCTCATCCAGCCACTCTGCCAACGCCGTTTACCACCATTTCGCGTCACGGTTCGCGTCACGAAGCCGACGCTCGCTGCCGGCATCTGAGTCATGTTGCGACCCCGTATATTGCCAAAGCCCGCGACTCGGCGGCCCGCCCCGCCCGGTGATCTGCCGAACACCGGCGGCTGCGGCTCGGACAAGGACGACGCCGTCAGCCAGCCTGGACACGTCGGCGCGCTGAACATAGGTATCTGGATCCCCGGGTCCGCCTCAGAGTCCCGGAGGTGATCCCGTACCAGACGGGCAGGGGCCGGCCAGGCACCGCGAGGCGATCGAGGTGGGAGGGTGAGCGCTCCATCCCCGGTGTCTGGTCGCTCCCAGTACCGATTGAGGGTCGATTCGAGTTCGTCGGCAGAATGAAGCGGCCCGGGTTTGATGCACCTCTGGTCTGGATTCGGAGACGTGTCGCGTGCTGCGATCAGGTCGCCAAGGTTGCCGCCGCGCCCGGTCGGTTGGCCCGGAGCCGTGCCTGCAGGTAGGCGTCAACCTCTTCGTGCTCGTGACGTCGTTTCCGCAGCTTGGCGCTGGCCTCGGCCGCATTGGCACGGGCGGTGTCCTGGCTGGCCAGGTGACGCAAGGTGCGGGCGATTGACTTCATGTGGCCTGTCCTTCGGCTGGTGGGGCGAGCGTCGAGGGGGAACGGTCGGCCGCTGGTATCGGACCGGCCAAGGGTGGTAAGCCGGGGCGTGGACGATGCGTCCACGGCGGTGCAGCGCATTACTGCCTGGAGCAGATCGCCGGCACCACCGGCGGTGTCCCGGTGGTTCCCGGCTGGCCTGCGGGATAGATAGCCTCACGGGTACGGGTCCGGGAGCGGCTTGTCCGATGTCGACGTCAGCACGTCGCAGCGCCCCGGCGACGGACTGGCGGAACGGGGTGAGCCCCGCCGCGATGCGCGGCGGGGCTCGCTACCTTGGACGGTCTAGTGGGTGATCGACGCCGGCTCGCGATGGCTGGTGTCGATGGCGAGGTCACCGACGTAGTTCTCGCGCAGGGCGAAACGGTC
>DASRHY010000019.1:0-79090 GCA_035650275.1 Kribbellaceae bacterium | reverse complement strand
TAGGCCGCAAGGAACACCTCGGCCGCGCGGTCGGCCATGTGTTCGAGCTCGTCAGGGGCCAGCCGTGCCGCGGTGCCGGCGAACATCACCTGGTTCATCGGCTTGTACATGACGAGTCCGGCGAAGTGGTAGGCGGCCAGGCTCGGGTCGGGAAGCTCACGCAACAACCCGCGGTCGGCCAGCCGCGCCAGCGATTCGCCCAGCAGTTCCGGGTCTACGCCTACGACCGCCGCGGCCGCGGCGACAGCACCGACACCGCGCCCTACGCGGTGCAGCGCGAGATCGAAGACCTCGCCGCCCTGATCGACCACGCCGGCGCACCCGCCATCGTGTTCGGCTGGTCCTCCGGCGCCGTGCTGGCCCTCGACGCCGCCGCGGCAGGCCTCCCGATCACCCGCCTGGCGCTGTTCGAACCACCATTTGTCGTCGACGACAGCCGCCCACCCCTGCCGGCCGACTACGTCCCTCAACTCGACGCCCACATCGCCGACGGCCACCCCGGCGACGCGGCCGCACTGTTCATGACCGCCGCGGCCGGCGTACCCGACGAACACGTCGCCGGCATGCGACAAGCACCCTTCTGGCCCACCCTCGAAGCGATCGCGCACACCATCGCCTACGACGGACGCATCATGGGCACCACCATGTCCGGCAACCCCCTGCCCGATGACCGCTGGGCCGCGATCACCATCCCCATCCTGGTCATGCACGGCAACGACACCACCCCGGCCCTGATCAGCGGGGCCCGAGCAGCCGCCGACCACCTGCCCACCGCCACCCTGCGGGCCGTACCCGGCGAACAGCACAGCACCACACCCGACGTCCTCGCTCCCGCGCTGCGCCAGTTCGCCCACGACCACTAGACCAGAGCGCGACGGGTACCGGTGAGCAGCGTGCACCGTGCGGCGATGACCGCGGCAACCGTATACCGCAATCGGTATCGCATACCGATTGCGGTATACCGATCAAGCAACATCGCTAGGTAGCACCGCGTCAGGTGGCTGCGCATCCCGCGCGCCGTCTGCTCGCGCAGCGTTCGTGAAGGGTCCTGCGGTCGCGTGCCCCTCGTCCCCGCTTCAGCGCTCCAGACCCACAACCTGCCATGCCAGCCCGCGGTGGGTGTAGACGCCGGTGAGTCCATGCTCAGCGAGCACGCCGAGCATGGCATCCGGTGAATGGTTGAAGGTTCGGAACGTCGTTCGACGGGCTCTGAAGACGGCGTTCTCAGCAGCGGTGGCCAAGCGTCCGAGCACACCGTGCCGGGGATAGCTGAAGACGAGGAGCCGGCGGGCGTGCTCAGCCGCCGCGGCGAGCAGTCGCTCGTAGTCCGGATAGCAGCAGACCACCCGGTGGAGCACGACCACATCGGCCCGCTCGACACCGTCCGGGTGCGCTGCGATGTCATGCCGGCGCCGTACGACGCGGTCCTCGAGCCCGGCGTCGCGGAGCAACCGCTGCGCCTCGCCGTCATAGGCATCGACCAGCTCGAGGCTCACCACCTGTGCGGCACCGCGTCGAAGCAGCTCGATCTGGATCTCGCCGATACCGCCACCGATCTCGAGCACGGTGGCGCCGCGGATGCCGCGCTCGTCCAGGAATTCCACCATCCGCCGGGCCGTCTTATCCAGACCGTTCCTGCGGTACCGCTTCGCGACCCGACGCGCATAGCCCGAGCCAAAGAACTGATCACAGCCCCGCGGGTCACAACACTCACTCACTCAGCCAGTATCGCTGCCGGAAGGCCCGCGCAAGCCGCGGCGGACTAGGACACTTACGTGGCATCCGCCGGTTAACCGGCGATCATCTCGCGCAGGGCCGCTTCCTGCTCAGCCGACAGGTTGGACTCGATGAGCTGCAGTTTGAGCCCGGTCCGGTCGAATGTCTCCTTCACCTTGTCGGGAACCGCTTCGCTCGACATCAGGAACAGTGCGGAGGTGCCCGGCGTGATCTGGTCACGAGCAGACTTGATGAACTCGTCGTCGATCCCCACGTCGCGCAGCGATCCCCTCAGGGCGCCGGCTGCGGCCCCGACGGCGGCTCCGGCGATCGGCACCATGAAGATCAGGCCGAACAGCATTCCCCAGAACATCCCACCCATCGCACCCGGCCTGACCAGGTGGTGCAACTGCCTGGTCTTGGGCTTCTTCGTGTCCGGCTGCCACGACACGCTCGCGGCATCGTGCAGCTTGATCAGCCCTTGCTTTTCCAGCGCCTCCAGGGTGGCGATCGCTTGATCGGCCTCATGCCAGTGCTCGAACCTCCAGACCGTCAGTGTCGCCATCGCGCAACTCCCATCGACCGCTCGGGTGCTCAACGACAGCGTCCTGCCACGGCAGGGCCAGCGCCTCACCCCGTCCGGGTGACGCAGACAGGTCGTGCGTCGATCTGCCGGACGCAAGGCGGCGAACGGCGTACACCTCATCTGGTGCGGGTGATGCGGGCCTGCCGGGAGGCTGGTCGGCTGGACCCGTCCGCGCATGGTCGATCGATATGGGGGCTGATCCGCGTGGCAGCACATCCCGAACGGAGCGGGACGGCTTCGGGCGATACAGGCGGCCGGGCGCCGGAACGGGCCGGTCTGGTGCTGACCGCGCTGATCCTCGCGGCGGCCGTGGCGAACCTGAACCTGGCCGTCGCGAACGTGGCGCTGCCGTCGATCGGCAAGGCCTTCGACTCCTCCCAGACGTCGCTGAACCTGATCGCGGTGGGTTACTCCCTGGGACTGGCCGCGTCGGTGCTATACCTCGGGGCTGTCGGGGACCGCTACGGGCGGAAGCTGCTGCTGCTGCTGGGCGTGACGCTGTCGATACCGGCGTGCCTGCTGGCTGCCTACGCGCCCAACGATGTGGTGCTGATCATCGCGCGGATCTTCGGAGGAGTCTCGGCCGGCATGGCCTACCCCACGACCCTTGCGCTGATCGCGGCATTGTGGTCGGGGCCGGGGCGGACGAAAACGATAGCGCTGTGGTCGGCGCTCGGCGGGGCGATCTCCTCGCTCGGACCGCTGGTCTCCGGGTATCTACTCGAGCACTTCTGGTGGGGCTCGGTGTTCCTGGTGACGCTGCCCCTGGCGGTCGTCGCGTTGCTGATGGCGTGGGTCTTCGTGCCCGCCCACGTCAACGAGGCCACCGATCCGGTTGACAACCTGGGCGGGATCTTGTCGGTACTGCTCGTCGGAGCGCTCGTGCTGGGGATCAACTTCGCCGCCGTTCCCAACGCAGGGGCCCTGGTGGCGGGTATTGCCATCATCGCTGTGGCCGCCGGAGTGGCTTTCGTGATCCGGCAGCGCCGCGTTGCGAATCCGCTGTACGACCTCGACGTGGCCGCGCGCCGGATCTTCTGGGTCGCCGCGCTGGCCGGGATCATCGTGTTCGGTTCGTTGATGGGCGCGATGTTCATCGGCCAGCAGTTCCTGCAGAACGTGCTCGGCTACTCGACCCTCGAAGCGGGTACGTCGATCATCCCGGCGGCGGTGATGATGGTCCTCATCGCGCCCCGGTCGGCCAAGCTCGTCGAATCCCGCGGTGCGCGGTTCACCCTGCTCACCGGGTACGTCTTCGTGATGCTCGGCTTCCTCACGATGCTGTTGTTGTGGAAGGAAGGGATTCCCTACTGGCAGGTCGCTCTCGCCTATGCCTTCGTGGGCACCGGTGTCGGGTTCGCCGGCACCCCGGCGTCGCACTCGCTGACCGGTGCGGTGCCGGTGCATCGGGTCGGAATGGCCTCGGGAACGGCCGATCTCCAGCGCGACCTCGGCGGCGCCATCATGCAGTCGATCTTCGGCGCACTCCTCACGGCCGGCTACGCCTCGGCCCTGACCTCTCAAATCGCCAGCGCCCCGGACGCCGACCAGATCTCCGACAGCACGCAATCGGCCCTCACCAAGTCGTTCGACAGCGCCGAAGCCGTCGCCCAGCAGTACCCGCAGTACGCCGACCAGATCACCACGGCGGCGAAATCGTCCTTCCTGTCGGGCGACCAATGGGCGTACACGGCCGGCGTGATCGCCATCCTGATCGGCGCGGCCGTGGTCCGGTTCCTGTTCCCGGGCAAGGACGAAGAAGAGCGACTGCTGGCTCAGTATCACGCTCAAGACCAGGCTCGGTCGGAGCCGAACCGCTCATAGCCGGGCGGCAGGCAGAGCCTGCCGAGTACACAAGGTCCCGCGCGCCGCCTCCAATACCTCGCCATGATGCCGGTTGCTGTCGAAGCACTCGACGCGACCGTGCGGCCCTGCTGCTGAGCCAGTCGAGGCGTGGGAAGGTGAAGGGAGTAGCAGGATGGAGCCCGGCCACGAGGAGGCAACGGGAGTGACCGAGCAGTCGAGGGAAGCGCCGTACACGAGCTCGCCGCCCGAGACAGGATACGCACCGGTGAACGGCTTGCAGATGTACTACGAGGTCCACGGCTCGGGTGGGACGCCGCTGCTCCTCCTGCACGGCGGGCTGTTCAACATCGACCTGCAGTTCGGCGAGGTGCTGCCGGCGCTGGCACAGACTCGGCAGGTCATCGCCGCGGACTTCCAGGCACACGGACGGACCGGCGACATCGACCGCCCCCTGACCAGCGCCGACCTGGCCTCAGACGTCGTCGGACTGCTCCAGCACCTGGGGGTCCCACGGGTCGACGTGTTCGGCTTCAGCGTGGGCGGCGCCGTGGCACTGCACCTGGCGATCAAGCACCCGGAACTGCTCCGCAAGCTCATCGTGTCGTCCGCGTCGTTCCACCCCGACGGGGACCGGACCGAGAACGCGGATGCGATCGGCGAGATGACGGTCGACATGATCGCGGGCACCCCGATGGAGCAGGACTATCTGGCCAAGTCGCCGAACCCGGACATGCTACAGGACCTGCTGAACAAGCTGGGGACCTTCGACAAGGGCTTCACCGGCTGGTCCAACGCTGACATCAAGGGGATTGCCGCGCCGACGTTGATCACGATGGGCGACTGCGACGCCGTCACCCTGGAGCATGCCGTCCGGTTCCTGCAGCTACGCGGCGGCGACGTCAACGGCGACCTCGTGGGTGTCCCGGCCTCGCAGCTTGCGGTGTTCCCCGGCACCACGCACTTCTTCGGGCTGAGCCGCACCGCGCTGGTCGTGGACGTCGTGACCACCTTCCTGGACGCACAGCCGCACTGACGCGGCCAACGGGGCCGCGCCAGACACAAGGAGTGAGTCATGTCAACGAGCGTGCTCTTCATGTCGATGTCCCTCGACGGGTACATCGCCGACCAGAACGATTTCCTCGGCGGCGACGATGACCACCGGTTGCACAACTGGTTCGCTCCGGGCGGGGAGTTCGCCCAGGTGTCCGGGCCGGCCGGAGAGCTGATCGAGGAAATGAAGGCATGCGGGGCGGTTCTCGCGGGACGCCGGACCGCCGAGCTCATGGATCACTGGGGCGGTGATCACAACGGTCTCCCGATCTTCGTGCCCAGCCACCGGCCGCCCGGTCCTGCCGCCCGCTGGGGCTATCCGCTGGTGACGTACGTGACCGATGGGATCGCGAGCGCGATGGAACAGGCGAAGGCCGCCGCCGGGGACCGAAACGTGCACGTGGTAGGCGGATACACGGCGCAACGGGCGCTCGAGGCCGGAGTACTGGACGAGCTGCAGATCCACCAGATCCCGGTGCTGCTCGGTCGTGGCCGCAGGCTGTTCGACGAGTTGCCGTCGCTCATCGAGCTCGAGATCGTCCGGGTGATCGATACACCGGAGGCGACCCACATCCGGTACCGCGTCCGTCGCTGAGCCGATCGCCCAGCGACCGTGCACAGTCGTTGCTATGAGCAACTTTGCAGGCGGATGGCTGGCCCGGATCCGCGTCTGTCAGGCAGCCGCGGCGTCGGCGGGGCTGGTAGCGAAGGCACACGACGCCCGAGTGGTAGGGGGTTGCGGCCACGAGCTCCAGGCGCGCCGGCCCAACGCCCTCGAAGACCCGGGTTCCGCTCGCCGAGAGGGCTTGCGTCGGCCAGCATGAACAGGTTGCGAGCCGAGCCAGCTCGGCCCGGCGGTTGAGGGCGCTATGGCGCGGGAGTGCTCGGGCAACGCGCGCGCACATCAGGCAGCCGAGCGCCAACCGAACTCAATCCTCACTGCTGGACGCCGGCGGGATAGCCCGGTGCCTGCCGCCGCTGCGTCCAACCGGCACCCCAGTGCAGGACATCCAAAAGCCCGGCCAGGACGACCCAGAACCAGTCAAACCCGGACAGGCCACCGCCCGTGTACAGAATCACGTACATGAGAGTCGCAAAGGGAAGGAAGATGATGCCCAACAGCGGCCAGATCCAGCTATCGAAAGCGGCATCTACCAGCCTGGGTCGCGCCACCCAGACGATGAACAGGGCCAGGCGCGGAAACACACCAGCAAACAAGGCAAACAAGCACGCCATGTCACTCCTCTCGCGGGTCTTGGGCGAACCCTTCCCTGGGCCAGGCGACACCGACGTCACCCGCAGCGGATGACTTCGGCCGATCACGTAGCGCGGCGTCGCATACCACCACGACTGCCCTCAGCCGTGTGCGTGCGGCGATCCGCCGGCCGGCCCGGCGCAGCCGCGCGCCGTACATCAACCGAGTTCGGGCCTGTCCGAGCCCGGACACCGCCGCAGAACCAATCCCGGTGAGCTGTGCCGTTGCGGCCGTCGCCGGCGCTGAGCATACTGCGAGGGATTCATTGGTGAGAGGAGTTTGCGCGATGGGGCGTTCTCGGATCCGGCACCTGGGCAGGGTGTTCGGCGGTCTGTTGCTTGTCGTCGGCGTAGTGATCACCGCGCAGCCGGCCGTGGCGATCACCGGCGGGCAGCGCGACGAGGTGCACACAAACGTCGGTCTCGTCCGGTTCACCACCGAGACGGGCCGGTTCCGCTGCTCCGGCACATTGATCTCGCCCACGGTGGTGCTCACCGCGGGCCACTGCACCGGGGACACCGGCGCAAGCCCGGCCACCAACGTCTACGTCTCGTTCAACACCGACCTCGCACTCGACCCGCTCGCACCTGGCATCACGCCGGCGGAGCGCGCGGCTCGTGCCGCGAACTACATCACCGGTACAGCACACCCGGATCCCGGCTGGGACGGCAAGCTGTCGATCTCCAAGCAGCATGACCAGGGTGTCGTGGTGCTGGATGCGCCGGCCGCTTCGAAGTGGCCGGGCATCAGGCCGGCACCGCTGCTGCCGGTCGGCACGCTCGACGGCAACCAGGGCGCGCTCAAGAACGAGACGTTCACCCTCGTCGGCTACGGCGTTGCCATCGGCGAGAAGAAGGCGACGATCGTCGTGCCGGAGCGGCGCTTCACGACGTCATTCCTCAAGAACGTGCAGGACGAGGTGGTCACCTTCCAGATCAACGACCGCGATGCGAAGGCCGGCGGCGGCTCCTGCTTCGGCGATTCCGGCGGGCCGGTGTTCCTCGGCCAGTTCGTGGTGGGTGACGCCTCCTTCGTGAACTCGCTCACGTGCAACGCGACCGGCGGTTACCAGCGGGTCGACACCCCGTATGCGCGCGCCTTCCTGGACCAGTTCATCTAGCGGGGTACGCCAGCGCTGCTCCTTGAGTCGGCGACGGTGAACCCGGCGGCGGCGTGTCCCGTTTGTGTTGCTGACGGACGCTGCGCGACGGGAGGGCCACGCTGTGCGGTTCAGGGTGCTCGGACCGCTGGAGGTTCGCGACCGCTTCGGCGAGCCGGTACGGCTCGGCTCGCCGAAGTTGCGTGCCGTCCTCGCCGTACTGCTGCTGAGCGCCAACCGCCCGCTGAGTGCGGGCCGGCTGGTCGATGTCGTCTGGCCCGACCGGCCGCCGCCGACCGCGGTCGGTGCGTTGCGCACCTACGTGTCGACATTGCGCCGCGAGCTACAGCTCGACGGCGGAGCCCCGCCACCGCGGTTGGTCACCGACGCGGCCGGCTACCGGATGGACGTGACCGCCGCCGATCTCGACCTGTTCGTGTTCGAGGAGCTCGTGACGTGCGGCGAGCAGGCGCTGCGTGACGGCGATCCGCTGGCCGCCACCGAGCAGCTGCGCCGAGGGCTCTCGCTGTGGCGCGGCCGGCCGCTCGAGGACGTCGCCATCGACGCCGACCTCGACGGCAGGCTCGTCGTCGCGGAGGAACGCCGGCTGGCCGCCACCGAGGCATTGGTCGAGGGCCGGCTCGCGCTCGGCCAGCACGCCGAGCTCGGTGTCGAGCTGCGCGCGCTGGTCGAGGAGAACCCGCTGCGCGAACGGTTGTGGCAGCACTGGATGCTCGCGCTGTACCGTGCCGGCCGGCAGGCCGAGGCGCTGGCGGCGTACCGGCGGCTGCGTGACCGGCTAGTACGCGAGCTCGGCACCGAGCCGGCTCGCGCGGTCCGCGAACTGCACGAGCGGATGCTGGCAGCGGACCCGGCGCTCGATCTGCCGGGTCAGCGGTCGCCCGGAATGCGGACCGTGGTAGCGCGCCAGCTCCCGGCCGACGTGGCCGCCTTCACCGGCCGTTCCGCCGAGCTGGCTGAGCTCGCGGCCCGGCTGCGGTCTGACCTGGACGATCGCGTGCCACCGCCGATCGGTGCGATCGACGGCGCGGCGGGCATCGGCAAGTCCGCGCTCGCGGTGCACGCCGCGCACCGTGTCGCGGGCAGCTTCCCGGACGGACAGCTGTACGCCGACCTGTCGGGCGGCACACCGCTCGGCGTCCTGGGCGGTTTCCTGCGCGCGCTCGGCGTACCTGACACCGGGCGGCACGACGTGGCCGAGGCCGCAGGCCGGTTCCGGGCCGAGACAGCGACCCGGCGGCTGCTCGTCGTCCTCGACAACGCGACCGACGCGACCCAGGTGCGGCCGTTGCTACCGGCGGGGCCGGGCTGCGCGGTCCTGGTGACCAGCCGGCGGGTGCTGGCAACACTCGACGGCGTATCTCATGTGCATCTCGGCCCCCTGGCACCGGGCGAGTCACTGACGCTGCTGAAGGTGCTGGCCGGGCCGGAGCGGATCGCCGCGGATCCACCCGCGGCGCGGCACCTGGTAACCCTGTGCGGGGGACTGCCGCTTGCGTTGCGGATCGCCGGTGCCCGGCTGGCGGCGCGCCCGGCCTGGCCGGTTCGGACGCTGACCGGCCGGCTGGCCGACACCCATCGCCGCCTCGACGAGCTGCACGCCGGCGACCTCGATGTCCGGGCGTCGTTGCTGGTCGGGCACCGTCTGCTGGCCGCCGGTTCGGAGGCCGAACGCACGGCCGCGGCGGCGTTCGGCCTGCTCGGCCTGCCCGACGCGGCGGATCTCAGCCCGGCGTTCGCCGAACGGTTGCTCGGAGTCTCGGACCCGATGCCGGTGCTGGAACTGCTGGTGGACGCGCAGCTACTCGAGAGCCGGGCGCCGGGCCGGTACCGGCTGCACGACCTGCTGCGACTGCTGGCCCAGGAGCTCGCCGCCGCATCGTGGTCGCCGGACGTGCTCGGCACGGCGCTGACGCGGGCGATGCGCTGGCAGGTCGCCACCGCCTGGCAGGCGTGCGCGGTGTTGCGTCCGGGCGACCCGCGGCTCGACACCGCCGGCGACTGGGCCGAAGGTGGGACGCCGCTCGGCTCCGTCCGGACGGCGCTGGACTGGCTCGAGAGCGAACGGGCGAACCTGCTCGCGAGCGCCGAGCAGGCGGCCGCGACCGACGGCGTACCGGACGAGATCCCCGGGCAGCTGGCGCGGGCGCTGTTCGCGTTCTTCCACATCCGCGGGCACCGCGCCGACTGGATCCGGCTGAACCGGACCGCGCTCGCCGTGGCGCGCCGTACCCGGGACACGTACGCCGAGGCCTTCGCGCACCGCGATCTGGGGGCGGCGTACGAGCTGCAGGGCGAGTACGGCCAAGCCATGATCCAGCTACGGGCCGGCCTGACTCTGTTCGGCGAGGCCGGCGACGACATCGGGCGGGCCTCATGCCTGAACGGTCTGGGCACGGTGTACGACAGCATCAGCCGGTACGACGCGGCCGCCGCCTGTCTGTCGCAGGCACTGTCGATCGCCCGCCGGTTCGGCGACCCGCACAGCCAGGGCGTCTACCTCAACAACCTCGGGCCGGTGTACGGACGACTCGGCCGGTACGACGACGCGCTGCGCTGCCTGGCCGAGTCCGGCGGGATCCTCGGCGAGCTGGGCAACCGGCGCGGCCAGGCCGCCGCGTTGACGAACCTCGGTGAGGTGCACGAAGCCGCGGGCTCGCTGACAGAGGCTGAGGCAGCGCACACCGCCGGGCTCGCGGTCTTCCGCGAGTTGGCCGACGAGGCGGGTCAGGCGCACTGCCTGACCCACCTCGGCCATGTCCACCGCCGCCTGGGACAGCGCGGCCAGGCGCTCGAGAGCCTGCGAGCCGCGCTGGCGATCTGCGAACGCACGGACGACCGGCGCGGTACGGCGGAGTGCCTCAGGCTGCTGAACGAGACGCTCCAGCGGGTCGCACCGCCCGGCAACGGTCAACGTCGCAGCGCGAACGAGTAGACGTTGCCGCCGCCGGTGTCGCCGTAGGTTCCGGCGTAGACCTTGCCCTGGGCCACGACCGGACCGGAGTCGACCGCACCGGACACCCGAGCCGACATCAGCCGCTGCCCGTTGGTGGCGCGCAACGCGTAGACGCTGCGGTCGTCCGACCCGACGTACACGACCCCGTTCGCCACCGCAGGCGACGACATGACGACGCCGGCGGTACGGAAGCTCCATCGCACGGCGCCGGTCGCCGCGTCCAGGGCGAGCACCCGGCGGTCGTTGTTCGTGCCGATGTAGACCGTGCCGTTGGCGACCGCGGGCGAGGACTGGAACGACGCGAGGATGTTCGTGCCGTACTGCACCCTCCACCGCTGCGCGCCGGTCTCGGCGTCCACGGCATACACGAAGCCGTCCCGCGAGCCGAAGTACACGGTGCCGTCGACGACGGCCGGTGTCGAGGAGTTGTGGCCGCCGGTCTGGAACGACCACAAGACGGCGCCGGTCGCCGCATCCAGGGCGTAGACCTGGTGGTTGAGCGACGCGGCGAACACCTTGCCGCCGGCGACGGTCGGTGACGAGTAGAAGCCGGATCCACGGCCGCCGTTGGGCTTGGCTTCCCAGATCCGCGCGCCCGTGGCGGCGTCCAGGGCAAGCACCTGGTCCTCGGTGGTGGCGGCGTACACCACACCGCCGGCGACCACAGGCGACCCGTTGATGTTGCTGATCGAGGTGCCAGCGCGCCAGCGGGTCGCGCCGGTGACGGCGTCGAACGCCCAGATCTCGCCCGCGGGCCGGTTGATACCCAGGTAGACCAGCCCGTCGCCGACGGCCGGCGAGGTGAACGTCCAGTCGCCGGCCAGCGCGTCGTCCGGCTTCGCCCACATCTCCTGGCCGGTGGCCGCGTCGAGCGCGTGCAGCCGGCCGTCCAGGCCGCCGGCGTACACCCGGCCGTCGGCGATCGCCGGCGACGACCAGACGCTGCCCGCGATGTTCGTCACCCACTGTTGTCGCAGCCTGCCGACGTTCGACGGCGAGAGCACGGTCTCGGCGGTGTTGACCCCCTGGTGATCGGCCCCGTTGCGGAACTGGGTCCAGTCACCGGTCGTGACGGCGCTCGCCGGTGCCGAAACCACCAGCGGCGTCATGACAAGCGCAGCGAGCCCGCACAGAGCCCGTAACCGATACATCCGTCCAGTCATGGATCGACGATCGCGCGTCGGCATCAACGATCGATCAAAGCCGCGGCCGTAGAGGGCTGGGACTGGCGCCAGACCGGGCCGGGCGGTCAGCTCGGGAAGCGCGGACGGTAGTCACGGCTTACCTGATGGACCTTTCGGTAGCCCACGCTGCCGAGCAAGACCGCGGCCCCGACGGCGGCGAGGACACCGACGATCGTGCGCAGCACGACCCCGGCGCCCAGGGCCTGGCAGACGACCGCGGCCAGCACGCCCGTGACGACGGCGTCGATGATGCCCACGATGACCGGCGACCCCGAGAGCCAGTGGGTCAGGCCGACCCGGCTGCGAAAGGCGTAGGTGCGCAGCAGGCCCGGCCCGTCGTCGTGATGGCTCGCGACGAAGTACGGTTCCAGCTCTGGTGCGAGCTCGACGTAGGCATGCCGTAGCCGGTTCATACCGATCACCAGCCAGGCGTCCTCGATATCCGCCTCGATCAGGCGGAAGAACGTCCCCACGCCGACGAGTAGCACAACGGGAAGGATCAGCAGCGCGAACGTCCGGAAATCCTGTCCGAAGCCGGTCGCATTCGCCACCAGCGAGAGTGCAATGACGGTGGCCGAGAGAACGGTCAGATAGGTGCCGGTCCGGCTGAAGATCTCGTTCCAGGTCATGCTGCGGGTGGCGAGCAAGCTCCAGTGCTCGGTCGCGAGGAACTGCGCATGCGGGGTACCGGTGACATCGAGGCCGTCGAGGGAAGGCGGCGTTCTCACCGGCGGCTGCTGCCTCATCCGATCTCCCATGCTCGTCCTGCCTTACGCGACAGCCGACCACCCCGAGGTCAACCTGCGTCAGACGATACCGCCGGGCACCTATGACTTGTTCAGGTTCGGCGCACGCCGAGGCCGTCGATCTGGACCAGCTTCCCGGTGGAGCGGGTGGTGATCCTGAGGGTGCCGGCGAACACTGCCGTCTGGGTCGGTAGAGCGATGATCGACTGCCTGACCGTGGTTGTGGAGTAGAGATCGACGGCCCCGATGTAGCGATCGTTCAGGTAGGCCGAGACGGTCCCGCACGTCGGGCAGCGGGTGGCGACCAGGTAGAGCCGTTTGGCCTGGACCGCACGGGTGAGCGACGCGCCGTACTTGCTGGTGTGGGTGGCCGTGCCCAGGTAGAACGCCGACCAGGTGGCGCGGGTCCAGCCTGTGCTGGCTGCGGTGAGCGAGCGGTCGTCGACGGGTCGCGCGAAGCACCGCTCCGCGGACCAGGGGCCGAGTTTGCCGAGAGTGTCTCGGGCCCGCGCGGAGACGCAGTACTCGTAGCCAGACACCAGGCCGAGGCTGACGCTGGTCGCCGTGGTGCCCGTCCATGGCTGGCTGAACCCACCGAAGCTGCCGCTGAGGGAGGAGCGGCGGTACCGCACGTCGTACGACGCGACTCCGTCGGCGTCGGTGGCCGCGTACTGGATCGTGGCGCTCGGCGCCAGCGTGATCGAGAAGGTGGGTGCGGTCATCCGCGTCGCCGGGCCGGCGGCATTGTAGGTGACGGTGGTCTGCTCGGTGGCCGCGTCCCGGGTGATCCTGCCGCCCTGGAAGTCCTGCGCCGAGCCGCCGGTGACGGCGTACTCGTCGGTGGTCGGCAGGCCAAGCTGTGCGTAGACGCCGGGCTGGACGTACTGGGTGTTGAAGGCGCCGATGATCGGATGCGTGCCGGTGGTCGGGCCGTAGTACATCCGGCCGTGCTGGAAGAGGTTCGCGCGGCCACCGGCCACGTGCGTGGCGAGCTGGCCGGTCGTAGGAAGGCCGAGCTTGGACAGTTCGCTGCCCATCGCGACGTACCTGGTGTAGATCGCGTCCAGCACCTCGCGGGCGCCGGTGGACGAGCTCCAGTACACCGCGCGCTGCGCACCGGCCTTGCTGAACTCCTGCACCAAGGCACCCGACAGCAGTGCCGGCTGCTGCTCGGCCGCCGGCAACCCGAGCACACCGCCGGCGTTGCCGAGACCACGGTGCAGGGTGCGGATCTCCCCCAGCACCGAGTGCACACCGGTGCCCGGCGACCAGTACACGTCCCGCATCCCGAACCACGTGCCCCAGCCCCCGGGCACCGAGTGCTCGAGGTAGTACGGCTCACCGAGCTCGGTGAAGCCGCCGTTCTGGCTCGCGAAGTTGTAGATCTCAGTGACCACTGAGCTACCCATCAGCGCCCAGACACGCGAGCGCAGTGCCGGCAGCAGCGCATAGACCCGGGTGCCGGGGCACTCGGTCGCCTTGGTGTCGCGGTGGCCGGAGATCACGTTCAGCGTCGTGCCGTTCATCACCACCGTGCCGTTGGGGTCGCGGTAGTGCCCGTCGAGCTTCCAGGCGATCACCTTCGCGGCCGACTGCATGATCTCGGCGGTCGGCTCGGTGCTGGTGAAGTCGCCCATCAGCGACACCCCGAACGAGTCGGTGTTGTAGTTCTCGGTGTGCGCGCCGACCACCGGCAACAAGATCCCGCCGTAGCGGCCCTCGAAGATCCGGCCGTACTTGTCGACCAAGAAGTTGTAGCCGATGTCGCACCAGCCGCGGCCCTGCACGTGGTACGCGTAGATGCTGCGGATCAGGCCAGCCGACTGGCTCGACGTGTAGGTGTTGCTGCCCGCCGTGTGGTGCACGAATGCGGCCTTGATCGTGCTACCGAGCTTCGGCACGTCGCAGTCCGGGTTGAAGCTGCGCAGCGACTCATCGGCACCCCAACCCGCGCGGTTCACGATCGCAGGCCGCGGGTATGGCGCCGGCAACTCGGTCGCGGTACCGGCGAACGTCGAACCCGTAGCCGCCGCGTCCAGCGCGGACGCGGCATCCTCCGGCGCCGCACCAGGGTCGATCAACGACAGCCGTACGCCGCGCACCGGCCTACCATCCGTAGCTGCCACTCGCGCCTGCACGCCATCGGCTGACCCGACCCACAACGGCTCCGTACCATCCCTGCCGGCCGCGTCACCACTCTCAGCACCGCTGTCCGGGCCGTGCTCGCCATCCACGACCAAGGTCTGCCAGCCCGTCCAGTCGCCGCCCGCACGGACCCGCACCTGCGCGAGCACACCATCGGACGCACGCGGCTGCCAGGTAATCCCCAGCAACGAGAACGCCGACGTGGAACGACCGTCGAGCCGCGCCGGCCGGGCCGGGCTCGCGTCGGACAGCCGCAGCTCAGCCACCTTGGAACGCACCGCCGGCCGGGCGCCCGGCGCGGCCTGGGCGGCATCGGCCGGCGCCGAGACCGACGAGGTACCGGTGGTGACGGCAACGGCAACCGCAGTTGCCACTACGGCCAACGTGGCCAGCTTGGCGATCGACGAACGAACCCGGCGGGTCATCGGTAAGGCCTTCCATGGTTCGGGCGGCGAACAGGCACGACGGCGAAGCAATGAGTGCCGCCGAGGACCCTAGCGCACTCAAGACCGGACCCAGGCTTGCCGGCTCGAAGGACTGCCGGAGCGGCTGGTCAGGCGGAGCGTCGCCCTCCGCTGTGTTCCAGGACCGCCTCGGCGACGACGAGGTCCTGCCAGGACATCCCAACGCTCTTGAACACCATTGGGCGATCGGTCGGGACGGCCACCGCGCTTGTCACGACGTCGCGCATGGGCACCAGCTCCACTGGGGTCAGCGAGCCCTCGGCGATGGCCAGCACCACGTCGCCGGCTTCGCGCAGGGCCGTCGCGACGCTCTCCACCACGACCGTCGCGCGACCGAGCAGGCGTGCGTCCAGTTCGCGTGCGTCAGGCTCATGCGATCCCACGGCGACCACCACGGCGTCGTCGCGCAGCAGCGCGGAGTCGAACACCGGCGCCTGCGCCGATGTTGCGCAGACCACGACGTCGGCGGCCCGCAACGCCTCGTCGGCCTGTGACGATCCGAGGGCCACGGCGTCGAGCGGTGTCCGTGATGGATCGCGAACCAGGTACGTGGCCTCCTCGAGTGGGCGGACGGCGGCCAGCGTGGCGACGTGGCCGGTGGCCTGGGGTCCGGCACCGATCACCGCGACCCGCAGCGGGCGGCCCGCCGGTAGGCGCTGGTGAACTGCAGCGACCGAGACCGCCGGGGTGCGCAGGGTGGTCAGCGCGGCTCCGTCGAGGACTGCCCGCAGCACAAGCGTGTCCCGGTCGAAGAGCAGGTAGGCGGCCTGGATCCGTGGCAGCCCTCGTGACGGGTTGTCCGGGGCGACGGTCACGACCTTGACCCCGGCCGCGGCTGACGTCTCCGACGGCATGAGCAGGAACTGGCCGTTGGTCAGGTCGACCGACATCCGTGCCGGGTCCGCCGAGGGGTCGAGCCCGCCGCGAAGAGCCTGGGTGATCGCATCGACCGCCCCGGCAGGTCCGAGCGCGGAGACGGCGTCCGCGTCGAGGAACCTCACCGCAGCACGAACCCCGGGACCAGCGGGTCGTGCGGGTCGATCGAGAACACGTGCTCGCCGGTGCGGTAGGCCATCCCGGTGACCTGGGGGATGACGGCGGCACGTCCGTCGACCTCGACCGTGTCCAGGACCGTCCCGGTGAACGTGCTGCCGACGATCGAGTCATGGCGCAGCACCGCGCCCGCGGGTAGCCGGCCTTCGGCGGCGAGAACGGCGAGCCGGGCGCAGGTTCCCGAGCCGCACGGGGAGCGGTCGACCTCGCCGTCGGCGAAGATGGTCACGTTGCGCTGGTGCACTCGCCCGGGCTCGTCGCCGAGGTCGTCGAACCAGATGGTGCCGTAGACGCCGTTGAGCCGCGGGTCGGTCGGGTGTACGGCGTGTTCGCTGTCGTTGAGCGCCCACTTGATCTCGCGGCCGAGCGCGATGAGCTCACCGAGGCGCTCCGGCGTCACTGACAAGCCGAGCTGAGCGGTGGGCAGGGTCGCGTAGATCGCCCCGCCATAAGCCACGGTGACCGACACCTCGCCGCGGGAGGTGGCCACCGGCACACCGGTGGCGACCACCCAGCTGGGCACGTTGACGAAGTCGACAGCGACCACCCGCGAGTCTTCACGGCGCACTCGCGCGGTCACGCGTCCGGACGGCACGTCGATCACCACGTCCGCGCTGCCGGTCGCCGGCGCCGCGACCCGTCCGGTCTCGACCGCCCAGACTCCTAGCGCGATCGTGCCGTGCCCACACGCGGTTGAGAAACCATCCTTGTGCCAGAACAACACCCCAAGGTCGCCGCCCGCGTCGTCCGGCGGTACGACGAACCCGCCGTACATGTCCGCATGGCCACGCGGCTCCGAGCACAGCACCGCACGCAGGCATTGGACTTCGGCGTCCTCAATCGCCCGCGCGCGACGCTCGGCCACGGTCTCACCCGGGATCGGCACAGGAGGGTCGCTGACGATCCGGAACGGCTCCCCGCCCGTGTGGTAGTCCGTGGTCGCGATCGTCGACAGCCGCACGATGGCAGCCTGACACGCCAGGCTGATCTCGGCGAGAGACCACTGCCTGTCTACCGGGATCGGAGCGGCGGAGGCGACAATGGACCGCGTGACGACGGTGGGTGCGGGTAGGGGCACGGAGCTGACGGCACGGGAGGCCGAGGTACTTGCTCTGATCGCCCGGCACCTGACGAACGCGCAGATCGCCGACGCACTGTTCATCTCGACGCGCACCGTCGAGAGCCACGTATCGGCAATGCTGCGGAGGCTGCAACTCCCTGATCGCCGTAGCCTGGCCCGGCACGCCGAGGCCATGCCGGGCCTTCTCGTCAAGTCCGGCCGGCGGGGGCTGCCGCTACCGGTCACGTCGTTCATCGGTCGCACCGCCGAGCGGATGGCGCTGGCTGCGGCGCTCGGCGAGCACCGCATGGTCACAGCGACCGGTCCGGGTGGCATCGGCAAGACTCGGCTGGCGCTGAGCGTGGCCGCCGAACTCGCCCCGGCCCGCCGCGACGGGGTGTGGTTCGCGGATCTGGTCCACCTGACCGATCCGGCCATGGTCACCGCGGCGGTTGCCGAGACGATCGGCGTTCCCGAGCAGCGGACCATGTCGGTCGACGTCGCGCTGGTCGCCTCGCTCGCCGACCGTGACGCGCTGCTCGTCATCGACAACTGCGAACATGTCCTCGACGGTGTCCGGGCCTGCATCGAGCGGATCATCGCGGGCTGCCCGGAGGTGACGGTGCTTGCGACGAGCCGGACCCGGCTCCTCCTCCCGTACGAGCGGGTGTACGTCGTGCCCGGGCTTTCGGTGGCCGGCGGTGGTGGGGATGCCGTCGACCTGTTCGCCGCCCGAGTGGCCGCCGCGACGGGCGACGCCACCGCGCCGGATGCCGCGCGGGTGGCGGCGCTGTGCCGGGCGCTGGACGGCATGGCACTGGCCATCGAGCTGGCCGCGGCCCGGTTCGCCGCGCTCGGCCTCGACGGGTTGGAATCGGGCCTCGATCAGCGGCTGCGGTTCCTCACCGCCGGCACCCGGGTGGCCGACCGGCACGGCTCGCTGCGCCAGGCCATCGGCTGGAGCTACGACATGCTCTCGTCCGACGATCGGGCGCTGCTGCGCCGGGTCGCCGTGTTCGCCTCGTGGTTCGATGTCGACGCGGCCTGTGCGGTCGCGGGAGCCGGCCGCGATCGCGCGGAGATCTCCGACGGGTTGGCCCGCCTGGCTGAGCACAGCCTGCTGGTCGTCGAGCGGAGCGAGCCGACCAGGTACCGAGCGCTGGAGACGATCCGCCAGTACGGCGTCGAGCAGCTGGACGAGGCTGGTGAGCTGGACCAGACCCGATACGGCCACGAGCGGTGGTGCCGGCTGGCCGTCGCTGCGCTTCGCCGGTCCGCAACAGCCGAGATCGACGAAGCCTGGTGTGACCGGTTCGATGGAGTCGCCGACGATGTCGGAGCCGCCATCACCTGGCGCGCCGGCGACGAGAGCCGACTGGCTCAGGCGGCGACCTTGGCCGCCGACCTTGCATGGCTGCTGTTCGTCCGCGGTCGGCCGGCGCAGGCACAGCGACGGTACGAGCAAGCCGCCGTACTCGCCGCAACGGTGAGCGAGCGGGTGGGTTATCTGAGGCTGGCCGCCGGCTCCGCAGCCAGCCGCTTCGCCGGCGACGACGCGCTGCGGCTGTTCCGGATGTCAGCCGATGCAGCGACCACGGTCGGCGACCGAGCCGGCGCGGCCCGGGACCTGGCGACGATGGCCATGTACATCAACCGCGCGCCGGGGATCATGGCCACACCGCACTCGCGAGCCGAAGGCGACGTGCTGGTCGCCGAAGCCCGAGCCCTCTCGGACGGCTCGCCGCTCGCCCAGGTGGCGCTCGCGGTCGCGGAGTACAGCGACCTGCCCACGGTGGGCGACTCCCGACGGGTCGCCGAGCTGGCCGAGCGGGCCGGCGACGGAATCCTGCACAGCATTGCGCTGGACCTGTTGACCTTCACCTGCCTCGTCGACGACGACGTCGCCGAGGCGGTGCGGGTCGCGCACAGGCGGCTCGAGCTACTCGAGGAGCTCGCGGTCGGCCCGCTCAGCGGATTCGAGTTCGGCGACGGCCATCTCATGGCTGCGGAGGTCGATCTGGACGCGGGCGACCTGACCGGTGCCGCCGCCCACGCGGAGGCGCTCGCTGGCCTGCCCTTCTACCGCGACGAGGATCACGTGGCCATGTCCCGGCGTCTGCTGGTCGACGCGCTGGCCGGACACTTCGACGATGTCGTCCGAACCGGAGAGCGCTTCCGCACCGGCTGGGAGCGGGCGGGACGACCAGTCGCGCCGAACCTGGCCCGCTCGGCCTACGCCGTTGCGATGGTGCACGGCATGCGCGGCGACGACGACCGCCGGGCGGCCTGGGTGCGCCTGACGATCGACCTCGGCGTCGACGCCGAGGGACTCGCCGGACACCAGCGGAGTTGGGCCGCGGTGTTCGACGCCATGCTTGCGCTGCACCGCAACGACCCGGCCGCGGCCGTACGACGACTCGCGGCCGACGTCGACGACTCCGAGCTGTTCCGGTCCATCGGCAGCCGACAGTGGATGCCCTGGTACGCCGCGCTGTGGGCGGAGGCCGCCGTACTCGACCACCACCCCGATGCGGCAGCGCGCATCGAACGAAGCCGGCGCGCCGCCCGCGACAATCCGATCGCGACCGCCATCATCGAACGCGCCGCCGCGATCAACGCCGGCGACCGCGACACCCTCGTCCGTCTCGCGATCACCTTTGCCCAGCTCGGCTGCCCATACCAGCAGGCGAGAACCGGCCAGATTGCGGCCGGGCCGCTCGCTCGGCGCCAGGCACCGTAAACGCCAGAACCGCGTCGAGCCGGCAAAATGCTGCCTGGTGCCGCCCGGCAGCGGGACCTGCGCGCGCGATGGAGCCCCTTTGCAGCGGGTGGTTGACTGGTTCAATGCCGGCGAGGACGCGTGAGCCAGGCGGGGCCGCGCTCGGCAAGGCGCGGGAGCGACGCTGGTGGGTGAGCGGGCGCCGAGTGCGGTCCATCGCCCGCGCAGCGGCGTTCGTCGAAGACGTGGGCTTCGCGCTGCTCTTCCCGTCCGAGGGCGTGCTCGTCCCGTCCTTGTGGGAGGCGGTAGCCGGTGAGGACGCTGAGCCTTTCGCAACGGGGATGGGCTCAAACGAGCAGCGCGTGTGGGCTTGGAAGGACGAACTCCCGCGCCAAAGCCTTGCCTGGTATGGCAACTTCGTCGCGGGTCGTGGCTCGTTCCTGTCACCGTCACTGCTCCAGTGGCTCTACCCAGCGACCGGTGGGACGGACGGCCACGCGGACCTCGACCTGTCGCCAGCCGCCCACGAGATTGCCACCGCGCTCACCATCGGACCCCTGCCGAGTGCGACCCTTCGAACGGTGATCGGCGACCGCGGCCGCTACCAGCGTGCCGTGGTCGAGCTGCAACGCCAACTGCTGGTCACCACCGCCGGCGTGCAGGAACAGGCCTCCGGATGGCCGTCCGCCCTCGTCGATCTGACCTGTCGAAGGTTCGACGTCGGCGGAGGACAGGATCACCTGGCCGCTGCGGAGCTGTTTGTCGGCGTGGTGCTCGACGCCTCCGCCCGCGACCTGGCCCGGGCGTTCCGATGGCCGCTGGGGAAGGCACGCGGGCACCTCGACGCCCTCGCTGCCTCGGCTCGGGCAGTGCGAACCGGCGACCACTATCTGGCTCCCGCGATCGCTGACCAGTTCCGCTAGGTGGCGGGAGTGGAAGACGGTTCGATGCGCTCGAACGCGATCCCCGCGCTAGGGCAGCACGGCGCTCGCAATAGCCGGCGACGCCGGATAGCGTCGTCGGCGTGCGCATCGTGGTGAAGCCCGCGACGGCAGCCCGGTTCGACGACGTCGCGACCATGCTCGGGCCCAAGAACCCCGCCTCGTCCGTGTGCTGGTGCCTCAGCCATCGGCTCGACTCGAAGACCAACCGACAGCTCGCCGGACCCGCACGCGGCCAGTACGTCAAGAAACTCTGCGCCCGCAAGATCGCGCCCGGTGTGCTGGCCTACCACAACGACGACGTCGTCGGCTGGGCCGCCGTCGCACCCCGCGCCGAACTCCCCTTCGCCCGGTCCACCAAGATCCCGCACCTCGACCAGCTGCCGGTCTGGTCGGTGTGGTGCATCCGCGTCCGCCCCGGCCACCGCGGCAACGGCATCTCACACGCCCTGCTCGACGGCGCCGTGGCGTACGCGCGCGCACACCACGCACCGGCGATCGAGGGCTACCCGGTGGACAACAACCGACACAAGGTCGACACCACGATGGCCTACGTCGGCACCCGCGCACTGTTCGAAGCGGCCGGCTTCACCAAGGCAGCCGACACCGACTCCGTCTCCGGCGGATTCCCCCGCGTACTCATGCGGCTGGACCTGCGCTAGCCGGCACCAAGCCCCATCCGCGGTGCCGTGCACCGTGGTTGTGGTGCCGGCGCACCACTCTGAGGATGCGCGCAAGGGGCAGGTCCCCGGCGGCATTGGTCCCACGCAAATTCCGATCATGGCGCCACAATGTGTTCGTGCGCCCCATGAGGGAGAGTTCCGCGCGCCCCGCGCCGCGGCCGCTCTGGAGGCGCCTGCTCAAGCCCGTGGGCGTGATCGCTGCGCTGGTGGTTGTCTTCGGGTGGCTGCTGCCGCAGTTCATCGACTACGAGCAAGTCTGGCAGGCATTGTCCGAGCTTGACGCGCTGGAGGTCGTGGTCCTGGTCGGGCTCGGACTGATACGTGTTCCCACCGAGGCGCTGATGTATCGGGCGTTCCTGCCCCACCTTGGCCTGTGGCACGGTAGCAAGGCGTACCTCTCATCGAACCTCGCAGGCCAAGTACTCCCGCCGCCGAGCGCGAGTGTCGTCCAGTACGGCTACTTCCGCGACGCAGACTATGGGCCGGACGCCGCCGGCCTCGCGGCTGTCGGGTCGTTCCTCTTCCCGACCCTTGGCCGCCTACTCCTCCCCGTTGTTGCGCTGGTGTTGCTGCTCCTCACCGGTGAGGTCAACGGCTCGATCCTGCTCGTGGGCGGGGTCTCGCTGGTGGTTACGGCCATTGCGGGGATCGCCGGTTACGTCTTCTTGCGCAGCGAACGCTCGGCGCGCTGGCTCGGAGCCAAGACGCAACGACCGCTTTCCTGGATCCTGGTGAAGGGCACGCGCGAGCCGATCGAAGACGGTGCCGGAAAGGCAGTCGATCTGCGTGCGCAAGCGCTCGCGGTACTACGCGCCGGCTGGGCGCTGGGGTCGATTGGCGTTGCGACCAACCTGTTGGTCACCTACGTGATCCTGCTCGCATCGCTCCGCTTCGTCGGTATCTCGAGCGCTGAGCTCTCCGCCCCCGATGCGTTCGCCGCCTTTGCGATCGCCTTCTGGGCGGGAGCGGTTCTCCCGATCACAGGAAGCGGTCTGGGAGTCGTAGACGGCGTCCTGATTGCCATGCTCGTCGAGCTGAGCGCCGCCTCCGACGACGCACTTGTGGCCGCAGCGCTCCTCTGGCGCGTCTTCTACTCCGTCCTGACCCTGCCACTCGGCGCAATCACGTTGAGCCGCTTCCGCGCCTGACGCTCGGCGGGTCAGGTGTCCGGCGAGTGTTAGGTGCGCCGTATGTGGCGCTTGAGCCGTCGGGGCCACCGCACGACGACTGTTGGGATGAGGCAGACGTGGTGGTGGGTGGCGCCGCGGTAGTAGCCGATCCACCAACAGCGCCAGTCGAAGTAGATCTTCATAGCGCCTGGGTCTCGGTGCGGAAGTGCCGGTCGGGCGGAAGTCTGTTCATCACGTTGGCAGGGAGATCGGCGGGTGACCGGCGGTCAGGGCGGACGCTGCCCGGGTCCCGATGTCGGTCGATTGGGTTCTGGGGAGGGTAAGGCACTCGACCGATCAGCAACAGCCCCCGCCACCTGGTACACCGGCCGAGGGCGCATCGGCGTTACGTGCCGGGCATGGCAGGATGATGCCGCCGTGTGAGTGACAGCGAGTGCGCCAGCCGGCCCGGCTCGGGCCTGGCCATTGCTCCGCTCCGGAGTGTGGAGCGGTGAGCGCCTCCCGCGGGTCCACTGCACAGAGCTGGTCTTGGTCAATGGCAATTCCTCGGAGGTTTGCAGGAGGCCTGCTCTGACTGCGCTCGCCTGGGGCCCCACTGCGTCGACGCGCGGTACGCATGTCGTACGTCGGTTGGCGGACCTCCGTCGAGCAGTTCATTGACACCGCCAGGCCAAAGACGTTGCTATAGGCAACATTGCCGGCGAGCCGCCCCGTTCTCCCAGCGAACGGAGCGGCTCGACGTCAACGCGCGTGGATTGTCGATCAATGCGCGATTACCGATGTGCGGTGATGGTGAATTCCTGCCAATAGGGCAAGACGCCCGTTCGGCTCTCAGGGTCAGAGCCGTCGGTCCAGACGCGGAGCATGTGGGTGCCAGCCGAATCGGGGCTGTAGCGAAGCAGGTAGTTGCCGCGAGCGTCGGCCATGACGGTGTCGGTGACCTTGGTCCACGTTCCGTCCTGCCAGCGCTCCAGCCAGACGGGCATGGCGCCCGGCACGACCTTCCCGGTGACCTTCACCCGCTGCTGCACAGCTGGCGTGGGGTCGTTCACCTTGGCGCTTACGAGGGCATGGACCTGGACCCCGGAGAAGCTGGAACTGCGGCGCCAGGTGTCATCCCCCGCGAACAGCGCACTTCCGGCCGCAAAGCTGTCGAAGGCCTGCACCGTAGCGGTATATGCGCCCTCGTTGTTGGTGGTCACCGACGCCGGGGACAGATCGGGCGATCCCCGCAGCACTGACAGGGTGCGATTCGGCAGCGGCCGCCAGCCGGTGGCGTCCGTCCAGCCCTCGAGCACACCGGACACGGTGACCGACTCACCGTAGCCGACGTACTGGTCCGGCGAGGTTGACCGGATCTGAGTCAGATCGACGACTCGAACCAGGTACGGCGCCACCGGTGGAAAGGTCTCGGTGTGGCTGCCACCACCAGTGATGTAGTCGATGACGGTGAATGACGACAGGTACCACTCCCCCGACCCTGTACCGAGCGGCAATACGAAGCCGCTACCGTCACCGACCGGCAGCTCCTCAGTACCGTCGACCCTGGTAAGCGTGCCGTAGGTCGGGCAACCCGCGCCCGGTTCGATCGTTCCGGCTAAGTAGTCGGCACCGGCCGTGTTCTGGAAGGCGACCACATCGGCGATGGTCGGGAACGGGCATGCCGGATCCGCGGCATTAGCGGTAGTTCCGGCACCGATGGCGGCGACGGCTGTGAGTAGCGAGGCGGCTAGGAGCCGCACGGTGAACGACGAACGGGTCAATATGACCTCCGGGTTTGGAATGTACTTACCTTGATGCACACCCGCCGCCACAAGTTGCGATCTCCAGCGCCCCACTTCCTAAACAGCCACACGACACCGGTCCAGAGCCCCGCGGACATCACCCGCCGCACCACCTGACCGGCATGCGCGGGCGCCTGCTGCATCCCGCTGATCGACAAAGACAAAGTGCAAGATCTGAGCGGGTCGGCCGCACCCATGCAGAACTTTCTTTGCAGAAATCGTTCTGCAAGCGTACGGTGGCGTCGTGAGCCGTCCCGACAAGCAGGTCCGCACAGGCGAAGAACTCAAGGCGCTTACCCACCCGCTCCGAGTGCGGATGCTCGGCGCGTTGCGCGAGGACGGGCCGGCAACGGCGACCGAACTGGCTCGCCGGTTCAAGACCGACACCGGCGCCACGAGCTATCACCTGCGAAAGCTCGCGCAGTACGGGTTCGTCGAGGAGGTTGCCTCGAGCGGGCACCCAAGGGCGCGCCGCTGGCGAGCCGTGCATGCGACGACGAGCTGGAACAACTCCGAGATTACGGCCACGAGCGAAGGCCGTACTGCGGCCGACTGGTTGCGCAGGCAGCAGGCCGGGATCCTCTTGTCCGACGTGAAGGCCTTCGAGCAGGCACAGGCGACGTTGCCTGTGGAGTGGGTCGCAGCGGCCGGGATCGGTGACCTGCTGGTGAATCTGACGCCGGCATCGGTGGGTGAGCTGTGGGAGCGGTTCTACTCGCACCTTGAGGAGCTGAGGGCGAAAGACGCCGGGAGCGTCGATGCCCGCAAGGTCTCCATCGTGGTCAGCGCCTTCCCGCGGGTCGGCGAGCGATCGTGACCGGCCGAGCGGCGGCTCGTCGCTATGCGCAGATCAGTTTCCTCACCTGGCTCCCCACCGGCCTCTACATCCCGGTTCTGGTTCTCCTGCTGCTGGACACAGGGGTGAGCTTGGCGACAGTCGCGGCGTTGGGTGTCGCGTACTCCGCCACGATCATGGTGCTCGAACTGCCCACTGGCGGTCTGGCCGATGTCGTTGGCCGTCGTCCGGTGATCGTCGCGTCTGCGGCGACAAGCCTTGTCGCTCTGCTGTTGCTCGGCCTGACCGAATCCGTCCTGCTACTTGTTACCTCGAGCATCCTGCGCGGTGTCGGGCGGGCGCTGGGGAGCGGTCCCATCGAGGCCTGGTTCGTGGACACCGTCAATGCGCGACCCGACGTGTCCGATGCCGAGCTGACCCGTGGCTTGTCGCTGGGGCTGATGGCTTCTTCAGTGGCGCTGGCGGTGGGGACGGTGGCTGGTGCGCTGATTCCGCTCGCTCTGCACACCAGCCTCGCGGTGCCCGTTCTGATCGCCGCCGCATGCGATGCCGCGCGGCTGGTCGTAACGCTGTTCGCGATGCCCGAGCCGAAGTACGCGGCGACATCCTTGCGCAGCGTGCTGACCGGGGTTCCTGCTGCGATCGGGACCGGATTGCGACTCGGCGTGCGTAGCACCTCGCTGATCCGCATCCTGGTGGCCGCGGCCGGGATGGGAATCGCGCTGGCCGTCATCGAGTTGCTGACTCCGGCTTGGATGAGTGTGTTGGCAGGCTCAGCCGATCGGGGAGTGCTTGCATACGGAATCGTGGCGGCGGTCGGGTTCGCCGCCAATGCGCTGGGCAGCGGACTGAGCATGCCGCTGATGCGTAGAATCGGCTCGGCCCGGGCGGTCTGCCTGGTGGGGTTATCGGTGAGCGTGCTGTCACTGGCCTGTCTGGCTGGCGCGACTGCTCTGGGTGGCATCTGGGGAGTCGTCGCAGCGGGCGGCGCCTACCTGCTGATGTTCGTAGGTCTGGGGGTCGCCGGAGGCCCGCTGGCGCAACTCCTGCACAGCCAGGTCACGGCGGCCGAGCGGGCAACCGTCGTATCCATCCAGTCGCTGATCCTGCAGCTTGCGGGAGCCGTGGGTGCGGTCGCACTAGGGCGACTCGCGGTCTCGACCAGCATGGCGGTGGCATTCGGAGTCACGGCCGCCATGCTGGCGGTACCTGGCTGGTTGCTGGTCGCAGCGACAGCGCCGAGCCAACCCGAGCCCGAGCCGACCCGAGCCAGCTGAACCAGGCCGGGGCTAGCCCCAAAGACGTCCTATTATCGCATTCCCTTCGAATCGGAAGTCGCCGCAAGTGCGAACGACGTTCGAGGCTGGTGCACGGCAAGCTCCTGGCGGTTTTCGCCAGCACCGCCGACTACCAGCCCTTGATGCGGCGGTATGGCAGAGGTTGACCGTCTGGATCCGCCGACAGGAAATGCCTCCAGAGCACGGCGTCGACGGCCAGCAGGAATACCTGCTCGGCGCGCCTATCCAGGCTGGGCGTCGCTTCTCCGTAGCTGCTTGACCGCCTCTCGCGCAAATGAAGCCGCCTTTGGATGCCCGGAGTCGATGGCCAGCTGGTAGGCCCGCTCCGCCCCGGCGATGTCGCCGCGACCCTCACGGAGCACCCCGAGGTTGACCGCCGCCTTCGGGGCCATGTCGGCATGACCGCAGTCGATCGCCAGTGGAAGACACACTCCGCCCCGGCATAGTCCTCCAGACCGTGACGGAGCACCCCGAGGTTGACCGCCGCCTGCGGGGCCTGGTCGGCGTGCCCGGAGTCGATCGCCTGCTGATAGGCCCGCTCCGCCCCCGCGAGGTTGCCCCGACCCTCCCGGAGCAACCCAAGGTTGACCGCGGCCTTCGGGGCCTTGTCGGCGTGCCCGGAGTCGATCGCCAGCTGATGGGCCCGCTCTGCCCCGGCGTCGTCGCCCCGATCCTCACGGAGAACCCCGAGGTTGAACGCCGCCTTTGGCGCCCGGTCGCCGTGCCCGGAATCGATCGCCAGCTGATAGGCCCGCTCCGCTCCGGCGGGGTCGCCCCGATCGTGCTTGTCCGACTTCGTCACAGCAGCCCCCAACCCAACGGCGCCACGCACTTCGCGCCATTCTTCATATACGGTACAGATCATCGCCCCAAAATGACCGTGCTGCCAATGCCAACAAATCGCGTAACGATAGACATCTACTCGGTCGCGCGCTTTGAGCTTGACGTGGTGTTCTCGACTCTTTCGGTCCGGAATCGACGACCTGTGAGCCACTGTCAAGTCCATCATCCGCCGATCGGAATGACGCGATCGTGTTGATGCAGGAGCACCACTAGCGCAGGCCCGCCCCGAGGGTGAGAGGTGAGACGGCAACCCTTTCCGGCTCCGGCTATGCAGCCAAGGAGGGGAGGGCAGTGCATGGTTCGGGCAAGGCATCGGAACGCTGATTGTGGAGAGCCGTTACGAAGCGTTGGAGGCTGAGATCAGCGCACCGTCGGAGTTGTTGCTCTGGCGATCATCACATCTTGCCTCGATGGCGCCCTGACATCTTCAGAGCACAGCCGGTCGTCGTCCGTGACGACTCTCCGCTCATGGCCACGGCCTCGCAAGCTGCCGGACTCTGCCCGAGCACCACCATGTCGGGATGCATGCGGACCGTTCTTGATGCGGTTGCGCAGTGCGCACGTCTAGGCTGCATGAGCATGGCAGGGATTGTGCTGCGTGTCCGGCTCACAAACGGCGATCGCTTGGACGTCGCGTATGACGAACCCTCCGCGGCAGATGAGGCCGAGGTCATCGACAAGGTCGTTTCGACGCTTGCGGACGAGGACGGGGTTCTTCGGTGCAGGCATGGTGGGCGGCTCATGGTGTTGTTTGCGCGTGGTGTAGCCGCAGTCGAGGTCGGGCCGCGCGGCGCGGTCTTGTAATCCAGGAGCCACTCGGGGTGAGGCGGTCGGGCACGCCCAGCCGTAGAGGACGCCGGGTGGCGGGAGCGCAACTGCACTCGGGGCAGTCCCGGTCCTCCCGGACACGGGTGCCGCCCGTTCAGCCGGCTGCGGTCAGGCGACCAGATCGGCGCTGACCTGCCAGAGCCGTGCTGCGACGGTCTCGTCGTAGCTGCGCTTGGAGGATCGCTTGGCTCTGCTGTTGGCAAAGTAGCGGCCGGTGACGTGCTCGAGATCGGGAGCGGAAGCCACGTGGATCGACGTGCCGGCGCCTTCGGCCGGGGCCTTCATGAAGGGCCGCAGGAACGGCAAGAGCACTCGTTGGACGGCTCGTGGGTCCTCAGCCCCGAATGACGTGCTCACTATCCCGGGATGCAACGCGTTGGCGGTGACACCGCCGGCCCGCAGCCTCCTCGCCAGCTCGTACGTGAACAAGACATTGGCGAGCTTGGACTGGTTGTAGGCCCGGGAGCCGGAGTAGGACCGTTCACCCTGCAGGTCGTCGAAGTCGATTCGCCCCATGGCCTGCGCGTTGGACGCGACCGTGACCACGCGAGCCGGGGCACTGTGCTCCAACCTGTCCAGGAGCAGGTTCGTGAGCAGGAACGCCGCGAGGTGGTTGACCGCGAACGTGCGCTCCAGCCCGTCGGCGGTGACGTGGCGGGTGTTCCAGTATCCCCCGACGTTGTTCACCAGCACATCGACCCGAGGCAGGCTCCGAAGGACCTCGTCGGCGAGCCGCCGCACCTCTGACTGGCAGGACAGGTCCGCGACGTACACGTCCACCTGCTCGGCGCCGGCGGCGCGGATCTCGTCCGCCGCGCTCTCGGTGCGTGCGCGGTCCCGGCCTGTGATGGCGACATGCGCGCCCAGCCCGGCCAGCCCCTGGGCGGTCGCCCTCCCGATGCCTCTACTGCCACCGGTCACCAGCACCGTCTTGCCGGCCATGAGCCTGCTGTGGATCTTGTCCATGCTGGTGCTCCCTTCGAGGTAGGCGAGGGCCCTGCTGGCGTCCATTCCTCAGCGACAGCTGAACGCCTCCGGACGACTCCTAGAGGACGGGGAGGACCCGCCGCCAGCCCTCGGAGACGAGGGTCGGGCGCATGCCGACCGATAGGTACAGGGCGAGCGCAGGGGTCGGGTTGTTCGTGTCGACGTCCAGAATCGTGCCTGCCCGGCCGGCGGCAGCGTCGAGGGCGAAGGTGTCGCGCAGCAGGAACGTCGCCAGACCGCGGCCCCGGCACTCCTCCACTACGCCGAGCGTGCCGATGTGGCCGCAGTTGTCGGTCTCGACGTACGCGTCGCTGCACTCGCGGATCGCGACCGCCCGCCCGTCGACCTCGAGCACGGTGAACTGGGACCAGTCGAAGGTCGACTGCGCCTCGCGCGCCCCGACCCACTCGTCGTGCGGGCGGGCGACGAAGCCGAACTGGTCGCGGAAGCACTCGATGATGACCTCGTGAGCGGCCCAGCGGGTGGCGTCATCGAACGCGCCGCGGCGCACCACCACGCCCGCGGGCACCTGCGCAGCGGCGACCGGCCCGGTGTGGTCGATCCGCATCCGGTGGTACGTCGTCGCGGCGGTGAAGTCGTGGTCGGCCAACAGCGCGCGCAGCGGCTCGTCGGCTCGGTAAACGTCGGCGTCGACGGTGACTTGGGTGTGGCCGCGCTCGCGTCCCATCTCCCGGGCGCGGTGCATCGTCTGCTCGAACAGCCAGCCAGCGACCGCCGGCGTCTGCGACCACACCTGGATACCGACCACCTGACGGTCGCCCTTGCCGAACGCCGTCCCGTACCCGACCGGCAGCCCGCCGGTGAGCACTAGCCAGCCGTCGGTGCTGCGGTCGAAGCCAGGCTCGACAATGCGTTCGGCAACCCCGTCCACCGTGCTATCCGCGGACCCGATCACCGCAGTGTTGTAGGCCGCAAGCATCTCGAACAATGCCTCGGCATCACCGGGCTCAGGAGGACGAACAGCGTGGTCTTCCGGCAGTACTACGGCGGTCCTCATGACTCATCGTGCGCCTGCGTGCGATAGAGCGGAAGGGCCCAACCCCCGGCCGTCCGTACCGATCTGTCGCTCGTCACCAGGCGCCACTCCCGCTCGAGTTCATTGTCCGCCTCACTGTCGTCTACGCCGCCGCAATACCTTCTTCGACCCTTGAAGTGCACGTTCTGCAGGATTGGACCTGCCGCGACAACTGCGGCAGGTCCAGCAGTTCTACCAGCGATGGGCGACGTCGACGACGATCCGGCTACCGGAGCCTGGGCCAGGGAGGATGAAGATCCGGTAGGGCAGACGGGCGCGGAGTCCGAGTCCGAAGACGTTGGCTCCCTCGAGGGTGCCGGCACTCGCGACCTGCCGGAGTGTGCGGTAACCGGCCACGTTCGCCAGTTCTCGTTCGTCGCCAGGCTGGAACGCCCAATGATTGCCGTAGTCGAACTCGTTGACGCCGATGGTGATCTCCAGCTTTGCGGCACCACGGATCGGGACGAGATGGCCCGCCCCGGTGTGGAAGACGTTCGAGACGTAGCGCGCGGTGTAGCCGGGCGGGTTGCCCACGATGTCGAAGACGACGCGGTCGAAGCAGCTGTGGCGACCGGTTCGGACCGACTTCAAGGTGGAGCTGCTTTTCCAGGTATTTGCCTTGGGCAATGAACCCCATCCGGTCGGGCATGTAATGCTGGAGGTCGCGGTGGTGTTGGTGCCGGCAACCGCCGGGACAGCGACCGCTCCCGCCGGTACTGCGGTGACTGCGAGAACTGCGAGCGCGGTGCGGATCGGTCGGCGGATATGGACAGAACAGATGGTGTGAAACGACTTCACGGTGCCCCCTTAGACACCTGGTAGATGCGCGGGGGGAGATCAAAGTTATCGATCGGCGTGGCATTCCAGTCGTCGTGTGGGGCATGGGGAGACGTGGGTCTGGAACTGCCGCGGGAGGCGGCAGGTCCAGGGTGGGGTTACCAGCGGTGGGCGACGTCGACCACGATGCGGCTGGTGGTGCCTTGGCCGGTGAGGGTGAAGACGCGGAACGGTAGGCGGGCGCGGACGCCGAGCCCGATCGTGGTCTCACCTTCGAAGCTGCCCGCATCCGCGACCTGCCGGAAGGTCTGGTAGCCGCGCACGTTCGTCAGTTCGTTGTGGTTCGCCGGGTTGTAAGTGCTGCGGCCGGCATCGTCGTACGAAGGCACCGAGAGGATGATCTCCAGCTTGGCGCCGCCGCGCAGCGGCACGATCTCGCCCTGTCCCACGGTGGAGACGTTGTTTACGTAGTGCACGCGGAACCAGGATGACTTGCCCTTGACGTCGAACACGATGCGGTCGAAACAGGCGTGTCGGCCGGTCCGGACGTTCGTTAGCAGACCGGAGCCGCGGTACGTGCTTGCCTCGGGCAATGAACCCCAGCCGGTTGGGCACTTGGTGGCGACAGCAGCGGTGGCGGCAGCGATGGACCCGCCGGCGAGCGCCGGCGCATAGACCGCGCCTGCCGGGACTGCTGCAACGGCCAAGATGGCGAAGGCGGTCCGGATCGGTCGGCGGATCGGCTTACGGATGGCGTGAATCAACTTCATGAGGTGTCCCCCTTTAGACACCTGCTAGATGCGCTCGCGGGGTCCCAAGTTGGCATATGGCGTCGGTGATTTCACGTGCCCGAATAGGCACACACCGCGACCACCTTGCCGCCGCAGTCGAACCCTCCTGAGTCTGACCAAGATCCGTCCCGCTGGAGCGCACGTGTCAGCGGCGGCCCAGCGCGGATTCTGGCTGGTCTCGACTGTGACCTCGAATGCCTGCCTGAGCGAGCGGCGAAACCGTGGCTACCGACAGCGCGACACACCACGCTAGGGTGACGCGCGTGGCGGTACAGGCTTACGTGTTCGTTTCCACGACCAACCCTGGCCCGCGCGCGGCTTGTCTTGCGATTCGGCGCCTGAACGGTGTCGTGCGGGCCGACGCGCTGTTCGGCGGCCCACCCGTCGTAGCCATCGTCGAAGGCGATGATCTCGGTGCGTTGGACAGCATCATCGATCACATCGTCGACCTGCCGATGGTCACCGACACAGAGACCCATGTTGTTCGCGACCTGCAGCCGAGCTGACAACCATGGGTCAGGCGCGCATCGTTCCCGTCCGCGCCGCTGAGAAGGTCCGCCCGGAGAGGTCCGATGTGGACCCGGCAGTCCGGCCGCGGTCAGGGCAGCGGGTCGGCCGGTCCGTAGGTGGCGACGCGCAGTTGGCGCGCGCCGCCTGCCGCGATGGCGTCGGCGTGGGCGAGCAGGTCGGCGAGATCGTCGTGCTGCGCGTGAAAGTACCGTCCCGACAGGCTGTCGAGCCGGCCGGATGCGATCGCCAGGACGAACTCGACCAGTCGGTCCGGGGAATGAAACGCCTCGGGCGGCGCGCCGACCAGCATCGGCATGGAACCGGTCAGCTGGGTGGCGATCATCCCGGGTGACACGTCGAAGACCCGCACTCCGAGCTGCGCCAGCGACTCGGTCAGCCGCGACAGCGCCGCCTTGGACGCGCAGTAGGAGGAGTAGCCGGGTACGGCGCGCCCGACCATGCCGGTGATGTTGACGATCCGGCCGCCGCGTTCGTACAGGCGAGGCAGTACCGCCCGGCTGACGAGGTACGGCCCGCGCAGGTTGGTCTCCACGACCTGCCACCACTGCGCGGGGTCCCCCTGCCATGGCGACGGCTCGGCGGTATCGGCGATCCCGGCATTGTTGATCAGAAGGTCCACCGGCCCGACCGCGTCCTCAACGGCAGCGACCGCCGCCACGACGAGGTCCGGGTCGGTAACGTCGGCACGTGCGGTGACCGCCACCCCACCGCGGGCACGGATCCCTTCGGCCACGTCGGACAGCCCGTCGGCGTCGCGGGCCACCATTCCGACCCGGTACCCGACCCGCGCCAACCCTTCGGCCAGAGCGCGGCCGATGCCCCGGCTCGCGCCGGTCACTAACGCCGTTGCGGACACGATGTCACCCACGGCCGCCAAGTCTAGATATCTCCCCATCGGGGGAGATGTCGGTATCCGGTCGCTAGCAGGCTGCCAGCGGTGCCAGGATGCCAAATGCAGCCGGCCGAGCAGCAGGTGGCGGGCCGACCCGCCGAGCCATCGACCAGGCCGCTAACAGCTGTCGGCCCGGTCCCCGATGGGACCGGGCCGACTGGGGTGATCGGCTCAGAGCCGGGCGTCGATCACCAAGTTGGTTGCCGTCGCGATCGCGACGTCCGCCCTCGCGAAGCCGGCGTCCCGGAACGCCCCGGTGAGCTTCGCCGGGCCGGCCTGGGCCCCGAGTGCGGCACCGCCCTCCGACACGCTGTGCGGCACGCACAGGGCGGGGCTGCCGACGTAGAACACCGCCGCGATCGGGTTGTTGTCGAGGTTGGCCTCGAGGGTGTCCTCGGCGTACGGCTCGACGGCGACGACCTGGCCACCAGGTGCGAGCAGGCCGCGAGCGTGAGCGAGGGCTCCGACCGGGTCGCCGAAGTCGTGCACGGCGTCGCAGAGGAGCACCAGGTCGTAGGTCCCGCTGTACGACGTGCCGTCGGCGACCTCGAACTGGACGCGGTCGCTGACGCCTGCCTCGACGGCTGCTGCGGCGGCCAGACGGATCGACTCGTCGTGGTAGTCCACGCCGACAAAGGTCGAGTTCGGGAAGGCCTCGGCCAGCATGATCGTCGGGACGCCCAGGCCGCAGCCGACGTCGAGGACGCGGATGCCGGACTCAAGGCGCTCGGTGAGACCGTCGATCGCGGGCAGCCACTCGGTGAGCAGCGAGTTGCGGTAAAGGGTGCCGTAGAAGCGGGCGACGGCGTTGAACAGGCGCGGGTCGTGCTCGTGCCAGGCCAGGCCGTCGCCGGTCGTGTACACGTTCGCGAGCTTGTCTACGGCGGCCCACACGGCGGCGATGAGCTCAAAGCCAGACATCAGGGCCGCGGAGCTCTCCTCCTCGGCGAGGACGGCGGCGGCCTCGACGGACAGTGTGAACGACTCGGTCGCGGCGTCGTAGGTGACGTAGCCGTTCGCCGCCTGGGCCGACAGCCACTCCTGCAGGTAGCGCTGGGCGATGCCGGAGCGTTGAGCGAGCTCGGCGACGGTGGCGCTCCCGACCGAGGCGAGTGCGCGCCACAGGCCGAGGCGGTCGCCGAGGTAGACGAGGATCGCGTTGTACGCCGCGGCCTGGTCGCCCGACACCTTGCCGGCGAACTCCTCGAGCTTGCCGAAGTCCAGGACGGGTGCTTCCAGCTGGGCAGTCACGGTGGTTCCTTTCGGTGGGGCGCCCCGGTGGCGCCGTCGAGGACCACGGTCCGGGATGCGGCTCACACCGCACTGTCCCGGCGAACCTGCGCCCGTGACAGGCGGGTGACAGGGAACCAGGTGACGATCGCGCCGGTTCTCGGGCACAGTGCGATGGTGGACCGTACCGACCTCGCGCTGCGCGTGGACCTGCTCGGTCCGCTCGTACTCCGCGTCGACGGCCGGGCGGTCGACGTACCCGGCACTCGACGACGTGCCCTGCTGGCGCTGCTAGCGCTGGAGGGGGATCGCGGGATGAGCGCCGAGCGGCTCATCGACGCGTTGTGGCCCGACGACCCGCCCGACAACGCCATCCAGGCGCTCTACAACCATGTCTCCCGGCTGCGTCGCCACCTCGGGCCGTACGCCGACCGGCTCGAGCGGCACGCGACCGGGTACCGCCTCAAGCTCGCGCCGGACGAGCTCGACGTCGATGCGGCGCGCCGCCTCAGCTCGACCAACCGCCAGGCCGCACTGGCGCTGTGGCGCGGGCCGGCGCTGGTCGAGTTCCGGGTGATGCCGGCGTTGGAGACCGAGTCGGTCGGCCTGGACGAGCTACGGCTCCAGCTCGTCGATGACCTGCTGGAGGAGCGGCTGGCGCGAGGGGACCGGACTGTCGTCGTCGATGCGGCTGCTGCGGCCGCCGCGTCACCTTTGCGCGAGCGCACGGCGCTGCTGCACGTGCGGGCCCTGGCGAGTGACGGACGTACCGCGGAAGCGATGGCGGTCGCGCAGACGTTCCGCCGACGGCTCGTCGAAGAGACCGGTCTGGACCCGACTCCCGCACTCGCCGAGCTCGAGCAGCTCGTGGCCGCAGGCGATTTAGAGCGCCCGCACACCGTCATCACCCGCCAAGTCGCCAAGCCCGATGCGCCGATGGTCGGACGGCAGGACGACCGCGAGGAGGTCATGCGCCTGTTGCGCGCCAACTCGATGGTGACCATCACCGGCCCTGGCGGCGTGGGCAAGACCCGGCTGGGGCTCGACATCGCGGCCGACCCCATCCACGGCGCCGATGTGGTGCTCGTCGAGCTCGCGGCCGTCGACCGACCAGAACGGGTCAGCCAGGCCGCCACCTCGACGCTCGGTCTGCGGACCACCGGCCAGGTGCTCCCGGCCGACGTGGCGACAGCACTGTCGGACCGCAGGCTGCTGCTCGTGCTCGACAACTGCGAGCATGTGGTCGACGCGTGCCGTGACCTGGTGTCCGCCGTCCGTCGCCACGCGCCGCATGTGTACGTGCTCGCGACGTCGCGCACCATCCTGCATGTGCCGGGCGAGTACGTCATACGGCTACAGCCGCTGCCGGTACCCCGGGACAGCTCCGACCTGGACGCGCTGTCGCGGCAGCCCGGCGTCAGGGCGTTCATCGAGCACGCCCAGCGCCGCCAGCCGGGACTACGAGCTGGCTGAGGACGACGCGGCTGATCTGGTCGAGGTGCTGCACCGGCTCGACGGGCTGCCGCTCGGCATCGAGCTCGCCGCCCGCCAGGTCGCTGTGATGCCGATGCATGCGGTACGTGACCGGCTCAATCGCGCGCTCGACCTGGCCACAGGACGGGAGGGCCGCGAGGACGAGCGGCAGCGCACACTCCGGGCCACGATTGACTCGTCGTACCGGCTCCTCGACGATGCTGAGCGGCGGCTGCTGTGCGCAATCGCACCGTTCCCAGGTGGGGTGGACCTGGCGACGGTCGAGGCGCTCGCCTCGTCCGAGGCGTCGGGGGATCCGCTCGATCTATTGCACCGGCTGGTCGACTCTTCGCTGGTGGTGGCGGACGCGACAGGCGGGCGGTACCGGCTGCTGTTCACCGTCCGGGCATTCCTGCTCGACGAGCTGGTCAAGCGGGGAGAGATCGAGGAAGCGCATCGGCGGTTCATCGCACGCTGCCTCCTGATCGCCACTGACATCGCCGACCGGATGTTCGGGCCCGAGGAAGCCGCGACGGACCGGCGACTGCGCTCAGAGCTGGACAACCTCCGGGCCGCACGCGACCTGGCCACCGCGGACGCACGGGTGGCAATCACGATTGCCGTGAACCCCCTGGTCACGTGGCGCGATCTGCGCGAGATCTGGGCCTGGGGGACCGAGCTCGCCGACGACCCCGCACTCGTCGACCATCCGGAGCGGGTGTCGATCCTCGCGTGTGCAGCGGAGGCGGCGAGACTGGTCGGCGACCTCGACACCGCAGAACGACGCGCTCACGAAGCCATCGCCCTGGCCGAACCCGACGCACAGTCCGGTCCGCTGCATCGGGCGTGGAGCGTCCTCGGCGTCGTCGCTCACTTCCGAGGCGAGTTCGCGATCGCCCGCGAAACCTGGCTCCGGGCGGCCCGAGGTTCCACCGGCGACGAGAGCGCATTCGTTGGCTCCGCCGCCCTCGCCTCGGCGTACGGCGGTGACCTGGTCACGGCTCGCACGCTGCTGGACCGCGCACGATCGATGGTGAACTGCGGTTCGCATCGCGCCTTCATCGCCTACGTCGAGGGTGAGCTGCGCGCATCGGCCCGGCCCGAGGACTCGATCCCGTACTACGTCGACGCGATCGCGGAGGCCTCGCGCGTCGGCTGCAGCTTCGTGGAGGGCGTTGCGCGGGTGTCGCTCGCCTCCACACGCAGCCGCACCGGCGATGTCGCGGGCGCCGCGGACGGGTACGCATATCTGATCGAGGCATGGCGCCGTACCGGCCAGGCCACGCAGCTGTGGACCACAGCCCGCAACGCCGCCCAACTCCTCGCGACGGTGGGCCGCATGGAGATCGCCGCGCTGCTGCCGATCTGCGCCGACGCCGACCCGGGTGCGGCTGCGGTCGGGCCCGATATCGCACGGTTCAGCGCGCGGTCGTTCATGCGGTTGAGCGACCTGTTGACAGCGCGCGCCTGACGGCACTGCGCTCGCAAGCCAGTCAGCTCGGCTCGGCGGGCGTCCTGGACCGAGCGGTGGCGGAGCTCCGCGAGCTTGCAGACCAGGGCGCTCACAGCTGGCATCATCAGATCCGCCCGCACTAGAGAGAGTGGACGCCACTCGGCGCCTGCCCCGCCGATCCGTACAGGTTCGGCGGGGCGGCGCGGATCCTCGTCAGTCGTGGCAGTGCGTGAAGAAGAACTCCGTTCCGTTCGGCGTCGCGTTGAAGTGGTCGGTGAGGTGATTGCTGAACGTCGAGCCGTCCGAGCCCGTCCCGCGGATGTTGAAGGTGAATGTGCCGCTCACCGCCTTGCCGTTGGCGTTGAAGCCACCCCAGATCGTGAGCTTGCCGGTGTAGCTGGGCAGGCTCGGGTCCTCCAGCGGTACCGCGGCGAAGGTGCCGGTGTCGGTGAAGGTCTCGTGGCTGCGACCGTCGTCGAACGCGGTGATGTGAGCGATCCGGTTAACAGTGGTCGTGACGCTGTACAGCGGTCCACCACCTTCGCAGGTAGGTACGACGTCGACGAACGTCTCGACGACGTTCTTCTCGGTGACGGTCTCGGTCACCGGCGGCTGCGCGAACGCCGGTGCCGCGATCACCATTAGTCCCGCGGTCAAGACACCTACACATAGGCGACGAAACATGTTCCCCCCACTAGATCGGAGCATGCCCTGTCTGATCAGGGCGTTTCAAGATATGCGCGGCAGTCCCGGCCCCCCTTCGCATGCAACGCGCGCCCTCATCCTGCTTCAGGGGCTCTGCGCATGTCCATAGATTCCGGAGGGCCGTACCCAGCGTCACTCCGCGGCCACAGCCGACCGTTGTCCAGCCGACGAGGATGCCGGTCCACACTGGATGTAGGCCCCGTGGGACCCGAATCCACAACCCGCGGATGGGAGGCCGCGCGTAAACGTCCTCTCGGTGGCTGTTCGATTCAGCGGTCTCCCGATCGTCAGTAGTGCAGTGGGTCTCGTCGAGAGGAAGGTCAATCATGAGTTCGGCAGCCAAGCCCAGCCCGATTCCGCATACGTATCGTCGCGTCACGCCCTGCCTGGTCGTCGAAGGCGCCGCGAAGGCGCTGGAGTTCTACGCGGAGGTCTTCGGCGCCACGGAGAGGTCGCGGTTCCCCGGCCCGGGAGGCACCGTCGCGCACGCCGAGATCGAGATCGGTGACTCAGTCGTAATCGTCGATGATGTCAATCCCCAGCGCGGTACCACGGCGCCGCCGCGCGGTGGCCTGGAGGGCACCCCGGTGTTCCAGTTCATCTACGTCGACGACGTGGACGCAGTCGTGGCCCGCGCCGTCGAGCTGGGTGCAACGGTGCGGCGCGCACCGCAGGACCAGTTCTATGGTGACCGGGACGGCTACATTGTGGACCCGTTCGGTCACGGCTGGGCCGTCGCGTCTCACGTCGAGGATGTCGGTGCCGAGGAGATGATGAAGCGGATGGCCGCGTTGTATCAGTAGGGCCTGCCGAACGGGAGCGCGCCCTCGAGCTGACCGCCAATCGCGCCGAACAGGCAATCCTTCGCCGCCGCATCTCGTGGGCCTAACTGTCCTGCGGCGGCCGTCGCTGATCGTCAGTCAGGTATGACACGCAAGTGGCTGGCGCTGTCACCCGGACGAACCTCGTGGCATGGGTGCACTTCTGCGGGAGCGGACAGTCATGAGCATCCGCGACCGGTTCCGCCTGGTCCTGCGCGCACGGCGCCGTTGCTCGTCCTGCAGCTCGGCGTCATCGGTGTTGATGAAGAGTTCCTCGAACAGCGGGTGCATGCTGTCCTCCTGTAGATCGGTTCGGTTCGATACGGTCCAGCCTCGCTCTAAGGCCGGTGCCGCGACATCGGGAAGAGTGCGTAGAACACCCGCAATTCGCCTTAGGGGAGGGTCAGCCGAGGGCTCGGCCTCAGTCAGGGTGCAGCGGACCGCAGCGTGGCCGCACTTCGGTAGCTGCGACCAACGGAGGTCGTCAGCGCCATGGCGGCGTCCACAGCGATCTCCTTGCCGTTCATGTGGTTACGCCGTATTGACCGAACGGCCAGGCCGGATGTGACCGCGGCGGCTCGAATGTGATGCACGTCGCTCATCGGTCAGGCACGGCGATGTCACATTCTCGGCCCGCAGCGCGTCCTAGCAACAGGACAACGATGAGTGAGGAGGCGACCAAGTGCGATCGTCAGAGAGGGCCCTCCCGCGGTGGGCGAGCCGTCTCGCACGTGACGGTGATGAGCGATCGGGAGCGCACGGCCTGCTCGCTGACATACGCGGCAGGCTGTTTCGCGACCGGTGGTCGGTCTTGCTTGGCCAGATCGCTCTGCACAGCTTCATCGTGGTGATGCTCAGCGGCGTGTTCCTGATGTTCTTCTACGATCCGTCGACCAAGCAGGTCACCTACCACGGCTCGTACCTACCCCTCACGGGCACGCAGATGTCTCGTGCGCTGGCATCCACGATGGCCATCTCGTTCGAGATCCGCGGCGGGCTGCTGATACGCCAGGTCCATCACTGGGGAACTCTCGTGATGGTGGCGGCGATGATGCTGCACCTGCTGCGCTTGTTCTTCACGGGAGCCTTCCGCAGGCCGCGGCGGGTGAACTGGGTGATCGCAGTCCTCATCCTGGTCGTGATGATGGCGGCGGGCTTCACCGGGGCGGTGCTTCCCGACGACATGCTCTCCGGCACCAGTCTGGTGATCTTCGACGGAGCCGTGCGCTCGACCCCGGTCATCGGGACCTGGCTGTCGTTCCTGCTGTTCGGTGGATCGTTCCCTGGGCACATCATCACCCTGTCCTACGTGCTGCACGCCTTCGTCCTGCCGACGGTGCTCCTGAGCCTGTTCATCGTGAACAGGCGCCTCGCCCGCACCCGCAGCGCCGCTCGGCACGCCCCTCCCGGCCACACGGCCGGCAACGTCCGCCACGGGCTGCCGGCCTTCGCCGTGACAAGCAGTGGGCTCTTTCTCGTCGTCACAGGGATCCTGGTGCTGATGGCCGCGACCCTCACCATCAATCCGATCTGGCTGTACGGCCCGGCAGACCCCGCGAACGCCTCCGCCGGCGCGGGCCCAGAGTGGTACCTCGCCTTCCTCGACGGGGCGCTGCGCCTGGTGCCGCCGGACTGGGAGTTCGTCTGGCTCGGCAAGACCTGGACCCCCGCTGTGCTGCTCCCGGTGATCGCCGGCTCGGCGTTCTTCGTGATCGTTGCCGCGTACCCATACCTCGAAGCCTGGATCACCGCGGACCGCGGCAACCACCACGATCTCGAACGACCCCGCAACAACCCGGCGCGCACCGGCATCGGCGTAGCGGGCATGACCTACTACGGCGTCCTTTGGGCGGCCGCGAGCGCCGACACCATCGCCGTTCGCTTCCATCTCACCATCGAGACAGTGCTGCACGGATTCCAGGTCCTGATCATTCTCGGCCCCATCATCGGGTTCGTCATCACCAGACGCCTCTGCGTCGCGCTACAGCACAACGAGCGCGAAGTCATGCACCACGGCATCGAGACCGGCATCATCATCCGATCACCCGACGGCGGCTACACCGAGATCCACCGACACCTCGACGCCGACGACCGCCGCCGGCGACAAGCCGGCCTGCACGAACACCCAACACCCATACCGCAGCGCGACGTCCACGGGCAGGTCACACTCCTGGAGCGACAACGAACCAGGCTGGCCCGATTCCTGGTCGCTGACCGGCAGAGCGCGGCCGAGCACAGTGGGCTGGTGAAGAAGAAGAGCCGCCCAGGCCCCATGCCAGACCGACACATCAGCGGATCCGGACCACAGCCTCCGACACGACCCCGAGCCGGTACGTAGCCAGCCGGCGCGCCTCAAAACCCGGACGGGTTCAGGTGGAGCGTGCCCCACCGGGCAAGCCTCTTGGTGGCCGAGGCCGCCCGGCGGGTTTCGGCGACGCTTGTGGTGTCAGCGTTTGCGGTAGGTCGCGGTGTAGGTGGTGTTGACCGCCGGCGCGGTGATGGTGTGACTTTGTGGGCCGCCGTCGGACCACGAGGTGAAGAAGTACTCGAACTTCTTGAACGTCTGTGGTGACGGGGCACTCACCGAGTTCGCCGAGCCGACGACCACCGTCACGGAGAACGGCGTGGTGCGCGGTGCCTCGTTCACCACCAGATTGCTGAGGACAAGACCGCCGGGGTTGGTTCTGAACGTGAGCACGACCGTCTGCGGGTCCAGCCGGACGCTCGTCGTCGAGGCCAGTCCGCCTGAGTCGGTCGAGGTCAGCCGCAGTTCGAGCCAGCATGGGTACGCGTGGTCCGGGGCGGTGAACAACCCACCCGAGACACCGTTCACTGTCTGGATCAAGTGCTCATGGCAGTCGGCCGGCGTGACGCAGTGATGCATGATGAGCGACCAGGTCAGCGCCGAGGCCGGCAGCGTCCCGTCCTGCGTGTCGGTCGCATGCCCGGAGAAGGTGATCGCGCTGCCGACCTGCCATTTCAGGCTCGATGCCGGCGAGTCGATCACCGCGGTCGGCGCGGTGTTGCCAGCCGTGACGGTGAGCGTGTCGGTGTCGCTCGCGCCTTGGTCGTCGGTGACTCGCAGACTCGGCCGGTAAACGCCCGCCGCCGTGTAGGTGTATGACGCCGTCGGGCCTGTCGCATCGCCGAATGTGCCGTCGCCGTTGAGATCCCACGTGTAGCTCAGCGGCCTACCCTCCGGGTCGGACGATCCGGTGCTGGTGAAGCTGACTGTCAGCGGGACAGGTCCGTCGGTCGGGGTCGCCGCGATCACCGCCGTCGGCGGCTGGTTGGCTGCCGTGTACGTGATGCGGTGGACGGCACCGCTCTCCATGTCGACGTAGAACAGATCGCCGCCGGGCCCGATCTTCAGGTCGACCGGATGCCCGGCAGCCCCGCCGCTCGCATCGACGCCCACGAACGACAACCGCCTGGCCGGATCGGGCAACCCGTTCGTGCCGGGGAGCATCGCCCAGATCTCGTTGCGGCTGTGGTCGGCAAAGAACAGGGCACCGTTGTACTCCGACGGATACGACCCACCCTGGTAGAACGCGACGCCCGTGATCGACGAGCCGCCGGTGCGGCAACCGGGATAGCTCACCACGCAGGCGCTGTGGTTGTACGCGTAGTACGGCGCGACGACCGAGCCGGGCGTCGAGTACAGCGACGAGCACTGGCTGAGGCCGGCGCCCTGGTAACCGGCCTGCGGCGACGCTCCCTCGTAGCATGGCCAGCCGAAGTTCGACGCGGTCGCACTCGCCGGCGACACCACGCGGTGGATCTCCTCCCAGGTGTTCCAGCCGACATCACCGACCCACAGCTCGTCGGTACCCGGACGCTGGGTCATCCGGAACGGGTTGCGCAGCCCGTAGGCGACGATTCGCCGCGCGTTCGCGTCCGATGACGAGTAGAACGGGTTCCCGGGCACACCCGCACCGGTGGCCGGGTCGATCCGCAGGATCGCACCGTCGAGGGTCGCCGGACCGCCGGTACGCCGTACGCTCTGGCTCCGTAACGCGCCACCCTGCGCCCCGGGTGGAGACAACGGCGTGCCGACCGCACCGGGCGGGTCACCGCAGGGATTCGCCAGGCCGCCGGGGTAGTTCGCGCCGTACTGCCCGTAGTCGACGTTGTTGAAACTGGCGCCATCTCCACCGCTGACGTACAGGTACCCGTCGCGGCCGAACAGCAGCGTTCCGATCGAGTGACTGGGGTACTGCTGGCACCAGTCGTTGATGAGCACCTGTTCGCTCCCGGTCATGACATCACCGCTGATCTGCAGGCGCGAAAGACGCGCCGACACCAGGCAGCCATCGGTGGTCGGGCCGGGCGGTGTGGGGCAGCCGTCGCCCCATGTCGGTGGCGTGCCGCCGATCGGGGCGTCGTACGCGTAGAGCACGTAGACGTACGGGTCCGCCGGGAAGTTCGGCGACAGCGCGAGACCGAGCAGGCCGCGATCCCAGAAGTCGTGGACCGGTCCCGAGAGGTCTGCGACGGTGACCGGGGTCGTGTCGGTGAGGCTGTCGAAGACCTTGATCACGCCGTTCTTCTGGCCGACGAAGATCCGCCCGTCGGATGCGAACTGCAGCACCGTCGGGTTGGTCAGTCCGCTCAGCACCACCGAGTCGCGGAACCCGGCGGGCAACGTCGAAGCCGCTGCCCGGTCGGGCCCCACCTGTGTCACGAGCGCGCTGACCAGCATCATCGCCACCGCCGTACCGGTCAGTCCGCGCCAACGGGTCAGAAGTCCGAAACGCCTCATGTTGCCCCCCACGAAATCGTCCCTGCGCGCGCACCCCCGCGCGCCATCCCGATTCGTATTGTGCGCGCCTGGGAGGCGCAGCAGAAGGGTCCACGCCGGTCTGCAGCCGACAGACGCTGCCGCGGACTACTGCACGTCGACAGCTCGGAGCCAGCGGTACGTCGAGTTGATGGTCTGGTACGGCGACAGGAAGGCGACCCGTACGTCCGCATCGACCGTGGCGTTCCAGTTCGTGTAGTAGTAGCCGGTGCCACTGGTCGTCGCGGTGGCGACGGTCGTGTAGCCCGTCGATGGGTCCGCTTTGGGCCGGGTCTGGACCACGACGCGCTGCCCGGCTGCGGCAATCCAGCGGCCCGCGTTGGTGGCCACCTTCAGGTGCCCGAATGTCGACATCTTGGTTCCGGGCCGGATCACGGTCGCGGTCGTCGGTGCGGCGATACCAGTGAGGTACGTCGGGTTCCGGCGCAGCACGGACGGGCTGATATCCCAGCCCAGCGTGGACGTGCTGGCGACCTCCGCGTGGTCCCAGCCGGGAGGACCGGCCGGCAGCCGCACGGCGAAGCGGCCGTTCCGGTCGGTGACGGCGTTCGCGACGATCCAGTGCTTCCCGCCCGCTACGCCTCGGCGGATGTTCACTCGCCGGCCCGGCACCGGTGCCTCCACGCTCTGGTAGGTCCAGTACTTCACCGTGCCGCTGGCGACGGCCGCGCTGCTCGGCGTCGCCGGCCTGACCGAAAGGGTCACCGTCGAGGCCCGCTTGATAGTGAACGACACCGGCTTCGTCAGCGTCGCCGAGGCCGAACCGGCCTTGATCCGGCTGATCCGCCACGGGCCGGTCCCCGTCGCATAGGTCAACTTGTCGTATGCATAGTGGTGGAACGGCCCGCCGGCCTGGTCGAAGGTCCGGTCCAGTGCGACATCGTGACTGCCTGTGCCGTCCGGCCGCTGCACCGTCACGACCGGCGTCTCGTCGAAGCAGGTATCGGTGGTCATGATCCCGTATCGCGTCATCGTCGGCGTCAGCGCGAGCGGATCCGTATCGAAGTACCCGTTCGTGGCGGGTTCGTAACGCGGGACCACGACCGTCGCGTCCGACAGGCAGTCAGCGACGCTACTCGGTAGGGCGGCCCGCGCGGTGGCGGCGGTACCGCCCGTCAGCACACAAGCCGCCGCCAACGCGGTAAGCCGATACACCATGAGATGTCCTCCCCGTGGTCAGGTTGATACCTCCCTTGATGCACCTTCCGCGCCCTTGGTTATGTCACTGGCGCTGGACCACCGAAGTACGTCGCCTGATGCAACTGTTGACCTCAAGTCCATCTGAGCGTGAACCATGTACGTATGACTCCGGGCGACTATCTCGACGAGGCATACGACCGCCTGCGCGACACCGGGCCGGAGCGTGACGGCTGGCTCTCGAACCATGCCCCGATGGCCGCCGAAGCTCTGACCCGCCGCGGCGACGGCCGGCACGTGCACCGCTGGATCGACGCGTATGCCGATCTGCTGGAGCCACGCCCACGTGGCATCGACCCGATCGACGACGAAGCGTGGCGCGATCCGCTTGGTGACCCGGTGCGTGCCGGCGACTGGATCGACTACTTCGAACGCCAGGCCGCTGACGGGGACTGGCAGACCATGCTGGCTACCTGGTGGCCACGTCTGCTGCCGGGAATCGCCGCCGGCGCAACGCATGGCGTGATCCGGGTCGGCCACGCCGTACGCGCGCTGTCGGAACAGGTGACGACGCCCCGTGTGGTCGAGCTGGCGCATGGTCTTGCCTACTGGGCAGCACGATGGCAGCCGCTGGCACCGGCTGGCCGGGGCCTGTACCGGGCGACCGACCCGCGCACCGCGCTCGATGCGGTACCCCGTGTCGCCGACCAGAGATTCGGCATACGCAACCGGCTGGCCCAGCTGGCGACGACCGACCGGTGGGCCGACGCCGCGGGCGCGGTCCCGGGCAACGGATCCAGCCCGGAACGCCTCACGGCCATCGTCGCCGCGGCGGTGCTGCAGTACGGCACCCGCGGCCATGGCAATCCGATCATGATGGTGCACGCCGCTACCGCGCCGAATGCGGTGCTACGCACACTTCCGTTCCTTCCGTCCACACTGTGGCAGCCCAGCCTGGAAGCGGCCTGGGCAGCCACAGCGGCGGTGACCGCGGCGTACGCACCGGCCGACGCATGGCCGGCGCCACTGGGCGACGGGCTCGACCCGCATGAGGTGATGGCGCGAGCGACGGCCCACGGCGACCCGCACGTGATCAAGTTCGCCGACACCGCACTCGATGTGGCCGGCGACGCCACGTTGGCGGCGGCCGTACACGCCATCGAGCTGATCCCACCCGACTGAACTCGTCAGTGGCCCGGTGTCGTCAGGGCTGCCCAGCCGGGTCGTAGGGGTGGAGACGCGGGAGCCAGGCGCGGACCGCACGGCGATAGGACTCATAGGCGGAACCGAATCGGCGCGAAAGGGTCGGCTCTTCGTAGAGGCGGACGAAGGCCGCTGTGGTGAGCCATACAGCCGCGGCGTACGCAATGAGGGCCAGGTTGCCGAACAACAGAGCCTGTCCTGCGATGGCGGTAACCACGCCGACGTACATGGGGTTCCGGACGTAACGGTTGAAGCCGCTGACGACGAGTCGCTGCGTCGGGGTAGCTGGGGCAGGTGTTCCACCGCATCGCGCGAACTCGATGAAGGCGGCGACCAGCGGCACCAGGCCGGCGACCACTACGACCGCGCCGCCGACGCGTTCGACGGTGCCGGAGTGAATCGTCCAGCGGGTGATCAGCCACGGGACGAGGCCGGCAACCGTTCCAGGGACCAGCACGAAGAAGACGGCGCTGCCGGCGGCGGCGTGCGCTCTGCGCATCGACTCACATCCTTCGCTAACCTGCAGGTTACCTGCACATAATAGGCAGGCAACCTGCGCAATGTCGAGAGGTGAAGTTGTGGACGAGCGTGCACTGCCGTTGGTGGGCCAGCTGCGGCGGATCACGCAGCTGATCGTGGAGGAACTAGTCGGCAGGCTGCAGGCGGCCGGGTTCAGCGACATCACGGCCGCCCATCACCCTGTGTTCTACAACCTCGATCCGCGCGGCACTCGACTCACAGAGTTGGCCGCGCGAGCGGGCATGACGCATCAGTCGATGGGCGAACTGGTCGCCGCGCTGGTGGATCTCGGGTACCTCGACCGGAGACCGGATCCGGTGGATCGCCGGGCGCGGCTTGTTGTGCTGACGCCCTCCGGCAAGCGAGCGGTCGAACGAGCGCGGTCGGAGGTAGCCGACATCGACGCTGCGTGGGTCGAGCGGCTCCGGCGGGCAGGACTCAGAGGTGACATCCGGCGAGCTCTGACCGCGGCGCTGGAGGAAGCAGTCACACCCGCAAGCGGGCGGCTCGGCCGGTAGAGCCTGAGCGACGCGTTGCCTGACCGTTCCGATGACCATGACGGGCGTAGATGCGGTCTCAGCGGCGATGGTCAGCTGAGGAGGCCGAGGTCCCGTGCGCGGATGGTCGTCCGCCTGAAGGCCGCGCTCCGCGGTCCACCGGACAGCCGCGGCGAGGTCACCCTGGGCCAGGAGCAGCCGTGCGCGCTGCGCTAGCCACCGCCTACCTCTGGCGCGCCCGCTCCACAGACCGCAGGCGCGGTGCCTGAGATCGTCGATCTCGAGGCCGACGATCTGCTCGGCGGCCGGCTGTCGCCTCCGCGGAGTACCGGCGCCGGGAATGCCGCACACCGCGGACCGGTTGCCGTCGACATGGACCGCGACACGCTGGATGAAGCCTACGAACGGCTGCACAAGATGGGTCCGGAGTTCGGCGGGGACGAGGAAGGCAACAACGGTCTGTCGAACCACGGCCCGATGGCGGTCGAGGTGATGGTGAGGCGTGGCCTCGACCTGGACGTCGAACATTGGGTGGACGACTACCTGCCACGGCTCGAGGAGCTGCCGACGCCCTCGGACCCGATCAGTGACGAGAACTGGCGGGCCGCGCTGGGCGATGGCAGACGGGTCGCGGACTGGACCGCGTACTTCAGCCGGCAGACCGCAGAACAGCCGTGGCGTGACGTCCTGATCGCCTGGTGGCCCAGGCTGCTGCCCGGGATCGCGGCCGGCGCCACCCACGGAGTGATCCGGGTGAGCCACGCGGTCCGCGCGCTGCTGGCCGGTGACGAGAGCCCCTCCGCGGTGGCCGAGCTCGCGCACGGGCTGGCCTTCTGGGCCGGTCGATCGCGCACCGTGCCCGGTGTCACGGCGCCGACGGGACGGCTCGATCCCGCGGCGGCGCTCGCCTCGATCCCGCGGCTCGACCCGCAGCGCGGTGTCATCGCATCGCGGCTGCCCCGGCTGGCCGAGCTGCCAGACTGGCCGGCGGCAGTCTCGGCGCTGCGCCCGCCGGGAGATCCGCACGACGTCCCGGCACTGCTGGCCGAGCTGGTCGACGCGGCCACGATCCGATATCTCACCCACGGCCACGGCAGCCCGGTGCTGCTGGTGCACACGGCGACCGCGCCCAATGCCGTGCTGCACACGCTGCCGGCGTTGCCGTCCGCGCTCTGGTCATCCAGCCTCACCGCGGCATGGGCGGCGAGTGCCGCCGTGATCGCCGCCTATGAACCGCCGTCACCCGGACCGTACGACCAAGCACCCGGCAGTCCGCTTGGTGGCGACACCGCAGCCGCCGCCTTGGACCGGGCGGCCGGTCACGGGGACGAGCACGTGCTCAAGTTCACCGACACGGCGGTCGAGGTGTTCGAACGGACAGGCGATCCCGACGCCCTGGCCGCGGCGGCGCGCGTTGCGCAGCTCATCTCGCCGCGCCTGTCATGACCGCTCCGCCGAGGTGAGTTCAGGGATTACACCTAGCCGACGGTCTCCCGCCAAGTCCATGCGTGGTAGACAACGGCGCCGAGAAGGGCAACCTCGGCCGCGCTCCCCAAGACGAAGTAGCCCCACTCGCCCACCGCGCTGCCCACGACGGTGACGGCGTAGACGGCGGCTAGCGCGACGTTGAGCCCGCGGGTGATGCCTCGGGGCAGGACCAGCGTGAGGTAGATCATGAGGCTCGGGAAGATGATGTAGAGCGTCGTGAGGAACAGGAACGTCTGGCTCACGTCGAAGGCGAAAAGCCTTCCTGCTTCGAGGTCGGCTCGGACGTCTGGGCGGTAAAGCGAGAACAGGTCGACATAGGCGAAGATGAACAGCATCGCGGTCCAGAGCGCCGCGATCTTGAGGCGTGTGTCGACGTTGCCTCGGACGGGGGACTGCTCAGTGCGACCGGCCATTGCTCCAGTCCGCCTTTCCATTGAAGTGCCGAGCGACAGGTTCATCGCGGCCTTGTCTCTCGGCAGGTGAAGGTGCCGCTGTGGGCGGGCGCCGCGCCGGCACGTCAAGGATCCTGTCGCCGTCTCTTCCGAGGCCATTGCGGTCGACCCTGATCCGCCCCCGACCTTGGTGACACCCTGATTGTGAGAGTCCGCGGGCCCGCACGGATCCGCCGCGATACGCGGCGCGCCGGCGCTGTTCATCGACGACGCTACCCAGTACGTGCGGGCGGCCGATCCGCGCTGCGGGTAAACCCTGGACGCATCCGGTGAGTAGTACACAGTGTCGGCATGGTGAGGGAGGCCTGGATGGGACGTCCGGACTGGGAGGCCGAGTACGTCGACTTCTTCGTCGCCAGGGCCCCCGCGCTGCGGCGCACGGCGTACGCGATGTGTGGTGACTGGCAGGTCGCCGAGGACCTGGTGCAGACCACGTTCGTCCGGCTCTACGTGCACTGGAGCCGGGTGCGCCGGGAGACCGCCGACGCCTACGCGCGCCGCATCCTCACCAACCTGTTCCTGTCCGGCCGCAGGGCTCGGGGCCGGGAGTTCCCGACCGACCTGCTGCCCGAGCGGGCTGCGCCGTCGGCGGTCGCGGACATCGCGGGCGGCCGGGTCGACGTCGCCGCGGCGCTGGCCGGGCTGCCGGCACGGCAGCGCGCCGTCGTCGCGCTGCGGTACGTCGACGACCTGCCGGTCAGCCAGGTGGCCGAGCTGCTCGGCCTGGCCGAAGGCACCGTGAAGAGCCACTGCGCCCGCGCCGCCGAGGCACTGCGGACCGCGCTGGCCACACCCCAGACCATGAAACCGACCGTGAGAGGCGGACCACGATGACCGACGATCGACAGGTACGTGATGTGCTCGCCGACTACGTGTCGGCCGAGCCGCCGATGACGATCGCCCCCGAGACCGTGCTGCGCGCCGGCCGGCACGCCCGCAACCGCCGCCAGCTCGTCTCCGTCGCCGCCGGAGCGTTCGGGGTCTGTGCCGCCCTGACAGCCGGGTACGCGCTGGGCGGCAACAGCTCCACGCCTGCTGTCCCGCAGCCCGCCGCCGGGTCACCTCCGGCTACCGCGCACACCACCGCGGTGCCGAGCTACCCCGGGCCGGTGCCCGCGCTGATCGAGGCCCGGGTACGCGCCGGGCTGCCGGGCGGGCCGTCGCTGGTCCGCAAGCAGATTTACCCCAGCGACTGGAACCGCAAGACACCGCTGCCGGTGTCACAGACCGCGAATGCCACCGACTGGCACGCACAGTTCGCGATCCCGGCACGTCCCGGCAACCAGCTGTGGGCCGGCGTGTTCATCACGCCACCGGGCTCGAACCCATCCGAGCAGGACCTACGCCGGCAGTGCGCCGGCGCGAGCACCGACGGCGTACCGTCCTGCAGCTACGACGTCCGCCCGGACGGCTCACTCCTGCTCACCCAGATCACCCGCATCTCCAACACCTGGACACGGACCGTGCTGCACTTCCGCGCCGACGACCGCGTCGTCAACATCCGCGAGAAGGCAAAGGCCGGCACCTACCAGGACGCCCTGCGCGCCTGGCGGTACCCGCCGTCCGTTCTGGCCCAGGTCGCGACCGACGGCCAGCTCGTGATCCCGCAGCCCGTGGTCCAACCACCCCTGCCCGACTCCGGCCGCTGACAGCGCCGCGGCTGCCCGCCGAACCACACAGATCGCCATGAACTGCGGAGACGTGATGGCCACGTTCCGTGACCGCAGCCGGACGGAGCGGGCATAGCATCGGACCTGTCACAGCCCGAGGTGCTGTCTCGTCTGAGGGCCGTCAGTGGAAGCCTCAGGAGTACGGAGATAGTGAGATGCGAGTTTTCGTGGCAGGTGCCGCCGGGGCGGTAGGACGCCGGCTCATCCCGCAGCTGGTCGCTCGTGGACACCAGGTGACGGCGTCGACCCGTGGTGCGAACAAGCTGGACCAGTTGCGCGCCCTCGGCGCCGAACCGGTGATCGTCGACGGCCTGGACGCGACTGCTGTCGGCGAGGCGATCGCCCGCTCGGAGCCGGACGCGATCGTGCACCAGATGACCGCCCTGGCCGGCAAGCCGAACCTGCGGAACTTCGACAAGTGGTTCGCGACGACCAACAAACTGCGAACGGCCGGCACCGAGCACCTGCTCGCGGCCGCCAAGGCGGCCGGCGTCGGCAAGTTCGTCGCGCAGAGCTACACCGGCTGGTCCAACATTCGTGAGGGTGGTTCGGTCAAGACCGAGGACGATCCGTTCGACCCGCAGCCGGCCAAGTACCAGGTCGAGTCGATGGCGGGGCTGCAGTTCCTGGACCGGGTGATCCCGGCGGCGCCGTTCGAGGGCATCGTGCTGCGGTACGGCAACTTCTACGGCCCGGGCGCGTCGGAGGCGCTCGTCGAGCTGGTCCGCAAGCGCCAGATGCCGATCATCGGTGACGGCGCCGGAGTCTGGTCGTGGATCCACCTCGACGACGCCGCCGCGGCGACCGTGGCCGCCATCGAGCGTGGCCACCGGGGCATCTACAACATCACCGATGACGAGCCGGCGGCGGTGTCCGAGTGGCTGCCGTACCTGGCGGAGGTCGTCGGCGCGAAGAAGCCGATGCATGTGCCGGGCTGGCTGGGCCGGCTGGCCGCGGGCGAGGTCACCGTGCGCTGGATGACCCAGGGCCGGGGCGCGTCCAACGTCAAGGCGAGGCGGGAGCTCGACTGGCGGCCGGCGTGGAGCACCTGGCGGGACGGGTTCCGGCACGGTCTGACCGACTCGGGCCGGACCCTGCGGGCCGCAGGTCCGCGGGAGGAGACCGCGTGACGGGAACGCACGGCGCGCGTGGCGCCCACCGCGGCGGGAGTGGGCACTCGCGCGGCGACTCCGAGACCTTCCAGGAGCTGCGCCCGTTGATGTTCTCCATCGCCTACCGGATGCTCGGCAGCGTGAGCGACGCGGAGGACGTGGTTCAGGAGGCGTTCGTCCGCCATCAGCAGGCGCTCGGCCAGGGCGTGGACATCGCGTCGCCGAAGGCGTACCTGTCCGCGGTCGTGACTAGGCTGTGCATCGACGTGCTCCGCTCGGCGGTGAAACGGCGCGAGTCGTACATCGGGCAGTGGCTGCCCGAACCGTTGTTGACCGATGATGACAGCGACCCGCAAGCTCGCGCGGAACAGGCCGACTCACTGTCGATGGCCTTCCTGCTAGTGCTCGAGCGGCTGAACCCGGTGGAGCGGGCAGCGTTCCTGCTCCACGACGTGTTCGGCTACGGCTACGACGAGATCGCGACGATCGTCGGCAAGAGCGAGGCGAACTGCCGGCAGCTCGCCGCCCGGGCCCGCCGGCGCGTCAAGGCGGAGAAGCCACGCTTCCAGGCGTCCCACGAACAACGCGATGCCCTGGCCACCCGGTTCTTCGCCGCCTTCACCGAGGGGGATCTGGACGGCTTGGTCGGGATGCTCGCCGACGACGTCGTGGCGTACGGCGACGGTGGTGGCAAGGCGCCGCAGTGGACCATGCCGGTCATCGGTGCCGACCGCGTGGCCCGGCTGTTCGTCGGCATGAGCCGGGAGGTTCAGCTGCACCGGATCGCGGTCGAGCTGCACGAGGTGAACGGCCAGCCCGGCGCCATCCTGCGCACCCCTGACGGCCGGCTCGTCAACGTGTTCGCGCTCGACATCGCCGACGGAATGGTGCAGACGGTGCGGTCCGTCATCAATCCCGACAAGCTGCGCCACCTCGGCCCGGTCGCCGATGTCCGTGCCATCCGCAGTCAGTACAACGCCAAGCGGTCGCGTCATGATTGAGCCACAAGGAGTTGAATCGTGACCTCACAGCTTCAGGGGCAAGACCGCTATGGTCACCGGTGCTTCACGTAGTCCCAGGATCAGGTCTGCCGACCCAGACCACCTCGGCTGTCCCGCGCGGCATCGGCTGACCCGGCGCACCTCATCTTGGCGGGTTGCCGGGTGTGATGCTGTCGTAGAGGATGGCGGCGCGCTCGGCGGCCTCGAACAATGCCTCGGGTGCATGCCGGTCGGCGTTGAGATGGGACAGCATCTCCACGCCGAGGTACGTCGCGACAGCCGTGGCGGCCAGTTCGCGCACGGGAACGAGGTTGGCGAACGGCGATCGAGCGGCGAAGCGACCGATGATCGTCTCGGCCAGGTCCTGCCATCGTGCGGTCTCGGTGCGCAGTTGGGCTGCAAGCTTGGGCGATCCGGTTGCCGCCGCTACGAGTTCCTGCACGGCCGCGACGTGTCGAGTCCCCGCGTCCTCGACGTACAGGCGGCGTAACCGCGTGATCAGCTCGTGCGCACTGGTCACTGCCTCGGTTTCCTCCCGATAGCGTTGCAGCCGGCTGCCGCTGGTGAACTCGGCGGTGGCGATGAAGAGGTCGTCGAGATCGGCGAAGTGGTAGTAGATCACGCCGGCGGTGAAACCACCGGTCACTGCGATCGCCCTCGCCGTGGTGCGGGCGTACCCCTGGTCGGCGAGCGTATCGACGGTGGCTTGCAGGATGCGCTCACGGGTCTCGGCACCGGCCACTCAGATGACCCTTCTGGGCCGCACGCCGGCGCGGTACAGAAACGGATCAAGCCGGTGAGCCAGCGCCGCGAGCCGGTGGCTCGGGACCTGTGGGTAGAGATGGTGCTCGAGGTGGTAGGTGAGTTCGAGGAACATCGCGGGAACGATCCGCCCGCGCAGCGTGCGCGTTTGTGTCAAGGCCGTGTCGCCGTAGTCGTGGTGTGGCAGGTACACCGTCAGCAGTGGATAGACCCAGCTTCCGACGATCGCCATCACGGCGTACACCAGAGCTGCTGGTGTGACCGGCCAGAGCAGGACACCGCCGGTCACCGCTCCGACCGGGGCGGCCGCCTCGAGCATCAGCCATCCCCGTTGCCGGCGCCGCCGGAATGCCCACCACCACAGGCGGACCAGGAAGATGGGTCCGTAGCACAGGGCACCGAGGAAGCCGAGGCGTGCCGGATAGCCTTCCGGGTCGTCCTGGTCGGGGAACCGACGGTGGTGTTGCAGGTGCGTGGCCCGGTATGCGTGACCGCTCTCGAGCAGGACCAGGCCGAGGATGAACAACGCCCACTCCGTTCGGCGTCTACCGAGACCGATGCTGCGGTGCACGACGTCGTGGGTCGCGGTGACCACGGCAACGAAGATGCCGAACATGATCAGCGGCGTGAGCCACCACCACTGGCGCCACGCCGCGAAGGTGAACAGTCCGACGCCGACCGCGGGCCGCGCCAGCTCGATGATCCGCTGGTACGACGACGTGACCGTCAGGTCGTCACCGAGCTCGGCGAGCGTCGGCATCGTGGGTGTCATCGCGCGCTCCGCAACGTACGACGCCGCGCCGCGTGCAGGACGCCATCGGACACGATGCGGCTGCCGAGGACGCACGCCACGGTACCGAGACCCGGCCAGGTCGAGTCGCCGACGAGCCAGAGGCCCTTCATGCCCAGATCGTGCGGAATCGCATGCTGGTTGGAGTTGTGCAGGCTCTGCCTGACTCCGCCGACCGCACCGCGCGGACGAAAGGCGAACCGCTCGTAGCTGCGCGGCGTACCCACCTGCTGGACGGCGGCGCGTTCGCCGAGCCGTGGATAGACACGACGGGTCAGATCGACCAGACGCTCGCCGAGGAACCGCTTGCGCCACCCGTACTCGGGCTCGGACAGGCCCTCCCAGGCCCACAGGTCCGTGTGGGTGGAAATCATCACAGCGCGCCGCCCCGGTGGCGCACTCTCGGTATCACCAGGCGCCGAGACCGAGACGAACATGTTGTTGCCATCGCCCAGCGGTTGGCCGTAGTCATGTAGCAGCTGATGGTGGGTGAGCCGCTGGTGCTCCACCTCGTCGTCCGGGACGCCGAGGAAGACGACGACTGCGCCGCCGAGGTCCCCCTCGTCGCGGTCCAGATAACGCTGAAGCCGCCGACGTACCGGCGTCGAGCAGATGAGCTGCGCCGTCGTCTGCGCCGGTAACGCGCACACCACCTGGCCCGCATGAACCGTTCCGCGCCGCGTCCGGACGCAGAACTCCTGACCGTCCGGCTCGACCGCCTGAACGCGGCAGCCCACCTGCAGGTCACCGCCGAGCCCACGATAGTGGGACACGAAACGCCGCCAGAACCCGTGCATCCCGCCACGGTGCCGGGACAGACCCGCGCCACGGATCGTGACACCGAGCGCGGCGTTGATCAGCGGCGCGCGATCCACGCTGCTGTGCACGGTGTCCTCGACCAGCATCCCCAGCAGGGCGACCAATGCCACGTCATCACTCAGGCCGTGACGGCGCAAAGCGTCGCCCAGGGTCTGGTGGAGATACCTGGCCAGGGGCAACCGCCGCGGCCCGACGGTCCGTAGATTGACGGCCACATCGGCCGGGCGCCGCATCGGCAGCCGCACACCGGTCCTGCTCGCCGCCCAGAACGCGTCCGCCAGCGTGTCGAGCAGCGCCCAGAACGCGCGATGAGCCTCGGTGCTGCCAAACGCGCGAAGGCGTTCGCGATGCCAGCTCGCCTGATCACGGTAGAGCGACACCACCCGGTCCGGTAGCCACGCCTGGTAACCCGGCAATGCCTCCCCCGACATCGCGGGCAAGCCGATCGAGGAGAGCAACTCGGCGCCAACGCCGCCCGGTTCGAAGTCGACCAATGTGGTTGCGCCGACATCGAACGAGTAGCCGCGATGCCGCCAGTATCCGGCACACCCCCCGACGTGCCCGTGTGCTTCGAGCACGACAGTCGACAATCCCGCCGCCTGCAGCCGCGCGGCGGTCGCCATACCGGACATCCCGCCACCGAGCACCGCGACATCGCAGCCCGCGGGCAGACCGCGGCGACCACCTGCACAACGTCGCCCGCTCTTCAGCTCGAACTGAACGTCCGTTCTGAACATATGTTCAGAGTAGGGCCCGGGGCACAGTCTGGTCAACGCACCTTTCAGCGGTTTCCCTCGCGACCGTTCTCCAGGTAGAGCCTGCGTCCCTCGGGTCGGGCGCCAGTGCGGCACTTTCGTGGTTTCCGGCTCCGCTCAGCCGGACCCCTGGAGGGCTGCTCGGCCCTCGATCAGCGCCCGAACCGCCCTCGCGGCCTGTTCGGCGGCGCGATCGATGTCGGCCGGGTCCGGCGGTCCCGGTTGATCCGTGAGCAGCGCTGCGTATCCGTGTGCCGTGGCCTCGATCGCATCGGTGAGCTGCTCGGCGCCATCTGGATCGTGTGGGCCGAGTTCGGCGACGCAAGCCTCGAGCATGCTTTCGACGTTCTCGTACGCCTGACGCAGCTCGGGGTGGCGCTGCTTCTTATCGAGGCCGAGGCCGAAGACGACGCCGAACAAGGCCGGCTGCTCGGCGGCGAACCGAACGTAGCCGGCGGCCATCGCCGCCAGCCTCTGCTGGGGCGGATCGGTCTCGGACGACTGCGCCGCCAGCGCCTCCCCGAACGCCTGCAGGGCTCGCACGGCGACGGCTGCAAGAAGCTCATCCCGATTGACGAAGTGCCGGTATGGGGCGGCCACCGTTACCCCGAGACGGCGGCTCAGCTCCGCGAGCGAGAAGCGCCGTACTCCCCTTTCGGCGATCAGCGCGACGGCGCCGTCGACCAGCGCGGCCTTCAGGTCGCCGTGATGGTAGGGCTTTGCTCGGCTAGCCGACACGTCGGTGGCTGCCCTCAGGACGCCGAGAGATGATCCCGCCAAGAATGCTGCGGCTCGTAACCGATCGCCTGCCGGGCGCGATCGCTTGCGAGCAACGAATCGAACTCCCCGAGCTCACGCGTCAGCGGGACACCGGGGAAGACCTCCTCGAGGAGTGCCGGCGACGGACGATTCATCACCGTGTCTGCTGCCGCGATAACGAAACTTGGGCTGCCCGCGACCGCTTCAGCGGGCGCCTCGAGCGCCAGGCGGCAGGCCGCTCCTACGTCGCGCGCATCGACGTATCCCCACAGGTTCCACTTGCGCGCGTGCGGATCGGACCAGATCGAAGGCAGCTCTGAGTACTCACTGGAGACGAAGATGTTCGAGAAGCGCAGCGCAACGAACGGCATGCCCGACCACTGCGCGATCTGGCGCGCGATCGTCTCGCTGGCGACCTTCGAGAGCGCGTACGTCGCCGTCGCCACCGGGTAATGGTCCTCGTCCACCGGCGCGTAGCGCGGCGCGACGCCCTCAGCTTCCATGAAGCGCATCTCGTTCGGACCGACGCCGAACGGGACGCCGAGCGTCGTCTCGCTCGACGCCCACACCACCCTCCGCAAACCGAGCCTCGCCGCCGCGTAGAAGACGTTGAAGTTCATCGCCACGTTGGCGTTGAACGTCACCGCGGGCGTGGACAGGCCGGGTGCCGGGATGTTGGCCAGATGAACCACCGTCTCGGTGCCCTCGAGCGCCTGCAGTGCCTGTCCGTAGTCCGTCAGGTCTGCCCTGAGCATCCCGGCCTCGAGATCATCCCGCGTCGCCGCGAGATCGGTCGCCGCCACCTCATAGCCGTGCTCCAGGAGCTCACGGACCACCGCTCGACCTGCCTGGCCGCTCGCACCAGTCACACAGACCCGTCCTGCAATCTCGGTTCCCATCGCACGCCGCCCACTGATGTCATAGCCGCTTACAATGTAAAAGACTATCACACATTCGTCTGTGGCATGTTCCGACTCCCGTTCAATGACACCGCCATTGACAGAGGCGTTGCTATAGGCAACATTGCCGTGCCCGGCCGCGGCGGGCGCCGGACCCTTCACTGGACATGAGCGGACCGCTGCAGGTGCACCCTTCGGCGCAGGACGCATCGCGGCCCGGACGTGGGCTGACGAGCTGGTCTACCTGAGCTCGCTGAGGTGCGCGACGACGACAAGCTATTGCGCTCGTCGGCTCGACAGAGTCCAATCTTCCTACAATTCCGCCCTGGGAGGGGACCCAACCATGACTCTGGCACCACCGACGCCTAGGCCTCGCAGGTTCGCTCGAATCGCCGCGGTAACCGCGGCGATGCTCGGGCTGGCCACCGCCACCGCCGTCCCGGCGACCGCCGCGCTGTCGAGCGGCATCGATCCGGCCGCGGCGGCGACCAAGGCGAAACCGAAATCCGACAAAGGCCTCGGCGATGCCGACCGGGCGCGGGTCGCAGCGGCCCAGCGCGCCGGCAAGCCGACAGTGACTTTGCTGGTCGCGGCGCAGCGCGACCAGATGTCGGCCGCCGCCGACCAGTTGCGGGCCCTCGGTGGCGTGGTACTGAAGTCGGACAGGTCCGTCGACTACCTCAAGGTCGAGATCCCCACCGGGAACGCAGAGAAGGCCGCCGCGCTGAGCGCGGTCTCGGCGGTGGACGTCGACGGGCTGGTTCCGATCGACGACCCGCAGCCGGAGGGCACCCAGCAGCCCATTCCGCAGACACCGCCGGACGCGAACACTCCGCGGGTCAACCCGTACCTGCCCATTGGCGACACAGAGGCCGCCCAGTTCGCGCTGGCCAACCCGCAGTGGGACGGCCGCGGGACCACGATCGCCGTACTGGACTCCGGCATCGATCTCGACACGCCGGCGCTGCAGACCACGACGACGGGCCTGCCGAAGATCGTCGACTGGTACAACGCAAACTCCCCGACCTCGGGTGACGGCACCTGGGTCACCACCAGCGGAAGCTTCCTCGGTACCTTCACCGCAGGCGGCCGCACCTGGACCACACCACCCGCCGGCGGGCCGTACGCGTTCGGCGTGCTCCGGGAGAACGTGGGCGAACTCGCCCAGGGTGAGCTCGGCGGGGACATCGACCGGGACGGCGCGGTCGGAGAGTCGATCGGCGTTCTGCAGGACCGCGTCACCAAGCGGGTCTACGTCGACCTCGACCAGGACGGCGACTTCAGCGACGAGACCTCGATGATCGACTTCAAGGTCAACCGGGACGTCGGTCACTTCGGCACCGACAACCCCGCCACGGCCGTCGTCGAGCGGGTCCCGTTCGTCGTGGTGACCGACCGGTCCGTGTACACCGGAACCGGCGGCTCGGTCGTCAACCTGGGCATCGCCGGCGCCCAGCACGGCACCCACGTCGCCGGCATCACCTCGGCCAACGGCCTGTTCGGCGGGGCTATGAGCGGTGCGGCTCCGGGCGCGCAGCTGATGGCGGTCAAGGTCTGCCTGACCACCACGTCGTGCACCAGCAGCGGCCTGATCGACGGCGTCCTGTACGCCGCGCACAACGGCGCCGACGTCGTCAACATCTCGATCGGCGGACTGCCGGCGCTCAACGACGGCAACAACGCCCGCGCCGAGCTCTACAACCGCACGATCGACGAGTTCAACATGCAGATCTTCCTCTCGGCCGGCAACAGTGGTGCCGGGGCGAACACCGTCGGCGACCCGTCGGTGGCGACCAACTCGATCAGCACAGGCGCGTACATCACCAGGGCGACCTGGCTTTCGAACTATGGCTCCGACCCGCTGAACGACAAGGGCCTGCACCCGTTCTCCTCGCGCGGCCCGCGTGAGGACGGCGGTTTCAAGCCGGACATCGTCGCGCCCGGCGCGGCGATCTCCACCACACCGCTGTGGCAGCCCGGTGGCCCGGTGACCGGCACCTACACCCTGCCGCCCGGCTACTCGATGCTGAACGGCACCTCGATGGCCGCCCCCCAGGCCACCGGAGCCGGCGCGTTGCTGGTCAGCGCGTACAAGGCCACGTTCGGCACCCGGCCGACCGCAGCCGCGCTGCGCAGCGCGATCCGGTCCAGTGCGGTTTACCAGGCCCAGCTCGGCGCCTACGAGCAGGGCGCCGGCCTGCTCTCTGTCACCGAGGCCTGGAACCAGCTCCGTGCCGGGCAGCGCCCGAACGCGATCACCGCGACGGTGCCGGTGAGCACGGTGCTCAGCGGCCAACTGGCCACCCCGGACGTCGGCGTCGGCATCCACGACCGCGAGGGCGTCACGCTCGGGGTGAAGTACAACCGCACGTACACCCTGACCCGGACCAGTGGGCCGGCCAAGCCGGTGGCGCACGAGGTGCGGTGGATCGGCAACGACGGCACGTTCAACTCGCGGACGAAAGTCAACCTGCCGCTGAACGAGGCGGTCGACTTCGCCGTACAGGTCAACCCGTCCAGCCCCGGCGCGCACTCCGCGGTCCTGCAGCTCGACGACCCGACCACGCCCGGCGTCGACCTGATGACCATGAACGCGGTGTTCGTGCCGCAGGACTTCACGGCGGCCAACGCGTACACCTTCCAGGCCGATGGCACGGTCGGCCGGGACGCCACCCGCAGCTACTTCGTGCGGGTGCCGGTAGGCGCCAGCGCGCTCAAGGTGGACATGACCGGCGGCGGCGCCGACCCCGGGGCCGGCCAGATCCGCTTCCTGCGGTTCACCCCGCAGGGCCTACCGCTGGACAGCAACTCCAGCCTGAGCTGCTACGACCCGGACGCGGGTGCGGGCTGCGCCGGTGGCACGCCCCACAGCCGGACGGCGGTCAACCCGCAGCCCGGCGTCTGGGAGCTCGTGGTGGAGGCACGCCGCACGTCCGACGTCAAGCAGGCGCCGTTCGGCCTGACCGCGACCGTACTCAGCACCGCGATCACGCCCAACCCGGACGTGGTGGCGTCGGCGACCATCGGGATCCCGCAGACCCGCAACTACACGGTCGCCAACCAGCTCGCCGGGTTCACCGGGCGGCTCGTTGGCGGCGGCGCGCTGGCCAGCACGCAGACCCAGCGCCCGACGATCGCGCACCTGGCGCAGCAGGACTTCGACGTGACACTGCCATCCGGCGTCACCTCGTACACGGTCCGCACCGGGAACTCGTCCGACCTGCGGGCGGACATCGACCTGGTCGTCTTCCGCTGCTCCACCCCGACCTCGTGCGTGCAGGTAGGGTCCAGCGGTGGCGCGACGGCCGTCGAACAGGTAACGCTCAACAACCCAGTGGCGTCGCTGTACCGGATCCGAATCATCGGGTTCTCGGTGCCGACCGGTAGCACGGCATACGACCTGGTCGACTCCTTCGTGTTGCCGTCGCTGGGCACGCTGACCGGCAACGACAGCAACGCCGACCACCCGTCCGGATCGTCGTGGTCGCCGACTGCGACGCTCACGGTCAACGGGCAGCCGGGTCCCGGCCGCAACATCACCGGCACGCTCACCGTGCAGACCGACGCCGGCGCCACCGTCGGTTCCGGCTCGCTGGTGGTCGACTCGGTGATCTCACCGTAGTGGCCACAAAGCGCTAGGGCAGGCGACTCAGAGGACCTCCCGGTCTCCACGACCGGGAGGTCCTCGCGTTCCGCTCAGTGCCCGGCGTCCCTGGTCGTGCGGGAAGCCCCCGTTCACCACCAGCCCTGGCGGCGGGCCCAGCGCAGTAGCAGGGTGCTCATGGTCACCATCACCAAGACGACGATCGCGAGCTGGGCCCAGTGCGTGCGCTCGTTGACGATCACATTCATGCCGTAGATCGAGGCGAGCGCGGTGATTGGGAGGGTGATCGCCGCGATCACGGCGAGCCGTTCCATCGCCACGGTCATCTTCGTGCTGACCCGCGTCTGGTACAGCTCGATCACCCCGAACAGAAACTGCGACTCGCCGTCGCCGATCGAGCGGACCCGATCGAACTGGTCGGCCAGGTCCCTGACGAACGGCTGATCCTGCTCCGAGGCCAGTCGCTCGAGCGTGCTGATCCGCGCGTAGACGTCACCCGACTGCGCCGCCATGGTGCGCACGGTGAGCAGCTCGTGGCGGATCAAGAACATCTCCTCCAGCAGCGGCTCGGGTTGGCGGAAGTCGCCGGCCATCACCTGCTGCTCCAGCTGCGGAATCTTCTCGGCCACCGCACCGATCAGGCCCCGCTGCCGCCGCGCGATCGCGGACCCGATCGCGTACGACACCTCCCCCGGCGACCGCGGCACGAACCGGCCGACACGGATCCGCCGCAGCACCGCCTCGGTCTCCACCAGCGCCTCCGCCGGATCGACGACAGGATTCAACGGCCCGTGCACCGTCACCAGGAACGAGCGCCCGACGACCTGATCCAGCTCCAGCAAATGCACATGCCCTGCCTGGCCGGCCAACGGAGTGTGCAGCGTGACGAAGAAGTGATCCTCATAACCATGGACCGTCGGTACGTGATTCCGACGCCGGCAGGCCTCGATCACCAACGGATGGAGGTGAAACACCTCGACCAGCACCGCCTCGGCCTCATCGTCCCACGCAGCAACGTCAACCCAAACAAACCCACCGCCACGCCCCAACAAGGCGGGCAGATCCCGCACGTCGTGCTCCTGCGCGCCCGACGAGGTGACGAACCGAACCTCCATGACTCACAGCCTGTCGCCACCAGGACCGATCGTCCACTGTCACCGAGATCCGGCCGGGACCCCGACGAACACACTCATTCATGCCAGCTGGTAGAAGTTCCGTTCCCAGCGGTGCCTCTTGATTACCTCCCGCTGCGCTGCGCTGAGTCGCCGGCCATCGCTGGTGGCCGCATTGCGCTCGACGTTGCGAACGCTGCGCATGCCCGCGATCACCGTGCACACCACGGGAGAGTCGAGCACATACCGCAGCGCCACGTCCGGCAGCCGGTCGGGCTCGATCCCGAGATCGTGCACCAAGGCCCGCACATGCTGCTCCACTCGGGCCCGCCGGTCGCCGGCGAAGTATGCGTTGCGGAAGTCGCCGTCGGGGAAGGTCGATTCGGCGGTGATCCGACCGGTCAGGCCGCCCTCGTCGAGCGCTACCCGTACGATCACGCCGACGCCGTGCTCGTCGCACGCCGGTAGCAGGCGTTCCTCGGGTTGCTGGTGGAACGCGTTGTAGATCACCTGGACGGTGTCCACCGTGCCGGTCTCGATCAGAGCGATGGCGTTCTCGGGCTGGTAGTCGTTGATCGACACCCCGAAGAACCGGATCTTGCCCTCGTCCTTCAACGCGGCGATGGTCTCCAGCCAGTCGCCACGACCGATCCACTCGTCGCTCCACACGTGGAACTGGAGGATATCGAACGCATCGAGGCTCGACTCCCGCAGGCTCTGCTCGAGAGAGTCGCGGATGTGGCTCCCGGGGAACGTTTCGGACGGGTCGATCCCGGCGGGCGCGGGAAACACGCCGTCACGCGGCGGCACCTTCGTCGCGACATACACCTGCCCCGGATAGTCCCGAACCACACCACCGACGATCCGCTCGGACTCGCCGTACCCGCGAGCCGTGTCGATGAAGTTCACACCCAGCTCGATCGCACGGTGCACGGCCCGCACCGACTCATCCTCACGAGCACCGACCCAGTTCGACGCACCGATCCCCCACGCGCCGTATCCGATCTCGGAAACCTGCAGCCCAGTCCTGCCCAACGGCCTGTACTCCACTGACATCTCCTCCGCACCGGCGAACACCGACGTCCTCGCCGCACCAAGTCTTCCCTACCCCCAGGCGTGCTGATTGATCCGTTCCGGGTTGGCCCACCCAGTTCCACCCAGTCCCGCTCCACCGAGGCGACGTGGCCGGGGCAGGCGGCGTGCTCGTCGGCGCTGAGTTCGTGGCGGTCGGTGTCGCGGACGTTCCAGTGTCATTGCCAAGATCGTTGCTCTGAGCAACCCTCGCCCATCACGCTCCTCCGACCGGGCACCGGGGCGCATCTGCTCAGAGTCACCCCACATGAAGCCCGCCGATACCGGGAGCGCGCACACCTTCTTGCCAATCCGTGCACAGACCTCGAATGCACACGCCGCGGTCGCCATCGGCTCGCTACGGTGACGAGTCATGCCGGCCGTGTTCACAAGCGACGAATGCGCATCAGCCGCAGCCTCCTTGAGCAGCGTGTTGATGCGCAAGCGGGTTGCACAGTGGCGCCGCAGTGTGACCACAGTGTTGCCGCCGATGCTGCTCTGCATGCGTGGGATATCTGTGCGTCCTCGTCGGTTCGTGCTTGCGCTGCTCGGTTTGACCATCGTGATGGCCGGCATGCTCGTCGGACCCGCGCCGGCGTCGGCGGACGAGTCACGCGGAAAGATGGTGCTGGTCCTGGACTCGTCGGGGTCGATGAAGGAGCCGGACGCGTCGGGTACGACAAAGATCGCCGCGGCGAGGACCGCGTTGAACACGGTCGTGGACAAGTTGCCGGCCGATGCGTTGGTGGGGATGCGGGTTTACGGCGCCACGGTGTTCGACAAGTCGGATCCCACGGCGTGCACAGACTCCCAGCTCGTGGTGCCGATCGCTGCGGCGAACAAGCCGAAGCTGAAGGCGCAGATCGCGAAGTACAAGCCGTACGGCGAGACCCCAATCGCCTACTCGCTCCTCCAGGCTGCGAAAGACCTGGGCAAGGACGGTCAGCGCTCGATCGTGCTGGTATCGGACGGAGAGGAGACGTGTAACCCCGATCCGTGTGCGGTCGCCGAGTCGATCCACAACCAGGGCATCGACCTACGGATCGATGTGGTCGGGATGAGTGTGCAGGGCACGGCCCAGCAACAGCTGCAGTGCATCGCCGACAAGGGTGGCGGCAGCTACTGCGAAACCAACAGTCCCGCGGAGTTGATCGAATGCCTGGGGCAGGCCGCTCTACGGGATTTCCGGCCGTTCACGGTGTCCGGGAAGCCGGTGAAGGGTACCCCGCAGCCGGCGGGTGCGCCGCTGGTCCGGCCGGGCCATTACACCGATCGTCTCGGCGGCACCGCGGAACCGACGGGTGCCAGGTACTACACGATCAAGCCGCAGGCCGGATCCAGCATCCACGTCGGATTCACCGCATACCCTCCGTCACACGGTGGCCTCAAGGGCTACAACGACCAGGCGGGCCTGGCGTTGACGGCTCCGGACGGCACGGAGTGCGTCCGCTACAACGGCCTGCAGATGTATGCAGGCACCCGGGGCATGCTCACGTCCAGCGTGTCGTTCATCCCCGAGCTGGCCGAGGAGGGATCCGCGTGTGCGTCGCCGACGGAGCTCACCTTGGAGATCCGCCGCGGGCGGGTCGAGACCGGGACGATTCCGTTCGAGTTCCTCATCATCGAGGAGCCGCCACTGGCCGACAGGGCCGGCCTGCCCGCTCCGGTATCGCCCGATGCGGAGCCGTCGAACAACAAGCCCGTCGCCGGTGGGCCGGCGAAGGGAAACATCGCCGGCGGGGGCGGGTTCGTCCAGGCAGCGACACTCGGGCCGGGCACCTGGACAGACACCGTGCAGGGCGGCGAGGTGCTCTTCTACCGCGTCCGCGCCGACTGGGGCCAGGCACCGAGGGCAACCGTCAAGCTGACGGCGAACAAGCAGGCCGCAAAGGTGATCGGGGGCTACGGCGTCTATACGGAACTGAAGGTTTTCGGGCCGACCCGGGCCGGGATCGACTCGGGAGAAATGACAACAGTCACCTCAACCAAGCCGGCGGTCATGTCCGCGGCCTTGCTCCCAGTGCGTTATCGCAACCGCGAAGGCGACTACATGTCCGACAGCACGCCGCGGCGATCCATGTCTCTCGCCGGCTACTACTACTTCGTCCTCACCGTGGCAAAGTCCGGGCCCGGCCTCGGAACCTTTGGTAGGTTTCAGATGCCGGTGCAGATCTCGGTAGCGCTGGACGGCAAGCCGAACGGAGCGCCGCACTACAAGCAGGCGGAAGTCGAGCCGACACCGTCGGCCAGCGCGGCTCCCACGCCGACCGACAGCCCGAGCCCAACGGACTCGCCGGGCGAAGGCGGCGAAGCAGGACCCACGCCAGCCGCCCGTGTGCCGGCTGGTGATGGCTCAAGCGGATGGATCCTGCCAGCAGCGGGCGGTGGGGGCGTCATCGTGCTCTTCGGGGCCGTGCTAGTCGGCCTGCTGCTCCGTCGCTCGTCACGCATGCGACGAGGCGTCGCGCACACGCCGGCAGGTCTACCGCCGCAAGGCCCACCGCCGCAAGGTCCACCAACGCAAGGTCCACCGCCATACGGTCCGCCGCCGCAAGGTCCACCACCGGGTGGACCACCGCGACTGTGACCGCCGGCTCTTCGGACGCAGGCGCCTCGGATCCACGCGGTCTCAAACCAGCCGCGGCAGGGTCGTAGGCTCCCGTTGTGGACCTGCGGGATAGGACTGCTCTCATCACCGGGGCATCGGCTGGGATTGGTGCGGCTACGGCAAGAGCGATGTGCCGGCGTGGGGCTCAAGTCCTGCTCGTGGCACGCAGCGAGGACAAGCTGGAGGCGCTGGTCCGCGAGCTCGGCGACAGTGCGGCTGCGTATCCGTGTGATGCCAGCGACCATCGGGCAGTAGCGGTGATGGCCGAGCGTGTGCAAGCTGAGCACGGGGTGCCCGACGTTGTCGTGAACAGTGCCGGTGCTGGGCGGTGGCTGCGGATCGAGGACACAGACCCTGAGGAATTCCTCGCGATGGCGGCGGTGCCCTACTTTGCGGCGTTCTTCATCACCCGGGCATTCGTTGAGGGGATGCTGGCCCGCGGTTCGGGCTGGGTGGTGAATGTCGACAGCCCTGCCTCGCAGATCGCGTGGCCAGGTGCAGTGGGCTACATCAGCGCTCGCGGCGCGCTGCGCGGATTCGATGCAGGTCTGCGTGCCGACCTGCGACGGAGCGGCATCGGCGTGACGCACGTGGTACCGGCCAAGGTCTCCAGCGAGTATTTCCTGCACAACCCAGGTTCTGAAGAGCGGATACCTACGATCGCGCGTCTCGTCCCGACCTTGACGCCGGAGCAGGTGGCTGAGGCGATCTGCCGGGCGGTGGAGAGTGGACGCCGTGAGGTCGTCGTGCCGTCCATGCTACGGGCGTTCTACTGGAGCGGGCGCTTCATGCCTCGGCTAACCGAGTGGCTTGCCTGGCGCACGGGGGCACGACGCTAGGCGCACTGGCGCTCGGAGGGATGCGAATCTCCAACCTTCTGATCCGTAGGCAGCACATCCCAATGGCAGCAAGGACACGAGCGTGCAGAAGTGTCACCAACCAGGACAGCCGCGTCATCGTGCCGGGTCTGATGGTGCGTCAGGCTGGGTCGATGGTGCGGGTGACGACCCAGCGGTGCGGAGAGATCGGCCGCGTACGCGTGAAGCCATGGTTCTCGAAGGCGGCCATCGGTCCGGTGTGGAGGAACGATCCCGACACCGTGCGGTCATCGGCCTCCTCGGGATAGCCCTCGACAGTGCCGCCACCGAGGCGGGCGATCTCGGTCAGCGCCCCGCCTAGCGCGGCGTCGGCGACGCCGCGGCCCCGCAGACCCTTGCCGGTGAAGAAGCATGTGATCCGCCAGTCCGGCAGCGTGGTGAGGCCCTTGTCGTACAGGCGCCGGCTCTTGATCTCCGGCAGCTCACCGGGAGAGCCGAACTGGCACCAGCCCAGGCACTGCTCGCCGTCGAGTACCAAGGCCGCATGGGTGCGGCCGTCGCGGACGCGCTGCTCCTTCTCGGCCCTGTTCTGCGCCGGGCTTCGCGCTTTCAGCTTGACGTGGAAGCCCATGCACCAGCAGCCGCCCCACACGCCGTTGTTCGCCTCAACCAGCCGCGCGAACACCGGCCACGTATCCACATCGAGGGGGCGAACGGAGAAGGCAACGGTGTTCTTCGTCGTTCTTGAGTCGCTCACGGACACCTCCGTCGATCGCGCAGCCAGGCAGACCTGGACGACCCCTACCGTAGACGTGAGCATCGACAAGCCGGCGCGACCAACCGCTATCACCGCTTGGGTCAGGACTGTGTCTACGAACCAAGGCTCTTTGCGGCTCGCACCTGCGGCCAGCGGTCTGTCGACGTACCGCAGATCGAGCCGCAGCGACACCTGCCAGGTCAGGTCGCGGCGGGCTCGGTTGCCCACGCGCGGCCTGACTGGTGTACTCCTCTGCTTGCCAGCGCGGCGCTCGCGGGAGGGGTAGGGTCGAGGATGCTGCCATAGGCCCCGTGATGGACGGCAGCCCTGTCCGAAGGACATCGGGCAGGCGGGACCGACCGGTACGCGCCGTCCGATCACTCCGCTCAGCCCGTGTCGCTGCACCCGGTCAACGAGTGTCCGAGGAGGAAGTGGCGAATGAAGACACCCCCGATCGTCTCCCCGCGTGAATGGGATGAGGCCCGGGAGCGACTGCTGGCGAAGGAGAAGGAGCTCACCCGGGCGCGCGACGCGCTGGCGGCCCAACGCCGGCGTATGCCGTGGATGGCGGTGGAGAAGGACTACCGCTTCGAAGGGCCGAACGGCACAGCACGCATGCTCGACCTGTTCGAGGGCCGTCGCCAGCTGATCGTCTACCGAGCCTTCTATGGGCCGGAGGTAACCACCTACGCTGAGGGCGGCGCGTACCCGGAGCGTGCCTGCGTGGGCTGCTCGTTCGTCGCCGACCAGGTAGCGAACCCGGCACACCTGAATGCCCGCGACACCACGCTGGTGTTCGTGTCGCGGGCCCCGCAGGCGGACATCGAGCGCCTCAAGGCGCGGATGGGCTGGGAGCTGATCCCGTGGTACACGCTGACGGACGACTTTGACGCCGACTTCGGCGTGGACGACTGGCACGGCACAAACGCCTTCATCCGCGCCGACGATCGCGTGTTTCGCACCTATTTCGTCAACAGCCGCGGCGACGAAGCAATGGGGAGCACCTGGAGCTACCTCGACATCACCGCGCTCGGTCGCCAGGAGGAGTGGGAGGACTCCCCGGCGGGATATCCCCAGACCCCGTCATATCAGTGGTGGAACTACCACGACGCGTACAGGCGGGACGGGTAGTCGCACACATCGAAGGCGTGCAGCGGCCATGGAATAGGCCCCCACTGGACTCGAACCCACCACCGCGGATTAAGTCCGCTGCTTCCGCGGCGCGAATGGAGCAGTCTCGGCGCTCAGGGGTCAGCCCCGTGTGGGACGGGGCTCTTCGAGGCGACCAGGAGATCGCCCGAGGTAGCGCCGTCAGCTGCAGGCCAAGTCCACCGCGGCTCGGAATATGGAGCCGTCCCGCCACACCAGCGGCTCACCGACCAGCTCGCAGTTGAACAGGCCCTCGGCTGACGCGAAGTACTCGGCGTCGTCGATCGCCTTCGCGATCGCACGCTCGGGGGTGGACCCGAATGAGCAGCCGCTAAAGAGCCCGGACGCGCTGGCGGACGCCGCCGTCAAGGCGAGCACGGTAAACGACGCCGCGCCCATCGTGAGCATGGCACCAACCCGTCGGGCGTAAGTACGCCGGTTCATGGCCATCTCCTTCTCCGCATAAATCACCGGTCATTAGAAAAACGGCGTCCGATACTGGAATGTTCATCCCCACGCCCCGCCTTGGCCCACGAGAACGCCAACCATGGTCACGGGCCGAGCGACCGCGCCGCCACATCGATGCCGCAGGGTCAGGCCGCAGGACTCCTGGTGTCGTCGCCACATCTGCCCCGTCCCCGACGTCCATCTCGCCGGACGACCTCAGCCCGCCGCCTCGGGACGACATGTTCTTCTGCGTCATCCGTGGTGACCGGATGCCGGGCAAGGCCGAACTGGCTGCCGCGGCGACGACCACGTCCCGGCAGAGCGCCAGGCGAGGCTCCGGCCCTGCTCGGCCGTCGTGTGGCATGGGTCGCGGCGAGGCAGCGCTACCTCGCTTGGGGCGGGACGGACTGGCGGGCGAGCCGGCAGTGGCCGGCCCGACAGTCCTCCAGTGTCTGGATCGCGGTGCGCCGGGCCCTTCGCAGCTGGGCGATCTTGGCGTCGAGCCGGTCGACCACGGCTTCGAGGCGCCACCGTTCGCTCTCGCAGGTCGCTCCGCCGTCGTCATGGGCCTGCAGTGCGTCGATGACCTCGTCGAGGGTGAAGCCCAGGTCCTGCAACGCCCTGGCCATCCGGATTCGTTCCACTGTTGACTCGCTGAACATTCGGTACCCCGATGGCCTGCGCTGTGCCGCAGGCAGCACGCCGCGCCGCTCGTAGAAGCGAACCGTGTCCACACTCACCCCGGCCCGCTGGGCAACCTCGCCGATCTTCATACGTCACCTCTTGACTCTTGACTCAAGTCCAGACTCTAGATTCAGGTCGAGCACGCCGCAAGGACCCTCAGCAACCACCCAAGGAGCCACACATGGACATCCCGGCAGCATCCACGCCGATCGTCTGCGACATGACCAACGCCCCCGACACCGCCGAGGAGCGCCTCGCCGAATATCAGCACCTCTTCACCCGGGCGCTCATCGGCAGGGAACGGACCCCCGGGGGGATCCGGTTCCGCTTCCACGCCGAGCCCGGGATCGCGCCCTGGGTGCGGGACTTGGCAGCGCGCGAGAAGGCGTGCTGTGCGTTCTTCGCGTTCGAGGTCAGCACCCGCGGCGACGAGGTGGTCTGGGACGCCGCGGTATCCGACGATGACGACGCCCGCGCCACGCTCGCGGAGCTCTACGCCCTGCCCGACACCGCCGTGGCCAGCCTCGACGAGCTGCGCCAACGCCTCGCGCCGCAAGGCCTGGACATCGAGTCCAATCCCGCCGGCACCATTCACCGCGTGCGCCACACCGGCAACCACACCGGTGTCCACGTCGGCGACAGGGCCGGCGATGCCAGCAGTGCGGGACCGGAGCTGGGACCGGGGTTGCATTCGATACCTAGGTACAGGTTTACCGTCGAGGCATGACGACAGAACCTGTCACCTTGAACCCTGCGAACGATGACGGCTGGGTGCCCCAGGCCTGCACTCTGCCTTCGGCTGAGCAGCCGCTGCGGGTCGCCGAGTTCGACGGCCTGTTCGCGACTGGCCTGCTGGGCCTGGAGCGCACAGCGCCGACCGTGCTGCGACTGAGCCTGGCTGCCGCGAGCGAGGTGGCAGCCCGCGAGCTGACGGCGCGGGAATCGAGTTGCTGCTCGTTCTTCGGCTTCACGTTCACGCCGGGCTCCGAGGGCCGGGTGCTGCTGGAGGTGGCGGTGCCTGCTGCGCACGTCGAGGTGCTGAACGCGCTGGCCGAGCGGGCCGCGGCGGCAGCGGGGCTGACACCGGCGGCCCCAGCGTGACCGCGGCGTGGCTGCGCACCGGGCAGATCGCCGAGGCGGCCGGCGTCAACCAGCAGACTCTGCGCTACTACGAGCGGCGCGGGCTGCTGGCCGCGCCGGACCGCAGCCCCGGCGGTCACCGGCTCTACCCCGCAGAGGCCGTCACCATCCTGCGGGTGATCAAGGCCGCGCAGCGCCTCGGGTTCACCCTGGACGAGATCTCCGACCTGCTGGAAGCCGGGCGGCACCGGCACGGATCGAAACCCAACGCGGGCCTGCAGACTAGAGCCCGGCACAAGTTGGCCGACGTCGAGGCCAAGATCGCCGACCTGACGGTGATCGACGCCAGTCTGCGCACCGCGCTCGACGCGGGCTGCGATGACCTGATCGACTGCGCCCACAGCCCGACCTGCCCGCTACCGTTCGCCGAGATCGCCGCCAACACACCGCCATTGGTCGACTGATCGGGCACCGACCATGGCCGGTGCTGACGCCCGCACACCGCGAGCGGTCCCCGCCCCCGGTCCGCCCCTGCCCTGGCGGTTCGCCGACGCGATCGCTGGCGCTCGTGACCGTCGCAGCGGCAACAGCAACGATCTGGGTCCTACGTCGACGGCGCCGCACCGCCTGCAGACCCGTTGTTTCTCGGTTCGCTCCTCACCGCGTAATGACTACTTCTGCATCGGACCGCGATTCCTCGCCCCACGAAGTTCAAGTCGCATGATCACGCGCTGCGGATTGGGCTGTTCGACGCAGCTGAACCCCAGATCCTCGAACACCGTCTCTCGACCGAGGAACGCATCTGCGGACTGCCGATCGGACCCAGCCAGAGGCCAGCCTTCGATCGCGACGGCACCCTCGCGGCGGGCCAGTTCGACCGCGGCACGCACGAGCGCATAGGTGACCCCTTGACCTCGGTACCCGACCCGGACGAACAGGCACGGCAGGAGCCACACGCTCGCATCCTCATCGCGCGCCCGACTACGCATGATCTGGCTTCGTCCGCTCGTGGCGCCGGCGTACCGCGAACGCGGACCGCAGGCGCACCAACCGACCGGCTCGCGAGCCACTGACGCCAAGATCCCCATCGGCGTTGCGTTCACCATCGCCATGGCCTCGAAGCGATGCCGGTTCCCACCACCGAACCAACCAGCGGCGAACTGGCCGCGGGCCACGCAGAACGCCATGCACCAGCAGTGGCGAGTAGTCCTCTGACTCTCGAACAGACTCGCAAGATCAGCCAGCTCTCCCGGCCCCACAGGCCGGGTGTCGAGATCTGCGCCCACGCACGGGACGCTACCCTGCGGCCCCTGATCTTCGCAGTAGCTCGGTCGGCTTACACGGTGATGACGACCTTTCCCCTGGCGTGTCCGTGTTCGAGGTAGCGGATTGCCTCGGGAACCTGGCTCAACGGGTATGTCCTGTCGATGACCGGGACTACCGTTCCGGCCTCGATGAGATCGCGCAGGACGACGAGGTCGTCTCGGCTGTTGTGCGCCAGCATGGGAGCCATCGTCTGGCGCACGACCAGTGAGAGTGCGAGCAGCTTGGCCGGACCGATCAGCGGTCCGATCCAGAGACCGTCGACCGGTCCGCCGACTCCGACCAGTGTGCCCTTCGGGGCGAGTACGCGCCTCATCTCCGACAGGGTCCGGTTCCCTGCCAGGTCGACCAGCAGGTCGTAGCGCGGTCCGGTACGGGTGAAGTCGTCCCGGGTGTAGTCGACGACCGTGTCGGCGCCGATCGAGTGGACCATCTCAAGATTCCTGGAGCTGCATACGCCGGTGACCTCGGCGCCGAACGCCTTGGCGAGCTGCACCGCGAACGTGCCCACTCCTCCCGCCGCGCCGTTGACCAGAACCTTGTGCCCGGGCTGGATCCGCCCCTTGTCGCGAAGCGCCTGGAGGGCGGTGAATGCCGCGATGGGTACGGACGCGGCCTGCTCAAAGGTCAGGTTGGCCGGCTTGGCCAGCACCGCTCGGTCCTGGTGGATGCTGACGTACTCGGCGAACGTCCCGCCGCGGCGACGCTCGTTGAGATCGCGGGCACCGAACACCTCGTCCCCTGGCTGGAGCCTGGTGACGTTCCTGCCCACCGCCTCGACGCGCCCGGCCATGTCGGCACCGAGCCCAGTGGCCTTGGGCCGGGACAGCCCGGCCTGACTCCGGACGAGGTACGGCGTGCCCCTCATGAAGTGGAAGTCCAGCGGGTTGACGGAAGCTGCCCGCACGCGGACCAGTACGTCGTTGTCGCCCGCGACCGGCAGGTCGACTTCCTCGAGCGCGAGGACGTCCGGTGAGCCATACCTGTGGTAGCGAATCGCCTTCATGGTGTCCCCTGTCCGGTCCTTCGGCCGACAGTCATGCGGCCAGTTCGGCGGTGTCTCGGCTGATGGGCGGTTCGGCAAGGTGGCGGGCCGGGTGGCCGGGCCACCACATCCGAGGGCCGAGGTCTGCGGCGAGCGTCGGGATGAGCAGCGTGCGCACGATGATCGCATCGAGCAGGACGCCGATCGATACGATCAGCCCGATCTGGATCGCCATCACCACCGGCAGAACCACGAGCGTCGCGAAGGTGGCGCTCAGCACGACCCCGGCACTGGTGATGACGCCGCCGGTCATGGTGAGTGCGGAGAGGACTCCGTCGCGGTTGCCGACCTTGGCGACCTCCTCCCTCGCCCTGGTCATGAGGAAGATCGTGTAGTCGACGCCGAGCGTCACGAGGAACAGGTACGCCCACAGGGGCAGGGCGGGGGCGATGCCCGGGTAGCCGATAGCGTGGAACATCAGTCCGGCCGAGCCCATGGCCGCGGCGAACGACAGCACCACACTGGCGGCCAGCAGCAGCGGCGCGACCAGGGCACGAAGCAGCAGCACCAGAACGACGAGCACCACGCCGAGGATGAGCGGCATGACAACCGCGGCGTCGCGGCCCGCCGCCCGCGCGATGTCCACCGTGGTGGCGGTCTCGCCGCCCACGAGCGCGTCGGCCCCGGGAACCGCGTGCACTACGTCCCGGATTCGCTGGACCGCGGCCTTGGCGGCCGGGGAGTCCGGCGGGTCGTCCAGCACGGCTTCAACCCGTACCCACCGGCCGTCCGCCGACCGGGCCGCTTGCCTGGCGGCGGCCACCCCGTCGACGCTCGCCGCCGCGGCGACGACCCTGTCTGCGCTCCCGGCCGCCGCGATGATCTGGGCGGGGTAGGAGGTGCCACCGGGATAATGCGCCTCGATAAGCCGCTGCCCGACGACCGAACCGACGTCCTCGGTGTACAGCTTGTCCGCGGGCTGCCCGAACCGCAGCCCGGAGATGCCGAAGGCCAGCGCGGCGAGCGCGAGTGCGGTGATCGCCCAGACCGGCCGGGGCCGCCGACCGATCGCCTGGGCGAACCGGTGCCAGGTGGGGTGCTGCTGCGCCATGTCGGCGCAGGCGGTTGGCGCGTACCGCGGGATGAAGGGCCAGAAGATCCACCTGCCGAGGATTACGAGCACTGCCGGCATCAGCGTGGTCACGACCGCGAACGCCACGACGATGCCGGCCGCGGCCACCGGACCGAGCCCACGTATGTCGTTCATCTGGCCGGCGAGCAGGCACAGCATCCCGACCGTGACGGTCGCCGCGGATGCCAGGATCGCCGGGATGGACCGGCGCCAGGCGACGGCCATGGCGGCGTACCGGTTGGGATGGCGGCGCAGCTCCTCCCGGTAGCGCGCGATCAGCAGCAGGGCGTAGTCCGTGCCCGCGCCGAAGACCAGGATCAGCATGAGGGCGGTGCTGGCATCGGTCACCGTGACGCCGATGTACCGGCCCAGCAGGTACACAACCCCGGTGGCGAGCTGGCTCGCCAGCCCGACCGAGGCGAGCGGCACGATCCACAGGAATGGGCTCCGGTAGGTGACCAGGAGCAGAAGTGCGACCACCCCGGCGGCCGCGAGCAGGAGCGTGGTCTCGACGTCGCCGAAAGCCTCGTCGGCGTCGGCGAGCACCCCGGCCGAGCCGGTGACCACGGCCTTCAGACCAGCCGGGGTGTCGGCCAACCCGGCCCTGAGCTGCTTGACGACCGCAGGCGCCGTCGCGCTGTCCCCAGCGATCGGCACCGAGAGCACGAGCGCTTTCCCGTCCACACTGGAAACGGCCGGACCGACGGTCTTGTCCCGTGACAGCCCCGCGAACGCGGACCGGTCCGCGCCCGTCCGATACCCAGCCCCTCAGCGCGGTCTGTGACGAAGGGCAGCGTCCAGCATGCGGATCAACTCACCAACCCGTCCGCCGCCACCCGGTGCCGCCGGAAAGCGTTTGAGCACGTCAACGACGACTGGTGTCGCACGATGCACCGCTTGCCTAACATGTTCGGCTCCAACGGTCCGATCGTCACCGGCGACAAGCTCGGCCGCTCTGGCCGCGTAAGCGCCTGCTCCGAGAACATGCTTGACCTGGGTGGCCTTGGCCAGCGGATGCAAGTAGGCGGCGCCTGCCGCAGACATCGCTGCCCGCGCTGCCTCGCACGCGGCCGCACTGTCCGCGCCATTGGCTGCCTTGAGCGCCGCCCAAGCTGTGTCGCGCAGAGATCTTCCACGCTCACCACCCCGAGCGAACTCCCACGCAGCACCAATCGCGTCTCGAGGTCGCGGGTCGTCCGGCTGATCGGCCTCGAATATCTCGAGTACCACCTCCGCACACCCCGCGGCAAACGCGGTGACCTCACGAAGATCCTGCTTGCTCAGAACGATCTCGCTCGCTTCCGCCGCCATGGTTCCATCTTCGACCACTGCGCTGGACAGCAAGCGGAATGGCGGCTCCGGCCCCGACTCCCAACGCAGCACTGTTCGACACGCTCGGCGTGCTGCCGACCACGAGCTGGTGGCCGCCGCCGACCCGTCCGTGCTCGCGGCGGTCGACTTCGGACGGCGGGCCGTCACGAGCGTGTGTGGTCTGAGCCGGCGGCGAGCCTGCCTGTGCGGGCCTGCTGGTACGGACAGCCGAGCTGCGCGAAGGTGATCGCGAACCGCACCAACTGGTCGTGGTCGCGGGCCGCGACGGCCGCGGCGCGTTCGACGACGGCCGCGGCGATCGGGTTGTCGCGGGCGGCGTGCCGGCTGCGCTCGATGCGTACCGCCGCGTCGCGGTGGCCGGCGAGGACGGCGGCCTCCGCCCAGAGTGCGGCGTACCACGGTCGCCACAGTCCGCTCCCCCAGCGCCGCCACACCGGGTCGTCGGGGTCGGCACTGAGCCGGTCGAGGGCGGCGCCGGGGTCGTCGCGGTGCAGCGCGAGCAGGGCGTCGAAGACCGGCGCCCAACCGGTCACGCAGCCGGCCAGTCGCTCCGCAGCGACGCCGACGGCGACGGTGATCTCCAGCCAGGCGGACCGGCGGTCCTCGTCACCGAGGATGCCGTGCACCATCGCGACGGCGTGTGCGGCGGCGCCGAGATCCGTCGCGACCGGCCGCCCGGCCCGCTGCCAGCCGGCCCGGAACCGTTCGCCGTTGCGGACCACGTCCTCGAGGGCGCCGGCCAACGCGTCGACCTTGATCCGCCGCGCGATCCTCAGGTGAGGTTCGTCGCGGTAGAACGGCAGCCGCGCAAGCAGGTCGGCGTTGTCCCCGGCACCGGCCAAGTCACCGGCCGCGAGGTACACGTCGGAGGCCATCAGGTGGACGTCGACGACCTCGTACCCGGTGATCGCCGAGACGCCGAGCGGGCGCATCACCTCGGTACGGCGCCGGATCACCTCGACCGCGCCGGGAATGTCGTGCACCGCCAGCAGCTCGGAGCACAGCACGTCCAGAGCAGCACTGTGCGAGATGCCGTCGCCTGCCTGTTCGGCCAGGGCGACGGCACGCCGCGCCGGCTCGACCCTGCCCGGCTCGACGGCGGCCTCGACGAAAGCCTCCGCAGTCGCGAGGGCGGCCTCCGCGCCAGGCGAGGCGTCCGACAGCAGCCGCGCCTCCTCGAGCAGGGCGACCGCCTCCTCGGGCGGATGCGGTTCGGACATGATGCCGGGTGAGCGGGCGATGTACATCGCCATGGTCGCCAGGTCCCGGACTGCCCCTGGCCCGTCGCCCGTCTCGATTGCGAGGTCGGCCGCGGAACGGAGCAGCCGGAGGATGTCGGCACCCGCGAACCGGCTGGCGGCCGCGCCGGCGGCCAGCCGCAGGTATCGCAGTCGCGCCGCGGTCGTCCCGGCCAGTGCGGTGGCCTGCTGGTAACGGTGCTGCGCCTGGGCGGGCCATCCCCGCATGAACAGCAGACCCGCCAGGTCTGCCGCCAGCTCATCGGCGCCGGCCGTCGCGGCACTCCAGACCAGGGCGGCGCCGAGGTCGTCGACGACCTGGTCGAACCGGGCGCACCAGGCGTCGTCGGGTTCGGCCTCGCGGAGTGCGGCGACGACGCCGCGGCACCACCGTTCGTGGGCGGTCCGGGCCTGGTCGAGCTCACCGGCGAGCTCGAGCTGCTCGGCGCCGTACTGCCGGATGGTCTCCAGCGCACGGTACCGGGTCGGCGTACCGGGCTCGACGACGAGCAGGCTGTGCTCCGCGAGCCGGGCCAGTCCGTCGGCGACAAACGCACGCCCTGTACCGGTGACGACGTGGGCGGCCTCGACATCGAACCAGGCCGCGAAGACGGCGACCGAGCGCAGCAGCGACCGGTGATCCGGGGTGAGCAGGTCGTAGCTCCACGCGATGGCGTCCCGTAGCGAGCGGTGCCGGTCACCCGGCCGCGCCCGGCCGGTGAGGAACCGCAGCCGCTCGTCCAGCCCGGCCTCGAGACCGTCCAGGCCCAGGGTCGCGTACCGGGCGGCGGCGAGCTCGATCGCCAGCGCGATCCCGTCGAGCGCCTCGCACAACGCGGTCACCCGTCGGGCGTCGAACTCGGACGCGGCACCGGAACGGGCGGCGAACAGCGCGACACTGTCCTCGTCCGACAGTCCCGGCACGGCGTACACCGACTCATAAGGTCCGAGCAGCCGGGTCCGGCTGGTGGCGAGCACCCGCACGTCCGGGCATCCGGCCAGTATCCGCTCGACGCAGTCCCGCACCCCGTCGAGCACATGCTCGCAGTTGTCCAGCACCACCAGCGCGTCCCGACCGGCGAGCGCGGCGACCAGCGCCTGCTCGGTCGACCCGGTGCCCTGCTCCGGTACGCCGAGCGTCTGCGCTACGGCCGCGGTGACGAGCGCCGGATCGGTCAAGTGGACGAGGTCGACGAACCACGCACCGTCGCGGTAGGACGCGGCGGTCGACGCGGCGACGTTCAGTGCCAGCCGGGTCTTCCCGACCCCGCCCGGCCCGGTCGCGGTCACCATCCTGTGCTCCCGAAGCGCCGCCACCAGGGCCTCCTGCTCAGCGTGCCGGCCAACGAACGGAGTCACGGGCGCGGGCAGTCCGGGCCGTCCGGTCGACACCAGCAGACCCGGGATCGCCTCTGCGTGCCGGGCCAGGCTGCGCCGGTCGGGCAGTCCCAGCTTGCGCAGCAGGGCGGAGACATGGGTCTCGACGGTCCGCGGGGAGATGAACAGCGCCTCGGCGATCTGGGCGTTGGTGAGGTGCCGGGCGATCAGCGCGAGCACCTCGGCCTCCCGCGCCGTCACGTCCGCGTTCTTCGCGGCCCCCACCGTCGTCACCGTCTCAGTGTCGACCCTCGGGCCCGATCCACGTACCCGCAGATCCGTGTCCAGTACGGATGTGGGCTCGCCGTCGTACGGCGACGCTCTACAGGAAGCACCAACCATCCTATGGAGGGAACAGCATGACCGTCACCGAGAACGCCGTCCGTAACGGCGTCGACACCGCGACCCTGTTCGCCACGCTGGACGCCGTGAAGGGCGACCCCGGCATCGCGAAGTTCCGCTTCCGGGCCACCAACACCTGGATCAGCGGGACGCACAACCGGTCCACGATCCACGGGTTCCACGGCGCGAAGCAGGAGATGACGCACAGCGAGCCGTTCACGTTCGACGCCGACCACCCGCCGGTGCTGGTCGGGAACGACAACGGCCCGACACCGGTCGAGTACCTGCTACACGCGCTGGCCGCCTGCCTGACCGCGGGGATCGCCAACGTCGCCGCGGCCCGGGGCGTGAACCTCACCGAGGTCTCGTCCACCGTCGAGGGCGACATCGACCTGCTCGGCATCCTCGGGCTGTCCGACGAGGTCCGCAACGGCTACGAGCAGATCCGCGTCAGCTTCACGCTGCGCGGCGACGACCCGGACAAGCTGCGCAAGGTCGTCGAGCAGTC